>NZ_JBVPZA010000018.1:0-71172 GCF_055703065.1 Hydrogenophaga sp. L310
CGTACCTGCGCCTGTCCAAGCTCAAGCACCTTCCAGCCAACCCGTTCGAGCACGCAGCGCCGCGCTTCGCAGGCCTCACCACGCATCGGAGTTGAAGGTCAAGTTCCATGCAAAACGGCATTGAGCCTTCGCAAGAAGGGCTTTTCGGTTTACACATAGAAATTCAAAACACTCGTCTGATAATCCCAAAGGGTTGATGGAAGTGGATTTCCTAATCTTAAAACATGCGAAAATTACATGGCGCTTGTCATAGAAGAACCAAAGAGCGGTAATACCCCCTAAGATTGTCGAGATTTCTAGTGCTAGCCCCATTTTTGCCTCGATTAGACTGCGAAAGAATGCTCCGCCGAAAGAAGCGGTTAGGCAGTTGTCTGCGACAACTCAATCAGCGCGCGTCCAACTCCTGCCGCCAACTCTTGCTGAGCGGTTGGTGTCATGCGACTCGCCTCGCTCCAAAATCCTTTCAGATCATTGCTGTAGTCGACACAGTATTTTAAGTTTGCAACTTGAAGCCTGTACTGAGGGTCGGCGTAAAGCTCTGAGGCTATTTCAAAAACGTCTTGTAGCGATAGGTTGCGACGACTAGCTACGAAGGATAGAGCCGCGATATAAGAAAGAACGGATTCGTTGAGAGGCGCGGCTTGCCCAGATTCTTCTATCTTCCGGATTTGGGCAGAAAAAACTGGTGCAATTGCAGAAGAGATCATTCTGGTGTCTATGGGCCTAAGGTCATGAATCCCATTCTGAAGAATGCGCCATCCAGGTATCGATATGAGCGCAAACGGAAACAGAAGAATCGGGGTGAACCATATAAGAAGCACAACACCAACGACAACAGTTCCGAAGCAAAAGGCAAGCCAGAGGCCTTCAAGAGCGATGCCGCATGCCACGAGTGAAAGTCCGAGAAAGATTCGGAACATTGCTTTAATCATTGCATCTTATTTCAAGTTTTGTTGGTAACAATTGACTTTGTGATGCTCAATATATTCTCGAAGTTTCTCGCCGTTCCGCCTTCAGACACGATAGGCCGTCGGCAGAAATAGTGGATGGATGCCGAGCGGCAGTATGTGAGTTGCTGGCCAAGCAGAATGTGGATGTCTATTCGGGTGGATCAATAGTTGCATTTGTCATACCGCCAGCGCCAATATTAGAACGAGGATACTTATTATACTTACTGTATCACGAAATATCTCGATCCTGCACCCAAAGTACATCACCGCAAAGCACCTCTTTTATTTTTCCAAGACCAATTGCTTGGCGGATTCAAGTCTGAAGTGCAACACTTGCCACCGAGTAAGGTCCGCAGATGCAAAGTACCCCGCCCAAGCGCTATCAACAGCTCCAGCCTGTAGACCGTGTGACCCTGGCCAGTCTGGCCCAGCAGAAGTACAGCGTTCGAGCCATGGCCCAAGTCCTGGGTCGTTCCGGACTTGAATCCGCCCATTGATAAAACCCTATCAGGAGCGAACGCGATCGCCAACGTTTATTGATGCAGGATACCAACTCGCGGTCGTTAAACAAAGCCGCTTGGCTCATCCTAATAGATAGTGTGATCAGGTTTAATAGAACCGACCAGAAGCAGGTTATCAGGTTGTGATCAGTTGCAATGAACAACGGTACTAATACCGACGCCAAGCGGACTAACAAGTGATAGAGATGGCTCACAAGTGAGACCTAAGTTTTCTACGTCATATGCAACATTCATAAAGTGAGGATTAGGATGCAATTTTCGTCGGAAAAGCTAGTCTACGTTGTACAACTCGTACCGACCGCTGAGAATGCTTTTCTTGGCATCATTAATCTCCTGCTGATCTCTTATCAAAAACGATAGATCGGAAAAATTCGCTAGCGTCGCTCGAAAGAAGTAGTTCTGACCTGCTTCGAACTTTGCTGGAATAAAACTCGGGATCAGTCCACCACTTAACTTGTACTCATACTCACCGGGAGGTAATTCAAGGAAACCATACTCTCCGGTGTTCAAGGCGATTTTTGGCTGGCCTTTGATTTCGAAGTTGACATCCGCAGCCGACCCCAATATTCCGGACTTCCACTGGTATACATAAATACCAGCCTTATCAGGGGGCGGCGACCGAAAGTTCGATGTGGTGTCGAGTCCCAATTGCTCGTGAGGTACCACTGCGCAACCCGCCAGTCCAAAGACAATCATCAATGTGGCGAAGTATTTCATTTCAATTGATCCATTCATTGAATATAGAGTTCGATGCTTATGCACTTTTCGCCTTTGGAAAATAAAAGCCCGAGAACGAGTATCGGGCTTTCCATGGAACGAAACCTAGTAAAAGTAAGTTATCACGGTTGGTTCAGGTTTGCTCTCTGAAAATCCAACCTCGCAGGCGAACCTGCAAAAAGAGGCGCTCCATTTTTCCTGCAAGGGAGCAGGGGGAGGATGACGTGTTCCAACGATTGTGTCAATAGTACTGACGCTTTTGAGACACTTGGTGCAAAATAGCCAGCAGTTATCTGCTGGATACGCTGGGTGTACGGAACTGAGACAGAAAAATGTTGCCTATTTGGCGCTGTTTTTCATATGTTCATTTCCCAAGAAAGATCTGCATGAATGGCCGCTTTGGGCATGCCGTCCGTGCGTCAGCTCAGGGTCGGGAGTGTCTCTCCGCCCCGTCAGAAACCGGTCCCTCACCAAGGGCTTGATGCCTTCAACTGGCGAGTACCCGGTATTGACGGTGAAGCGGTCACTTGCGTGGTCGATCACTGAACGACCGGTGACGACCGTCGCTACTGTTCTGAGCGCCGTCCGCGAGTGACTCAGTTCAGCGCCGCTGGAAGTCCAGGAGTTCCTTGTTTTCGTCCTTGCCCACGGCGGGCAACACGGGTTCCAGCGTCATGCCGCACTTCGGGCAGTTGCCCGGCTGTTCCTGCCGAATTTCAGGGTGCATCGGGCAGGTATACACACGTCCGGGCTGCCGCCGCGTTCGGTTCGTGCGCAGCGGGAGTGTTTCCCGCGTGAGGGATATGGGGGTTCAGTGCTTCTGTCACCATGATCACTTCAGCTCAACCCGGCCCTGTCTGTCACAGGCGGCGCAGTTGCCTGCCGCGTCCAGCGTCGTCGCACCAGCTTTCGCGCTTCGCTGAACCAGAGCACGCCGCTGGCCATCGTCACACACACGCCCCACTGGCCCGCCGAGAGCGGAACGGTGCCAAAGGCGAGGTTGAGAAAAGGCAGGTGCACGACGGCCACTTGCAGCGCTGCCGACAAGGCCACCGCGGCCCACAGCCAGCGGTTGGAGAACGGCGCGAGGAACGCGGATGCGCTGGCCGAGCGCGCGTTGAAGCAGTTGAACAGCTGCGTCAGCACCAGCACCGTGAAGGCGGCGGTGCGCGCCAGTTCCAGGCTGTGCGGGCCCGCGCCCAGCCAGCGGTCGACCGGCTCGATCAGCCCGCCGGGCAGGAACAGGTCCAGCGTCAGCAGGGTCAGCACCGCCATCACCACGCCGCCTTCCACCACGCCCCACGCCATGGCCCTGTCCAGAATGCCCTGGCTGCGCGGGCGCGGCTTGCGCGCCATCACGTCGTCGGCGATCGGGTCCACGCCCATGGCCAGCGCGGGCCCTGTATCGGTGATCAGGTTGATCCACAGGATCTGTGTGGCCAGCAGCGGCAGCACCACCGCGCCACCCGATCCGGTGGCCGTGGCCTTCAGACCAATCACACCGGCCCCCACCACGCCGGCGAACACCGTCAGCACCTCGGCCAGGTTCGACGACAGCAGGTAGCGCAGGAACTTGCGGATGTTGTCAAGCACACCGCGCCCCTCGCGCACCGCCAGCACGATGGTGGCGAAGTGGTCGTCGGCCAGGATCATGCGGGCCGCTTCCTTGCTCACCTCGGTGCCCGCCACACCCATCGCCACGCCGATGTCGGCAGCCTTCAATGCGGGGGCGTCGTTGACGCCGTCGCCCGTCATGGCCACCACCTGGCCGCTGCCCTGCAGCGCCTGCACGATGCGCAGCTTGTGCCGAGGCGCCACGCGGGCGAACACCGATGTGTTCTGCGCGGCGGCAGCGAAGGCGGCGTCATCGCCCAGCTTGTCGAGCTCGATGCCCGTGAGCACCGGCGCCCCGGCATCGACGATACCGAGATCGGCGGCGATGCGCGCCGCCGTGCGCGGGTGGTCGCCGGTGATCATGATCACGCGGATGCCTGCCTGGCGCGCCTC
The DNA here is from genome assembly GCF_055703065.1 of Hydrogenophaga sp. L310. Taxonomy (NCBI): domain Bacteria; kingdom Pseudomonadati; phylum Pseudomonadota; class Betaproteobacteria; order Burkholderiales; family Comamonadaceae; genus Hydrogenophaga; species Hydrogenophaga sp. L310. The sequence goes on from NZ_JBVPZA010000018.1 coordinate 4,196, forward strand.
GGCGATGGCCACGGCCGCTTCCTCGCGCGGCGGGTCGATGATGCCGACGGTGCCGAGGTATTCCAGGCCCTGCTCAAACGCAGCCGCCTCATCCGCATCGTTCGGGATCTGCGCGTCGGGCGCCAGTGTGCGGCGCGCCACGGCCAGCGTGCGCAGCGCGTCACCGGTCATCGCAGCCACGTCGGCCAGCACCCGCGCGTGCAGGGCGGCATCAAGCGCCACCGTGTCCTCGCCGCGGCGCGCGTGGGTGCAATGCGCCAGCAGCTCATCGGGCGCACCCTTGGTGAAGAGCACATGCGCGTCGCCGTCGGCATGGTCCACCAGCAGAACCGACATCATCTTGCGCTGCGAGGTGAAGGGGATTTCGCCGATGCGCTCGAAGCGTTCCTCCGTCCCGGGCGTGGCCTCGCTTTTGGCCGGATCACCCAGCTTGCGTTCGGCCACCAGGAACGCGGCCTCGGTCGGGTCGCCCTGGATCACCCAGGTGCCGGTTTCGTCCTGCTGCAGCTGGGCATTGCCGGCCAGGCTGCCGCCGCGCAGCACGGCCTGCAGCTCCAGGCGCAGCGGGCCTTCGGCCAGTTCGGTACCCGCCGTCTCGGCGCGCCCCTCGGGGGCGTAGCCCACGCCGGTGATGTCGCTGCGGCCCGAAGCCGTCATCACCCTTTGTACGGTCATCTCGCCGCGTGTCAGCGTGCCGGTCTTGTCTGACGCGATGACGGACGCCGAGCCGAGCGTCTCGACAGAGGCCAGTTGCTTGACGATGGCGTGGTGGCGCGCCATGCGGCGCACGCCCATCGCCAGCACCACCGACAGGATGGCCGGCAGGCCCTCGGGCACGGCGGCCACGGCCAGTGACACGCCCAGCAGCAACACCGTGATCACATCGGCCACGCCATGGATGTCCGAGATGAGCAGGATCGTGACCACCACCAAAGCTGCAATCACCAGCGCCGCAATCCCCAGCACCTTGCCCAGGTGCGCGACCTCGACCTGCAGCGGCGTGGGTGCGTCGGGCGTGGTGTCCAGCAGGGTGGCGATGCCGCCCATCTCGGTCTGCATGCCGGTGGCGGTGACGATGGCCTGCCCGGTGCCTTGCGCCACCGCGGTGCCCTTGAAGACCATGTTCAGCCGGTCGCCCAGCGCCACCGGCCCGGGCAGCCGTGCCGCATTCTTCAGCACCGCTTCGCTTTCGCCTGTCAGGGGCGCCTCCAGCAGCTTCAGCGCGGCGGCCTGCACCAGGCGGGCATCGGCGCCCACGGCGTCGCCCTCGGCGAGCACCAGCACGTCGCCCTTGACGAGTTCGGCGCTGGGCACCCGGGTCACGGCGCCATCGCGCAGCACGGCCGAGGTGGCGGTGGTCATCTTCGCCAGTGCTGCCACCGCCTGCGCTGCCTTGGCCTCCTGCAGCCAGCCCAGCACCGCGTTCAGCACCACCACGCCGGCGATGACGATGGCATCGAGTGGCCAGCCGGCCACACCGGCCTGGCCACGGCCTTCGAACCACCATGCGGCCAGGGCCACGGTCGCGGCCGCACCCAGCAGGTAGACAAGGGGGTCCTGCAACTGGGCCAACGCACGGCGCCACATGGGCACAGGCGGCACCGCGCGCAATTCGTTGGGACCGTCTGCCTGCAGCCGTTGGGCAGCCTCTTCGGCGCCCAGGCCGCGTTCCAGATCGGTGCCGAGCGACACGGCCAGATCAGCGCTGTCGATCAGTGACGGGTTGGCCTGGGGCACTCTGGGGCTGTGGTTTGAAGAAGCATGGTGCTCCGGCTGTCAGCGGTGATGTTTGCAAGACATTTGCAGCTGCGGGTACCCGTGGGCGCTCAGCGGGGGCATGTCCCGTTCGATGACCAGCCCGGCGAACCAAGGCATGGGATGCGCAACTTTCGGTACCTCGTCGCTGTGCTGGCAGACAAAGCAGTGGAATTCCCCAGACCATACCATCGACCCGGCTCTCCACCCGGACACAGCTTCGTCATGTCGTGGCAATCAGCGCCGGATCGTCGGCATGGTCAATCACAAGCGCCTGCACCCAGCCTTGCCAGGTGTCGGCGAACGCGCGCCGAGCGGCGGCATCGATATAGCGGTACTCGATCAGCCCGCCCTCGACCGCACCCAGCGCGTCGGCCAGCGGGTCAACGACAAAGATCGCCGGCACGGCGTCAAAGAAGGCAGGGGTCTGCATGGTCGACGATGTCGCTGCGGCCCGTTTGCGCTGCGGCATCACGCAACGTTTTTAATGCGGCGACGATGCCCTGGTGTTCCTTGATGAAATGCGGATGCATCAGCTGCGCCAGCGTCCTGGCCGCCTCGCCGACTTCGCCGCCCGCTTGTGTCGCCAGGCGCAACCGCTCGTGCAGGGCCTCGTGTTCCTGTTGCAACGGCAGGGGTATCTTGAATTTCATGGTCGGATCCTCGGGGTGTCGGTGAGAGGGGAGAAAGGTTCCAAGATGCGCGGCTGTCGGTGAGGCGTCTGTGCGCTGACGCACAGGGCATTCCCATCACCAACGCCGCCCATCCACCTCTTCGCTGCGTTGGTGACTTTGTGCGATAGTGAACAGAGCGCGTCGGGCTTTCAGCCCACACTCCGCCGATGGTCCGTTCGGCGCCGGCGTTTCAGGCTCAAGGGTTGATGCGAGGCATCTTGAAAGCACTGCTGCTGACGTATTGGGATTCACTTCGGTCCAGTTTCTGGTTCGTGCCGGCGGCCATGGCCTGCCTGGCCGTGGCACTGGCCGTCGCCGCCGTCGAGCTCGACAAGGCCGTCGGTGACGACTGGCTGGAGCGCCTGGGCTGGAGCTACTCCGGTGGCGCCGAGGGCGCCAGCCTGCTGCTGGGCACCGTGGCCGGGTCGATGATCGCCATCGCCGGGACGGTGTTCTCGATGACGCTGGTGGCGATGTCGCTCGCCTCGTCCCAGCTGGGGCCGCGCCTGCTGCGCAACTTCATGCGCGACACCGCCAACCAGGTGGTGCTCGGCACCTTCGTGGCCACCTTCGTGTACTGCCTGCTCGTGCTGCGCACCATCCGGCGCGCCGACGAGGTGGCCTTTGTGCCCCATCTCTCCGTCAGCATCGGCGTGATGCTGGCCATGGTCAGCATCGGGGTGCTGATCTACTTCATCCACCATGTCTCGGTCTCGATCCAGGCGGATGTGGTCGTGGCCCGGGTGGGCCACGAACTGGAAGACGGGATCGGCAGGCTGTTTCCCGGCCAGTTGGGCCAGCCTGGGTCTGAAACCTCGAACGCGCCACGAGAAGCCCGCCTGCCAGCCGCGTTCGATCGCGAGGCGCTTCCCGTGGGCGCGCTCGAAGACGGCTACCTCCAGTTGATCGATGCCGACGCCCTGATGGAGCTGGCCAGCCAGGAAGACCTGCTGCTGCGGCTGGAGCGTCGCCCCGGGCACTACCTGGTTCATGGCCAGGCGTTGGTCATGGTGTGGCCGGGGGAGCGTGTGACAGAAGCCCTGGTGGATCAGCTGAACGACGCTTTTGTATTCGGCAACCAGCGCACGGCCACCCAGGATGTCGAGTTCTCGTTCCTCCAGTTGGTCGAGATCGCGGTGCGGGCGCTGTCCCCGGGCATCAACGACCCGTTCACGGCCGTCGCCTGCGTGGATCGACTGGGATCGGCCCTGAGCCGGCTGGCCCGATGCGACATGCCATCACCGCTGAGGTTCGACGCCGAAGGGCGGCTGCGGCTGGTGGCGCATGGGGCCACGTTTGCCGGCATCGTTGACCTGGCTTTCAACCAGATCCGACAAAACGCCCGGTCCAACCCCGCCGTGGCGATCCGCATGCTCGACGCCATCGCCCAGATCGCCGGCCACGTGCAACACCCGCAGGACACGGCCTGCCTCCAGCGCCACGCAGACATGATCGTCCGCGGGGCGCGGGAAGCCGTGCCGGAGGCGAACGATGTGCTCGCCGTCGAGGTGCGTTTCATGGCGGCGACACAGGTGTTGCGCAGGCTTCACGGCTAGCTGACGCTTCACAGCTGGTTCACCGGCAGCAACCAGCCTCAAGCATCCTGTCGCGACAACCAACCAACGCGGTTATGCGTTTGAATGCGAACCCGTATCAGGTCATGACGGTGGGTGCGTCCATCCCGGTGTGCTGCCGGATGTGGGCCACGGCTTCGGCCAGCGCCACCAGCGGTGCGAGCGCTTCCTGGGCCGGCACGTCGTGGCGGCTGGCATCGGGTTCGTGGCGCTCCAGGTAGACGCGCAGCGTGGCGCCCTCGGTGCCGGTGCCGGAGAGGCGGAACACCACGCGCGACGAATCTTCGAGCACCACGCGCACGCCCTGTTTCTGGCTCACCGAGCCGTCCACCGGGTCGGTGTAGGCGAAGTCGTCGGCCCAGGCGATGGGTTGGCCCGCCACCGCCGTGCCACCCAGCGTGGGCAACTGGGCGCGCAGTTCGCTCATCAGCGCGTTGGCCTTCTCGGTGGCGATGCCGTCGTAGTCGTGGCGCGAGTACACGCAGCGGCCGTGCGCTCGCCAGAGGCCACGCACCAGCTCTTCCACCGATTTGCCGGTCACGGCCACGAGGTTGAGCCAGAACAGCACGGCCCACAGGCCGTCTTTTTCGCGCACGTGGTCCGAGCCGGTGCCGTAGCTCTCTTCACCGCAGAGCGTGACCTTGCCCGCGTCCAGCAGGTTGCCGAAAAACTTCCAGCCGGTCGGCGTTTCGTAGCAGGCGATGTCCAGCGCTTTCGCCACGCGGTCCACCGCGGTGGAGGTAGGCATGGAGCGCGCCACGCCGGCCAGGCCCCGGGCGTAGCCGGGCACCTGTGTCGCGTGGGCCGTCAGCACGGCCAGGCTGTCGGAGGGCGAGACCAGGAAGCAGCGGCCGAGGATCATGTTGCGGTCGGCATCGCCGTCGGACGCGGCCCCCATGTCGGGCGCGTCGGCCGCCATGAGGTGGGCCACGAGGTCGTCGGCGTAGGCCGGGTTGGGGTCGGGGTGCAGGCCGCCGAAATCTTCCAGCGGCTCGGCGTGCACCACGGTGCCGGCGGGCGCGCCGAGTTCGCCTTCGATGATGGCCTTGGCGTAGGGGCCGCCGACCGCCCACATGGCGTCGTAGCGCAGGCGGAAGCCGCGGGCGAACAGCGCGCGGATGGCGTCGAAGTCGAACAGGCTGCGCAGCACGGCCGCGTGGTCTGCCACCGGATCGATCACCTCGACGGTCATGTCCTCGATCTGCTGGGTGCCCTGCATGTCGATGGCGATGTCGGCCGCGTCGCTGATCTGGTAGCGCTCGATGACCTGGGTGCGCTCGTAGATCGCCTGGGTCAGTTTCTCGGGCGCGGGGCCGCCATTGGCTGCGTTGTACTTGATGCCGAAATCGCCGTCGGGGCCGCCGGGGTTGTGGCTGGCCGAGAGGATGATGCCGCCGCTCGCCTGGTGGCGGCGGATCACCGCGCTCGCGGCGGGCGTCGACAGGATGCCGCCCTGGCCCAGCAGCACGCGCGCGTAGCCGCGCGCCGCGGCCATCTTCAGGATGGTCTGCACCGCGGCCCGGTTGTGGAAACGCCCGTCGCCACCCAGCACCAGGGTCTGGCCGGTGGCCAGCTGGTATTCGCCGTGCAGCACATCGAACAGCGCCTGCACGAAATTCTCGAGGTAGCGCGGCTGCTGGAACACCGTGACCTTCTTGCGCAGGCCGGAGGTGCCGGGCAGCTGGCCGGCGAAGGGGGTGGTGGGCAGGGACTGGAGGGTCATGGCGGTTCCTGGTTTTTCGAGGGGAGGGTATGGCAGCCCGTCGCGGTGAGTTGCAGCACGCGCTGCGCCCGCGCAGCGGCCGCTTCGGAGTGCGTCACCAGCACCAGCGCTGCACCACTGTCGCGGGCTTGTTGTTCCAGCACACCCATCACCTGGCGCGCGGTGGAAGGGTCGAGGTTGCCGGTGGGTTCATCGGCGAGCAGCAGGCTGGGGCGGTGCACCAGGGCGCGCGCGATCGCCACGCGCTGCAGTTGCCCGCCGGAGAGCTGGGCCGGCAGGCGCTCGCCGAGTCCGCCCAGGCCCACCGCTTCGAGCATCTGCGCCACGCGCGCCGGGTCCGGGCGCTTCAGCAGCAGCAGCGGCAGCCCCACGTTCTGCGCCACGTCCAGGTGCGGCAGCACGTGGAACGCCTGGAACACGAAACCGAGCTTTTCGCGCCGCCAGTGCGCGCGCTGCACCTCGCCCAGCTGCCCCAGGTCCACGCCGTCGTGCGTGATCGTGCCCTCGCTCCAGTCGTCCAGCGCGGCCATGCAGTTGAGCAGGCTGGATTTGCCCACGCCGGATTCGCCGACGATGGCGATGAACTCGCCCGGCTCGACGCGCAGGTTCACCTGGCTGAACACGGGCGTGTCGCCGTAGCGTTTGCTCAGGTTGTGGATGACGAGGGTCATGCGGTCTCCCTGGCTGGCCCATCCAGCCAGCGGCTGGCCCATTGCAGCACCTGTGCCAGCGCATCGGACGCGTCGCAGGCCACGACCACGCGTTCCGGCATGGAGCGCAGCCAGGTGATCTGGCGTTTGGCCAGCTGGCGCGTGGCGAAGACGCCGCGGTCGCGCAGTTCGGCGAGCTGGGGCGCGCCGGGTGTTTCACCGTGGGCGTCCAGCGCCTCCCAGGCCTGGCGGTAGCCGACGCAGCGCATGGACGGCAGGTCGGGGTGCAGGTCGCCGCGCGCGCGCAGTGCACGCACCTCGTCCAGGAAGCCCGCCGCCAGCATGGCGTCGAAACGCTGGGCGATGCGCGCGTGCAGCCAGGCGCGGTCCTGCGGTTCGAGCGAGAGCAGGGCGCCGGGCGCGATCGGGCTGGTGGGCGTGGTCTCGTCCGGCCCGGTCTGGAAGGCCGAGATCGGCTGGCCCGAAACCTCGAACACTTCCAGCGCGCGCTGGATGCGCTGCGAGTCGTTGGGGAACAGGCGGGACGCCGTCACCGGGTCCACCCGCGCGAGTTCGGCGTGCAGCGCGGGCCAGCCGAGCTGGGTGGCGCGCGCTTCGATGCCTTGGCGCACAGCGGCGTCGGCGCGGGGCATCTGATTGAGGCCCTGCATCAGCGCCTTGAAATACAGCATGGTGCCGCCCACCAGCAGCGGCGTGCGCCCGCGCGCCTGGATCTCGCCGATCAGCCGCGTGGCGTCGGACACGAAGCCGGCGGCGCTGTAGGCCTGCAGGGGGTCGAGGGTGTCGATCAGGTGGTGCGGCACCTGGGCCAGCTCGTCGGGCGTGGGCTTGGCGGTGCCGATGTCCATGCCGCGGTAGACCAGGGCCGAATCGACGCTGATGATCTCCACCGGCCAGCGCTGTGCGATGGCCAGCGAAGCCGCGCTCTTGCCGCTCGCGGTGGGCCCGGCGATGGCCAGGCAGCGCGGCCGATCAGCTGGCATTCGTCGCTCCGGCGTTGGTGTGCACCGGTGGCGTCTTCACCTCACCAAAGCGCTGCACCAGCGTCCAGGCCGTGGCCGCGATCAGCACGCTCCAGAACCAGACGCCGTTGGTCAGCGGCAGCACGCTGTCGGGCTGGGCGGCCAGGCTTTTGCCGAGCCAGCCGCCCATGAAGAAGGCAGCGATCATCATCATGAAACCGCTGAGCGCCGAAGCCGCGCCCGCGGCCTGCGGGAACGGCCCGACGGCGCCACTCTGACCGCAGGGCTGGTGCACGCCGTGGGCCAGCATGAAGCCGTAGAACGGCACCATGATGGCGGCCACGTGCTGCACGCCCGCGAGGGCGAGCAGGCCCATGCTGGTGCCGGCGGTGAGGGTGCAGGCGCCCGCCAGCGCCACCGTCTTGCGCACGCCGTAGCGCGGCAGCAGCCGGCGGCAGATGAAGGTGCCGGCGATGTAGCTCAGCGACATGGTGAACATGGCCAGTCCGTAGGCCGGCTGCGACAGGCCCAGCACCTGGATGAAGACGAACGAAGACGCGGCCAGGAAGGTGAACAGGCCACCGTAGGATGTGGTGGCCAGCAGCGTGAAGGCCCAGAAAGTGGGGTTCTGCAGGATGGCCCACCAGGTGCGCAGCAGCGTGACCGGTTCCAGTGCGCGCGGGTTTTTCTGCGCCAGGGTTTCCTCGAAACGCAGCGCCACCACCAGCAGCGTGCCGGCGCCGAACACCGCCAGCGCCATCAGCGCCACGCGCCAGCCCAGGTATTCGGCCAGCAGGCCGCCCAGCGGCGCGCTCGCGCAGGCGATCACACCCAGACCGGTGAGGCCCTTGGACATGATGCGGGCACCGTCTACCGGTGCGTAGAGATCGCGCACGATGGCGCGTGCGCACATCACGCCCGCGCCCATCGCCACGCCCTGCAGCGCGCGCCAGACAATGAGCTGGTCCATCGAAGCAGAAAACGTGCTGCCCACCGAGGCCACCACGTAGAGCAACATGCCCACCAGCAGCACCGGCCGGCGGCCGAAGCGGTCCGACAGCGGGCCCCAGACCATCTGCGACAGGCCGAAAGCCAGCAGCAGCGCGGTCAGCGTGAGCTGGGCCTGCGACATCGCCGCACCAAAGCCCTGGGTCATGGCGGGCAGGGCGGGGAGGTAAAGGTCGGTGGTGACGGGTTGCAGACCCAGCAGCAGCGAGAGCACCAGCACGATCAGGCCGGGCGACATGGAAGGGGGCTTGGCGGACATCCAGTCGAGGGTAGCAGATGCGCACCGGGCCGACAGGTTGCCAGAGCGCCACCCCGAAGCCTGAAACAACGCCACTCAGGGCACCGCCGGGCTGGCTCTGCCAGACGGCCAGTGCCGCCCCCTTGAGGGGGTCGCGCGAAGCGCGGCAGGGGTGTTCTATTCCAATCCGAACAGCTCAGCCAGTGCCACCCGGTATTGCGGCTGTCCCACCGAGTTGGTGTTGTGGTGCGAGCCGCCCTCGACCAGCACGAAGGTCTTGGGCCCGGTGGCGGCCTCAAACAGGCGGCGCCCGAGCTCGGGCTGGATCAGCCGGTCCGAGCCGCCATGCACCACCAGCAGCGGTGAGCCGATGTCCGGCACGCGCTTGACCGCTTCGAAACGCTGGGTGATCAGCGGTCCCACCGGCAGCCAGCCCCACTTGAAGGTGCTCACCACGTCGGGGATGGAGGTGAAACTGCCTTCGACCAGCGTGCCCGCTTCGTCGGTCACCTGGGCCGCGAGGTCGATGGCGATGGCGCCACCCAGCGAGTGGCCAAAGATGTAGCGCGGGCGACCGGGGTACTGCTTTCCGAGCCAGTCCCAGGCGGCCCGGGCGTCTTCGTAGGCCATGGTTTCCGAGGGCAGCCCCGGCGAACTCTTGCCGAAACCGCGGTAGTCGATGGCCAGCACCGAAAAGCCCAGCTCCTGCATGCGGCGCGCCCGGAAGGCCGAGCCGACCACGTTGAAGCGCGCACCGTGCAGGTAGAGCAGCACCGGGGCGTCGGACCGGGTCGTGAAATCCTCGTGCGCGAGCCAGAGCCCATGCAGTTTCACCGGCTGGCCGGATTCGCGCGACTGGAAATCGATCCAGACGGCGTCCATGCCCGTGGCCGCCTCCTGACCGCCCCACCAGCTGCGGTCCGAGGGCTGGAAGATCCAGGCGCGTTGTCGCTGGTCGAGCGTGGCACAGCCGGTGAGCACGGCGGCTGCGGCGAAAAGGACGATGAGAAGGCGCTTCATGGCAAGGAGTGATGCGACCCGCTCCGGAAAGTTCAAGGCAGAATGAACCAGGTCGGCGGAGCACCCGCTGCGCCACAGCCTACCGGACGACAAGCCCATGACCGACAGTGTGTTCACCCGCATCATCCGCCGTGAGATCCCGGCGGCCATCGTCTATGAGGACGAACAGGTCATTGCCTTCATGGACGCCGGCCAGATCAATCCGGGTCATGTGCTGGTGGCGACCCGGCGCCAGGTGGAGACCGTGATGGAGCTCGACGAGGTCGACGCCGCCCACCTGTTTGCGGTGGCCACGCGGATCGCCAAGGCCGTTCAGGCCGAGTTTCGGCCGACCGGCATGACGCTGTTGCAAACCAACAAACCCGATGGCTGGCAGACCGTGCCCCATGTGCACGTGCACGTGTTGCCGCGCCATGCGGACGATGGTGTGGGCCTGGTGTGGCCGCGCAAGGACCCGCCGCTGGCCGACCTGCAGGCGCTGGCAGCGCGCATCCAGTTGTGATGGACTGCGCGCGCGGTGCAGCGATGTGCCGCCAATGAGGGGGAGCCTTAAATGACGCCCTGGGCCAGCATGGCGTCGGCCACCTTCACGAAGCCGGCGATGTTGGCGCCGTCGATGTAGCTCACGCTGCCGTCGGCTTGCTTGCCGTATTTCAGGCAGGCGGCGTGAATGCCCTGCATGATCTGCAGCAGGCGACCGTCCACCTCGTCACGGGGCCACGACAGGCGCAGCGCGTTCTGGCTCATTTCCAGGCCCGAGGTGGCCACGCCGCCCGCGTTCGATGCCTTGCCTGGCGCGTACAGCACGCCGGCCGCCTCGAAGGCCTTGGCGGCTTCGATGGTGGAGGGCATGTTGGCGCCTTCGGCGACACAGATCACGCCGTTCCGGATCAGCGTGGCGGCGTCCTGTTCGTTCAGCTCGTTCTGGGTCGCGCACGGCAGGGCCACATCCACCGGCACGTGCCAGGGTGTCTTGCCCGCTTCGAACTGCACACCGGTGCGCTCGGCGTAGTCGCTCACGCGGCCGTAGTGGTGGTTCTTCACGTCCATCAGGATCGCCAGCTTCTCGGGCGTGAAGCCGGATTCGTCCACGATGGTGCCGCTGGAGTCCGACACGGTGATCACCTTGGCGCCGAGTTCCATCGCCTTCTCGACCGCGTACTGGGCCACGTTGCCCGAACCGGACACCGACACGCGCAAGCCTTGGAAGGACTGGCCGCGGGTCTTGAGCATTTCCTGCGCAAAGTAGACCGTGCCGTAGCCGGTGGCTTCGGGGCGGATCAGCGAACCGCCGAAACTCAGGCCCTTGCCGGTGAACACGCAGTCGGCGCGGTTGGAGAGCTTCTTGACCATGCCGGCGATGAAGCCCACTTCGCGGCCACCGACGCCGATGTCGCCCGCCGGCACGTCGGTGTCGGCACCCACGTGGCGGAACAGCTCGCTGGCGAACGCCTGGCAGAAGCGCATGACTTCGGCCGGGCTTTTGCCCTTGGGGTCGAAGTCCGAGCCCCCCTTGCCGCCGCCCATGGGCAAGGTGGTCAGCGCGTTCTTGAAGGTCTGCTCGAAGGCCAGGAATTTCAGCACCGACAGGTTCACCGAGGGGTGGAAACGCAGGCCGCCCTTGTAAGGACCAATGGCCATGCTGTGCTGGATGCGGTAGCCCTTGTTGACCTGCACGCTGCCGTGGTCGTCCACCCAGGACACGCGGAAGATCACGATGCGCTCGGGTTCGACCAGCCGGTCCAGCAGGCCTTGTTCGGCGTATTTCGGGTGGGCAGCGATGAAAGGCCAGAGGCTTTCCATCACTTCGGTGACGGCTTGCAGGAACTCGGGCTGGCCCGGGTTGCGCAGGGCGACGTGGGAAAGAAAATCGTGAACCGAGGCGTACTTCATGTGGGTCATGCTCCAAAAATGTGCATGACATTATGCAAAGCCGGCATTTTGTGTAGCGAAAACGCCTTGGTTTGGTGCTTTCTGATTCATGGTGGTGCGTTGGCCGATGGCCGGCACGCAACGTTTCATGGCAAGGAATGGTGCGAACCCCTGCGAAAACTTCAAGGCAGAATGAGCCCGGCCTGCGCAAAACCACCTCGCCAGGCCCCACCGGACGACCCGCCCATGACCGACCGTGTTTTCACCCGCATTCGCTGCCGCGAAGTCCCGGCGTCCGACGTGTTCGCCGACGAACACACCATCGCCTCGAAGAATGCGGGGCAGGCCACAGCGCCCGGCGGACGGCGCGGCCCGGGTCTGATGGCCGTGCTGACCGTGGTCGCTGGACTGGCGGCCTGCGGTGAGGCGCCGCCCGCGGGCTGGTCGGGCTACGTCGAGGGCGACTACGTGCATGTGTCGTCCCCGGTGGGTGGGCGGCTTGACACGCTGGCCGTGCGGGCGGGCGACCGGGTGCGCAAGGGCGATGCGCTGTTCGCGCTCGACGCCCAGGCCGAACAGGCGGCACAGGCCGAAGCCCAGGCGCGCCTGGCCGGCACCTTGGCCCAGGCCGCCAACACCACCAAAGGCCGGCGCACCGACGAGGTGGCGGTGACCCGCGCCCAGCTGGCGCAGGCCCGGGCGCAGGCCGTGCTGGCGCAGACCGCCTGGGCGCGCCAGCGGGATCTGGTGGCCCAGGGTTTTGTGTCGCAGGCCAGCCAGGACGCCGCCAAGGCCGCGCTGGACCAGGCGAACGCCCGGGTCGCCGAACTGGAGGCTGCCCTGCGCGTGGCGGCCTTGCCGGCGCGCAGCGACGAAACCGACGCCGCCGAGGCCCAGGCCGAAGCCGCGCGCCAGGTGCTGCGCCAGAGCGACTGGCGGCTGGCCCAGAAGCAGCAGACCGCGCCCGCCGATGCCCTGGTGGCCGAGGTGTTTTTCCGCGTCGGCGAAACCGTGGCGCCGGGACAGCCGGTGCTGTCGCTGTTGCCACCGGGGGGCGTGAAGGCCCGGTTCTATGTGCCTGAGACCGAGGTCGGTGCGCTGGCCACCGGGCAATGGGTGGCCCTGGCCTGCGACGGTTGTGGCGAGGCGATTCCGGCGCGCATCATCCGCATTGCCAGTGGTCCGGAATTCACGCCGCCGGTGATCTACTCCAACGCCCAGCGCGCCCGGCTGGTGTTTCTGGTGGAGGCCGCGCCGCGCCCGGCCGACGCCAGCCGCCTGCACCCCGGCCAGCCGCTGGACGTGACCCGCCTGACGCAGGACCCGGGATGAACACGCTCGCCATCGACGTGCGCGGCCTGACCAAACGCTACGACGGCCGCGCCGTGGTGGACGACGTGACCCTGCAGGTGGGCCAGGGCCGCATCTGCGGTTTCCTCGGGCCCAATGGCAGCGGCAAGACCACGACGATCCGCATGCTCTGCGGCCTGCTGCGCCCCGACGCGGGCGAGGGCCAGTGCCTGGGGCTGGACTTCCGCCGCGAGGCCGCCGCCATCAAGCGCCAGGTGGGCTACATGACGCAGAAATTCGGCCTCTACGACGACCTTTCGATCCGCGAAAACCTGGACTTCGTGGCCCGGCTGTTCGAGCTGCCTGGGCGCCGCGCGGCGGTGGACCAGGCGCTGGAGCAACTGGGCCTGCAAGCGCGCCAGCGCCAGCTCGCCGGCACGCTCTCGGGCGGCTGGAAACAGCGCCTGGCGCTGGCCGCCTGCCTGATCCACGGGCCGCGCCTGCTGCTGCTTGACGAACCCACGGCCGGCGTGGACCCCAAGGCGCGGCGCGACTTCTGGGACCAGATCCACCGCCTGGCCGCGCAGGGCATCACGGTGCTGGTGTCCACCCACTACATGGACGAGGCCGCGCGCTGCCACGACCTGGTCTACATCGCCTATGGCAAGGTGCTCGCGCGCGGCAACGAGCGCGAGATCGTCGACGCGGCGGGCCTGAGCGTCTGGGCGCTCGAAGGCGCTGCCGCGCAGGACCTGAGCGAACGCCTGCGCGCGCTGCCCGGGGTGCAGAACGTCGTCGCCTTCGGCAACACGCTGCACGTGGCCGGGCGCGACGGCGCGCTGCTGGCGCAGTCGCTCGGCGCTTTCCAGGGCGAGAGCGGCGTGGTGCTGCGCGAAACGCGGGCCAACCTGGAGGACGTGTTCATCAGCCTGATCGACCAGGCGCAGGACAACTTCGGCAACAGCCAGGCGGGGCAACCATGAGCGCCGCGCCGGGCCGCTCCCAAGCAAGCTCGCACCGCAGTGCGCAGCACGGAGGTACTCGGTGAAATGGTTTTCGCCCGCGCGCACCTGGGCCGTGTTCATCAAGGAGTTCCAGCAGATGCTGCGCGACCGGCTCACCTTCGCCATGGCGGTGGGCGTGCCGGTGATGCAGCTGGTGCTGTTCGGCTACGCGATCAACACCGATCCCAAGGGCCTGCCCACGGCGGTGGTCGCGGCCGACGCCGGCCCGCTGGCGCGCAGCCTGGTGGCCTCGCTGCAGAACACCGGCTACTTCAAGGTGGTGCACCAGGGCACCAGCCAAGCCGAGGCCGACGCCCTGGTGGCCACGGGCGAGGTGCAGTTCATGATCGTGATCCCGCCCGGTTTTTCGCGCGACGTGGTGCGCGGCGATCGTCCGGCGGTGCTGGTCTCGGTGGACGCCACCGACCCCTCGGCCTCGGGCAACGCGATCGCCGCGCTCGGCGAGATGACGAACCTGGCCCTGCGCCACGATCTCACCGGCCCGCTGCAATCGCTGCAGAAGGGCGCGGCGCCGTTCGAGATCCGGGTGCACCGGCGCTACAACCCCGAGGGCCTGTCGCGCTACAACATCGTGCCCGGCCTGATCGGCACCATCCTCACCATGACCATGGTGATGCTGACCTCGCTGGCCATGACGCGCGAACGCGAGCGCGGCACGATGGAAAACCTGCTCGCCACACCGGTGCGGCCACTGGAGGTGATGGTGGGCAAGATCCTGCCCTACGTGGTGATCGGCTATGTGCAGCTCGGCGTGATTCTGGGCGCGGCCTGGCTGCTGTTCGAGGTGCCCATGGTGGGCAGCTTCGTTTTGCTGATGATGATGATCGGCGTCTTCATGGTGGCCAACCTGGCGGTCGGCTTCACGTTTTCCACCATCGCGCGCAACCAGCTGCAGGCGATGCAGATGACCTTCTTTTTCTTTCTGCCCTCGATGCTGCTCTCGGGTTTCATGTTCCCGTTCCGTGGCATGCCGGTCTGGGCGCAGTGGCTGGGCGAGGTCCTGCCGCTGACGCATTTCCTGCGCATCGTGCGCGGCATCATGCTCAAGGGCAACCAGGCGCCGCAGCTCTGGGCCGAGCTCTGGCCCATGTTGCTGTTTCTGGCGATCGCAGGCGCCGTGGCGCTCAAACGCTATCGGCAGACCCTGGATTGACTTGGCTCTGTGTGATGACGCGCACCACCGATTCGCGGTGGGTGCGAAAGCCCATGCGTTGGTACAGGCCCAGGGCGCCGGTGTTGTCGCTCATCACGTGCAGGAACGGGGTTTCGCCGCGCGCGAGCTGGCGGGCGATGAGTTTGCGCATCAGCCGCCGCGCCAGCCCGCGGCCCTGGAAGTCGGGGTGGGTGCAGACGCCGCTGACCTCGCGCAGGGTTTCGGCAAAGCTGCGTTCGCCGGCCATGGCCATGAGGCGTTCGCCATCGAACAGGCCGAAGTATTCACCGAGCTCGATGGTGCGCGGGCCAAACGGCCCGGGGCGGGTGAGTTCGGCCAGGGCCAGCACCTGGTCCAGGTGTTCCGGGCCCATGGGCCGGGCGTCGGGGGCATCGTCGCGCGCCGGGGCCTCGCCGGCCCAGACCATCTTGTGCAGGGTGGTCTCGGCCTCGACCACCCAGCCCGCGGGAGCGGGACCCGACCAGCCGGCGCAGTAAAAATGTTCGCCGGGTTCGCAATGCGGCGTCAGCGCGTCGAAATCGGGCCGCTGCGGGTTGGCGAAGCCGACGATGGGCGAAAAACCCGGGGCGTAGCGGCGGGCGCCGCCCGAGCCGACGGCCCAGTGCGCCTGCGGGCCGGTCAGGGCGTGCCAGAAGATGTTGTCGAGAAGATGCACCATGGTGATGCCTCCCGGAGGTTCAGCGTCCGCGCAGGAACAGCGCGTCGAGCTCGCGCATGTTCACCTGGCGCCAGGTCGGGCGGCCGTGGTTGCACTGGTCGGAGCGCTCGGTGATTTCCATCTGGCGCAGCAGTGCATTCATTTCGTCGATGGTCAGGCGCCGGTTGGCGCGCACCGCGCCGTGGCAGGCCATGGTGGCCAGCAGCTCGTTGCGCGCTCGTTTCACCACGGTCGATGCGTCGTGCTGGCTCAGCTCGGCGAGCACGCTGCGCGCCAGCTCCACAGGGTCACCCTGCGCCAGCGTGGTAGGCACGGCGCGCACCGCCAGCGTCCTGGGCGAAAACGGCACCACCTCCAGACCCAGCATGGCCAGCACCACGCCGCTGTCTTCGGCGGTCGCCACTTCGGTGGGTGTGGCGGCGAAGGTGGCCGGGATCAGCAGCGGCTGGCTGGCCAGCTGTTCGTTGTCCATCTGCTGCTTGAGGCGTTCGTAGACGATGCGCTCATGGGCGGCGTGCATGTCCACCACCACCAGACCCTGGGCGTTTTCGGCCAGGATGTAGACGCCCTGCAGCTGCGCGATGGCGCGGCCGAGCGGCCAGTCGCCGGCGGGCAGGGGTGGGCTGTCGGCCGGTTCGCTGCGTATCCCGTCTGTTTGCAACGAACGGGCCAACGTGCTCGCCGAATCGAACCCTGGAGTGGCTCCCTGAAGGCTGTTGCCCCACAGGGCCCCGAGGTCGCTCACCCGCTGGCCGATGGCGTCGGGTGGCGCGTAGCGCTGGAACGGCAGCGGATTCTGCGCACCGCCCAGCGTGGAGGGCAGGCGCTCGGGTGGCGTCCAAGCGCCTGCCGATGGGGACGGGCTCGCGCCGGCTTCGCCTTGCGGCAACACAGCTTGCGCGCTGGCCGCCGCAGCCGAACGCGGCGCGGCCAGCGCAGCGTCCACCGCGTGGCGCACGGCCTGGTGCACCTCGCGGCTGTCGCGGAAACGCACCTCGATCTTGGTCGGGTGCACGTTCACGTCCACCCGCGTCGGGTCCAGGCTCACGAAGAGCGCGTAGACCGGCTGGCGGTGGCCGTGCAGCACGTCCTCATAGGCGCTGCGCGCGGCGTGGCCGATCACCTTGTCGCGCACGAAGCGGCCGTTCACGTAGGCGTATTGCCAGTCGCTGCGCGAGCGCGCCGCGTCGGGCACGCCGGCAAAACCCCAGACGCGCAGGCGCTGCACGCCATCGGCCAGGGCCGCTTCGCCAGGCACGGCGTCGGCCGGCCAGTTGACCGCCACCGCCTGCTGAATGAAGTCTTCGCCCAGCACGTCGGCCAGGCGCTGGCGCAGGGCGTCCAGCGTGCCGCCGCCAGCGAGGTCGGCCGACACGGCGCGCCACTGTGCGACCAGCTTGCCGTCGTGCCAGACCGCAAAGCCCACCTCGGGTCGCGCCAGCGCGTGGCGGCGCACGGCTTCGATGCAGTGGGCCAGCTCGGTGGCGTCGGTCTTGAGGAACTTGCGCCGCGCCGGCGTGGCGAAAAACAGTTCACGCACCTCGACCGTGGTGCCGGGGCCGCGTGCGGTCGGCTGCAGCTCGCCGCTGCGGCCATCGAGCAGCCAGCCGTGCGGCTCGTCGCCGCTGTCCGTGCGCGTGAGCACCGAGACCTCGGCGATCGAGCAGATGGCGGCCAGCGCTTCGCCGCGAAAACCCATGGTGTGCACCGATTCCAGGTCGCCCAGGCTGGCGATCTTGCTCGTGGCGTGGCGCTTGAGCGCGGTGGGCAGCTCGGTGCGGTGGATGCCCCAGCCGTTGTCTTCCACGCTGATCAGCCGCACGCCACCGGCCTGCAGACGCACGGTGATCTGGGTGGCGCCCGCGTCCAAAGCGTTGTCCACCAGTTCGCGCACCACCGAGGCGGGCCGTTCGACCACCTCGCCGGCCGCGATCTGGCTGATCAGTTCGTCGGGCAGTTCGCGGATGGGTCTGCGGGCCGGGAGGGGGTGCGGTGCGTTCACCGGGGAAATTGTAGGTGTCTCGGTGGCAGGGATAATCCCCCCATGGAACTTATTGCCTTCTTACTCGATTTCATCCTGCACGTGGACCAGCACCTGATGGCCTTCGTGCAAACCTACGGTGCCTGGGTCTACGCCCTGCTGTTTCTCATCATCTTTGTGGAAACCGGGCTGGTGGTCATGCCCTTCCTGCCCGGCGATTCGCTGCTCTTCATCGTCGGCGCGCTCTGCGGCGCCGGCTTGATGGACTGGTCGCTCGCCGCCGGCCTGATGCTGGTGGCCGCCATCCTGGGCGACCAGACCAACTACAGCATCGGCCGCTACTTCGGGCCGAAGGTGTTCCAGTGGGAAAACTCGCGTTTCTTCAACAAGAACGCCTTCAACCAGGCGCACAACTTCTACGAGCGCTACGGTGGCGTGACCATCATCCTGGCGCGCTTCATGCCTTTCATCCGCACCTTTGCGCCCTTCGTCGCGGGCGTGGCCGAGATGACGCGCAGCAAGTTCACCGCCTACAACGTGGTCGGCGCCATCATCTGGGTGATCGGCCTGACTGCCGCCGGCTACTTCTTCGGCAACCTGCCCTGGGTGCAGGCCAACCTGTCCAAGATCATCTGGGCACTGATCTTCGTGCCGGGGCTGATCGCCATCTTTGGCGGCTGGCGGGCGGCGCGGGCGGAAAAAGCGCGCGTCGCTGCGACGCCCTGATCAGAACTGCCGGGACCGGGCCAGCGGCGGGTTGGCGCCGAAGTACTTCACGATGCCCTTGAGCAGGGCATCGGCCAGGTCGGTCTGGTATTGCACGCTGCGCAGGCGCTCTTCTTCTTCCGGGTTGCTGATGAAGGCGGTCTCGACCAGCACGCTCGGGATGTCGGGCGCCTTGAGCACGGCAAAGCCTGCCTGCTCCACACGCGGCTTGTGCAGCTTGCCCACGCGGCCCACCTCGCCGAGCATGGCGCTGCCGAGTTTCAGGCTGTCCTTGATCTGAGCGGTGGTGCTCATGTCGAGCAGGGTGCGCTGTACCGTGGCGTCCTTGGCCTTGACGTTGATGCCACCCACCAGATCGGCGGCGTTCTCCTTGTCGGCCATCCAGCGCGCGGCGGCACTGCTCGCGCCCTTGGTGCTGAGCGCGAAGATGCTCGCTCCCTGGGGGCGTGCCGTCATGAAAGCGTCGGCGTGAATGCTGATGAACAGGTCGGCCTTGACGCGCTGGGCCTTCTGCACGCGCACGTGCAGCGGGACGAAGAAGTCGGCGTCCCGCGTGAGGTAGGCGCGCATGGGGTTACCGTTGACGCGGGTGGCATTGATGCGGTCGCGCAGGCGCAGCGCCACCTTGAGCACCACGTCTTTTTCACGCGTGCCGCCGGGGCCGATGGCGCCGGGGTCTTCGCCACCGTGGCCCGGGTCGAGGGCCACGATGATCAGGCGGTCGGTGATGCCGCCCGAAGCTGGCCGCTGGAGAGGCGCTGCTGGCGCTTTGCCGGTGTTCGCAGCGGGCGTTTTGGGCGGGGCGGGTGCTGGCTTGTCCAGCGGCATATGGCCGTTGCGCGCGAGCAGCTCGCCCAGGGGATCTTCGGTACCGGCCGGGCTGCCCAGGGCATCGGTTTCGATGCCCAGCAGGCGCGCGGCGCGAGCGCTGGCCTCGTCCAGCTCCTTCAAACGCTGGGCGATCAGCTCTTCGAGCGGATCGGGCGCGTTGACCGGGTACAGGTCGAACACCAGGCGGTGCTGGTAGGCCGCCACCGGCTGCAGGTTGAACACCTGGGGCTTGATCGGCTGCTTGAGGTCGATGTGCAGTTGCACCAGCTTGCCCTTGCGCTGCTCGACGCGGATGCCTGCGATGTTGGGGTCGTCGGGCTTGAGCTTGCCCACCAGCTCGCGCATGCCCTCCACGAGGTCGATGCCCTCAATGTCTACCGTCAGGCGCGGAGGGACGTTCACGGTGGTCTGGCGCGCCTTGAGTTCGCCATCGGACTCGATGGTCACACGCGTGTAGTCCTGCGCGGGCCAGATGCGCACCGCCACCACGCTGGCGCCACGCGCGATCTGCTGCGTGCCGAGCAGCAGCACCAGTGAGCCGGCCTGCAGCAGGGCGCGGCGGTTCGGGCCGTTTTCTCGAAGGGTCATGCCTGCAGTGTTGCCAGCAGGTGCTGGCCAGTGGGGGTGAAGGCGGTGAAGCGCACGCTGCGCACGCTGTCAGCTTCGTCGCGGGATGAGGGGCTCATGGCTTCGGGCTCGATGTGAATATCGGCGTCCACGGTGGACAGCGTGTCGGCCGCGCGCTCGGGCCATTCCACCAGCTTGAGGCCGGGGCTGGCAAAAAGTTCGCGAAAACCCGCATCTTCCCATTCGCGCGGGTCGCTGAAGCGGTAAAAATCGAAGTGCCAGATGTGCAGGACTTCGCCATCGGGCATGAAGGGACAGTCGATGCTGCTGTGCGGTTCGACCACCGCGTAGGTCGGGCTCTTGATGCGCCCGCTCACGCCGAGGGCGCGCAGCAGATGGCGCACGAAGGTGGTCTTGCCCGCGCCCAGGTCGCCGTGCAGGGTGAGGGTGGCGTGGGCCAGTGCAGGGCAGGTGGCCAGACGGTTGGCGAAGGCGAGCGTGTCTTCTTCGCTGTACCAGTGAACCTTCAACTCGGGCCACAACCCGCCAGCCGCGGCACCAGACGGGGGGGCTGCCGGGGAGCGCGTTCCCGAGTCCATTTCTACAATGGGCGGAACATGAAAACCGGTTTTGATGCTGCTCAACTCGTCTCACAGATTCAGGCCTGGGGCCGGGAGCTCGCATTTTCACAAATCGGCGTGACCGGCGTGGATCTTTCTGCGGCCGAACCGGGTTTGAACGCCTGGTTGCAGGCCGGATTTCACGGTGACATGGGCTACATGGCCAGCCATGGCCTCAAGCGCGCGCGCCCGGCCGAGCTGGTGCCGGGCACCGTGAGCGTGATCACCGCGCGCATGGACTACCTGCCGCGTGACACGCCCGAAGGCTGGCAGGCGATCGAGCTCGGCCGCCTGGAGCGGCCGGGCGAGGCCGTGGTTTCGCTCTACGCCCGGGGGCGCGACTACCACAAGGTCCTGCGAAACCGGCTGCAGAAACTGGCCGAGCGTATCGCCACCGAAGTGGGGCCGCTGGGCCACCGCGTGTTCACCGACTCCGCGCCCGTGCTTGAAGCCGAACTCGCCAGCCGCAGCGGCCAGGGCTGGCGCGGCAAACACACGCTGGTGCTCAACCGCGAAGGCGGCTCCATGTTTTTTCTGGGCGAGATCTATGTGGACATCGCACTGCCGCCGAGCGAACCGGTGTCGGACCATTGCGGCGCCTGCACGGCCTGCATCGAGGTCTGTCCGACGCAGGCGATCCTTGGCCCGCAGCGGCTGGACGCGCGGCGCTGCATCAGCTACCTCACCATCGAACACGCGGGGGCGATCCCCGAAGACCTGCGCCCGCTGATCGGCAACCGCATCTACGGCTGCGACGACTGCCAGCTGGTCTGCCCCTGGAACAAGTTCGCGCAGCGCAGCCCCTTGCCCGACTTTGATCCGCGTGAAGGGCTTGGCGGTTCAACGCTGATCGAACTGTTTGCGTGGACCGAAGCGGAATTCCTGCGCTGCACCGAAGGCAGCCCGATCCGGCGCATCGGGCATGAGCGCTGGTTGCGCAACATCGCGGTGGCGATGGGCAATGCGTTGTCGGCGGTGGCGGGCGTGGAGCGGAGTGCCCTGCACCAGGCCTTGGGCACCCGCAGCGAACACCCCAGCGCGCTTGTGCGCGAGCATGTGGCCTGGGCACTGGAGCAGGGCGGGCGGGAGAACGGATTGCCGGGTGGCCCGGCCGATTCCTGATCCCCGGTCCCCCGCAACCACCGATCAGACAAGGTCGCAGGGCGCGGCATCAACGACCTCTTTTTTTCCCCGACAGACCATTTCAAACCATGGGTGGTACTGTGTCTTCTGATCGCAACAGATTTCAATACAAAGGAAAGCAGCATGGACACGTTGGCATGGAAGTGGATGGTGGCGGGTGGTGTTTTGTGGCTGGCGGCGTCGGCGCACGCACAGGTCCCGACGCAGCGCCTGGGAGACCCTGGCCGCTGGGACTACCAGAACAGCTGCGCCAGCTGTCACGGTGTGGCCGGGCGAGGTGACGGTCCGTTGGTGCCCTTTCTGGTGACCCGTCCGAGCGACCTGACGCTGCTGGCCGGGCGCCATGGCGGTGTGTTTCCGAAGGACCGGGTGGCCGCGATGATCGACGGGCGCGGCACCGCGGCCATCGGCACGCACGGGACACGCGAAATGCCCGTCTGGGGCAGCGTCTACTTTGATCGGGTGAAGAACGTGGGCGGATCCGATGAGCAGGCCGAGCGGGCCGCACAGCGGCGCATTGACGACCTGATCGACCACCTGGAGCGCATGCAGCGGAAATAGGGTGTGTAGCGGGTGCGAACGCGCGCACCTGGCCTTCACGCGTGGCGCCGCCGAAGCTCCCGCTTCAACAGTTTCCCGCTCGGATTCTTCGGCAGGCTGTCGGTGAACACCACGCGTTTCGGGCATTTGAAGTGCGCCATGTGCTGGTTGCAGTGCGCCAGCACCTCGTCTTCGGTGAGTGCCTGTCCGGCCTTGACCACGATGACCGCCGTCACGGCCTCGACCCATTTCGGGTCGGGCAGGCCGATCACCGCCACCTCGCTCACCGCGGGCAGGCGGTAGATCATTTCTTCCACCTCGCGGCTGGCCACGTTTTCGCCGCCGGTCTTGATCATGTCCTTCTTGCGGTCGACCACGGTGATGAAGCCTTCGTCGTCGATCACGGCGAGGTCGCCGCTGTGGAACCAGTCGCCCTCGAAGCTGGCCGCCGTGCGCTCGGGGTCGTTGAAGTAGCCGAGCATCAGGTGCGGCGAGCGGTGCACGATCTCGCCGACCTCGCCCACGGCCACGTCCTGCATGTCGTCGTTGACCACGCGGGTTTCCACGTTGAGCACCGCCTTGCCGCAGGAGCCGGGTTTGCGCAGCTGGTCGTCGGGCCCAAGCATGGTCGCCAGCGGCGCGATCTCGGTCTGGCCGTACAGGTTCCACAGCCGCACGGCCGGCAGTCGAGCGGCCAGTTCCTTCAGCACCTCCACCGGCATGATGGACGCGCCGTAGTAGCCCTTGGCCAGGCTGCCCAGCTTGCTGGCGTCAAACAGCGGCGAACGCAGCAGCGCGATCCACACCGTGGGCGGCGCGAAGAAGCTGGTGATCTGGTGCTGTTCGATCAGCGCGAGCAGGTTGTCGGGCGTGGGCTTGCTGGTGATGACGTTGCTGCTGCCGATGTAGATGGCCGGGCCGAAGAACACGTCGAGCTGCGCGCAGTGGTACAGCGGCAGGGCGTGCAGGGTGCGGTCGGTTTCGGCGATTTCGGCGTTGATCACGCAGCTCACGTACTGCCAGAGCACGGCGTCGTGCGTGAGCATGGCGCCTTTGGGGCTGGATTCGGTGCCGCTGGTGTAGACGATCTGGGCCAGGTCAAAGCTGCCCAGCGCCACGTCGGGCAGGGTGTCTGTGCAGCCGGCGAGTTCGTCGAAGCGGTGCATGCCGGGCGCCGGCTCGCCCGGGTCTTCGCTCGGCAGCCAGATGAACTGCTGCACCTGCGTTTCCAGCGCCGAGGCTTCGCGCGCCAGCCCGGCCAGGCCGCTGTCGGTGGCGAGCGTCTTCGCCCCCGCGTGGCGCAGGATGAAGGCCACTTCTTCGGCCTTGAGCATGAAATTGATCGGCACCAGCACCGCGCCCCGGCGCGCCAGCGCAAAACGCAATGCGGCAAAGCCGTGCGAATTGCGCGCCAGCACGGCCACCTTGTCGCCTTCGCACACGCCGATCTGGTTCAGGCCGGCGGCCAGGCGCGACACGAGTGCGTCGAACCCGGCGTAGGTCCATTGCGTGTCGCCGCAGACGATGGCGGTCTTGGTCGGCAGGCGAACAGCGGTGCGGTGCAGGGCGTCGGCGATGGTCTGGCGGCGCACGACAGGGGAAAGGGAATGGGTCACGAATGCCTCCGGTTACAGCGTTCCCCGCGGTTGCGGGTGCGATGGGGCATTGAACCCACAAACCGCGCGCGCGGCCATGGGCGTTTTCACCAGCCATGGGTTTGTGCTGTCACCTTGGCGTCGCGCCGCTATGATCCGGCGCATGAACCTGCTTGCTTCGATGCACAACACGCTGCTGCGCTGGGGGCGGGGGGTGCTGTCCGCCTGGGGCGCCTGGTGGCAGGTGCTGTTCATCGGTGCCGAGATCGTGGTGCTGTCGCTGTCTCCCTCCAGCTACGACGAACCCGAGGAGCGCCGTGCGGTGATGGCGCACATCTACCGTGCCAGCGCGCCGCTGCTGACCTGGTTCCTGGTGCTGTCGGCCCTGGTGAGCCTGGTGCTGATCCGCATCGTGGTGGCCACGGCGTTGAGCTACGGCCTCTCGCAGTACGCGCTGGAGGTGCTGGTGCGCACCCTGGTGCTGGAGCTCATTCCCCTGTATGCGGCGCTCTTTGTGGCGGTGCGCTACACCATGCCCGAGTCGCAACGCATCCGCCGCCTGCTGAGCGACGAACACCGCCGCGGACTGCACCGCCCACCCCAGCAACTGCTGCGCCAGGACATGCTGCCGCGCGCGCTGGCCGGGGTGTTCTCGGTGCTGCTGCTGGCCGCGCTGAGCTGTTTCATCGCGCTGGTGCTGACCTACCTGAACGTGTACGGCTTTTCGCCCTGGGCGCTGGCCGACTACAACCGCAGCGTGGGCAGTGTGTTCTCACCCGAGGTTTCGCTGATCTTTGGCCTCAAGACGCTGTTCTTCAGCCTGGCGGTGGCTTTCGTGCCCATGGCCGCCAGCGCCCAGCCCGACGCCAATGGCGGTTACGCGCGGCGCAGCGACATCACCGAATTCGCGCGCCTGCTCTCGGTGATCCTGTTGCTGGAAGTGGTGTCCCTCATGGGCAACTACTATTGAATTCTCCATACCCGCATCCATGACCCCAACGAATCCGCCTCTGGGCCCCGTGCCCGATCCCGTGCCCCCGGTGAACAACCTGGAGTTCAAGGCCGCGCTCCTGCTGCTGCTGTTGCTGGCGCTGGTGGTGGGCTC
The DNA here is from genome assembly GCF_055703065.1 of Hydrogenophaga sp. L310. NCBI lineage: Bacteria > Pseudomonadati > Pseudomonadota > Betaproteobacteria > Burkholderiales > Comamonadaceae > Hydrogenophaga > Hydrogenophaga sp. L310. The sequence goes on from NZ_JBVPZA010000018.1 coordinate 28,948, forward strand.
GGCGCTGTACGTGATGTACGCGCGCGGCGCCTTCGAGCGCACGCAGCGCCTGGTGCTGATGTCGGACGACTCCGAGGGCGTGGTCGCCGGCATGGACATGACCTTCGCCGGCTTTGCCATCGGCAAGGTGGCGCAGCTGGAGCTGGCCGAGGACGGCAACGTGCGCATCCTGGTGGACGTGCCCACCAAGGACGCCAAATGGCTGCGCAGCACCAGCATCTTCACCATGGAAAAGGCGCTGGTCGGTGGCACGAAGATCCGCGCCTACAGCGGCGTGCTGAGCGACCCGCCGCTGGAAGACGGCGCCGTGCGCGATGTGCTGCGTGGCGACGCGGCGGCCGAGATCCCGAAGCTGGTGATCCAGGCGCGCGACCTGCTCGACAACCTCAACAACCTGACCAAGGACGACGCGGCGCTGCAGCAGGCGCTGGCCAACCTGCAGGTGGCCACCGAGCGCCTCAAGGGGCCGCAGGGTGCGATGGGTCTGCTCATGGGCAACGACGAAGATGCGAAGAAGCTGGCGGCGACGCTGGGCAACGCCAACGCCGTGCTCGCGCGGGCCGATGGCCTGATCCAGCGGCTGGATTCGCTGGTGGTCAATGCCGACCGGCAGGTGTTCGGGCAGGACCCGGGCGGGTCTGGCAACGCCACGGGTGGTGGGCTGGTGGGCGACGCCCGCACCACCGTACAGCAGCTCAACGGCCTGCTCGGCGAAGCGCGCGGCAGCCTGACCAAGCTGGACACCTTGCTGGTCGAGGCGCAGGGCATCGCCAGCAACACCCGCGAAGCGACCACCGATCTGGGCGCGCTGCGCAGCGATGTGGACGCGAGCCTGCGCAAGGTGGACGCGCTCATCAACGACCTGAACCGCAAATGGCCGTTTGCGCGCGACACGGAGATCAAGCTGCCATGAAGCCCACCCCCGTTGCTTGCTCGCTGCGCCCCGGATTGCCGCCTCAAGCGGCAATCCGCTCAGCCGCATCCCCCCTCAAGGGGGCTGAGGACCGCGGCTCCAAGTCTGCCTGCGCAGACTTGGACAGTCCGAAGAGGCGGCGCCTCTGGCGCAGCCGCGGCCTGCAAGGCACACCTGTGGCCCGGCGGAGCCGGTTCCACGGTGTTTCTGGGCTAAGTCACCTCGCTCCGGTCGGATTTTTCGCGGTGGGTCAATTGAGAAGAATCGCTCGCTGTTTCGTAGCTGTCTCGGTGTTGGCGCTGGCCGCCTGCGGCAACAACCCGCCGGTGCCCGAATGGCAGATGAATGCCAAGGGCAGTGCGGACCGGGCGGCGGAAGCCTGGCTCAGTGGCGACAGCCGGGTGGAGGCGGCGGAATTTGCGCGGGCGCGCAGCGAGGTCTCGCGCACGGCGCGGCCGGATCTGCTGGCGCGCATCGAGTTGCTGCGTTGTGCCGCGCGGGCGGCGGCACTCGACTTTGAACCGTGCACCGGCTTCGATGCGCTCGCGAGCGATGCCGCACCGGCCGAGCAGGCCTATGCGCGCTACCTGAAGGGCGCCGCTCAGGCGACCGATGCACCGTTGTTGCCCGAGGCCCACCGGGGCCTCGTTGCCGCGACCGCTGCGCCCGAAGCGGCGCTTGCCGGCATCGCTGACCCGATGTCCCGTCTGGTGGCCGCAGGTGTGCTGTTCAGGCGCGGTCTGGCCACCCCGGGCACCATCACGCAGGCCATCGATACCGCGTCCGCCCGTGGCTGGCGCCGTCCGCTGCTGGCCTGGCTCCAGGTGCAGTTGCAGCGTGCACAGGCGGCAGGCGCTGCCGATGAGGTGGCGCGCATCCAGCGGCGCATCGACGTGGTGCTGGGAAAGAGCGCCCTTTAAAGCGCTTCCCGGGCCTCGATGCTGAGCTGCTGCACGCGCGAGCCTCCGACGCCCGCGGTCGCCCGGATGCGCAGCGCGCGACCGGTTTCCAGCTCGATGCGGCAGTGGTAGTCCAGACCGTCGGTCTGGCCGGGGCTGTGGCTGGGAATGCGGCGGCGCCATTGCTGCTGGCCGTCCAGCTCCACCGCCAGCTCGTGCCAGGGCCCGTCGCCCTCGACGGGCACGCGCACCAGGAGGGTCACGTCGATGTCAAAGGTCCGGCGCCGGTCCAGCGCGCCGGGGATGTGCAGCACCGCCACCGAGGCGCTGCCCGCGTCGCAACGCCAAAGTTCGGGTACGGGGTTGCCGGTTTTTCTGGTCATGTCTGTGCAGGAGGAGATCAGATGGAGGCTGGCCCGCCGGATCGGGCCAGTCGCTGGCCCCTGTGGGCTGTGAGAGCGGCCCCTGATGGCGCTGATGGGGGTGCGAGGAGGGTCGAAAGGTGTCTGGTGTGCCGCATCATGGCTCAGTTCTTGGGCTTCTTGCTTTTCGGTGACTGAACGGGTTGCAGCAGGCCGCAGCCCGCCATGCCCTTCAGGTCCCTCCCGCTTCGCGCATGGCCCGCGCCGCCTCTGCATTTCCCAGGCCCTCCACCCCCGCTGCCGCGCCGAGGCGGTCCCGCGCTTCGCGGTTCTGGCCGAGCTTGGATTTGCCCACCAGGCGGGTGAGTTCGATCTCGATGCCGACGATGGCCTGCAGCAGGCCGGTGATGAACTCGGGCGCCGAGTCGCCCATCTTCCAGGGCCTGACCTGCTGCGAGCGCCGCTCGTGTTCGCGCGTGAGGCGCGCCACCAGGCCGCGCACGAAGCGTTCGTCGTCCATCACGCGCAGGCGGCCGTGGGCATGCACGACCTGGTAGTTCCAGGTCGGCACGTGGCGGTGGTGCTCGGGTTTGCTGGGGTACCAGTTGGGCGAGATGTAGGCCTCGCTGGACTGGAAGATCACGAGCACGTCCGCACCGTCGGCCGGCACTTCGCGCCAGACCGGGTTGGCGCGTGCGACGTGGGCGCGCAGCGTGCCCTGCGGGCCGGTGGCCTCGTCGAGCTCGAACGGGATGTGGTTGGCGTCCAGTCCGTTGGGGCCTTGCGTGATGAGCGCGCCCAGCGGGTGTTCGCGCAGCACACGCTGCAGTTCGCCGGGGCGGTGTTCTTCGAAGTGGGTGGGGAGGTACATGGTTTCGGCGAGGAGGTTGCGTGAATCTTTCTACCAGATAGGCCATGGCCGCGTCCGCCCCGCGCCACCCGGCCCGGCAGCGTGCCGCGAGAGCGCTTGGTGGCGGTCCGGCAGGAAGGGCACATGGTACGGCGGCAGGTACATGGGCTGACCTCAGACGCTCTGCAGCGCATGGCGCACCAGCAGCGCCGCCAGCAACCACATGGTCCCGCCGATCAGGCCGTCGAGCACCTGCCAGGCGCGGGGCCTGGCGAACAGCGGTGCCAGCCAGCGCGCGCCAAATCCCAGGGCGCTGAACCAGCCCAGGCTGGCCATGCTGGATCCGGCGATGAACCAGCCTTGCAGGCCGGCGGGTTGTTGGGCGCCGATGCTGCCCACCAGCAGCACCGTGTCCAGGTACACATGGGGGTTGAGCAGGGTGAAGGCGGCGGCCTGCGCCAGCGCGGCGGCGTGGCTCAGGCCTGCGCCATCCTGCGAGGCGGTGAGCCGATTCGCACGGCGCGCACGCTGCAGCGCCTGCCAGCCGTACCAGGCCAGAAACGCCGCGCCGGCCAGCGCCATGGCCCGGGCCACACCGGGGTGCTTGCCCAGCGCCTGCGCCATGCCCAGCACCCCGGCGGTGATGAGCACGGCGTCGGCCAGCGCGCAGAACAGCACCACACTGCCCACGTGCTCACGCCGCAGCCCCTGGCGCAGCACAAACGCGTTTTGTGCACCGATGGCGACGATGAGACCCAGGCCCAGGACCAGGCCCTGCAGGAAGACCGGGAACACCAGCGAATCGGAAACAGGAAACGGCGTCATGCGCCGAGAGTGCCCGTGGAATGGAATGAAGGCAAACTGTCTTTTCTTCTTCCGATGGAGAAAAACTGCATTCATGCAGGGACCATGCCGCCCTCCATGCCCTGGTCGCTGTGACGGGCACCGCCCGCCCCGCCAGTGGCTGCAACAGCCAGCCGCTGGGTGCCATGCGCTGCATCGCGGCGGCCAGCACGGCGTTCATCAGGGCGCATCAGCTCAAGCGGGTCGAGCAGTTGCTGGAGCTGCCGCTGATCCAGAGCAATGTGGGCGTGGTGCCGTGGTCGGACGGGTTCGGCCTCCTCACGAAGCTGCGCGTGCCCGGCCGCTTGGCCTTGCGGTTCGAGCGGGCACAGATGTCACTCGACGCTTGCCAACACCGCCTCGCTACGGCGCCATGATCCCCACACATGTGGATCTGCAGAAACGGGTTGTTGGCGGGGCTGCGTCGCCTGGCCCGTTCACAGCACGCTGAAGTCGATCACGATCACGCCTGGCTCGCGCTGTCGGTAAGCCACGCCGATGCGGTCGCCGTAGCGCTGCGCGATTTGCGACAGCAGCGGCAGGGGGTCGTGGTCGTTGGCGAATCGCATGGTCTCGCCCGGCTGCAGGCTGTCCAGCGCGCCGAAGATGGCGGCGTGCCGGAATCGTTTGGCCACGCCGCGGGCGTCGAACGGGTAGATGGCGTCGGGTGACAGGTGTGTGTGAGCTTGTGACATGTCGGTTCCTTGAGTGGACGTTGGAGGGACCCGGCGCAAGGCGCCAGGCGTCAGGCGGTGGGGGAGGTTTTGGCCTTGCTGGCGGGCGGGCGAAGGCTGCGGGGCGCCACCACCGGAGCCAGCCCCGGTGACATGGCGCGCCCCTTGGCCGGCGCCGGCACGGGCTCGACCATGTCGGCCAGCGTCATGCCGTCAAGTTCCTTGAAGTAGGCCCCCAGCGCGGCGTTGAACAGGCCTTTCAGGCGGCAGGTCGGCGACAGCGTGCACTGGTTGGAGCCCGGGTCGAAACACTCGACCAGGCGGAAGTCGGTCTCCGAGGCGCGCACCACGTCCCCGATGCGCAGCTGGGCCGGGTCTTTCAGCAGGCGCAGTCCGCCGCCGCGGCCACGCGTGGTTTCCAGCACGCCCTGGCGGCCGAGGTCGGTGACGATCTTCATCAGGTGGTTCCTGGACACGCCATGTTGTTCGGCCAGTTCGCTGATGGTCACCATCTGATGCGGGCGGGCCGCGCAATACATCAGCACGCGCAAGGTGTAGTCGGTGTACTCGGCAAGTCGCATGGAAACCCCTAAAGAGGCACGAAGTATATTTCTTTAGAGGCGGTTTGGGTATAAGATTCATCCCACATACTTCTTATGAGGTCTTCGCAGCGACCCGACGGTCCCTGCAACGCCCACCACACCATGGCCCTCCCCACCTTGCACGCCTCGCCGCACGAGCCCACCGCCGCGCCACAGCCCCCGGGCTGGCCGCTGCTGAGGCTGGGATTCCGGCCCTTTTACCTGGGGGCTGCGTCGTTCGCGCTGCTGTCGATTCCCCTGTGGGTGGCGCTGTTCCTGGGCCAGTGGAACCTCACGATGGCGCTGCCACCGCTGCTGTGGCACGCGCACGAAATGCTGTTCGGCTTCGCGATCGCGGTCATCCTGGGCTTCTTGCTGACCGCGGTCAAAGCCTGGACGGGGCTGGTCACACCGCGCGGCGCCTTTCTGGGGGCCCTGGCCCTGTTGTGGCTGGCGGCCCGGGTGGCCGCCGTGACCGGGCCCTACGCTGTCTACGCCGTGCTGGACCTGGCGCTGCTGCCCCTGGTGGCCGCGGTACTCACCCATGTGCTGCTGCGCGCGCGCAACCGGCGCAACCTGCCGCTGGCGGGGATGCTGATGCTGCTCGCGCTGGCCAACGGTTTCTTTCACCTGGGCGTGATCGGCGTCCTCGAGATGTCCCCGCTGACCCCGTTGTACGCCGCCCTGGCCCTGATCGTGATGATCGAGTGCGTGATCGCGGGGCGGGTGATTCCGGCCTTCACCATGAGCGCGACCCCGGGTCTGAAGCTCCAGGTGCGCGCGCCGGTGGATCGCGCCGCGCTGGCGCTCACGGCGCTGGCCTTGCTGCTGTGGGTGTTTGCGCCGGCTGCTGCTGGCTGGAACATGGTCGGTGGCCTGGCGTTTTCGCTCGCGGCGATGGCCCAGGTGGGACGGCTGCTGCAATGGCGGCCTGCGTTGACCCGGCACCGCCCGATCCTGTGGATCCTGCACGTGTCCTACGCCTGGATTCCCTTCGGGCTGGCCTTGCTGGCGGCGGCCCGGTTCGGCTGGGTCGGTGTTTCCGCCGGCGTGCATGCGCTGGCGATCGGCGCCACCGCCGGACTCATCATCGGCATGATGACCCGCACCGCCCGCGGCCACACCGGGCGCGCACTGCAGGTGTCCCGCCCGGAGATCGCGGCCTACGTGCTCGTGATGCTGGCGGCTTTGGTGCGCGTGCTGCTGCCGCTGGCCGTGCCGCAATGGCTGCCATTGGCTCTGGTCGTGGCGGCAGCGGCTTGGTCGGTGGCGTTTGCGATCTACCTCTTCATCTACACCCCCTGGCTGCTCCAGACGCGCTTCGACGGCAAGGACGGCTGACGCCCTTTTTTCCATCCCGCTCCGCTTTTTCAACCCATCCCTCTTCACCCACTTCAGGACCCATTCATGAACACCACCACCACCGCTCCCGCCCCCACCGTGGACCTGCGCACCATCGCTCCGCGCGAACGCCACTCGCTGGTGTTCTCCACCTTCAAGGCCTTGCCACCCGGCGCGGCCATGGAACTCATCAACGACCACAACCCGCAACCGCTGCGCGGGCAGTTCGAGAGCGGTCTCTACGGCGCCTTCAGCTGGACTCCGCTGGAAAGCGGACCCGAACAATGGCGCGTGCAGATCGCCAAACCGGCCGAGAGCAAGCCCGTGCACGGGGTGGATTCCTGCTGCGGGTCCTGCGGCGGCTGACCGGGAGCCAGCGCCATGACCTTTGTGGTGACCGAATCGTGCATCCGGTGCAAATACACCGATTGCGTCGACGTTTGCCCGGTCGATGCGTTTCGCGAGGGACCGAACTTCCTGGTGATCGATCCCGCCGAGTGCATCGATTGCGCGGTCTGTGTCCCGGAGTGCCCGGTCTCGGCGATCTACGCCGAAGAAGACGTGCCCAAGGACCAGCGGGACTTCACGCCGCTCAACGCCGAGCTGGCGCTGGTGTGGAAACCGATCACGCGGACCAAGCCCGCGCTGCCCGATGCCGACGCGTGGAGCTCGGTTCAGGACAAACGCGACCAGCTCGAACGCTGAAACCACCCCGGGTGCAAGCACCCGGGCCGCCACCGGGCCGCGTCACAGGCCCAGTGACAACATCGCGGCTTCGGACATCCGCGAACGGTCCCAGGGCGGATCGAACACGAACTCCAGGTCCACCTCGGCCACGCGGGGCAAGGCCAGCAACTTCTCATGGATCTCGTCCACCAGCATGTCGCCCATGCCGCAGCCGGGCGCCGTCAGGGTCATCTTGATCGACACCCTGAATTCGCCGCCGTCCATCGGCAGCACGTCGCACACATAGACCAGCCCGAGCTCGACGATGTCGACCGGAATCTCCGGGTCGTAGCAGGTCTTGAGCGTTTGCCAGACCTGACCACGCAGGCCGGCAGGCCCCGCAACGGCGGGCAGCACCGGCGCGAGCGGCACCGGCTTGCCGATGGCGTCGGCATCGGCGCCGGCCAGGCGCATCAGCTGGCCGTCAACCAGCAAGGTGAACGAGGCTCCCAGTGCCTGGGTGATCTGCACCAGCGTGCCGGCCGGCAATTCGGCGGGGCGACCATCGGGCACGCAGGTCACGGCCACCTCGCGCGTGACCATCACCCGTTCGCGTCGAGCGCTCACTGGAGTACCTTCGCCCGGCGGGCTGCGGTGCGAGCTTGCTTGGGAACGGCCCGGCGCGGCGCTCATGGCGTGGCCTCCGGCGGGTTGTTCGCTGGATCGGCTTCGCTGCCCAGCGCGTGCATCAGCGCGTGCCAGCCCAGCAGCGCGCATTTGATGCGGCCCGGGTAACGGCGCACACCGGCCAGGCTGATCAGCTTGCCCAGGTGCGCTTCTTCGGCTTCCATCTGGCCGGTGAGCACGGCCCGGAAACGGCCCTGCAGGGCCTGCGCCAGCGCCACCTCTTGCCCGAGCACCGCCTCGCTCATCATGGACGCGGACGCGATGCAGATCGCGCAGCCCTGGCCGTGGAAGCGGATGTCACGCACCCGCCCGTCGTCGACCACCAGGGCCACCCGCAGGTCGTCACCACATTGCGGGTTCTGTCCGCGCGCCTGGTGGGTCGGCGCGGCCAGCGTGCCGAAGTGGCGCGGCGCGCGCTTGTGGTCCATCACCACGTCCTGGTAGAGGTCGAGTTCGGCAGCGGTTTCGGTGTTCATCTCAGCACCTTCATGGCATGCGCCACGCCAGCGAGCAGGCGCTCCACCTCGGCGTGCGTGTTGTAGAGCGCAAACGAGGCGCGCGTGGTGGGCCCCAGGCCCAGGTGTTCGAGCAGCGGCTGGGCACAGTGGTGACCGGTGCGCACTGCGATGCCGAGTTGGTCCAGCAAGGTGCCGATGTCGTGCGGGTGCACGCCGTCGGCAACAAACGAGACGATCGCCGATGCGCGGCTGTGGGCCGACAGCACCGTGATGCCGGGCATCGCGGCCAGGCCCGCGGCGGCGTGTTCGCGCAGCGCGCTCAGGTGGGCGTCGATGCGATCGCGCCCGATCTGTTGAATGAAGCCCGCCGCAGCGGCCAAGCCGATTGCGCCCGCGACGTTGGGCGTGCCGCCTTCCAGCCGCGCCGGCAGTTCGGCAAAGCTGGCCTCGGTGGCGCTGACCCAGGCCACCATGTCGCCGCCGTAGCGCAAGGGCTCCAGCCGTTCCAGCGCGGCACGCCGGCCCACCAGCACGCCGGTGCCCATGGGCCCGTACATCTTGTGGCCCGAAAAGGCCATGAAGTCGCAGGCCAGCGCCGACAGGTCGGGCACCCCGTGGGCGACGGCCTGGGCCGCGTCGAGCACGGTCAGCGCGCCCGCGTCGGCAGCGAGCTGGAGCAGGGCCTCGTAGGGCGGGCGCTCGCCGGTGGCGTTGGCGCAGGCGGTGAGCGCCAGCACGCGGGTGCGGGGGTTGAGCAGGCGGCGCAGGTCGGCCGCATGCAGCCGCCCCTGGGCATCGGGCAACAACACGTGCAACACCGCGCCGGTGCGCCGCGCCGCCTGTTGCCAGGGCACGAGGTTGGCGTGGTGCTCCAGGCCGCTGACCACGATCTCGTCGCCGGCCTGCAGCCAGGCGGGCTGTCCCCCGGAGGTGGACAGGCCATGGGCCACCATGTTCAGTGCGTCGGTGGTGCCCGAGGTGAACACCAGCTCGTGGTCGGGTCCGGCGCCGACAAAGCGCTTGAGCTCGCTGCGGGCGCGCTCGAAGGCGTCGGTGGCGCGCTGGCTCAGCGTGTGCACACCGCGGTGGATGTTGGCCCGGTCGTGCTGTTCGAAGGCGCGCATCGCGGCCTGCACCGCCAGGGCTATCTGGGTGGTGGCGGCGTTGTCGAGGTAGGCCAGCTCGGCACCGTGGATGCGCTGCGCGAGCACCGGAAACTGCGAGCGCACGGTCTCGATCACCAGGCGGTCGGTCATGAGGGCGTCACCCATGGGCCGCCTCCTGTTGGGTGGTGGGGGCGGTGGGGTCATCGCTCAGGTGTTGGGCCACCGCCTGGCGCAGCAGGCCCGCGAGGTCCAGCGACTCGATGAACAACGGATCACCAAAGGCCCGCGCGAGCAAGGCGCTGGCCATGCCTTCGATGATCAGGCCGCGCGCGCTGCGTTCGTCCAGGCCGCGCTGGCGGGCATAGAACAGCGCGTCTTCCGGCAAGGCACCCCAGGTGGCGCCGTGGGCGGCCTGCACCTGGTCGTGGTGGATTTCCAGGTGCGGCCGCAACACCAGCCTGGGCTGGCCGCCGGTGGGCACGCCCGTGAGCCGTTGGCGCACCTCGGCGTCGGCCGCGCCCGGTGCGATGCGGGTGTGGGCGTTGACCACCGCGCGCGCCGCGCCGCTGGCCAGCGCCAGGGCCTCGACCTGGCTGCGGGTGCGCTCGCCGGTGTGATGCATGCGCACCTGTTGTTCGAGGTCGGCGCCGGCCGTCAGCAGCAAACCGGCGCTGCGGGCCTCTGCGCGGTCCCCCGCCAGCTCGACCACCTGGCGTTGCAGGTGATAGCGGCTGCCGGTGGCGATCAGGCCCTGTTCGTAGCGTGCGTCCGGCCCGAGCTGCAGCTGCAGGTGGTGGGCGACCCGGTCGGCCGAACCGGGCTGCACGCTGCGCAGGTGCTGCAGGGTGGCGCCCGCGCCGAGCCGGATGTGGGTGTGCAGGTTCTGCACCACCGGCTGTTCGCAGGCCACCCCTTCGCCATGATGGCGGTGGTGGGTTTCCACCAGCACGCAGTGCACGCCGTCCTGCACATCGATCACCAGCATCGGCGCTTCGACCGCGCTGCGCGGCTGGTGCCGCAGCTGTATCCACACCGTCTCAGTGGCACCGCGATTGTCGGAGGCTTCACCGCCGACGCGCAGCCGCAGGCCGTGACGGCACAGCGCGTGGTGCACCCAGGCAAACGGCGCGGCATCGTGCTGGGCGGTGTCGCCGTGGGAAACCCCATCGGGGTGGCTGGGAAGCGGCAGGCCGGCGAACAGCTCCTTGCGCTGCGCCGGGTCGGCGGCATCGAGCCAGCGGGCGTCCACACGGCCCTGCGGCGTCTGACCGAGCGGGTGCAGCGTCCAGCCTGCGCCGCTCAGCGGGTGGGCGTCACAGCCGGTCAACGTGGCTTCGGGCGCTTCGCCCAGCCAGACGGCGGCCGGCGGTGGCGGCAGATGGCGAAACGCCTCGGCGTCACGCGGGATCCAGCCCGCATCTTGCAGCCGGTGGCGGGCGGCCAGGATGTCGGCGCGTGCGTGGTCCATGCTCAGGCCTCCAGTGCGTCGGCCGCGCGCACAAAGCCGGTCCGCGCGATCTGTTGGGCCAGCGCCAGGTCGCCGGTCTCGGCGATGCAGCCCTGGTCGAGGCGCAGCACCGCGTCGGGCTGCAGCGACTCGATCAGCTGCAGGTAGTGCGAGACCACCACAAAGGCGGTGCCCTGGGCGCGCAACGACTGCACCAGATCAACCACCGCGCGGGTGCCGTCCACGTCCATGCCCGAATCGATTTCATCGAGCATCGCCAGGCGCGGGCGCAGCAGGGCCAGTTGCAGCAGCTCGTTGCGCTTGCGCTCCCCGCCGGAAAAACCGTCGTTGACGGGGCGCGCCAGCATCGCCTCGGGCAGGCCCAGCCGGGTCGCCGCGGCGCGCGCGTCACCGAGGAAATCAAAGGCATCGAGCGGTGCTTCGCCGCGCGCTTCGCGCACGGCGTTGAGGGCGGTCCGGATGAACAGGTTGTTCTTCACACCGGGAATCTCGGGCGGCGCCTGGAACGAGACAAACAGCCCGGCGCGCGCGCGCGCCTCGGGGCTCATGGCCAGCAGGTCCTGGCCGCCAAAGCGGGCCTGGCCACCGACCACGCCGTAGCGCGGGTGGCCGGCCAGCGTCAGGCCCAGGGTGCTCTTGCCGCTGCCGTTGGCGCCCATGAGCACCACCAGCGCACCGGCCGGGACATCGAGCGAGATCGACTTCAACACGTGGCGGCCGCCAACGTCAACGCGCAGATCGCGCACCTGCAACAGGGGTTCGGCATGGGTCATGGTGGGTCTTTCCTGATGGATCGTGTGGGGGGTCTCAGCCGACAGCGCCTTCGAGCGAAACGGCCAGCAGCGCCTTGGCTTCGAGCGCGAATTCCATCGGCAGCTCGTCCAGCACCGCCTGGCAGAAGCCACCGACGATGAGGGCGGTGGCGTCCTGCGGGTGGATGCCGCGCTGTTGGCAATAGAACAGGCGCTCTTCGGAAATGCGGGTGGTGGTGGCTTCGTGTTCCACCAGGGCGTCGTCGCGCGCGGCCTCGATGTACGGGAAGGTGTGGGCACCGCAGTCGGGGCCGATGAGCAGCGAGTCGCACTGCGTGTGGTTGTGGGCACCGGCCGCGGTCGGGGCCACGCGCACCAGGCCGCGGTAGCTGTTCTGGGCGTGTCCGGCGCTGATGCCTTTGGAGACGATGCGGCTCTTGGTGTTGCGGCCCAGATGGATCATCTTGGTGCCGGTGTCGGCCTGCTGGAAGTGGTTGCTGACCGCGATCGAATGGAACTCGCCGCGCGAATCGTCGCCGCGCAGCACCACGCTCGGGTACTTCCAGGTGATGGCCGATCCGGTCTCGATCTGCGTCCAGGCGATGTGCGAACGCTGGCCCGCACACAGGCCGCGCTTGGTGACGAAGTTGTAGATGCCGCCCCGGCCGCGTTCGTCGCCGGGGTACCAGTTCTGCACCGTCGAGTACTTGATGTGGGCGTCGTCGTGGGCGATCAGCTCGACCACCGCCGCGTGCAGCTGGTGCTCGTCGCGCTGCGGCGCCGTGCAGCCTTCGAGGTAGCTCACGTGGCTGCCTTCCTCGGCAATGATCAGCGTGCGCTCGAACTGGCCGGTGTTGGCCGCGTTGATGCGGAAGTAGGACGACAGCTCCATCGGGCAGCGCACGCCTTGGGGGATGTAGACGAAGGAGCCGTCGGAGAACACCGCCGAATTCAGCGCGGCGTAGAAGTTGTCGCCCGGCGGCACCACCGTGCCCAGGTAACGCTCGATCAGTTCCGGGTGGTGTTGCACGGCGTGCGAGAACGAACAGAAGATCACGCCGACCTCGGCCAGCTGCTCGCGGAAGGTGGTGCCGACGGACACCGAGTCGAACACCGCATCGACCGCCACCCCGGCCAGGCGCGCCCGCTCGTGCAGCGGCACGCCGAGTTTTTCGTAGGTTTCCAGCAGCTTGGGGTCCACCTCGGCCAGGCTCTTGGGGCCGTCTTTCTGCGACCTGGGCGCCGAGTAATAGCTCAGGGCCTGGAAGTCCACCGGCTCGATGCGGAGCTGGCCCCAGTGGGGGTGCGCCATGGACTGCCAGCGCTCGAAAGCCGCCAGGCGCCACTGCAACAGGAAATCGGGCTCGCGCTTGCGGCGCGAGATGGCGCGCACGGTGTCGGCGTCCAGCCCCGGCGGCAGCGAGTCGCTCTCCACGTCGGTGACGAACCCGTGTCGGTAGGACTGCTGCAACGCCTGGGTCAGCGGCGGTGCTTGTTCAACGGTGGTCATGGCGGGGCTCCTGCGGCGATGGGGTGCAGCTTCGATGCGCGACCGAAGTGGCTTCGGTGTGCCCGAACTGAACCCTCTTTTAAAGATGCAAAGTGTATGCCTCTTTAAGATTCATCACCATCAAAAACCGCGTTGCCCGCTTGTCTGTCAGGGTCATTGGGCGAGTACCAGAACCGAGGACACACATCACTTCACTGAGCCCACCGAAGCGTGTCGAGGTGATCGGCTCAAGCCTGCATCATGCGATGCCGTTCCGGCAGGTCTCCGGCGTTGGTCCGGTTGCCCGGAAACACAGCCGCTCGGCCTGGTCAGGGGCTCCAGATCGCGCAGCTGTGCCCGTGCTGTCTAACGGAGGAAGCCGGTCAGAGCACATTGAGGCCCTCACGGCGTCGAGCTTCCATCTATCCAGCCTCAGCCGGAATATCCATGCCCTCACACGCCTCCTGACCCAGGCGAACGTACAGCAGGCCCGGGCGCACCGGGACATGCTCGATACGCTGGAAGGGGATGTGCGGCGGCACCTGGTGTTCGCCGCGGGGGCGTTGGCTGCACTTGGGAAGCCAGGACCGTCAACTCGATCCCGCTGACTTTCAGAATGTATTGCGACTGGTTGGTGCAGTTCGACGCAGCAACGCTCGAAGTCCGTTCTGCAGCGAAGGACCGTCATCGGCTCAGGAACGATGACTGACTGCGGCAAGTCAATGAGCGGTCAGCCTGCGATCAGATGTTGTGCAAAACGCCTCTGAACTGTGAAGGCTTGTATTTGGTCTTGAACAGATTGCTTCAGCGCCGGTTTGGCACCAGCCCGCTGTAGCCCAGGTGGTGCACGCACTCCCGCAGGATTAACAACAAGGCGGCTGCCATCGGTTCTGACGGAGGATCGCCCTGCGCTCGCGGATGGCCCAGTGACATTGACACCAGCCGCTGAAACCTGGCTTCCAACTGCTCGCGAGCCATTCGCTCTCCCTCAGCGTCGAGCCCGAGTTGCTCGAACAACATGGGGGTATCAATGACCAGATCGCCGCGCGCGGTCTGTTTCAGGCCCGTGGTGGCCAGAGCATCCTCAACCCAGTCGATGGCCTGCTCGATCTCCCCCGGTGTGGGCGGATCGTGCCGGAACAAACGCGTTGCGATGTTGATCGCCGCTATGTTCAGCCCCACATGGGGTGATGCTCCATCCGAGAGGACGGTACGGTCATCGTCGAAGCGAATTCGGGTCAAGTAGCCTGAGCTCACGAGCCCCTCTCCTCGTTCAAAGCCTGTAGGCGTCGACCGATGGCTTGAACCACGCGAGCATCAATACCGTGGCCAAGACCTGCAAATCGGTCAAGTGTGTGCGAGGCCCCCAGGGACCGCAACTCTCGTTCAGCCTCTAGGGCCAGCCTGAAGGGCATCACCTGATCCTGCTCACCATGCAGCAGATGCACCGCGACGTTCTCTGGCTTGATCCGGGGTGGTTGCGCGAAGCGTCCGGCTATCGCGACCACACGGGCTGCATTTTCTGAGTCGTCGGAGAGCTGCGTCGACTCCAGCGCCATGATCGCACCCTGCGAGAAGCCAACCAGCGTCGTGTTCAGCGGGCCGACGCCTGTTTCACTCTGCCATCTCCGAATGCGTTCCACGAACGCGGGCATCGCTGAGGAAACCCGTTCAGGTCGGTTGGCTTCTGTCACACCCTGCACCGAGAACCATTGCCAGCCTCGACCGAGGTCGGAGCGGTCTGGCGAGCGAACGCTGATGACCCAGGCGTTAAGTCGCTGCAAGGCCAGGGCCTGACCCAGTGGCGCCAGGTCCTCGGCACTGGACCCCACGCCGTGGAACAGCAGCAACAACTCCGCGTTGTCTGACGTCTGGGGGCGCTGAAGAATCAGATCGGTTGGCATGGTCACCTCGCTTGTTCAGTGAGCAGCGGCGGTCAGGCCGAACGCGTAGGAGTCCATTGCCAGCATGCCATGCGCAATGCCACCGTGGATCACAGTGCCCGGCGGGGTACCGTTACCAGCATCAGCCGCACCCGCAGCCACCAGGAGCGGCCAAAAGTGTTCGGCCGTTGGGTGTGCCCGCTGGGCATCTGGAGCTTCATCCAACGTCCGCTGCAAGCGAGCATTGTCGCCATGCTCTATCGCTTCACGCACCCAACCCGCAAATGCGGCCACGTAAGCTTCGTCCGCACCGTGTGCTGCGCGGAATTCGTAGAGGTTGTGTGTCAAGCTGCCCGAGCCGATGATCAGCACGCCTTCCTCGGCCAGTGGCGCCAGCGCCTGCCCGAAAGCCCACGCGCGCTGTGCATCCAGCCTCGACGGTAGGGAGACTTGGAACACTGGCACATCAGCCTCCGGGAACAGGTGCAACAGCGGAACCCAGGCACCATGGTCGAGGCCACGCCGCTCATCCGCCTGCGCCGGCCAGCCCGCCTTTGTCAGTTGCGCGATGGTGCGCTGGGCCAGCTCAGCATGGCCCGCGGCCGGATAGCTCAGTTGGTACAAGGCCGGATCAAACCCACCGAAGTCGTGAATGGTGGTGGGCTGTGCGGTGGTGCCTACCTGCGGCGTGGGCGTCATCCAATGCGGCGAGACGATCAGCACCGCCTTCGGGCGGGGCAGCGAACGGCCCAGCTCGGTCAGCCTGGGGCCGGCCATACCGGGGTCAATGGCGAAGGTGGGTGCACCGTGCGAGACAAACAGGGTGGGCAGGCGTGACATCAACGTTCTCCGGTAAGGGCGCGGTCGACCGAGAAGCGACCTCCACCACTGAACAGCAGGGACAGCGAGGCAGCGAACAGGGCCAGTGCGTACTCGTAGCCGCCCTTGTCCATGAAGAACCCGTTGCCGATGTGCACCGCGAAGATGGCAATCAGCATCGCGAAGGCCAGCGCTGCGGCCGCCGGGCGAACCAGTACGCCAAGGACCAGTGCCAGGCCACCGAAGAATTCGGCAGCACCAGCCAGCAGCGCCATCAGGTAGCCCGGGTTCAGGCCTACCGAGCCGAAGAACTGGCCGGTACCTTCGAGTCCGTAGCCACCGAACCAGCCGAAGAGCTTCTGTGCGCCGTGGGCAGCGAAGATGATGCCCACGGGGATACGCAGGGCGAGGGCACCCGATCCGTTGTCGGTGGAAAGGATGCGTTGGAGGAATGTGTTGTTCATGATGTGTTCCGTTTGATCAGTGAAAGTGTTGGGGTTCGGTCGGTTCAGGCTTTGTGAATCCAGGTCGGTGCGATGGTGGTGCCAAGCCCTGCGCCATAACCCAGGTAAATGTTCAGACCCGCCAGAGGCTCGAGGTAGCGTGCGTTCTTCAGGCCACCGGCGTCCACCACTTCAAAGCCCATGCTCTGGGCAAGTGCAGCGGCGGTCTGCTTGGCACGGGTGCTGTCGCTGGCCACAAAGACCGAGACCTTGCGACCATGGCCGAAGTCGGCGCCCTCGCTCAGCACCTGAGCAAAGACGGTGTTGAAAGCTTTGACGACTTCGGCACCGGGCACGGCCTTGGCGATTTCTTCGGCGGCCGAGCTGCTGTGGCCGAGGGTGAGACCCATGTAGTCGGGTGTCAGCGGGTTGGTGATGTCGATGACAACCTTGCCTTGCAGATCGCCCACTGAATTCAGAGCTGCAAGGGCGCTGTCATAGCCCGTAGCCAGCACGATGGCGTCGGCGCCGTCTGCCGCGCCGGCGATCCCCACGGCTTTTGCGCCCGGGTGAGCCGCGACGACCTGTGCAGCCTTGGCGTTGTCGCGGGAGGCGACGCTGACCTGGTGGCCTGCGCGAACGAGTTGTTTGACGAAGGCCGAGCCCATGTTGCCGGCGCCGATGATGGTGATGTTCATGATGTGTCCTTGGGTTGAATGCAGCGACTTGCTGCGATGGACTGAACTTTAAAGTGCACCAATAGATAGATAAATGGCCTGTAAAAGGATTTACTATCCCGAATAACGGCACAATAGGCGAGATGGACCGATTTCAGGAAATGAGCGTGTTTGTTGCTGTGGTCGACGCTGGCAGCTTTGTGCGCGCAGCCGACGCGCTCGATCTGTCAAAGACCGCCGTGTCGCGGCTGGTCAATGACCTGGAACTGCGGCTGGGTGTGCGCCTGCTGCACCGAACGACGCGCAAGCTGTCGCTCACGCCAGAGGGCGAGATTTTTTTGGAAAGGTGCCGGCAACTGGTTGATGGCGTGGCGGAGGCGGAGGCCGAACTGTCCACCCATGCGGGTGAGGCCATTGGGCAAATGCGGGTGAACGTGCCGGTCACTTTCGGGTTGCTGCACCTGGCGCCCTTGTGGCCGGCCTTCATGGCCCTGCACCCGAGGGTGACCCTGGAGGTGACGCTGTCCGACCGGCTGGTGGATTTGGTCGACGAGGGATTCGACGTCGCGGTCCGGATCGCCCGCCTTCAGGTGTCATCTCTCATCAGCCGCCAGCTCACCACGACAAGACTGATTCTGTGTGCCTCGCCTGACTATCTGCGTAGGCACGGTAGCCCCAAGCATCCGGCCGAACTGGCCGACCACGCGGTGATTGCCTACTCACTGCTGGCCATGGGTGACCAATGGGAGTTCTCGGCCCCAGACGGGAAAGGCGAGCCCTTTCTGGTGAGGGTATCGCCGCGCATGCGGACCAACAGCGGAGACACCTGTGTCGCTGCAGCCTTGCAGCACATGGGACTTGTTTTGCAACCGTCGTTCTTGGTCCACCCGCACCTGCAGTCTGGAGCACTGGTGGAAGTGTTGCCAGACTACCGGTCCATCGAGCTTGGCATCTACGCCGTGTATCCAAGCCGCCGACACCTCGCACCCAAGGTCCGTGCGCTGGTCGACTTCTTGGTGGACGCATTTCGCATGCGGGCGTGGCCTGCATGAACCTGTTGCTTCGCTCCCGTTTCTTCGTCAGGATGCTCATTGCTCCGCTATGGGCAGAACGTCTTCATGAGGGCGTTGGTTCTGATCGCCACGGCAGACGTCTCGGGCTTTCAGTGCGACCGGGTCGCAGTAAGCCCGGTTTCCTGCACATGCAGTCAAACATATGCCGAGCGCGAAAGTCAGCAAACAGCGGGCGTTGATCGTGCCAATCAACCGACGCTTTGGCCGAAGAGCGATCGCTTTCATCTCTGTGCCAGAACAGGCATCAAACGATCCCGAAGGTCAGCAAACACTCGGTCCAGCTGCGGAACAGATCCTGTTAGGTCGCGCACAAATGCGTCCCATTGCCGCCGCTTCGCCGGGTCGTTAGCGAACGCATCGCTGAGTCCATCGGGTACCTGATTCGGGATCACCGTGTCGCGGCGGGCAAAGGTCGCTGCGATGGCCTGGCGCATGCGCTCCGGGTTCAGGTCGAACGTGCTGGTCAGCATCCACACGTCGTAGTAGTCCTTCATGCGGCTGTTGGCGCGTCCCAGGGCCACCATCGCATGGACCTTCTCTGCGACCACGGTTTCTGGCGGGTAGGCACGCAGGTGGGGCGAGGGCATGTCCAGCAGCACAGGCAGGTTCACGTCTTCGGTGCCGGGTGCGATGGCATCGCCGAAGCCGATGTCCACCGTGATCGGGATGCGCGCGCCGGCCAGCGCCGCGGTGGTGCGCAGGCGCGATCCGCCGTATTCGAGTTCTTCGCGGATCGCATCGATCCGCAGGTTCTTCAGGTCGAAGTGGACCCCGTCGTCCGCTTCGATCGCCATGATCTCGCGGAAGGTGGAGAGCAGGGCGTCTTCGCTGGCGTCACCGAAACCCAGCAGGTCCACGTCGCGCGTGGCGCGGTGGGGTTCGTCGAACCAGGTGACCAGCAGCATCGCGCCTTTCAGCACGAAGCGCTCCCGGTGCGGCGACAGGCTCAGGCGGTGCAACAGGCGTTCCAGCGCATAGCGGGTCAGCAGCAGGTCCATGGGCTGGCCTCGCGCGTGCGCCAGGTTCAGAAGCCGCTGGCGCACGGAGGCGCCGATGTCGCGCTTGTGGTCAGGCATCGCTGGTCAGCGCCATCAGATAGGGCTCCATCACGGGCCAGATGCCCCCGGCTTGCGCCTCGCGCGCCATCTCTGCGGGCGTGAGCTTGCGCAGGCGCAGCGCGTTGCGCAGGCCTTCGATGGCCAGTGTTTCGCCCACGGTTCGGCGGTACCGGAACAGGTCGGCCACGGTCTTGGCCACACCAAACACCGGCACCAGCGTGCCAGCGATGTGCTGCGTCTCGACACCCCGCCCCAGCATTTTGTCGGAGAAGCGCACGACGTGGATCGGCGGATAGGTGAGGCGAGGGCGCCAGTCCTTGCGCCCGATGGCAATCCAGACCTTGGGCGGCATCTGGTCGGTGAGCCCGTGGAAGGCCAGGGCCGAGGCCAGGCAGATCACGCCCTTGGGCACCAGGCGGGCCACTTCGGCCATCGATTGCTGGGTATCGAGGGGCGCATCGGGCAGTTGGTAGAGGCCCCGTGTGATGCGCACGATGTCGCCCGCCCGCTCCATGCGGCTGACCGTGGCGGACGTGATGCCCGCCGCATTGAACTCCGCCAGCCGCGCCAGGCCCCGCCGCTGCAGCAGCGCCAGCGCCTGGCTGCGTTGGGTGGTGGGTGGGGCGACAAGCATGATCTGAAAGCTCGGATGATGTTAAAGTTTGTCCGAGTATTTATATCATTTTATGGCTGCCAGTGCGGTGGTTTTGGGTGTCTGGGTGCGTCGAAGCTTGTCGAGGTGATCGGCCCATGCCTGCATCATGCGCCGCCGTTCCGGCAGGTGTTCGGCGTGGTTGTAGGCGGCCTTGACCGTGTTGCGCTCGGCGTGCGAGAGCTGTCGTTCGACCACGTCGGATGGCCAGCCCAGCTCGTGCAGCATGGTCGAGGCCATGCCCCGGAAACCGTGGGCGGTCATGACGGCGCGGCTGTAGCCCAGCCGCCGCAGCGCGGCATTGACGGTGTTTTCGCTCATCGGCTCGCCATTGGTCCGGTTGCCCGGAAACACCCAGCCGTTCGGGCCGGTCAGCGGCTCCAGTTCGCGCAGCACCGCCAAGGCCTGTTTGGCCAGCGGGACGATGTGCATCACGCGGCCTTTCATCTTGGCCGCAGGGATGCGCCACTCGGCCGCTTCCAGGTTGATCTCGCTCCATTCGGCGCGCCGCAGCTCACCGGGTCGCACGAACAGCAGGGGCGAAAGCTGGAGAGCGCAGCGGGTGAGGAAGCCGCCTTCGTAGGCATCGATGTCCCGCAGCAGCACACCGACCTTGCGCGGGTCGGTCAGGGTCGGGTAGTGCTCCGGCCGCCACGGGGGCAGGGCGCCGCGCAGGTCCCGGCTCGGGTCGCTCTCCAGCAAGCCGGTGGCCACCGCGTAGCGAAAGACCTGGCCGCAGTTCTGCTGCACCCGGTGGGTGGTCTCGATGGCGCCCCGAGCTTCAACCCGCCGGAGCAACTCCAGCAGGTCTTTGGGCGTGATGCTTGCAATTGGTCGCGGGCCGATCCAGGGGAACACGTCGCGCTCCAGACGCCGGATGATCTTGTCGGAGTGGCTGTTGGCCCAGGTTGGCGCGTGTTTGCCAAACCACTCGCGGGCCACGGCCTCGAACGACTCGGGCACAGGCAGACCGGCTTCCACCAGCTGTTCGATCTGCCTTTGCTTGACGACGGACTGCTTTTTCTGCTGCCGGGCCTGGCTCGGGTCCACGCCGGTGGTGAGCAGTTGCCGGGCCTCTGAAGCCTTCTGGCGCGCGGCGCCCAGGCCAACGGTGGGGTAGGTGCCCAGGCTCAGGGTCTTGCGTCGACCCTCGAAGGAATAGTCGAGCCGCCAGCCGTGTGAACCGCCCTTGACGAACAGCAGCAGGTAGAGTCCGCCACCGTCACTGAGACGGCGGCGTGGGTCCCCCGGCTTGATGGCCTTGAGGGTGGCGGCAGAGGAGATCAGGTGCAGGGCCATACAGTAACTTTCGCGAGAGAATGGAGCAGATTCTCCGGTTACTGCACGAGTTCCTGCAATGTGATCTCGGATCGCATGGGACTTCCTGGGACTGTCTGGGCAAGAAAAAAGCCCCAAGGCATTGATTCCTAAGGGCTTTTTCTGTTTCTTGGGACGTCTTGGGATGTCCTGAAAATTTCACATGGTGGAGACGAGGAGGATCGAACTCCCGACCTTCGCATTGCGAACGCGACGCTCTCCCAGCTGAGCTACGTCCCCTTGAGGTCTGGATGGTATCAAAGCGCCATGCCCTTGGGCAAACCTGCTGCTCAGGCGGGGGACTGCGCCTCGGGGGTTTTCATCGTGAGTTCGACGGGGCGGCTGGCGGTGGGGCCAGACAGCTTCCATGGTGCGGCCACCGGGTGCGTGTCGGCCTCACCGCTGGCCGGACGGCGGCCAGCTCGCCCCGGATCCAGAGGCGGGAGATGGCCACGGGTTCTTTGATGCCGCTGTGGGTATGGATCCGCTCCTGGCGCACCACATGGCCGTTTCTTTCAGGTCATTCCGTTGCGCCGCGCGAGCTCGACGAACAGGGCGGAATGGTCCATGTCCGCCAGGCCGTGGTCGACGGCCTGGGCGAACAACTGCTCGAACAGACCGGTGATGGGGGCTTCGAAGTCCAGCTCGCTGGCGGTGGACAGGGCGTTGCGCATGTCCTTGAGCTGCACGGTGATGGCCGCGCGTTTGGCGAAGTCTCGCTCGACCATGCGCTGGCCATGCACCTGCAGGATGCGGCTGTCGGCAAAACCGCCGCCGATGGCCTGGCGCACCCTGGCCATGTCGGCGCCGCCCTTTTCGCACAGCAACAATGCCTCGGCCACCGCGCCGATGGTGATGCCCACGATCATCTGGTTGGCCAATTTGGCGAGCTGGCCCGCACCGTGTGGTCCCACATGGGTGGCACGCCCCAGGGCGCTGAACACCGGCACGGCGCGCTCGAAATCGGCCATGTCGCCGCCCGCCATGATCGCCAGCGTGCCGGCCTCGGCGCCCACGGTGCCGCCCGACACCGGCGCGTCGAGGTGCATCACGCCCAGCGCCGCCAGCCGCGCTGCGTGGTCGCGGGCCTGGCGCGGCAGGATCGAGGACATGTCCGCCACCAGCGCGCCGGGGCGCAGGCCCTCGGTGCCGCCCTGGCGAAACAGCACATCTTCCACCACATCGCCGTTCTCCAGCAGGGTGATGACGAAGTCGGCCTGCGCCACGGCCTGGGCCGGTGTGTCGCACACCCGGGCACCGAAGGGCTCCAGGCGTTCGGCCTTGGCCCGCGAGCGGTTCCAGGCCGTCACCCGGTGACCCGCCTCGCACAGCCGGCGAGCCATGGGGTAGCCCATCAGACCGATGCCCAGCACGGCAATGGATATCGGGATCACAGGGTCGGAGAGGTGTGTGGCACTGGGCATGTTTCGGGCGCTTTTCTGAGAGGGCAAAGGGAAAAATTGTAGGGGTTGGGTGTCTGCCGGCAGACAAAAAAAAAGCGGTTTTCAGGACATGCCTGAAAACCGCATCAAATGGTTCAAAAGAACCATGGAGTTGTTCTAGGTGGCTGTCGCCATAGCAGGTGTTGTGCGGCTCATGTGGTGGCCCAGATTGCGGCTGGCCAGGCCGCAGTGCTGGCGCATCAGGGTTTCGGCCAAAGTGGCATCGCCGGCCGCGACGGCGCGGGCAATGGCTTCGTGTTCGTCCCATACCGGCTCGTGCAGGCTGGCTGTCTGCAGCGTGACGCCCATGGCTCGGCGGATGTGGTGCCAGTGCAGCAGGGCGCTCTGCTCGATCAGCGGGTTGCCCGCCGCCCGGTAGATCGCACGGTGGAACGCCAGATCGGCGTCGACCATGGCCTGGATGTCGGCGCTGCTGACAGCTTTTCGGCCACGTTCCAAGATGGCCGGATCGATGCAGGTGCGTCGCTCCGCTGCACTGCGCACGGCCAGCACGTCCAGCGCGCCACGCACCTCGTAAACCTGGGCGATCCAGTCCGCGTCCAGCGGCGCCACCAGCAGGCCGCGGCTGCGTCCGCCAAGGCTGCTGGCCATCGGCGCATCGTGCACGAAACCGTCTTTCTTCAGCAGCCTCAAGGCCTGCACGACCGGCTGGCGGGAGACCGCGAGCTGTTCGGCCAGCTCTTCCTGGGTGATGCGCTGGCCGGGCGCCAGCGAGCCATCGCTGATGGCGTCGAGCAGGGCGCGGTAGACCTGATCGGTCAGGTCCGGCGTCGATTCGAGTTGAGGCAGATGAACGCTCATGTTGATTGTCTAAATTCTGGATTCAGAATACACGAACTGGGCGTGGCTGTCACCTTCACCCCCTGCGTGACACAATGCGCGACCATGAAAAATGCCGCCCGCCCAGAACCCGCCTGGCTCGACTGCCAGTACAACAACCGCGCCCTCGTGCCCGAGCACGGCGTTCATTTCGAGCGCTGGAAAACCGACTCTCAGAGCGCGCGCAAACAGCTCGGCGGGCTGCTCGATGTGGCCTACGGACACGCTGAGGGTGAAAAGCTCGACGTCTTTCCCGCGCAGCGCAAGCCGGGCGCGCCCTTGGCGCCGGTGCTGGTGTTCATCCACGGCGGTTACTGGCGCAGCCTGGACAAGGCGGACCACAGTTTTCTGGCGCCGGCTTTCGTGAAGCAGGGCGCCTGCGTCGTGGTGCCGAACTACGCGCTGTGCCCGGCGGTGACCATTCCCGACATCGCCCTGCAGATGGTGCAGGCGCTGGCCTGGGTGTACCGCCACATCGCTGTGCACGGCGGCGACCGGCGGCGCATCACCGTGGTGGGTCATTCGGCGGGCGGGCACCTGGCCGCCATGCTGCTGGCCTGCCAGTGGCCGGCGGTGGCGGCCGATCTGCCGCCGGACCTGGTGAAGAACGCGCTGTCGATCTCAGGCGTGTTCGACCTGGAGCCGCTGCGCCACACGCCCTTCGTTGCCGACTCCTTGCGCCTGACTTCGGAGCAGGTGAAAAAAGCCAGCCCGGCCCTGCTGCCCGCGCCACCGCTGCGTGAGGGCCGGGGCGCGCTGTTCAGCGTGGCCGGGGGCAACGAGAGCAGCGAGTTCCTGCGCCAGAACCAGCTGATCCAGCAGGCCTGGGGGCCGCAGGTGGTGCCCGTGGCCGAAGCCCTGCCGGGCCTGAACCACTTCAGCGTGCTCGAAGCGCTGGTGCAGCCGCGGCACCGGCTGCACCAGCTGGCCAGGCAGCTGTTGAAAGGCTAGCCCCCCGCGCCGCCTGCGGCGTCACCCCCCAGGGGGCGGCACTGGCGGCCCGGCGAAGCCGGTTCCGCGGTGCCCTGGCGCCAACGTCCTCTCCGGAGCGAAATGTCTTGATTCGAGGATGCGGTGGAACCGGCTCCGCCGGGCCACTCGCATCGCCCCCTTGAGGGGGTGACGCCGCAGGCGGCGCGGGGGGAGCTCGTTCACATGAACAGGTGTTCCCCGGCGTTCTCACCGCCCAGGATCACGTAGTTCACCTTTTTCAGGTCCAGCAGCTTGGTGCCGCCCGAGTAGCTGATGGAGCTCTGCACGTCCTGCTCCATCTCCACCAGCGTGTCGGCCAGCTTGCCCTTGATTGGTTCCAGGATGCGCTTGCCTTCGACGTGCCGGTATTCGCCCTTGTTGAAGTCGCTGGCCGAGCCGTAGTACTCCTTGTAGAGCACACCGTCGACCTCGACCGTCTGGCCCGGCGACTCTTCATGTCCGGCGAACAGCGAGCCAATCATGACCATGGACGCACCGAAGCGGATGCTCTTGGCGATGTCGCCGTGGCTGCGGATGCCGCCGTCGGCAATGATGGGTTTGGTCGCCACGCGGGCGCACCACTTGAGCGCGCTGAGTTGCCAGCCACCGGTGCCGAAACCCGTCTTGAGCTTGGTGATGCAGACCTTGCCCGGTCCCACCCCCACCTTGGTGGCGTCGGCACCCCAGTTTTCCAGGTCGATCACCGCCTCGGGCGTGGCCACATTGCCCGCAATCACGAAGCTGCCCGGGAGCCGGGTCTTGATGTAGCCGATCATGTCGCGCACGCTGTCGGCGTGGCCGTGGGCGATGTCGATGGTGATGTACTCGGGCACCAGCCCTTCGGCGGCGAGGGTGTCCACCGTGGCGCGGTCGGGCGCCTTCACGCCCAGCGAAATCGAGGCGTAGACACCTGCGGCGTGCATGTCGCGCACGAACTGCACGTTGTCCAGGTCGAAACGGTGCATCACGTAGAAGTAGCCGTTCTGCGCCATCCAGAGGCAGATGGTCTGATCCACCACGGTCTTCATGTTGGCGGGCACCACCGGCAGGCGGAATGTGCGGCCACCCAGCTCCACGCTGGCATCGCATTCCGAACGGCTCTCCACGCGGCACTTGCGCGGGAGCAACAAAATATTGTCGTAGTCAAAAATTTCCATTTGAAACCAGGCTCCAGAAAACTGTTGTAAATGAACAGGGAGAGCGCTTGGCTTGGGTCCGGCCTTCGGTTCGGCGGGAATCCATCCCGCCAAAAAGAAACCGGGCGCAAGAATCTTGGGCCCGGTGATTGATTCTAGGCGCTCTGGCGCCGCTCGCCCAGACTGCGGGCCGGTTGGTGGCGGTATGACGCTCATATGGTTGCTCATATAGATCCATCGTCGGGCACCGGCTTCCTACAATCGACACCATGTTGTTTGAAGAACCCGTTGCCTCCTCCCCGCTGCTCGCGGGCCTCAATGCCGAACAGGGCGCCGCCGTCACTTTGCCGGCCGAACACGCGCTCATCCTCGCTGGCGCCGGCTCGGGCAAGACCCGTGTGCTCACCACCCGCATCGCCTGGCTGCTGCAGACCGGGCAGGTGACGCCCGGCGGCGTGCTGGCCGTGACTTTCACCAACAAGGCCGCCAAGGAAATGATGACGCGGCTCTCGGCCATGTTGCCGATCAACGTGCGCGGCATGTGGATCGGCACCTTCCACGGCCTGTGCAACCGCTTCCTGCGCGCGCACCACAAGCTGGCCAACCTGCCGCAGACCTTCCAGATCCTCGACACGCAAGACCAGCTCTCGGCCATCAAGCGCCTGTGCAAGCAGTTCAATGTGGACGACGAGCGCTATCCGCCGAAGCAGGTGCAGTACTTCATCAGCGGCTGCAAGGAAGACGGCCAGCGGCCGGTCGACGTGGTCGCGCGCGACGAAGAGACGCGCAAGAAGGTCGAGCTGTACGCGCTCTACGAAGAGCAGTGCCAGCGCGAAGGCGTGGTCGATTTCGGTGAACTCATGCTGCGTTCATACGAAGTTCTGCGCGACAACGACCCGGTGCGCGAGCACTACCAGCGCCGCTTCCGCCACATCCTGATCGACGAATTCCAGGACACCAACCGCCTGCAGTATGCGTGGATCAAGATGTTCAGCACGCCGCCGCTCGAAGGGCTCACGCCCTCGGGCAACGCGGTTTTCGCCGTGGGCGACGACGACCAGAGCATCTACGCCTTCCGCGGCGCGCGCGTGGGCAACATGGCCGACTTCGTGCGCGAGTTCCGCGTCCAGCACCAGATCAAGCTGGAGCAGAACTACCGCAGCGTCAGCAACATCCTCGACTCGGCCAACCAGCTGATCAGCCACAACAGCAACCGCCTGGGCAAGAACCTGCGCACCGACGCGGGCGCGGGCGAGCCGGTGCGCGTGTTCGAGGCCACCAGCGACTTCGCCGAGGCGCAGTGGATGGTGGACGAGATGAAGCAGCTCGCGCGCGAAGACATGCCGAAGAGTGAGATGGCTGTGCTCTACCGCAGCAACGCGCAGAGCCGCGTGGTCGAAACCGCACTGTTCAACGCCGGCATGCCCTACCGCGTGTACGGAGGACTCCGCTTCTTCGAGCGCGCCGAAATCAAGCACGCGCTGGCCTACCTGCGCCTGCTGGAAAACGCCAACGACGACACCAGCTTTCTGCGCGTGGTGAACTTCCCGCCGCGCGGCATCGGGGCGCGCAGCATCGAGCAGCTGCAGGACGTGGCCCGCACCTCGGGCTGTTCGCTGCACGACGCGGTGAGCGCCGTCACCGGCCGGGCCGGTGCAGCCATTGGCGCCTTCGTCGCCAAGCTCGACGTGCTGCGCGAGCGCTCGGTGGGCATGACGCTGTCTGAGATCATCGAGCTGGTGCTGGATCACAGCGGATTGATCGAACACTACCGGGCCGAGCGCGAAGGGCAGGACCGGGTGGAGAACCTGGAAGAACTGGTGAGCGCGGCGAAGAGCTTTGTGGGCATCGAAGGCTTTGGCCGTGACGCGGTGGCGCGCACGGGGGACGGTTCGCCGCTGACGCAGAGCCCGGCCAGCCAGGGCATCGACCCGGCGCTGCCGGTGGTGGACGAACCGCTGGCCCCCGACGCCGACACCGGCGAAACCATGAGCCCGCTCGCGGCCTTTCTCACCCACGCCGCGCTCGAATCCGGCGACAACCAGGCCCAGGCCGGGCAGGACGCGGTGCAGCTCATGACGGTGCACGCCGCCAAGGGCCTGGAGTTCGACTGCGTCTTCATCACCGGCATGGAAGAGGGCCTGTTCCCGCACGAGAACTCGATGAGCGACCGCGACGGACTGGAAGAAGAACGCCGCCTGATGTATGTCGCGATCACGCGGGCGCGCAAGCGCCTGTACCTGAGCCACTCGCAGACGCGCATGCTGCACGGGCAGACCCGCTACAACATGAAGAGCCGTTTCTTCGAGGAACTGCCCGAGGCCTGCCTGAAGTGGCTCACGCCGCAGCAGCCGGCCTGGAACCCGAGCGCTGCCGGAGCGGGCGGTGGCGGTGGCTGGCAGGGCAACCGGGGTGGCTACGGCACGCGGGGCGCGGGAGCGCCCGCCGTGCTGCAGCCCGCCTGGTCACCCGGCTGGGCATCGGGCAGCGACCCGAAAGGTCTCGGTGGCAAGAGCAACCCCGAACCCGACCGCGGCACCGACGTCAAGGCCGGCATGAAGGTGTTCCACAACAAGTTCGGCGAAGGCAAGGTGCTGGCGCTGGAAGGCGCGGGCGCCGATGCGCGGGCCCAGGTCAGCTTCACGCGGCATGGCGTGAAGTGGCTGGCGCTGTCCGTCGCCAAGCTCACGCCGGTCGACGACTGAATCGGGGGCCGCGAGGCGGCCTGTCACAGGCCCGCATGGGATCGGATGGCGGCCAGCTTGACGTACAAGGTGCTTCTGGAAATGCCCAGCGTTCGCGCTGCGGCCGTCATGTTGCCCTGCGACTGGCCAACGGCATCCAGGATGGCCTGGCTTTCCATATCTTCCAGCCTGCCGGTCTTGCCTCCTGGCAGATCCGGAGCCGAGCCGTTGTTGGGTGACGCCAGGGCCTGAGCAATGGCCGGTGGCAACGCGGCCAGTTCAATCGCAGGGCCTTCACTGAGCGCGAACGTGGATTCGAATACGTTTTGCAGTTCTCGAATGTTGCCTGGCCAGCGGTAGTTGTGGAATGCCTGGAGCACGGACGCTTCCAGCTGTTTGGGCGCACAACCGTACTTGTCGGCCAGCTTGCGGTTGAGGTGTTCGACGATGGTTTCGATGTCGCCCGGGCGGTCGCGCAAGGCGGGAAGCGGCAGGCTGAGAACACAGAGACGGTGGTACAGGTCCTCACGGAAGCGCCCTTGCGCCACTTCCTTTTGCAGATCGCGGTTGGTCGCCGCAATCAAACGCATGGACACGCGCCGGTCCCGTGTATCGCCCAGACGGACCACGATGCCATCCTGCAGCACGCGCAGCAGATGGGGTTGCATGTCGAGCGGCATTTCGCCGATTTCGTCCAGGAACAGCGTGCCGCCATCGGCCTGTTCGAACTTGCCCGGCAGACCGCTGCGCCGTGCGCCCGTGAACGCCCCTTCTGCATAGCCAAAGAGTTCGCTGGCCAGGAGTTCGCGGGTGAAGGCGCCACAGTTCACGACCACCAGCGGACCGTCGGGCCGGTGACCCGCGCGGTGCAATGCCCGGGCAAAGACTTCCTTGCCGACGCCGGTTTCTCCCAGCAGGAGCACGGGCAGGTCCAGAGCCGCCATGCGCCGGGCACGCACCCGGGTGGCCTGCAACACCTCGCTGTTCCCGATGATCTCGGCGAACGCATCGTCGTCTTTCGGCACCGCGTTGAGGGGTCGAGGGGGTGAGACGGAATACAGCTTTCGGTCGGTCACAGGAACAACCAGCAGCGTGCCCAACTCCCCGTGCTGGTCTTTGATCGGGCACATCCATTCGGCTTTGAGCCAACCCGGACGCTGGCTTCGGCTCTCCGTCTTCGGCTGATTCAGGTTGAGGCCGTTCAACGGAACACCCACCTTCAGGCATTGGTGTATGCCATGGAGTTCCAGCGCCGCTTGCAGGTTGCTGCTGGTGCGGACGATGCGTCCACGGTGGTCGCACAGCACAAGACCATCGCTGCCATACCGGCCGAAATATTCCAGTGACCGGCTCAGGAGCTGGCTTTGCAGAGCGGCCTCACGGTGGGCCAGTTCGCTCTCGATCTGTCTCGCAGCCGTCATCACCAGACCCAGGGTGTGACCATGAAACGTTTCCTTGACGCCGGACACATTCACCACACCGAGCAGGCATCGGCTGACGGGGTCGAGGACAGGCGCCGCTGCACAGGTCCAGCGTTTGACGTCCAGGCAGAAGTGTTCACTGGCGTAGATCTGGACCGGTGCACATGTCGCGATCGCGGTGCCGATGGCATTGGTGCCGATGACCTCTTCGTTCCAATGACCACCCACCGCCAGGTTGATCTCTTCACCCGCGCTGCGGACCCGGGTCTCGCCAGCGAGCTGCAGGATGGTTCCCTTCGGGTCGCTGAGCATGAAGAGGGTGCCACATTCCCGCAGGATCTCGCGCAAACCGTCCAGCACGGGTCGAGCCACATCACACAGGTCGCGGTTTTGTTCGGTGAGCTGGCGAACGTTCTCGGTGGCCACCCCCGGTGCGCAGTGGCTGGCCGGGTTCACCGCTTCTGTTCGGCAACGTTGCCAGGAGTCGAACACGACGTTGCGCAGGCCTTTCGCTGGCAGGGTCCGGTTCTCCATGAAGCGTTCCCATGCGGCCGCCACCAGTCGCTCGTCGTCGATCCGGGGGATGAGGGAACCAGGCTGGGAAAAGGGCATGACGCGGACTGAAAGGGAAGCGTTCAGTTCAAAACAGGCAGTGTCTTGCGAACGTAGTCACTCGGAACTTCGAAGTCAACAGGTCAACTACTGAGCCCCGGAACCGGAGCGCCAACGAAGGTCGTTCTGCAGCGTCCGGATTCCGGACACATCCAACGCGGTGTCAGGAATCCGGACGGTGAAATACACCGACCACAGACGGCACGCAAACCAAGAAGAAGAGCCTACGCAATTGAATTGAAAGGCGTTTTTTTGAAACGGTGAGCTGTGCCCGGCCCTGGCACGCGCGTTGCAATGAAGTCGCCGTGGGATGACCCACTCAAAACCTACCCAGGAGACAACATGCAAATGCAATCCACCGTACAGGTGATGGGCATCGATGCCGGTGGCACGATGACCGACACCTTCTTCGTTCGAGATGACGGCCGCTTTGTCGTCGGCAAGGCGCAGAGCAATCCCGGCGACGAATCGCTCGCCATCTACAACTCCTCGGTCGATGCGCTGGCGCACTGGAACCGGACCGTGGACGACGTCTATCCGGAACTGGCGACCTGCGTCTATTCCGGCACCGCCATGCTCAACCGCATCCTGATGCGCAAGGGTCTCGATGTTGGCCTGATCTGCAATCGCGGTTTCGAACAGATCCATTCGATGGGCCGCGCCCTGCAGAGCTACCTCGGCTATGCGCTGGAAGATCGCATCCACCTCAACACACACCGTTACGACGAGCCGCTGGTCCCGGTTTCGCGCACCCGCGGTGTCGCCGAGCGCACCGACGTGCAGGGCAAGATCGTCATTCCGCTGCGTGAAGACGAAGTGCGCCAGGCGACGCGCGAGCTGGTCGAGGCCGGTTCCCAGGCCATCGTCATCTGCCTGCTGCAGTCGCACAAGAACGAAACCAGCGAGCAGCGTGCCCGCGACATCGTCCGCGAGGAACTGAAGAATCTGAACTCCGAAATCCCGGTCTTCGCCTCGGTGGATTACTACCCGTCGCGCAAGGAAAGCCACCGGATGAACACCACCATTCTCGAAGCCTACGGCGCCGAACCGTCGCGCCAGACGCTGAAGAAGGTCAGCGACCGCTTCAAGAAACATGGTGCCAAGTTCGACCTGCGCGTCATGGCCACGCACGGCGGCACGATCAGCTGGAAGGCCAAAGAACTGGCCCGCACCATCGTCTCCGGCCCGATCGGCGGCGTCATCGGTTCCAAGCTGCTCGGTGAATACCTGGGTGACGAAAACATCGCTTGCTCCGACATCGGCGGCACCAGCTTCGACGTCGCGCTGATCACCAAGGGCAACTTCGCCATCAAGTCCGACCCGGACATGGCCCGCCTGGTCCTCTCGCTGCCGCTG
This sequence comes from Hydrogenophaga sp. L310, assembly GCF_055703065.1. Classification (NCBI taxonomy): domain Bacteria; kingdom Pseudomonadati; phylum Pseudomonadota; class Betaproteobacteria; order Burkholderiales; family Comamonadaceae; genus Hydrogenophaga; species Hydrogenophaga sp. L310. The sequence goes on from NZ_JBVPZA010000018.1 coordinate 60,422, forward strand.
GTGGCGATGGATTCGGTCGGCGCCGGCGCCGGCAGTTTTGTCCGCCTCGACCCGTACAGCAAATCGATCAAGCTCGGGCCGGACAGCGCCGGCTACCGCGTCGGCACCTGCTGGCCGGAAAGCGGCCTGGACACGGTGTCGGTTTCCGACTGCCACGTCGTGCTCGGCTACCTGAACCCCGAGAACTTCCTCGGCGGCGCCATCAAGCTCGACGTGCAACGTGCCCGCGACCACATCAAGGCGCAGATCGCCGATCCGCTCGGCCTGTCTGTCGAAGATGCGGCGGCCGGCGTCATCGAACTGCTCGACCTGACGCTGTCCGAATACCTGCGCGCCAACATCAGCGCCAAGGGTTACAACCCGGCCGAATTCACCTGCTTCTCGTATGGCGGTGCCGGCCCGGTGCACACCTACGGCTACACCGAAGGCGTCGGTTTCAAGGATGTCGTCGTGCCGGCCTGGGCTGCGGGTTTCTCGGCTTTCGGCTGCGCCTGTGCCGACTTCGAGTACCGCTATGACAAATCGGTCGATCTGGGGGTTGCCCAGTTTGCCAGTGACGAGCAGAAAGCGGCCGCCTGCAAGACCCTGCAGGAAGCCTGGGAAGAACTGGCGACCAAGGTCATCGACGAGTTCGTCATCAATGGCTACAAGCCGGACGACGTGCTGCTGATCCCCGGCTACAAGATGCAGTACATGGGGCAACTCAACGATCTCGAAATCGTCTCGCCGGTCACCAGCGCCGCCAACGCCGCCGACTGGCAGCAGATCATCGACAGCTTCGAGAGCACCTATGGGCGCGTCTACGCCAATTCCGCCCGCTCGCCGGAACTGGGCTTCTCGGTCACCGGCGCCATCCTGCGCGGCATGGTCGTGACGCAGAAGCCGGTGTTGCCGGAAGACCCGGATTGCGGACCGACACCGCCCAAGGACGCCTATCTCGGCACCCGGCCGTTCTACCGCCACAAGAAATGGGTCGAGGCGGCGCTGTGGAAGATGGAATCGCTGAAGGCCGGCAACCACATCGTTGGCCCCGCCATCATCGAATCCGACGCGACGACCTTCGTCGTCCCGGACGGCTTCGAAACCACGATCGACAAACACCGCCTGTTCCATCTCAAAGAAGTCAAGTAAGGAGACCCACCATGAACATGATGAGCACCCAAGAAATCGGCATCAGCAGCCTGCTGGCCAGCGGCATGACGCTCAAGCAGCACCGCGATGCCATCCTCGAGCGCACCCAGACGACCGGCTATTACAACGGCCTGGAAAAGCTCGAATTCCGCGACAGCGATCCGATCGGCTACGAGAAGCTGTTCTCCAAGCTGCGCGGCGGCCTGGTCCATGCCCGGGAAACGGCGAAAAAGATTGCCGCCAGCCCCATCGTCGAGCAGGAAGGCGAACTCTGCTTCACGCTGTACAACGCCGCCGGCGACTGCATCCTGACCTCGACCGGGATCATCATCCACGTCGGCACCATGGGCGCGGCGATCAAGTACATGATCGAGAACAACTGGGAAGCCAACCCCTGCATCAACCCCGGCGACATGTTCACGACCAATGACTGCGCCATCGGCAACGTGCACCCCTGCGACATCGCCACCATCGTGCCGATCTTCTGGGCCGGCAAGCTGATCGGCTGGGTCGGTGGCGTCACCCACGTCATCGACACCGGCGCCGTGACGCCGGGCTCGATGTCCACCGGCCAGACCCAGCGTTTCGGCGACGGCTACATGATCACCTGCCGCAAGACCGGGATCAACGACGAGCCGCTGCGCGACTGGCTGCACGAGTCGCAGCGTTCGGTGCGCACGCCGAAGTACTGGATCCTCGACGAAAAGACCCGCATCGCCGGTTGCCACATGATCCGCGAGCTGGTCGAAGAAGTGATCCGCGCCGATGGCCTGGAGGCTTACGAGAAGTTCTCGGGCGAAGTCATCGAAGAAGGCCGCCGCGGCCTGATGAGCCGGATCAAGGCGATGACCCTGCCCGGCAAGTACCGCAAGGTGTCTTTCGTCGATGTGCCGTTCAAGCACGATGACATCCAGGTGTCCAACGCCTTCGCCAAGCTCGACTCGATCATGCACTCGCCGGTCGAGATGACCATCAAGCCGGACGGCAAGTGGCGCCTCGACTTCGAAGGCGCCAGCCGCTGGGGCTGGCACACCTTCAATGCCCACCAGGTGGCTTTCACCTCGGGCATCTGGGTGATGATGTCGCAGACGCTGGTGCCGACCCAGCGCATCAACGACGGCGCCTACTTCGCCACCGAGTTCCACCTGCCCAAGGGCACCTGGTGCAACCCGGACGACCGCCGCACCGGTCACGCCTACGCCTGGCACTTCCTGGTCTCCGGCTGGGCGGCGCTGTGGCGCGGCCTGAGCCAGTCCTACTTCAGCCGCGGTTATCTGGAAGAGGTCAATGCCGGCAACGCCAACACCTCCAACTGGCTGCAGGGCGGCGGTATCAACCAGGACGGCGAGATCCACGCGGTCAACAGCTTCGAGGCTTCGTCCTGCGGCACTGGCGCCTGTGCCGTCAAGGACGGTCTGAACCACGCCGCCGCCATCTGGAACCCGGAAGGCGACATGGGCGACATCGAAATCTGGGAGATGGCCGAGCCGCTGCTGTATCTGGGGCGCAACGTCAAATCCAACTCCGGCGGCTACGGCAAGTACCGTGGCGGCTGTGGTTTCGAGACCCTGCGCATGGTCTGGAACGCCCAGGACTGGACGATGTTCTTCATGGGCAATGGCTACATGAACAGCGACTGGGGCATGATGGGCGGCTACCCGTCGGCCACCGGCTACCGCTTCGAAGCGCACAAGACCGGCCTCAAGGAGCGCATCGCCATCGGCGACTCGCTGCCGCTGGGTGGCGACATCGATCCGGGCGCGCCCGACTACGAGCGTCACCTCGATGCGACCGCTGTGGTCAAGCGCGACAAGCAGTGCATGACGACCGAGGACTGCTATGACAACCACGACCTCTACCTGAACTACCTGCGCGGCGGCCCCGGCTTCGGCGATCCGATCGATCGTGAAATCAGCGCCATCGAGAACGACCTGAACCAGAAATTCCTGCTGCCGGAATATGCGCAGAAGGTCTATGGCGCGGTGTTCACGCAGGATGCCAAGGGCGTGTTTGTCATCGACGCTGCCAAGACCCAGGCCCGGCGTTTGGCCATGCGCAAGGAGCGCCTGGCCCGTGCCCTGCCGACCCGGGAGTGGATGAAGGAAGAGCGCGAACGCATCATCAACAAGCATGCGTCCGTCCAGGTCCAGCACATGTTCGCCACCAGCTTCGCCCTGTCCGAAAAGTTCACCCAGGAGTTCAAGGACTTCTGGACCCTGCCGGCCGACTGGCAGTTGCTGGAGGAGGAGCTGGGCGTGCCGACCTACGGCTCCAAGCACCGCATGGACCTCTCGCTGATGCCCGACGTGAAGACCGTCGTCCAGGTCGAAGAGTAAGCCGACAACCCACCATCTGAATCAAGGAGACAAACATGTCATACACCAATGAACAGGTTTCACATCTGGTCGAAGGCACGCTGGACTGGGAAACCACCTTCCGCATGCTGTCGATGCCCAAGGACAACAGCCGTTTCGAGCAGTACGTCGCTGCGCTGCAGGCCAAGGTCAGCTTCAAGGACCGCATCGTCCTGCCACTGGCGCCGCACATGTACATCGTGCAGTCGGCGAAGACCAAGCAGTGGATCATCAAGTGCGACTGCGGCCACGAGTTCTGCGACTACAAGGAGAACTGGAAGCTGCACGCGGCGATCTACGTGCGCGACACCGAAGAGGCAATGACCGAGGTGTACCCGAAGCTGATGGCAGCGGATATCCAGTGGCAGGTGTACCGCGAGTACTACTGCCCGACCTGCGGCACGCTGCACGATGTCGAGGCGCCGACCCCGTGGTACCCGGTGATCCACGACTTCGAGCCGGACATCGAGGCCTTCTACAAGGAATGGGTGCATCTGCCCGTGCCTGAGCGGGCCGACTGATAGTCGCTGGCAACGGGCAAGCCAGGGTGTTTTTGGTTTGCAACGGCCAGGCGACAAAAAGGCCGCGACAGGCACAGCCTGTCGCGGCTAAAAAAATCACGCGGTCTCTGATTGACTGACGTCTCCGCGCAACCTTGGCAACTGCCGCGGCGTGCGCGAGGCACGCCGTTTCAGGTCACATCAGAAGTCGTGGCGCACGCCCAGGGCGAACAGGCGGTTCTCGCTGGTCTTGTTGCCGGCGCCATCCTTGGTTTCGATGTCGCGCAGGGCCGTGTACAGCCTGGTGCGCTTGGACATCTTGTAGGTGGCGCCCAGGCCCAGGCCGCTGGCCTTGGCGCTGGTGCCGCCGCCGATTTCGGTCTTGCTCGTGGCATAGCCCACCGAGATGTCGAAGGCGCCCACGGGCACGTTCACGCCCACGGTCAGTTCGGTGTCGTCACCTTTGGCATCGGTGCCCTTGCGGCTGTTGTAGCCGGCGGACACGCTGGCGGCGCCGAAGTCGTAGTTGGCCGACAGCGCGAGGTAATCGTCGTCCTTGGCCTTCTCGTTCTGGGTGCCCAGGGCCACGTTCAGCGGGCCGTTCTTGTAGCCCAGCTTGATGCCGACCATGCCATCGTCCTTGTCGGTTGCCGACTCGAAGGCGTAGGCCAGCGAGCCGTAGAAACCCGCCATCGAAGGCAGGTCGTAGCGGACCTGGTTGTTGAAACGGCTGCTGTAGTCGCCACCCGACTTGAAGACGCCGTTGCTGGCCGGGGTGAAGGACGAGTCGAACACGTTGCTGGTGTAGGACAGGGCGCGCACGTCGTCATAGATGGTGCTGAAACGGCCCAGGGTCAGGCCGCCGAAGCCACCCGACAGACCCAGGCTGGCTTCGCCCTTGAACGAAGGCGATTGCACTTCACCGGTGCTCAGGTCCAGGCGCTGCTCGAACTTGAACTGGGCCTTGAGGCCGCCGCCCAGGTCTTCGCTGCCGCGCAGGCCCCAGCGCGAGGTGGTCAGGCCACCGTTGATCATCTTGGTGCTGCTCACGCCGTCGACTTTTTCGGAACCCACGCCCACGTCAGCGCGGCCGTAGAGGGTGACGGAAGACTGCGCCGTGGCGGCGCCCGATGCGGCCAGCACGGCCAGAGCGATGAGGCTCTTCTTCATTGAATTTTCTCCAGAGGTTTGTTGAATGGGAAGGCAGCGAGAGACCGCCGGCTTCCGCACCCGTTGCCATGTGCAAGCAGGTGTGTGTATTTCATCGAAGGACCATAAAAGCTCTGTGACACCAACCGGGTTTGCTCTCATTGTTGCAATGCAACAACAAGTATTTTTCAGGGCTTGCCGGCGTTGAGCCAGCGCGTCCAGCCCGCGCCGTCGTTGTCGTTGACGACCCAGAGATCGCCCTTGAAAACGACCATGCCCTCGGCCTTTTCATGCACGTAGTTGAAGTCCTTGCGCAGGTCGCGCACCAGGGTCTTGGTGAGGGTGGCGCCTTCGGTCACGTCGGCGGCTTTCACGCTGTAGATGCGTTTGACTTCGGCGTTGATGGCCTGGCCTTCGCCACCGCCCTTGTCGCGTTCGAGCAGCAGCAGGCGTCCGTCGTCCGTGAGCTGGATTTCGGACAGGCCCATCCAGAATTTTTTGGCGTTCTTGCTGTGTTGCTCCAGCGGATAGAGCGCCGTGGTCCAGGTGTTGGTGGGCAGGTGCAGCTTCAGGATGGCGGCCTGGGGTTGGGACAGATCGAAGCCGCGCTGCACGGCCATGTACAGCGTCTGGCCGTCGGCGCTGGCGGTCACGCCCTCGTAGCCCGTGCTGGTCTTGGGGCTGGCGAACTTCGCCTGCACACTGGCCGGCAGCTTCACACGCTGCTGCACCACGCCGGCCATGTTCACCTTGATGAGTTCGTTGTCGGCGACGTTCGTGCCCTCCGAGGCGATCCAGAATCCGTCGGCCACTTTCGCGATACCTTCGGGGTCCACCTTCAAGGCCTGGCCATTGGCATCGCTGAGCATCGTGACCTGGTCGATCACCAGGCGGCCCGCCGCCATCTGCGCCGGGTTGATGCGCCAGATGCGCGAATGGGCGAAGGCGTTGTCGGGCACGGCGTAAAAGTGCTGCCCGTCGGTGGTCAGGCCGGAGAGGGCGCCCCAGGGGATGCTGGTGTCCTTGGCGACGAGCTGCAGGTCGTCGGCCTGAACCGGTGCACCCTTCGCGTGGAAGCGGAAGATGTTGAGCGAGTGCTCCCGCTCGTTGGCGGTCACGAACAGCTGCTGTCCGTCGCGGCGCTGCGTCACGGTGGTCAGGCCCTCGGGCGACATGCCGGTGGGCAGCAGTTGCACGAACAGCGGCTGCTTCGGGTCGTCCACACGGTAGACCTCGATGAAAGAGCCACGCTCCGAACCCACCAGCAGGTAGGGATTGCCGCCGAAGCGGCCGGCCGTCACGGCTTCCATCTCCACGCCCTTGGATGCCGAGCGCCCGTCCGGGTAGTGGCCGTGCACGAGGGCGTGCATCTCGGTGCGTTCACCGGTTTCGTAGACCACCTCGCCGCGGGTGTTCATCAGCGTGAAGCCGCGGCCGCCGGGCATCACACCGTTTTTGTCTTTTTTGCCGTCGCCTTCGTTGGCCGTGGCGAACACGCCGGGGGCCACCCAGGCCACCGCATCGGCCTCGCGACGCGCGGTGAAGCTGTCCTTGAACGCGATGTCCTTGTCCTTCTTCAGGTCGGCGTTGCCGTTGCGGGTCACGGTGCCGGTGGAGAACACGCGCTCCAGGCGCGCACGCGTCGGATGGCTCAGATCAAGGATGGCCACCGCGTTGTTCTCCTGCAGCGAGACCACCGCTTTCCTGGCGCGGGGGTCGATGGACACGAACTCCGGCTGCGGGTCGTTCGGGTAGACGATGCCGGGCACGGCCTGCAGCGCCTGCACCAGTTCGATCGACTGCACGCCACTGCTGACGCCGCCATACAGGTCCTGCAGACCGACCACGTCGATGCGACCGGGGCGCTGGCCGCCCAGCGTGGCGTCGCCCTCGGCATCGGTTTCTTCGTCTTCGATCGCCACCACGGCGCGCAGCGTGCGGCCCTGACCCGTCAGCGCCAGCGAATCGGGGCCGATGCCCACGGTGATGTCCTTGACGTGCTTCACCGCAACGGGCTGGCGGATGTCGTACACGCGCACCAGACCGCGGCGCGCATTGGCCACGTCGTCACCCAGGCGCACCGCGACCACGGCGAAACGCCCGTCGGGCGTAACGGCCACCGAGGTCGGTTCGCCCACGCCCATCAGCCGCACGTTCACGCGCGGCAGCAGCACCGGCTGCGCAGGGTTCGTGATGTCCACCATGCCCAGCACGCCGGCGTCGGCGCTGGTGTAGGCCAGGGTCATGCCGTCGGGCGTGGCGGCCACGATCTCGGCCACGCCGTCCACCGGCAGGTGGTGGACCATGGCAAAGCGGCCGGCCTGCGGGGCTGGTGGCGCGGCCTGGGCGAGCGAGGTGAGCGCGAAAGATGCGGCCAGGGCCGCGGTCAGGGTGCAGAGGCGAAGTGTGTTCATGCGAAGGTTGGGCGTCGTAGGAAAAGCCCCACGAGCCTAGGCATGGCATGTGTCATGGCCGTGACCGGCAGCCACCCCAAGAAAAACCCCTGCCGGCGATTGCGGGCAGGGGCTTGAGTTGGGTTGCGGCGCGTCCAGCGCCAACCTCGGGAGGATTCAGGCAACCTGGGGTGTCGCTTCCGGTGCTTCGGCCTGTTGCTGTTTGACCTGCATCGAAAGGTCCAGCAACACGGCTTTGCTGGTGTAGTAGCGGTCCAGGCGCCACTCGGCCATGATCTCCATGGCGAGGTTGAAGTCGTCGTAGTCCAGCCGGTACAGGTCCGACAGCAGGAAGGGCTCTTCGGACTCCAGCGCCAGCACCAGCCGGGACAGGATCTCCGCTTTGGGCTTGCCGGCGTGGTTCTCGATCAGCTTGCGGGCTTTTTTCAGGGCAATCATGGGACCTCGCTCTCTCTCAACAGTTTGTGGATCGGTTGGCATACCAAAGGCCTCAGGGTATGCCCTAGCGTGGAGCATACCGGCGAGGGAGGCGGGTTTGATGACAAAGATATGACGGTGATGTGACTCACGGGTCGAGTCATAGGCGCCAGGCCTGTACCCTGTAGCTCGCTGTCACAGGCGCGCCATGGGCGTACCAGATGATCCGGCAGCAAAGCGCGGATTTGCGCCTGTGAAACCCGCTTTGTCGCCCTGACAGGGGCGGGCGTGCGTTCTATAAACGAGGTACGCCGTTGCCAGACCAGCGTCAAGCGCGCCTGCGGCACGAAACCTGCAGGCTCTGCGCAACAGCACCCGATTTCCACTTTGCCTCCCTGCCATGAACACCCTTACCGACTTTGTTGAAAATTTCACCTTCGATGAGCTGCAGATCGGCCAGAGCGCCCGCCTGCTGCGCACGCTGACCCCGCACGATATCCAGACCTTTGCCGCGGTGTCGGGCGACACCAACCCCGCGCACCTGGACGCCGATTACGCCAGCGACACGCTGATGCACGGCGTGGTGGGGCACGGCATGTGGAGCGGCGCCCTGATCTCGGCCTTGCTGGGCACGCAGTTCCCGGGCACCGGCACCATCTACCTCGACCAGAGCCTGAACTTCTCGCGCCCCGTGCGCATTGGCGACACGCTCACCGTGAGCGCCACCGTGACGGTCAAGGACTTCGACCGCAAATCGGTCGATCTGGCCTGCGAGGTGGTGAACCAGAAAGGGGAGCGCGTGGTCAGCGGCGTGGCGCGTGTGCTGGCGCCGACGCATCAAGTGGTGCGCCCGCGCAGCAGTGTGCCCGAGATCCAGCTGTTTGATCCGCAGGCGCGTTTTCACGCGCTGCTTGAAAAAGGCGCTTCACTGCCGGCGGTGCGCTGCGCGGTGGTGCACCCCTGCGACGAAGGTTCGCTCACCGGCGCAGTGGACGCTGCACAGCTGGGGCTGATGATCCCGGTGCTGATCGGCCCCGAGATGCGCATCCGCGCCACCGCGGAAGAGTTTTCACTCGATATCAGCGGCATGGAGATCGTGAACATGCCGCACAGCCATGCAGCCGCCGAACACGCTGCCGCGCTCGCGGCCAGTGGCGACGTGCTCAGCCTCATGAAAGGCAGCCTGCATACCGACGAACTCATCCTGGCCGTGCTGTCGCGCAAGGAATTGCGCACGGGGCGCCGCATGTCGCATGTGTTCCGCTTCGATGTGCCGCTCTACAGCAAGCCCCTGCTCATCACCGACGCTGCGCTCAACATCCGGCCGACGCTGATGGAAAAGGTGGACATCATCCAGAACGCGATCGACTTCGCGCGCATCATGGGCGTGGAGCAGCCGCGCGTGGCCATTTTGTCGGCGGTGGAAAACGTCAACCCCAACATCCCGTCGACGCTGGACGCCGCAGCCCTGTGCAAGATGGCCGACCGCGGTCAGATCACCGGTGGCCTGCTCGACGGCCCGCTGGCGTTTGACAACGCGATCTCGATGGAAGCCGCGAAGATCAAGAAGATCACATCGGACGTGGCGGGTCAGGCCGACATCCTGGCCGTGCCCGATCTGGAGAGCGGCAACATGGTGGCCAAACAGCTCGAATACCTGGCCGGCGCCACCGGCTCCGGCATCGTGCTCGGCGCCCGCGTGCCGATCGCACTGACCAGCCGCGCCGACGGCCCGATGGCCCGCGCCTCGTCGGCTTTGCTGGCCCTGCTGGTGGCCCACAACGGCCGCGCGCAGTGAAGCGACGGGTAGAGAGAATCCGTCGGCGATAAGCCCCACCGGAGAGCGACCCTCAACGCCTGAGAAGGTCCAGCCCAGGGCACCGCCGGGCCGGCTTTGCCGGACGGCCAGTGCCGCCCCCTGAGGGGGTCGCGCGAAGCGCGGCAGGGGGGAATCATCTAGGGCCTGTTAACACATCCGAAGTCCATCAGCGACGAGGACGAAGCTGATGAAGCCCAGGAACATGAGATCGAGTTTCTCGAAGCGCGAGAAGATCCGGCGATAACCCTTGAGCCTGCGAAACAGGCGCTCGACCTCATTGCGACGCTTGTACATCTCGCGGTCGTACTCCCAAGGTTCGATGCGCGTCTTTATCGGTGGCACCACTGGAATGAAACCCAGATCCAGTGCCAGCTGCCGTGTCTCGTTGCCTTCGTAGGCACGGTCCATCAACAAATGCACCGGCCTGCTGGCCGGCCCAAGACTGCTGAGCAGGCGCCGGCCTTCGGGTGCGTCGTGCGCCTGCCCAGGCGAGAGACAGAACGTCACGGCCGTTCGAGCATCCGCGGCAACCATATGAATCTTGGTGTTCCATCCCCCTCGGGACTTTCCGATGGACTGCGGACCGTTTTTTTTAACGCCCCCGTGCCATCGGGATGGACCTTGATGCTCGTGGAGTCGAGCGAGACCGCTTCGATCTTGATGCGCACGACCTGCGCTCGCTGCAACTCCTCGAACATGCGATCAAGTACACCGGCCTTGGTCCAGCGGTTCATGCGCGTGTAGATGGTATGCCAGTTGCCAAACCGCTTGGGCAGTCCGCGCCACTTGCAGCCATGCTCGGCCACATAGAGGATCGCATTGACCACCTGCAGGTTGCTCAGGCTGACGTTGCCACGCTGCTTGGGCAGGCAGTGCTCAATCGTGGCGAATTGCTCGGGCGTGATCTCCATGCCCCGGAGTATCCGCCGCAGTGGACGCAATCGCTATTAGTGTTAACACGCCCTAG
>NZ_JBVPZA010000019.1:0-62131 GCF_055703065.1 Hydrogenophaga sp. L310
CCGCACAGCGCAGCGATGGATGCCAAGTTGAAGACACCCGAAGGCAAGGCTGCCTACCGCAAGAGGAAGTGGATCGTGGAGGCGCCCAACGGGTGGATCAAGAGCGTGCTGGGGTTCAGGCAGTTCAGTCTGCGGGGACTGGACAAGGTCAAGGCCGAGTTCAAGCTCGTGTGTCTGGCACTCAACTTGAGAAGGATATGCAGTTTGCGCGGCACTTGAGGGAAAACGGGGCATCTCGGGCCGCGAAACGGAGCGTTCTGACCCGCACAAGGCCGACACACAGACCACGCCAAACAACAGGAACGATCAAATCACCCGAGGCACCGCGCAGTTGCCCCCCAAATCAGCCCGCGAGACGTTCTGCCGCGCAGACATCCTAGATGTATGTTGAGGGGGGCAGCGGCCACAGGCCTTGGTCCGGTGTCATCTGAGCGCCCCTAAGGCTACGCTGAACAAGTAGCCGATTTGAGTGGCCCGCTGCCCAATGTGTCGCTGACGCGGGGAAGCCTCGCGATTTGACCGGGTTCCCCGGCCCTTCCAACGTTGCTTGCGCACTTGGAGTGCGCAGCGGACGCACTCATGCCATGAGGCGCTGACGCGCCAGGTAGATGTTGGCCAGACCCAGCACCACGAACGAGCGCGTGGCGTTCTTGGCCAGACCCCGGTAGCGCACCTTGGCAAAGCCCCAGAGCCGTTTGACCACAGCGAAGACGTGTTCGACCCGGGCGCGGACCTTGGACTTGTTGTGGTTCCTGGAGCGCTCGGCCTCGTCGATATCGCCACCCCTGCGCACGCGCTGGTTGGTGAAGTCCTTGGCCTTGGGGGCCTTCGATCCGATCAACGCCTTCTGGCTGGCGTAGGCACTGTCGCCATACACACGCTGCTCGTTGCCGTGCAGCAGATCGGGCAGCGGGTGCTTGTCGTGCACGTTGGCTGCTGTCACCACAGCGCTGTGCGCCAGCCCGGTGCGGCTGTCCACGCCAATGTGCATCTTCATCCCGAAATACCACTGCTGGCCTTTGCGGGTTTGGTGCATCTCGGGGTCGCGCTGCTTGTCCGCGTTCTTGGTGGAACTGGGCGCGCCGATGATGGTGGCGTCCACGATGGTGCCGGTGCCTACCTTCAAGCCTCGCGCCTGCAGCACCTCTCCCACTTTGGCAAACAGGGCCTCGCCCAGTTTGTGCTGCTCCAGCAGGCGGCGAAACTTCAGCAGGGTGGTCCCGTCAGGCACGCGCTCCCGCCCCAGATCGATGCCCACAAAGCGGCGCAGCGCCGTGCTGTCGAGCAGGGCCTCTTCGCAGGCCTCATCGGCCAGGTTGAACCAGTGCTGCACGAAGTACATCCGCAGCATGCGTTCGAGCCCGATCGGTGGGCGCCCGTTGCCGGCTTTGGGGTAGTGAGGTTCGATGACAGAGCACAGCGCCTGCCACGGCACGATCTGTTCCATCGTCGTCAGGAACACATCGCGCTTGGTCGGCTTGCGGTAGGGCTCGAATCCGTCGCCTTGATCGGCTGCCATCGCCAGGGTCTGTTGCTTCATCTTCACCTTAGTGTCTCAGGTGCATCGATACATGCAAACCTCGCGCCACCTCTCGACTTGTTCAGCGTAGCCCTAAATATATAGAACACGTGATCGCTCCACGCTCAAGAGGAAGGCTTGCACGCGCCTCATGGAGCGCACAGGGATAATCGCGTCTCCTTTGACTCTGGCTCCCCCATGGCACTCATCACCCTGCAAGACGCGCAACTGGCCTTTGGTCACGTCGCGCTGCTTGATCACACCGACTTTTCTCTTGAGGCCCAGGAACGGGTTGGCCTGATCGGGCGCAACGGGACGGGCAAGTCCTCTTTGCTGAAGATACTGGCGGCATTGGAAAAGCCGGACGACGGCACGCTACAAACACAGACCGGTTTGCGCGTCGCCTATGTACCGCAGGAGCCAGTGCTGGACTTGCAGAGCTCGGTGTTCGAGGCGGCCAGTGTGGGTCTGGCCGATGCTCGCGCCGCGCGCGATCTCTATTTGAGCGGTGAAGACGGCCTCGATCTGGATGCCCTGCAAAACCGCATCGAGGCACTGGACGCCTGGAACTGGGAACAAAGGGTGGAGGAGACGCTTCACCGCCTGCACCTGGAGCCTGATGTGACGGTCGGCACGCTTTCGGGCGGCAATAAGAAGCGTGTGGCCCTGGCACAGGCCCTGGTGAGCCGACCCGACGTGCTGCTGCTGGACGAGCCCACCAACCACCTGGATCTGGACAGCATCACATGGCTTGAAGATCTTCTGCTGGAGTACAAAGGGAGCGTCGTCACCATCAGCCACGATCGGGCGTTTCTGGACCGTGTTGCGACCCGGATGGTGGAACTGGACCGCGGACGCCTGCTGAGCTACCCCGGCAACTTCGCCCAGTACCAGCTGCTGAAAGAAGAGCAACTGGCCCAGGAGGCTGTCATCAACGCCCGCGCCGACAAGTTGCTTGCGCAGGAAGAGGTGTGGATCCGCAAGGGCGTGGAAGCCCGGCGCACCCGGGCGCAGGGTCGCATCACCCGGCTGGAAGGCCTGCGCGCCCAACGCGAGCAACGCCGCAATGCCCTGGGCAGCGTGAAACTGGAAGTGGCCAGCGGCACCTCCAGCGGGAAGATCGTGGCCGAGCTGGAGAAGATCTGCAAATCCTTCCCCACCGCCGATGGCGGGCAACGCATGGTGGTCCGCGATTTCACCGGCACCATCCTGCGCGGCGACAAGATCGGTCTGATCGGGCCCAATGGGGCGGGCAAAACGACCCTGCTGAAGATCATCCTGGGTGAGCTGGCGCCCGACAGCGGCACGATCCGCCAGGGCAGCAAACAAACCGTGGCCTACTTTGACCAGATGCGCGACCAGATCGACCTGGACGCCACGCTGGAGGACTTCATCAGCCCGGGTAGCGAGTGGATCGAGATCGGCAACAAGCGCACCCACGTCAAGAGCTACCTGAGCGACTTCCTGTTTTCGCCTGCACGCGCCAACGCACCGGTGCGCACGCTATCGGGTGGCGAGCGCAACCGCCTGCTGCTGGCGCGGCTGTTTGCGCGCCCGGCCAACGTGCTGGTGCTGGACGAGCCCACCAACGACCTGGACATCGACACGCTGGAGCTGCTGGAAGACCTGCTGCAGCAATACGAAGGCACGGTGTTCCTCGTCAGCCACGACCGACGCTTCCTGGACAACGTGGTCACCAGCACGCTGGTCTCAGAGGGAGAAGGCCGTTGGCGCGAATACGTGGGTGATGTGCAGGACTGGCTCACGCAGTCGGCGAGAGCCGAAGCGCTGCAGCGCGAGCGTGCGCCCGCCGCAGCGGCCACTGCACTGGCCCCCGTTTCGACCGTGCCCGCGGTGACCAACACCACGGCCTCACCGAAACGCAAGCTCAGCTACAAGGAGCAGCGCGAATTCGAAGCCCTGCAGGGGAAGATCGCCACGCTGGAGGCCGAACAGGCGGAGATCGACCGCGCACTGGCGGGGGGCCAACTCTTTGCCACCGATCCGGCCCGCGCCGCGCAATTGGGTGCCCGACACGCCGAAATAGAGTCTGAGTGGATGCAGGCCCTGGAGCGCTGGGAGGTGCTTGGAGGCGGTTGAACGCCCCAACCGGCCGAGTGCGGCGCCCGCTTGTCCAAGGGACTGGGCCGCGCTTTCACGCGACTGGCCACGCTTCGGCAGCGCGCTGCCACTGATGCAGGCCGAGGCGAAGCAGATCGACGGCGCGTTGGCCGCGCTGCTCAGCGCGCCGCCAGCCGCCTGAACACCTTCCAGAACGCCGCGTCCTGCGTGGTCGCGAAGTTGATGCGCATCAGCGTGCTCGGGGCGCGCGCGGCGTGGAACAGCGAGCCGGGCGCGATCAGGTAGCCCTCGTCCAGCATGCGCTGCGCCAGCGCCTCCGTGTCCACGCCCGTGTCCACCCAGCCGAACAGGCCCGCGGGCTCCGAGACGAAACGGCAACCCGCCGCCTGCGCCAGCTTCACGCTGCGGCTGCGGGCTTCGTCCAGCCGGGTGCGGATGCGCTCGGCATGGCGCAGCAGTTGGCCCTGCTCGATGCAGTGCGCCAGCGCGCGCTCCAGCAGGCTGGGCGTGGTGAGCGTGGTGAGCAGCTTGGTGTCGAGCAGTCGCTCCACCCAGTCGGGCGGCGCCACCAGGTAGCCCACGCGCCAGTTGGGCGCGAGGATCTTGGCGAAACCGCTGACGTAGATGGTGCGCTGCAAACCGTCGAGCACGCTCATGCGGGTGGCGTGCTCGGGCGCGATGTGGCCGTAGGTGTCGTCCTCCACCACGTAGAAACCGTGTTGCTGCGCGAGCTGCAGAACACGGTGCGCGCTCGCCGGCGAGAGGCTGTAGCCGGTCGGGTTGTGCAACACGCTCACGCTCACGAACAGCTTGGGTGCGTGTTCTTCGCAGTAGCGCGCCATCACCGCCAGATCGGGCCCCGCCGGTCCGCGCGGCACCGGCAGGATGCGCATGCCCATGGCCGCCAGCCGCGCGAACTCGACCGCCCAGCCCGGCTCTTCCACCATCACACAATCGCCCGGCTTCAGCAGGGTGCGGCTCACGATGTCGAGCGCGTGCGTGGCGCCCACGGTGGTGATGATCTGCTGCGGCCCAGCGGGCAGGCCCAGCACCTGCAGGCGGTCGGCCAGCACGCGGCGCAACTGCCCGTCGCCCAGCGGTTCGCCGTAACGCAGCGAGTTGTCGGCCAGCGCAGGCCCCGTGGTGACGCGGCGCACCGCCGCCTGCATGAAGTTGGAGACCATCCAGTCCGGCGGGAAGGCGCCCATGCCGGGCTGCGGCCGCGAGCCCGCCGGGTGGAACATGCCGCGGATCAGCGCCGCTGCGTTCACCGGCGCGGCCATGCGGTCGGACGACTCGGCGCCCGGTGCCGGAGCCGCACGCCCGGCACCCGCGCCCCGCAGCGGCGTGCGTTCACGCACGAAAAAGCCGCGGTAACGCTGCGCCTGCACCAGGCCCTGCGCCAGCAACAGGTCGTAGGCAGCCACCACCGTGGACGGGCTCAGGCCCTGCTGGGCCGCGCACTGGCGCACGCTGGGCAGGCGTGCGCCGGGTGCGAGCAGGCGGTCGCGGATGCGGGCGGCAAAACGTTCGGCCAGCTGCTCGGCCAGCGTCTGCGCCGCCGTGCGGCTGAGGGCGGGCGCACTGGACAACGCATCGCCGGGGCTGGCGTCGGAGGTGTTGAACATGGCAGTGTGTGGGCAGAACGAACCACACAGTTGTTGAACTGAATGCCCAAACTGTATGGCTTGTGTATTGGTGTGAAAGGATAAAGTGTCTGCCATGCGCCCGCAAGCCCTTTTCACTCACAACCGTCCGTTCAAGGCACCGGACCGGTGTGCACACGCGAAGGGCCGCCCATGAACGCCACCGAATTCAGCGCCCTGCTGGTGCTGGCCACGGCCACCAGCTTCACCCCGGGGCCCAACACCACACTGTCCACCGCGCTCGCGGCCAACTTCGGCCTGCGCCATTCGCTGCGCTTTGTCTGCGCGGTGCCGGTGGGCTGGGGTGTGCTGCTGGCGCTGTGCGCCGGGGGCCTGGGCACGCTGATCGTGGCGCAGCCGGCCTTGCGCTGGGCCATCCTCATCGGTGGTTGTACCTACCTGCTGTGGATGGCGTGGAAGCTCTGGGGCAGCCGCTCGCTCAGCCAGGTCAAGGCCGAGCGGCTGCAAGTCACCTTCCTGCAGGGTGTGATGCTGCAGTTCCTCAACATCAAGGCCTGGATGCTGGCGCTGTCCATCGTGGCGGGCTGGATCGCCGGGAGGCCGGACGCGCTGGAGCGCTTCGTGCAGGTGCTGCCGCTGATGCTGGCCTTCGCGTTTTTCAGCAACCTCCTCTATGCCTCGGTCGGTTCCCTGCTGCGCCACTGGCTGGCCGGTCCGGTGGTGGACGGCGTGGCCACGGGCGCGCGCCTGCAGGTGTTCAACCGCGTCATGGCCAGCGCGCTGGTGCTCACCGCCGGGTGGATGCTGATGACGGGCCTGGGAGGCCAGCCATGAGCCACAGCACCGCGCTGCCCGCCCTGCCCAGCCACCGCGAGCAGACCCTGGGCCTGTGGCTCGGCCTGGTCGGCGTGGTGGTGTTCGCGCTCACCCTGCCCATGACGCGACTGGCCACCGGCACGGCCGACGCGCCCCAGCTCTCGCCCTGGTTCGTCACCTGGGCGCGCGCCGCTCTGGCGGGCGGCCTGTCGCTGATCTACCTGCTGGCCACGCGCTCGCCGCTGCCGGCGCCCGAGCACCGCCAGCCGCTCGCGCTCTCGCTGCTGGGCAATGCCATCGGTTACCCGCTGCTGCTCGGCTGGGCGCTGCGCCACGTGACAGCCAGCCACGCCGCCGTGATCACCGCCCTGCTCCCGCTGGCCACCGCCGCCGCCGCGGCCTGGCTGCTGCACCAGCGCGCGCGCCTGGGCTTCTGGCTGTTCGCCGGGCTCGGCAGCCTGCTGGTGGCGGCCTACAGCCTGCTGCGCGCGCACCAGCTCGGCCACGGCTTCGGTCTGGCCTGGGCCGACGGGCTGCTGGTGGGCGCCGTGATCGCGGCCGCGCTCGGCTACGTGGCGGGCGCCAAGGTCACGCCGGTGCTCGGTGCCGAGCGCGTGATCAGCTGGGTCTGCGTGATGGCGCTGCCGCTCACCGTGCCCGGCGCGCTGCTGACCTGGCCCGATCAACCCATCAACACCTCGGCCTGGTGGGCGCTGCTCTACGTCGGCGTGTTCTCCATGTGGGCCGGCTTCTTCGCCTGGTTCCGCGGGCTGGCGCTGGGCGGCGCGCTGCGCGTGAGCCAGCTGCAATTGCTGCAACCCTTCGTCAGCATCCTGGCCGCCCTGCCGCTGCTGGGAGAATCGCTGGATGCGATGACGCTGGGCTTTGCACTCGCCGTGGTCGCCACCGTTTTCATGGGGCGCCGCATGGCCGCCCCGCCCGTCACACACCCCAAATCCAACAAGGAGACTTCATGAGCAGCACCTGGACCCTCGCGAAACGCGCCCACAAGATGAACCCGTCGGTGATCCGCGAGATCCTGAAAGTGACCGAGAAGCCCGGCATCATCAGCTTCGCCGGTGGCCTGCCCTCGCCCAAGACCTTCCCGGTCGAGGCCTTCGCCGCCGCCTGCGAAACCGTGCTGCGCACCGACGGTCGCGCTGCGCTGCAGTACGCGGCCAGCGAAGGCTACCGCCCGCTGTGCGAATGGGTCGCGGCCAGCATGCCCTGGGACGTGTCGGCCGATCAGGTGCTGATCACCACCGGCAGCCAGCAGGGCCTGGACCTGGTGGCCAAGGTGCTGATCGACGAAGGCAGCACCGTGCTGGTGGAAACGCCCACCTACCTCGGCGCGCTGCAGGCCTTCACGCCGATGGAACCGAACATCGTGAGCGTGGACAGCGATGCTGAGGGTGTGGACGTTGAAGACTTGGCCTCAAAGGCCGACGGCGCGCGTTTCCTCTACGTGCTGCCCAACTTCCAGAACCCCACCGGCCGCAGCATGAGCGAAGCACGGCGCCAGGCGCTGGTGGAGCGCGCCGCCGCCATCGGCCTGCCCCTGGTGGAAGACAACCCGTACGGCGACCTGTGGTTCGACCAGCCGCCCCCGAAACCGCTGACCGCGCGCAACCCCGAAGGCTGCATCTACCTGGGTTCGTTCTCCAAGGTGCTCGCGCCCGGCCTGCGCCTGGGTTACGTGATAGCGCCCAAGGCCATCATGCCCAAGCTGCTGCAGGCCAAGCAGGCCGCCGACCTGCACAGCCCCAGCTTCAACCAGCGCATGGTGGCCGAGGTGCTGAAGGACGGCTTCATTCACCGCCACGTGCCCACCATCCGCGCGCTCTACAAGGCGCAGTGCCACGCGATGCTGGAAGCGCTGCAGAAAGAAATGGCCGGACTGGACGTGGTGTGGAACTCGCCCGACGGCGGCATGTTCCTCTGGGTGCGCCTGCCCGAAGGCATGAACGCTGTGGAGCTGCTGCCGAAGGCGGTGGACAAGGGCGTGGCCTTCGTGCCCGGTGCCGCGTTCTACGCGGACCATGCGGACCCGCGCACGCTGCGCCTGTCGTTCGTGACGGCCAGCGAGGAGCAGATCCATATCGGCATCGCCGCGCTGGCGCAGGCGATCCGCGAGTCGTTGAAATAAGGCCGACGCCATGCTGCGCCTCTGGGGCCGCATCAGCTCGATCAACGTGAGCAAGGTGATGCTCTGTGCGCAGGTGCTCGGGCTGGAGGTGGAACGCATCGACGCGGGCCTGGCCTACGGCATCGTGAACACGCCGGACTACCGTGGCAAGAACCCGAATGGCCTGGTGCCGCTGCTCGAAGACGGCGACTTCATCCTCTGGGAATCGAACGTGATTGTGCGTTATCTGTGTGCACGCGCGGGTTCACCGCTGTACCCCCAAGACCTGCAACAACGCTTCAACGCCGAACGCTGGATGGACTGGCAGCAAACCGAGCTGAACCCGGCCGGCAGCCCCGCCTTCAAGCAATGGATCCGCACGCCGGCCGAACAGCGTTGCCCGCAGGTCATTGCCGCGTCGGTGGCCGCGACCGAGCCGCTGTTCGCACAGCTCGATGAGCATCTGTCAAAACAAGCCTTCATGGCCGGCGACGCGCTGAGCATGGCCGACATCCCCATCGCCTGCGAGGTGCACCGCTGGTGGGGCCTGCCGCAGCCGCGCCCCGCGTGGCCGCACCTGGAACGCTGGTACGCGCAGTGGCTCAGTTTGCCCGCGAGCCGTGGCGTGCTCGATCTCCCCCTGTCCTGACACCGGAAGCCCACCATGCAGCAACGCCCTTTCAAACAGGTCGACGTGTTCACCGCCACGCCTTACCGCGGCAACCCGCTGGCCGTGGTGCTCGACGGCAGCGGCCTCTCGGCCGCCGAGATGCAGCACTTCACCAACTGGACCAACCTGTCGGAATGCACCTTCCTGCTGCCGCCCAGCGATGAAGGCCGTGCGGCGGGAGCCGACTACCGCGTGCGCATCTTCTGCCCCGGCCGCGAGCTGCCCTTCGCCGGTCACCCCACGCTGGGCAGTTGCCACGCCTGGCTCGAAGCCGGTGGTGTGCCGCGCGGTGAACACGTGGTGCAGGAATGTGGTGTCGGGCTGGTCAAGCTGCGGCGCGACGGCCACCGGCTTGCGTTCGCCGCGCCGCCGCTGATCAAGAGCTGCCCGCTGCCTGAAGAAGACGTGGCGCTGATCGCGCGTGGCCTGGGCGTGGCGCGCGGCGACATCACGGCCCACGCCTGGTGCGACAACGGGCCCAACTGGCGCGGCGTGATGTTGCGCAGCGCCGAACAGGTTCTGGCGCTCAGGCCCGACGGCGCGGTGCTGGCCGGGCTGGACATTGGCGTGGTGGGCCCGCGCGGCAAGGTCGGCGTGGTCGGTGCCCGCGATGAACACGACACGTTGTTCGAGGTGCGCGCCTTCTTCCCCGGCAACAACGGCCTGTGCGAAGACCCCGTGACCGGCAGCCTGAACGCCGCGCTCGCGCAATGGCTGATCGGCGCGGGCCTGGCGCCCGAGCGCTACGTGGCCGCGCAAGGCACGGCGCTGGCGCGTGAGGGCCGCGTGTTCATCGAGCGCGACGCCAGCGGCACGATCTGGGTCGGCGGCCAGTCCGTCACCTGCATTCACGGCCACGTCACCCTGTGACCACCCCGCACAGCGCGCAGATCGACCACCTCGTGGTGGCCGCGCGCACGCTGGACGAAGGCGTGGCCTGGTGCGAGGCCACGCTGGGTGGGGTGCCCGGACCGGGCGGCGAACATGCCCTGTTCGGCACCCACAACCGGCTGTTGCGGCTGCACTGCGAACACGCCTCGCGCGCCTACCTGGAAATCATCGCGGTGAACCCGCAGGCCACGCCCACGCGCCCCGCCCCGCTGAAGCGCTGGTTCGATCTTGATGACCCGGCCCTGCAGGCGCGCCTGGCCCAACACGGGCCGCAACTGGTGCACTGGGTGGCCAGCGTGCCCGACATCGACGCCGCCACCCGCCAACTGACCTCCCTCGGCATTCACCGCGGCCCGGTGATCGCCGCGTCGCGCCCCACACCGAAGGGCCTGCTGCAATGGCGCATCACCGTGCGCGATGACGGCCAGCGCCTGTTCGGCGGTTGCCTGCCCACGTTGATCCAGTGGGGCGAGACACACCCCGCCAAAGCCATGCCGCCCAGCGGGCTCGCGCTGCGCGGCCTCACGCTCAGCCACCCCGAAGCGACCGCGTTGCAACAGGCGCTGAATGCCACCGGCCTGGATCAGCTTGCCGTGGCGCCGGGCCCCGCCGCGCTCACCGCGTTGCTCGATACACCCCACGGCCCCCACACGCTGACCTCGCTCCTTTGAACCACCGGTGCCCCTCATGTCCATTCAACTGCCCAACCTGCAAGACATCGAAGCCGCCGCCCAGGTGGTCTACCAATCCTTCCAGGCCACACCCCAATACCGGTGGGCCACGCTGACGCAGCGCCTGGGCGCGGACTGCTGGGTGAAACACGAAAACCACACGCCGGTGGGCGCGTTCAAGATCCGCGGCGGCCTGACCTATTTTCACCAGTTGAAGCAACGCGGCGAGCTGCCGCGCGAAGTGATGAGCGCCACGCGCGGCAACCACGGACAGAGCATCGGCTGGGCGGCGCGCGCGCACGGCGTGGCCTGCAGCATCGTCGTGCCGCTGGGCAACTCGCTGGAGAAGAACGCCGCCATGCGCGCGCTCGGCGTGAACCTGATCGAACACGGCGGCGACTTCCAGGCTGCGCGCGAACACGCTATCCAACTGGCCGCCGAGCGCGGCGCGCACATGGTGCCGAGCTACCACAAGGACCTGCTGCGCGGCGTGAGCACCTACTGGTGGGAATTTTTCCAGGCCGTGCCGCAGCTCGACGTGGTCTACGTGCCCATCGGTCAGGGCTCGGGCGCGTGTTCGGCCATCGCGGCCAAGCTCGCGCTGGGGCTCCCCGCCCGCATCGTCGGCGTGGTCAGCGCGCACGCCACCACCTACGCCGATTCGGTCGCTGCGGGACGCGTGGTCGAATCCCCCGTGAGCACCGAACTCGCCGACGGCATGGCCTGCCGCGTCGCCGACGATGCGGCGCTCGACGTCTTGATGCCGCACCTGGACCACGTGGTGAAAGTCAGCGACGACGAAGTGGCGCAGGCCATGCGCACGCTGTTCGCCGACACCCACAACGTCGCCGAAGGCGCGGGCGCGGCCAGCTTCGCCGCTGCGTGGCAGGAACGGGAAAGCCTCAAAGGAAAGGTCGTCGGCACCACGCTGTGCGGCGGCAATGTCGACAGCGAGGTATTCGCCAAGGTGCTGTCGAACACGGACTGAAAACGGGACCCCTCCGGCGAGAGGGTTCGTGCCGAGGATGCCGCGGAACCGGCTTTGCCAGGCCGCCAGCATCGCCCCCTGGGGGGCTGAGGACCGCGGCTCCGAGGCTGCCTGCGCAGGCTTGGACGGGACGAAGAGTCATCGGCTCTGACGATGACGCGGCCTGCAAGACACCCGCCCTTAGGCGGGGCGCGGGGGGGTCACAAGCCGCGCCACCACCTCGCAGAACGCCTCCACCGCGTCGGTCTTGAACACCACCTCGCGCACCCCGGCGGCCAGCGCTTCTGCCTGCAGTTCGTCGGTGATGTACCCCGAAGCCAAGGCCACCGGCAGATCCGGGCTGATCGCCAGCACGGCCTTGGCCACTTCCAGACCCGACATGCCCGGCATGTTGTAGTCGGTCATCACCAGATCAAACCCGGCGGGCTGGCTGCGCACGGCTTCAATGGCCTCGTTCTGGTCGGTCAACGCAGTGACCTTGTAGCCGCGCCGCTCCAGCAGGCGGCGCACCAGAAACACCAGGGTGTCGTCGTCGTCGAGGTAGAGGATGTGGCGCGGGTCGGTCATCGCATCAGGAGCCATGTCGGGTTTCTCCACTGAAGAGGGGCCGGGCAACTCGGTGTTACCACTTGTGTGGGTTGTCATTGTGCCCCCATCCGGGGTGAGCCCGGTATCGGCCGTTGCCGCGGACAGCGCCCGAACTGCGGGGAAATACAGCGTGAAGGTGGTGCCCACGCCGGGTGCGCTGTCCACCTCGATGGCACCTCCGTGCGTCTGCACGATACCCAGCACCACCGGCAACCCCAGGCCGGTACCGGCACCGACCACACGGGTGGTGAAAAACGGTTCGAACATGCGCACGCGCGTGGCCTCGTCCATGCCGCAGCCGTTGTCCTGCACCTGCACCCGGACCGCGCGATTTTCGGCACACGCCTGCACCACCGCGGCGGGCAGGCGCGGATCGTCGGACCCCAGTGCGTCGATCCGGTATTCAATGCGGCCGGCCCGCCCATTCAGCGCGTGGGCGGCGTTGGTGCCCAGGTTGAGCAGCACCTGGCTCAGTTGCGTGGCGTCGGCCAGGATGGGCGGCAGGCCGTCCGCACAGGTCTGCACCAGTTCAAACGGAGACGCGGTGGCCGCACGCAGCAAGCTGCAGGACTCGGCCACCACCTCGGCCACGTGCACCGGCCTGCGTTCCATGGGTTGCTGGCGGCTGAAGGCCTGGACCTGGCGCACCAGCTCGCGACCGCGTCGCGCCGCGGTACTGATCTCGTCCAGGCTTTCGCTGGCCAGGGAGTCGGGCGGCAGATCCTGGCGCGCCAGATCGGCATTGCCCAGGATGGCGGCCAGGATGTTGTTGAAATCGTGCGCCACGCCGCCCGCCAGCGTGCCGAGCGCTTCCATCTTGTGCGCCTGCGCCAGCTGGTGCTCCAGCGCCTGCTGGTGTCGCTGCGCCTCGCGCAGCGAGGTGATGTCCACGAAGGTGAACATCACGTGCCGCAGGTCACCGATGGCGTCGTTTTCGGGGTAGGCGTTGCACAGCGCCCACTGGGTCTGCGCGCCGTCGCCCGACTGCACCCCCAGGATCACGTCGGCCACGGGTTGCCCGGTGGCGAGCACGCGTTCAAACGGGACCTCGTGGCGCGGCATCGGTCGCCCGTCTTCGCTCAGCAAGCGCCATTCGGGCGCGAACGGCACGGGCATCGCCGAATGCGCATCGCGCTCGCTCCAGCCCAGAAAGCGCCGCGCCGCGCTGTTGACGCTGGCGAGCGTCTGGTCGGGCCGGAACACCATCACGCCAGCGCTCAGGTTTTCGATCAGCGCCCGCGAGTCGGCCTCACGGATCTGCAGCACCTGCCGCGCGCGATCACCCTGCTGCTGCAGGCGCAGCGTGACCAGAGAACTGAAGATCACCAGGCGCAGCAGCACGTCGATCATGGTGCCCAGCAAGAGCACAGGCACCGCCGGGCTCGTGCGTTCTCCGGTGGCGCTGACCGGCAGGAACCAGACGCTCACCGCCAGCCCGATCAGCGCCACGAGCTTGAACCAGGTGACCCAGCGCAGCACCTGCAATTCGAGGATGCGGTGAAGGGGGTCGAAGCGGCGGATGTCGTTCAAGGCCAGGCCGGCGATCACGACACCCGCCGCGGAAAACAGGATCTGGCGCGCCGCCATCGAGTCCCAGACCGAGGTCAGCAACACATTGCCAACGAACACGGCAAGCAGGGCCGCCAGCACCGGCCGCAGCGCGTAGGGCTGCCCCAGGTAGCTGCGAAGTCCGATCCACAAGAACGCCGCGCTGGCGACAAACGCGGTGTTGGCCACGCCGAAGGTGAGCAACTCGGGTCCGTCGGGACGCAGCCCCAGCCCCACCGAACCCAGGGCCGCCAACAGCCCGGAGACCGTCCACCAGCCCGGCCCGCCCACAGAGGGATGGCGGCGCGCTTGCGCGAAGAACGCGGCGGTCGCCAGCCCATCGACGCAAAGCCGAAGTGCCAGGATGGTCAACAAGTCAAGTTGCATGGAGGTGGGCAGGTTTTTCGTGGTTCCATTGAAGCACAGGACCCATCGGCCAAACGCCAGATGTGCCCTGATTTTCCAGCGCGTTTTTCCGCCGGGGGCCAAAGCGCAGCCGGCACGGAGGCCGGCAGTCGCTGTCGGGACAAAGCCCGGGCCCCGGCCTCCACCAGAATGACCCCATGGGAATCCTCTACCTTGTGCGCCATGGCCAGGCCTCGTTTGGCGCAGACGACTACGACCAGCTCAGCGCGCTCGGCCAGCGGCAGAGCGAACGACTGGGCCGCTACTGGGCCGAGCGCGGCCTGCGCTTCGGCGCCGTGCTCACGGGCAGCCTCAAGCGCCACGCCCAAACCTGGGCCGGCATCGCCAGCGGGGCCGGGCTGGACATCGAACCGCTGGTGTGGCCGGGACTCAACGAATACGACAGCGAGGCGGTGATCCGCGCCGTGCTGCCCTGCAGAAGCGGAGCCGTGCTCGGCGATCCCCACTCACCCGAGGGCTATCGCGCGCATTTCCGGCTGCTGCGCGACGGTCTCGCGCAGTGGATGGCGGGCACCGTGAGCCCACAGGGCATGCCGGAATACACCGACTTCGTGCACGGCATCACCAGCGCGCTGGACCATGTGCGGGCGAACCACAAGGGTCAGAACGTGCTGATCGTCTCCAGCGGGGGGCCGATCGCCACCGCGGTGGGCCACGTGCTGGGCCTGAGCCCGGACGCCACCATCGACCTCAACATGCGCATCCGCAACAGCGCCGTCACCGAGTTCCAGTTCAGCGCCCGGCGCCACACCCTGCTGACCTACAACACGCTGCCGCACCTGGACAGCCCGGACTACCAGGACTGGATCACGTACGCCTGATCAGTCGAACGCGGTGCGTTCGGTGAGCGTGTCGGGCGGCAGGCGGTCGATCTCGCCCAGCAACTGCGCCAGCGCGCGGCCCGCGGCGTCGAGAACGGCGTGGCCGTTCTCGGCGTTGGCGGCGCCCGCGTTGCCCACCGCGCCGTTGGCGTTGTAGTCCTGCATCATCCAGCCGAGCTTGGCGCTCCGGCCGTTGCCGAGGATGGGAAAGTGCATTGCGCGGTCCTGCGAGGTGGAACGGAAATACTCGGCCTGCTCCATGCGCACCCGCTCAGGGCGCAGCGCCAGCATCATGGCCGTTTCGATTTCGCCGGCGTGGATGCCGAAGCGGTGTTCGTCGGCGCTGAAACGCGCGTTCACGTCCTGCCCCTGCGCATCGGTCAGCGGCAGGCTGAACCAGTTCACGCTGTAGACCAGCATGCCCAGCCGCGCGCGCAGGTCGCGCGCCACCAGGTCCATCAGGCCCACCTGGCCGCCGTGGGCGTTGAGCAGCACCAGCTTCTTCACGCCGCTGGCGGCCACGCACTCGCCGATCTCGGTCCACAGGCGCAACACCGTCTCGGCCTTGAGCGTGAGCGTGCCGGCGAAGCGCGTGTGCTCCGGGCTGAAGCCCACCGCCTGCGTCGGCAAAAACAGCGCCGGCAGGTCGTGCGGGATGTGCGGCAGCGCGGCGGCGATCACGCCGTTGACCAGGTCGGTGTCCACCGACAGCGGCAGGTGCGGCCCGTGCTGCTCGGTGGCGGCCACCGGCAGCACCGCGATGGCACGCGCGCGGTCGAGCGCAGCGAAGTCGGCGGTGCTGAGGTCGGACCAGTGGCGGGCGGGCGCTTTCATGGCGGCAGTTTACGGCTTGTGGCCGCTGCCCCGTAAGATGAAGCCATGACCCAGGACCTCTTCCGCCAGGACGCCTACCTCACCGAGTGCAGCGCCACCGTCACCGCCGTGCACGAACACGGCATCGTGCTCGACCGCAGCGTGTTCTACCCGCTCGGCGGCGGGCAGGCCGGCGACGCGGGCGAACTGCTGCTGGCCGACGGTACCTCGATCACCATCGCCGACACCCGCAAGGGCAAGGACGCCGAAGGCCGGCCCACCGCCGACATCGTGCATGTGCCCGCCCCGGGCCAGGACGCGCTGCTCGCCACGCTGCAACCGGGCACGGCGCTGACCGCCCGCATCGATTGGGCGCGGCGCCACCGGCTGATGCGTTTTCACACCACCACCCACCTGCTGTGCCACCTGGTGCCGGTGCCCGTCAACGGCTGCTCGATCACGCCCGACTACGCGCGGCTCGATCTGGCCCTCACCGATCCGCTGGACAAGGATGCGCTCAGCGCCGGCATCGCCGCGCTGGTGGCCGCGGCGCACCCGGTGCACATCGGCGCCATCAGCGACGCCGAGCTGGACGCCAACCCGTCGCTGGTCAAGAGCATGAGCGTCTCGCCGCCGCGCGGCAGCGGCACGGTGCGCACCGTGCGCATCGGCGAGACCAGCCTGATCGACCTGCAGCCCTGCGGCGGCACGCATGTGGCCAACACCGCCGAAATCGGCCGCGTGGTGGTCACCAAGATCGAAAAGAAGAGCGCCACCACGCGCCGCGTGGTGCTCGGATTTCAGGAGGCCCCCCGCGTCGCCTTCGGCGCCACCCCCTGAAAGGGGCGACACCTGAGGCCCGGAAAAGCCGGTTCCTCGGTGTCTTCGGGATGGACCGTTTCGCGCGACGCGTGTCAGCGTTGGCGTGTGGGGGGGGACTCTCGGTACATCCAGCTCCGCGACCACGGCAGCCCCGCCGTGCCCTGCCCGGCCGGCCGGCACAGCACCTGGTAGAGCGCCACCTCGTCGTTCTCGAACGCCAGCGCGCAGCCCGCGAGGTAAATGCGCCAGATGCGCCAGCGCTTCTCGTCCAGCAGCGGTTTGATGCACCCGGTGTTGGCCTCAAAGGCTTCGCTCCAGAGCTGGGTGGTGCGCTGGTAGTGGCGGCGCAGGTTCTCCACGTCGAAGGCTTCGAGCCCCCCTTCCTGCAGCGTGCGCAACACGGTGCCGATGTGCGGCAGCTCGCCGCGCGGAAACACATAGCGGTCGATGAAATGGCCGCCGCCGTGGCGCGTTTCGCCGTCGCAGGCGTCGGTGCTGGTGATGCCGTGGTTCATCACCCAGCCATCGGGCTTGAGCAGGCGGCGGATGTGGCCAAAGTAGCTCGCCAGGTGGTCCAGTCCCACGTGTTCGAACATGCCCACGCTGGTGATGCGGTCGAACGGGCCGTCGCTCACATCGCGGTAGTCCTGCAAGCGGATCTGAATGCGGTCCTGCAGCCCCGCCGCGTGCACCCGCTCGCGCGCCAGCTCGTACTGGTTTTTCGACAGCGTCACGCCCACGCACTGCGCGCCATACTGCTGCGCCGCGCGCAGCACCAGCGCGCCCCAGCCGCAGCCGATGTCGAGCAGGCGCTGTCCCGGCTGCAGGCGGATCTTGCGCAGGATGTGGTCGATCTTCTTCAACTGCGCTTCGTCCAGCGTTTCGTCACCGTGTTCGAAGTAGGCGCAGGAATACACCATGCCCTCGCCCAGCCACTGGGCGTAGAACGCGTTCGACACGTCGTAGTGGTACTGGATCGCCTCGCTGTCGCTCTCGCGCGTGTGGCCAAAGCGTCGGCGGATGCGCCCGAGCAAGCCGGCTTCGGGCTGGGCCGACTCGGCCAGCCGGTGCGCCACGGCCAGGATGTCGGCCACCGAACCGTCCACATCCACCAGCCCCTCCACATAGGCCTGGCCCAGCGTGTCCAGCCCCGGATCGATCAGCAGCGGCAGCGCCGACGGGTCGCGCACGCGGATCTCCACCATCGGCTGCTCGAAGTCGCCCAAGGCCAGCGAAGCGCCGCCACCCGCGCCCCAGCTCAGGCGCACCGGCAGGTTCACCTGGTTCTTCATCCGCTGCGCCCACGGCAGCAAGGCGCGTTCGACGATCGATCCCATGCACAAGCCTCCATGCAGATCCGTCCAGGATTCGGTTTTTACATAAAGCTTCTGGTTCTGTGAACCCTCTGACCACCCCAACCGTTCAATGATTCCGATAGACGGCCTGCATGAAGCCACCAGACTTGACCCTGACAAACCAACAGCACTGACTTATATTCGGTCCCATCCCGGACGCGCCGGGTCCCAGGAACTTGAAGCCGGTAGCGCCCTCATACTTCACTGGCACCGCCCGCCCACCGCTGCGACGACCCCCCAAAACCCGCTCCCGATGCTCCAGAAACTGCTTTCATGTGCCGTCCGCTCTGTCCAGCGCCGGCTTCCGGCCTTGTCGCTGGCTTTGCTGCTGCCTCTCGCCGTGCAGGCGCAGGGCATCCTCGGTGGCGCCACCAGCCAGACCCTGCCCCAGATGGTGCAGGGCGAGCTGCTGGCCCACGCGCCCGAAGGCGCTGCGCCCGGGCAAAAGCTCTGGGTCGGCCTGCAGCTCACGCACACCCCAGAGTGGCACACCTACTGGAAGAACTCCGGCGACTCCGGCCTGCCCACCGAGCTGCAGTGGACCCTGCCCGAGGGCGTGACGGCCGGTGACATCGCCTGGCCCACGCCGCGCAAGTTCCCGCTTGGCACACTGGCCAATTACGGCTACGACGGCACCGTGCTGCTGCCGGTGCCGCTGACCGTGGCGCCCGGCTTCAAGGGCAGCCATGTGGACGTGCAGCTCTACGCCGCCTGGCTCGCCTGCCGCCAGGAATGCATTCCCGAAGAAGGCAACTTCACGCTGCGCATCCCCGTGCAAGGCTCGACCGCGCTGAACGGCCTGGCGTTCGAGGCCGCGCTGGCCGCCGGCCCGAAAGACCAGCCCGCCGCCGACAGCGCGCTGGCGCCCGAACCCGGCTTTCTGAACGCCTCGCTCGCCGGCCTGCCCGCGGCCTGGCAGGGGCAAAAACTGGAGTTTTTCCCCGAAGCCACCGGCCTGATCGAACCCGGCGCCGCCTGGACCCAGGCCTGGGACGGCGCACGCTGGACCGCCCGCGTGCCCCTTTCACCGCAGCGCAGCGACAGCCCGGCCCAGCTCGCCCTGGTGGTGGCCCAGGCCAACCCGCCCGGCGAAGGCGCGGGCAGTGCCGGCGTGCGCCTGACCGTGCCGGTGCAAGGCGACTGGCCCGCCGCCGCGGCCCTGCCGGTGGCCGTACCCGATGCGCTGCAGGCCGCGCTTGACGCCAATGCCGCGCGCGCCGCGGCCCCGGCAGGCCCGACGGGCGCACCGATCACGCTCTGGGCCGCCCTGATCGGCGCCCTTTTGGGCGGTGTGATCCTCAACCTCATGCCTTGCGTGTTCCCGGTGCTCGCCATCAAGGTGCTGGCGTTTGCCAAACACGCTGGGGACCGCAGCGCCCACCGCGCCAACGGCCTGGCCTACACCGCCGGTGTGGTGCTCTCCTTCCTGGCGCTCGGCGGCCTGCTGCTGGGCCTGCGCGCCGCGGGCGAGCAGCTCGGCTGGGGCTTCCAGCTGCAAAGCCCCGGCGTGGTGGCCGGGCTGGCCGTGCTGTTCACGCTGATTGGCCTCAACCTCGCCGGCCTGTTCGAATTTGGCAGCGTGCTGCCCAGCCGCGTGGCCAGCCTGCAGGCCCAAAACCCCACGCTCGATGCCTTCCTGACCGGCGTGCTCGCCACCGCCATCGCCTCGCCCTGCACCGCGCCGTTCATGGGCGCCTCGCTGGGCCTGGCCATCGCCCTGCCCACGGTGCAGGCGCTGGCCGTGTTCGGCATGCTCGGTCTGGGCATGGCGTTGCCCTATCTGGTGGCCAGCTGGTGGCCGGCCGTGGCACGCGCGTTGCCGCGCCCCGGCGCCTGGATGGACACCTTCCGCCGTGGCATGGCCTTCCCCATGTTCGCCACCGTGGTCTGGCTGCTATGGGTGCTGGGCCAGCAGAGCGGTATCGACGGCGCCGCGGCCCTGCTGATGCTGCTGGTGGTGCTGGCGCTGCTGGTGTGGACGCTCGGCCTGCGTGGCAAGAGCCGCACCGTGCTGGCCGGGTTCTCGCTCGTCGGTCTGCTGTGGCTGGGCTGGGCGGTTGGCCCCAACGTGACGCGGATGCAGGACGCCAGCCCCGGCGCCGAAGTCGCCACCGCCGTGCAGGGCGTGAGCTGGCAGCCCTGGAGCCCCGAGCGCCAGGCCGCCCTGCTGGCCGAGGGCCGCCCGGTGTTCATCGACTTCACCGCCGCCTGGTGCGTGACCTGCCAGTACAACAAGCGCACCACGCTCGCCAACGCCGATGTGCTGGGCGACATCGCCGCCAAAAACGTGGCCCTGCTGCGCGCCGACTGGACCCGACGCGACCCCGCCGTCACCGCCGCGCTGGCCAGCCTGGGCCGCAACGGCGTGCCGGTGTATGCGATTCACAAGAACGGACAGGCGCCGCAGGTGCTGTCCGAGGTGCTGGGCGTGGACGAGGTCCGCGCGGTGATTGCCGGGTTGTAATCCCCCCGCGCCGCCTGCGGCGTCACCCCCCGGGGGGCGCACCTGGCGGCCCGGCGGAGCCGGTTCCGCGGGTGCCTTGAACCAAAGCGCCGTGCCCGTGTCGTAGTTCTTCTGTTGTCCAACGGAGCCAGACCATGATGCAACGACGCCACTTCAACACCCTGGGCGCCACCGGTTTGGGCGTGCTCGCCCTGCCAGCCGGCCTGCTGCCCCGTGCGGCCCACGCCGCCGCCAGCGTCGGCCAGCCCGCGCCCGATTTCACGCTGAGCGACACGGCGGGCAAACCCGTCAAGCTCTCGCAATTCAAGGGCAAGCTGGTGGTGCTGGAGTGGAACAACCCCGGCTGCCCCTTCGTGCGCAAGCACTACCAGGGCAACATGCAGGCGCTGCAGAAAGACTTCACCCATCAGGGCGTGGTCTGGCTGGCGATCAACTCCACCGAAGAGGCCAGCGGCGACTACCTCAGCCCGCCGCAGCTCGCGCGCTGGATGACCGAGAAAGGCGCCAGCCCCAGCGCCACGCTGATGGACGAAGACGGCAACGTCGGCAAGGCCTACGGCGCCCGCGTCACCCCCCACATGTACATCGTCAACGGCCAGGGCCTGCTGGCCTACGCGGGCGCCATCGACAGCATCCCCACCGCCCGCGTGGCCGACATCGAAAAAGCCACCAACCACGTGCGCCAGGGCCTGACCGAACTGCTGGCGGGCAAACCGGTGAGCGTGGCGACCAGCCAGGCTTACGGCTGCAGCGTGAAGTACAAGACCTGAAGGGTCGCGGCGTCTTGAGGCAAGACACCGGGAGGTCCGCGGCACAAGCCCGTCAGAAACAAACGCTTGACAGCCGTCACTTATGCACAAATCCTGTGCAGCGACCCGCCAGGACATCGCAGGGAATCAAAACACACCTCACCGGCCGGCCACATCCTCAAGTCTTTGATTTCATTGACTTTTTATTTTTGCCCTTTTTCTGGGCAGTTCAAGAAAACCCTTGATTTACAAGGCCTCCCGGTAGGTACACAGGCGCTATCAACAAAGTTATCCACAGAAAGATGGGGCATCGGCAGAAGCCAAGTCAAATCAAAGACTTACGCCACTTTTTGACAGTTCTGCCGAAGGATGAGCTGCCCGCGGACGGTGAAAGTGAGCACTGTGCGAGCCCAGTGCCTGGCCGGTACCGTTTCGATGACGTGATGGTTCAGGCGCCAAGGTCGACTTCGGTGCTCGCTGATGGCCGAATCCATCCCGCGATCGGCGCCGCGGATGCGCTGCTCATGCGTCAACGCCGCGCGGGATAATCCCAGCTTTCTATCGACGACCGCACCGGACACCCCCATGAGCTACGCCCCCCTGCAGAACGACACCTTCCTGCGCGCCTGCCTGCGCCAATCGACCGACCACACGCCGGTGTGGCTGATGCGCCAGGCCGGCCGCTACCTGCCCGAGTACTGCGCCACGCGCGCCCGGGCGGGCAGCTTCATGGGGCTGGCGACGAACGTGGACTATGCGACCGAGGTGACGCTGCAGCCGCTGGAGCGGTATGCGCTGGACGCGGCGATTTTGTTCAGCGACATCCTGACCGTGCCCGACGCCATGGGTCTGGGCCTCAGCTTCCAGCAGGGCGAGGGCCCGAAGTTTGCGAAGACGGTGCGCACCGAGGCCGACGTGGCCACGCTGGCCGTGCCGGACATGGAGAAGCTGCGCTACGTGTTTGACGCCGTGACCAGCATCCGCAAGGCGCTCAACGGCCGCGTGCCGCTGATCGGCTTTTCGGGCAGCCCCTGGACGCTGGCCTGCTACATGGTGGAGGGCGGTGGCTCGGACGACTACCGCGCGGTGAAATCGCTGATGTACAGCCGCCCGGACCTGATGCATCGCATCCTCGCGATCAACGCGGACTCGGTGGCAACGTACCTCAACGCCCAGATCGAGGCCGGCGCGCAGGCGGTGATGATCTTTGACAGCTGGGGCGGCGTGCTGGCCGACGGCAAGTTCCAGGACTTTTCGCTGGCCTACACCAAGCGCGTGCTCGCGCAGCTCAAGCGCGAACACGGGGGCGCCACCATTCCGCGCATCGTCTTCACCAAGGGCGGTGGCCTGTGGCTGGACGACATGAAGGGCCTGGACTGCGAAGCCCTGGGCCTGGACTGGACGGTGAACCTGGCCAAGGCACGCGCCGCGGTGGGCGACACCAAAGCCCTGCAAGGCAACATCGACCCGAACGTGCTGTTCGCGCCGCCCGAGGCGATCGACCGTGAAGTGGCGGCCGTGCTGGAGAGTTTTGGCAAACCCCACCAAGGCGCCGGCACCGGGCCCACGCACATCTTCAACCTGGGCCACGGCATCAGCCAGTACACCCCGCCGGAGAGCGTGAAGGTGCTGGTGGACGCGGTGCACACGCACTCGAAACGCCTGCGCGCGCAAGGTTGACCGCGGCCCTGGCCAGACCGGCCGGGCGGTCCCAGACCGCTGCATGGGGGTCAAAACCCCAGCCTGCGACAAGCCCATAGCACAAAAGCCCGGGAAAAAACGACTTGACACATCTCACTTATGCACAAATCTTGTGCTGCGGCGCCGCAACAATTTTTCGGCGCTTATGAATCGGTTCGGCGCAAGCCAACTCTCGCAAGTTGTTGATTTGATTGACTTTTGATTTCTGCTTTTTTTCCGGGCAGTTTAAGCAAGCCCTTGATTTACAAGGCTTCCCGGCCCGCAAAATGCACCTATCAACAAAGTTATCCACAGAAAGTCTGGATAGTCGGATAAGCCCCGGTAAATCAAAGACTTGCATCGCTTTCCGACAGTTGAACTGAGGAAACTCCGCTAACCATGGCTTTCTGGCCCAGCATCGTTGTTGCCACCCCGGCCCACAGCGGCGTGGGGGCGACGCTCACGTACCGAAGTGAGTTGTCGCTCGCGCCGGGGGTGCTGGTGCGTGTGCCGCTGGGGTCGCGCGAGGTGCTGGGCGTGGTCTGGGACTGCCCGGACGCACCACCCGAAGGCCTGACCGAAGCCCGGACCAAAGCGGTCGCGGGCGTGCTGGACGGCCTGCCGCCGCTGAATGCGTGCTGGCGCCAACTGGTGAAATTCAGCGCCCAGTATTACCAGCGCAGCCTGGGCGAGGTGGCACTGGCCGCGCTGCCGCCGCAGCTGCGCGGGCTCGACAGCACCCAACTGGCCCGCCGGCTCAAAAAGCGCGCCAAGGCGGGAGCGGCCGGACCGGCCACCCCGGGCGAACTGAGCGGACACGACCTGAGCGACGAGCAGGCCGAGGCGCTGCAGGCCCTGGCCGCTGCCAGCACCCCGGTGCTGCTGTTTGGAGCCACCGGCAGCGGCAAGACCGAGGTGTACCTGCGCGCCACACAGGCGGTGCTGGAAACCACGGTCTCTGACGGCGAAAGCCCCACCCAGGTGCTGGTGATGGTGCCCGAAATCAACCTCACACCCCAGCTGGAAGCGCGTTTTCGCGAGCGTTTCGAGCCCGGATTCGGCGCCGGCTCGGTGGTCTGCCTGCACAGCGGCATGACACCGGCACAGCGTTTGAACAGCTGGCTGGCGGCGCACACGGGCAGCGCGCGCATCGTGCTGGGCACACGCATGGCGATCTTTGCGAGCCTGCCGGGGCTGCGGCTGATCGTGGTGGATGAAGAACACGACCCGAGCTACAAGAGTCAGGAGGGTGCGCGCTATTCGGCGCGGGATCTGGCGGTGTACCGGGCGAAGGTGGAGAGCGAGGCGCTGGCGGCTGGGACAGCGGCGCTTCGCACTGTGGCCATGCCGCGCTGCCAGGTGCTGCTGGGCTCGGCCACGCCTTCGCTGGAGAGCTGGCACGCGGCGGACCAGGGGCGTTATGTGCGGCTGACCATGCCGGGGCGCATCGGCGGCGGGGCGCTGCCGCGCCTGCGCCTGGTGGACATGAACCACCAGCCCAAGGGCGCCGTGCTGGCGCCCCCGCTGCTGGCGGCCATGAGCGAGCGCATTGAACGCGGCGAGCAGTGCCTGGTGTTGCTGAACCGCCGCGGCTACGCGCCGGTGCTGGCCTGCCACGACTGCGGCTGGAAGAGCGGCTGCCCGCACTGCAGCGCCTACCGCGTGTTCCACAAACTCGACCGCACCCTGCGCTGCCACCACTGCGGCTTCACCGAGCGCGTGCCGCGAGCCTGTCCGGACTGCGGCAACCTCGACATCGCACCGGTGGGCCGCGGCACCGAGCAGGTGGAAGAACAGCTCGCCACCCTGCTGGCCGACGTGAAACGGCCCGACGGCAGCCCCGCGCGCGTGGCGCGCATGGACGCCGACTCGACCCGGCTCAAGGGCAGCCTGGAGCAGCAGCTCGCCGCGCTGCACAGCGGCGAGGTGGATGTGCTGGTGGGCACGCAGATGATCGCCAAGGGCCACGATTTCCGCCGCATCACGCTGGTGGCCGGCATCAACGCCGACTCGGCCCTGTTCGCCAGCGACTACCGTGCACCCGAGCGCCTGTTTGCCCTGCTGATGCAGGCGGCGGGCCGCGCCGGGCGCGACGCGGCGCAGAGTGGCGCGAGCGAGATGTGGGTGCAGACCTGGTACCCGCAGCACCCGCTGTTTGCCACACTGAAAAAACACGACTACCCGACTTTCGCCGCCGAGCAGCTGACCGAACGTGAGCAAGCCGGCATGCCGCCCTACGGTTTTCAGGCGCTGCTGCGCGCCGACGCGCGCACGCAGCAGGCGGCGCAGGCGTTCCTGAACATCGCCGGCGGGCAGGCCGCCGGCCTGCCGCACCGCGACGACATCACACTCTACCCTGCCGTGCCACTGACGATCCAGCGTGTGGCCAACGTGGAGCGCGCGCAGATGCTGGTGGAGACCCATTCGCGCGGCGCGCTGCAGCGTTTTCTGTCGGCGTGGCAACCGGTGCTGCACGCCTGCCGCAGCGCGCCCGAGGCCAAGGGGCTGGTGCGCTGGGCGGTGGACGTGGACCCGCTCACCATATAAGGCCGCACCATGGCGCGCAAATCCAAAGCCAAACCTCCGGTGCAATCGCTTGACGATGTCGAGGACGAAGAGCCGTCAACCGCGCCACGGATGAAGATGAACACGCCCTGCGCATGGGACGGCGACACGCTGGTGGTCAACATCCTGGGCACGCCGGCGGCCAAACGCGACGCGATCGGCAAGACCAAGGGCCACCAGCTCAAGGTGAGCGTGACGGCCACGCCGGTGGCGGGCAAGGCCACCGATCACATGGTGAAGTTCCTCGCCGAAGAGTTCGACGTGCCGGCCAAGGCCATCACCGTGGTGTTCGGCCGCTTCAACATCAACAAGCAGCTGCGCATCCTGGCGCCGAAAAAGATACCCGCCGTGCTGGCCAAGCTGCTGCTGGACGCGGGCCCGTAGGGCTCAGGGCAGCTGTCGCGTCAGGAAGACGCCGTTCGGGATGCGCTCGGCTTCAAAAAAGGCCGCATCGCTCAGACCGTCGATCAGGTAACGCAGGCAGCGCACCACGAAGCCGTGCGACACCAGCAACACGGTCTGGCCGTCGTGCATCGCGCGCAGCAGTTGCAGCCCGCGCTTGACCCGGTCCACCACCGCGCGGGTGGCTTCGGCACCGGGGGGTTCTTCGTCCCAGCGATAGGCCACGTTGCGCGCGGCGAGTTCGGGGAACTGCTGCGCGGCTTCGTCGGCGGTGAGGCCTTCGAATAGGCCGAAATCGCGCTCGCGGAAGTCGGCGTCCAGACGTGGCACCAGCCCGCGCGCGAGCGCCACCGGTTCGGCCGTCTGGCGCGCCCGCAGCATGGGCGAGACCACCAGGGCGTCGATGCCACCGGGCAGGGACCGCGCAAGCTGCTCCGCCTGGGCCAGACCGGTGGCGTTGAGCGGCAGGTCGAGCCGACCCTGCCAGCGTTCGTCGGTGTTGAGGTCGGTCTGGCCGTGGCGGGCCAGCAGAAGGGTCAGGGCCATGCGGAGGGGGTCGGGTGGAAAGCCCTGATCTTCGCACCGACCCAAAAAAGCCCCCGTAGCCGAAGCTGCGGGGGCCGGGGCAAGACAAGCTGCCGGATCAATGCATCACTTCTTCAGGTCAAAGCGGTCGAGGTTCATGACCTTGCTCCAGGCGGCGACGAAGTCTTTGACGAACTTCTGGCCACCGTCGTTCTGCGCGTAAACCTCTGCAATTGCCCGCAGCTGCGAGTTGGAACCGAAGACCAGGTCCACACGGGTGGCCGTCCACTTCACGGCGCCGGTCTGGCGGTCACGGCCCTCGTAGGCGTTGTCGCCGCTGGGCTTCCACGCGGTGGACATGTCCACCAGGTTGACGAAGAAGTCGTTGCTGAGCTGGCCAGGGCGCTGGGTGAACACGCCCGCCTGGCTGCCGCCGTGGTTGGCGCCGAGCACGCGCAGGCCGCCGACCAGCACCGTCATCTCCGGTGCGCTGAGTGTGAGCAGCTGCGCCTTGTCGAGCAGCATTTCTTCGGGCGCCACGCTGTAGGCCTTCTTCTGGAAGTTGCGGAAGCCATCACCCTCGGGCTCCATCACGCTGAACGATTCCACGTCGGTCTGGGCTTGCGAGGCGTCGGTGCGGCCCGGGGTGAAGGGCACGTCGACGACCTGGCCCGCGGCCCTGGCGGCGGCTTCCACCGCGGCGGCACCGGCCAGCACGATGAGGTCGGCCATGGACACCTGCTTGCCGCCGGTCTGCGCGCTGTTGAAGGTGGCCTGGATGCCTTCGAGCACGGCCAGCACCTTGGCCAGCTGCGCCGGCTGGTTGGCCTCCCAGTCTTTCTGCGGCGCCAGGCGGATGCGCGCACCGTTGGCGCCGCCGCGTTTGTCGGAGCCGCGGAAGCTGGACGCCGAGGCCCAGGCCGTGGAGACCAGTTCGCTCACGCTCAGGCCGCTGGCCAGCACGCGGGCCTTGAGTTCGGCCACGTCCTGGGCGTCGATCAGCGGGTGGTCCACCGCGGGCACCGGGTCCTGCCAGATCAGGTCTTCGGCCGGCACTTCGGGGCCGAGGTACAGGTTTTTCGGGCCCATGTCGCGGTGGGTCAGCTTGAACCAGGCGCGGGCGTAGGCGTCGGCGAACTCGTCCGGGTGGGCCGCGAAGTGGCGCGAGATCTTTTCGTAGGCCGGATCAAAACGCAGCGACATGTCGGCCGTGGTCATCATGGGCGCGTGCTTCTTCGACGGGTCGTGGGCGTCCACGATCATGTCTTCGTCTTCCACGTCCCTGGCGCGCCACTGGTGCGAGCCCGACGGGCTCTTGACCAGTTCCCACTCGTACTTGAACAGCACCTTGAAGTAGCCCATGTCCCACGTCGTCGGATTGGGTTTCCACGCGCCTTCGATGCCGCTGGTGGTGGTGTCACCGCCCTTGCCGCTGCCGAACTGGTTGATCCAGCCGAAACCCATTTCTTCGATGGGCGCGGCCTCGGGAGCGGGGCCCACCAGCGCCGGGTCGCCCGCGCCGTGTGCCTTGCCGAAGGTGTGGCCGCCGGCGGTGAGCGCGACGGTTTCGTAATCGTTCATGGCCATGCGTTTGAAGGTCTCGCGCACGTCGCGGCCGGAGAGCACCGGATCGGGGTTGCCGTCCGGGCCTTCGGGATTCACATAAATCAGGCCCATCTGCACGGCGGCCAG
This sequence comes from Hydrogenophaga sp. L310, assembly GCF_055703065.1. Taxonomy (NCBI): domain Bacteria; kingdom Pseudomonadati; phylum Pseudomonadota; class Betaproteobacteria; order Burkholderiales; family Comamonadaceae; genus Hydrogenophaga; species Hydrogenophaga sp. L310. The sequence continues at coordinate 27,820 of NZ_JBVPZA010000019.1, forward strand.
CGGGTTCTCCAGATCACGGTCGCCGCTGTAGCGGCTGTTGGCCTTGTCGCTGGTGGCAAGCCATTCGTGTTCGGCGCCCCAGTAGATGTCTTCTTCGGGCTGCCAGATGTCGGCGCGCCCGCCGCCAAAGCCGAAGGTCTTGAAGCCCATGGACTCCATGGCCACGTTGCCAGCCAGGATGATCAGGTCGGCCCAGGAGATGGCGTTGCCGTATTTCTGCTTGATCGGCCAGAGCAGGCGGCGCGCCTTGTCGAGGTTGCCGTTGTCGGGCCAGCTGTTGACCGGGGCGAAGCGCTGGTTGCCGGTGCCCGCGCCGCCGCGGCCGTCGGCCGTGCGGTAGGTGCCGGCGCTGTGCCAGGCCATGCGGATGAACAGGCCACCGTAGTGGCCCCAGTCGGCCGGCCACCAGTCCTGCGAGTCCGTCATCAGCGCGACCAGGTCATTCTTGAGCGCGGGAAAGTCGAGCTGCTTGAAGGCCTCGGCGTAGTCGAAGTCCGGGTCCATCGGGTTGGAGGCCGGGGCGTGCTGGTGCAGGATGCCCAGGTTCAGCTGGTTCGGCCACCAGTCGGCGTTGGACTGCGCGCCTTGCGTGGCGCGCGCGCCGGCCGCGGCGTGGAAGGGGCATCGGGCTTCGGATGGGTTGCTCATGGGGAGTCTCCAGTGGGATGAACGGGCTCGTTCAGTGGGCGAGGGCCGGTGCGGCGAAACGCTCCGCACCGTCGGCCACACAGCGGGCAAGGTGGTCGGAGCGGATCATGGCAGTGTTCCAGCGGGTGATCGAGGCCCCACTGTAGTGTCCGCTCTTTGATTTGACAACCTGATTGTTACTAGACAATGAATAGTCAATAACTATAGATCAGGTCATCAGCGCGACCGCGCCCGAGAACGTGAGGAAGGCGGCCGCGGTGGTCACCAGAATGATGCGGGCGATGCGCCCGTTGTCGGCGCCAAAGCGCTCGGCCAGCAGCGACACGTTGCTGGCGCTGGGCAGGGCCGCCACCAGCACCATCACCGTGAGCGCAAACGGCGTCAGTGGCACGCCGAGCTGGATCGCCGCCGTGCCGACCGCCAGCACCAGCAGCGGGTGCAGCAGCAGCTTCATGATCGCCACCGGCAGGTAGTCGCTGGTGGGCATGGGGTGGCTGGACTGGATCTGCGAACGCGCCAGCACCGCGCCGATGGTGAACAGCGCGACCGGCGAGGCCGCATCGGCCAGCAGCCAGACGGTTTTTTCCACCGGTCCGGGCAGGGTGAACTGCAGCGCCGAGGCCACGCCGCCCAGGATGATGGCCCAGGGCATGGGATTGACCACCACCCCGCGCAGCGCCTTTTTCGCGGCGTCCAGCATGGCTTCGGCGCCATGGCCCTCGCCCTCATCCAGCCGCGAGAGCGCGATGCACAGCGAGCTGGTGATCACCATGTCCACCACGATCAGCACGATCACCGGCCCCACGCTTTGCGGCCCGAGCAGCGCGGCGAGCAGCGGCACGCCCATGAAGCCGGTGTTGGGGAACGCCGCCACCAGCGCGCCCATGGACGCATCGTTCCAGCGGATGCGGCTGTTCATGGTCATGACGATGGCAAACGCCACCATGATCAGCGCGCACAGCAGGTAGACACCCGCCACCGAAGCATCGAGCAGCTGCGCGATCGGCGTGGTCGAGCCGAAGCGGTACAGCATGCAGGGCAGAGCGAAATACAGCACGAAGCCGTTCAACCCCGGGATCGCCTCCAGCGGCAGCATGCGCCGGTGCGCGGCCAGAAAGCCGGCGAGCACGAGCGCGAAGAAGGGGAAGGTGACGAGCAGGATGTTGAGCACGGTGGGCGATTGTCTCAGGATCACCTCGGTGCACCGGGCAAGCCGGACACCAGGCCTGCACGCCAGCGGGTGCGGGGGGGCCGCCGGTATCATCAGACGCTTTGCCGAATGCCAGCGATGAAGTCCCCATGTCCCACGGCCTGAACCTGGCCCAACTCGAAGCCGTGAACCACCTGGGCGGCCCCTGCCTGGTGCTGGCCGGCGCGGGCTCGGGCAAGACGCGGGTGATCACCCACAAGATCGGCCGCCTCATCAACGCCGGCCTCGCGGCCGACCGCATCGCCGCCATCACCTTCACGAACAAGGCCGCCGCCGAGATGCGCGAGCGCGCCAAGCAGCTGGTGGGGCGCGACGCGAAGAAAGTGCTGATCTGCACCTTCCACGCGCTGGGCGTGCGCCTGCTGCGCGAGGACGGCGCGGCGCTGGGGCTGAAGAAGAACTTCAGCATCCTCGACACCGACGACATCACCAGCATGCTCAAGGACTGTGGCGGCACCACCGACGCCAACACCGCGCGCGGCTGGCAGTGGGCGATCAGCGCCCTGAAGAGCGCGGGCCTGAATTCAGGCCAGGCGCTTGCCGCAGCGAAGGACGAGAACGAACGGATCACCGCGACCATCATGGCGCGCTACGAAGAGCGCCTCACCGCCTACCAGAGCGTGGACTTCGACGACCTGATCAGCCTGCCGCTCAAGCTGCTCACCGAGCACCTGGACGTGCGCGAGCGCTGGCAGAAGAAGATGGGCCACGTGCTGGTGGACGAGTACCAGGACACCAACGCCACGCAGTACGAGCTGCTGAAACTGCTGGTGGGCGAGCGCGCGCGCTTCACGGCCGTGGGCGACGACGACCAGTCCATCTACGGCTGGCGCGGCGCCACGCTGGACAACCTCAAGCGCCTGCCGCAGGACTTTCCCGAGCTCAAGGTCATCAAGCTGGAGCAGAACTACCGATCCACCAGCGCCATCCTGCGCGCGGCCAACAACGTGATCGGCCCCAACCCCAAGCTGTTCCCCAAGACGCTGTGGAGCGACCTTGGCGAAGGTGAGCCGGTGCGCGTGGTCGACGCCGACAACGAGGAGCACGAGGCCGAGCGCGCGGTGGCGCGCATCCAGAGCCTGCGCACGATCTCGCCGCACAAGGAGTGGCGCGACTTCGCCATCCTCTACCGCGCCAACCACATGGCGCGATCGTTCGAGCAGTCGCTGCGCCGCGCCCAGATCCCGTACAAGGTCTCGGGTGGCCAGAGCTTTTTTGACAAGGCCGAGATCCGCGACCTCTGTGCCTGGCTGCGCCTGCTGGTGAACAACGACGACGACCCGGCGTTTTTGCGCTCGGCCACCACGCCCAAACGCGGCATCGGCCACACCACGCTGCAACAGCTCGGCAACTTCGCCACGCAATACAAGCTCAGCCTGTTCGAGGCCCTGTTCTCCAACTCGCTGGGCGCCACGCTGCCCGCGCGCGCCGTGGCGACGCTGCACGAGTTTGGCCGTGCGGTGAACGACCTGGAGTACCGCGCCAGACACACGGTGGGTCACGAGGCCGCCCGCGCCTTTCTGAACGAGTGGCTCAAGGACATTGCCTACGAAAAGCACCTCTACGACAGCGAAGACAACGAGAAGGTGGCGGCCGCGCGCTGGACCAACGTGGTCGAATTCTGTGACTGGGTGGCGGGGCGCTGCGGCGGCCAGATCGAGGACGAGGCCGGCGTGCAGACCGAAACCGAGCGCAAGACGCTGCTCGAAGTGGTTCAGACCATCGCCCTGCTCTCGACCCTGAGCGAGCGCGAGAAGGACCAGAACGTGGTGACGCTCTCCACCCTGCACGCATCCAAAGGCCTGGAGTGGCCGCACGTGATGCTGGTGGGGGTGAACGAGGGCCTGCTGCCGTTCAAGATGGACGACGAAAATAACCGCGACGCCAGCGCCGAAAGCCTGGCGCAGCGCCTGCAGGAAGAGCGCCGCCTGATGTACGTGGGCATCACGCGCGCGCAGCGCACGCTGGCGGTGAGCTGGCTCAAGCGCCGCAAGAAGGGCCGCGAAAGCGTGCCCGGCATGGCCAGCCGCTTCATCCAGGAGATGGCGCTGGACCAGAACACGGTGAAAGAGGACCCGCGCGAAAAGCTGCGCGCGTTGCGTGCCGAGTTCGCCCAGCGCGCCACCGACCAGGCCGCACTCAAAGCGGCAGAGACGCCATGACGCCCCGCTGCCGACCCCGCATCCGCACCGGCCTCGCCCGCATCGCCACCGGGCTGCTGGCCGCCGCCACCGTGGCCGGCGCCCCTGCGCAGACGCCGGCCCGGGCACCCGCCAGCGCCTGCGCGGAGCCGGCCGCCATGGTGCCCGCGCAGCTGTACGGACTGTGGCAGCTCACGCTGTGGCCGGTGGGGGGTTCTGAGAGCGAACCCCTGTCCCGTGGCGCCATGCTGTTCGAACGCCATCCCGAGTACCCCGGCAGCGTGCGCGGGCACCTCAAACGCTCCACCGACGGCAACGACACGCAGGCCCTGGTGTCGGGTGACGTGGTCGACGGCGAATTCAACCTCGACGAGTCTGCCGACGGCGTGACCATGGACGCGGTCTGGGCCGGCGCCCCCCTGGACTGCGGCCTCACCCTGCGCGGCATCCGCCGCCCGGCGGAAGGCCGTCTCGCCGGGCAGCCCAGCCTGTACTTCCGACTGGAAAAAACGCCCGGCTGGCGTTGACCGCGGCGCCTGCGGGCGTTTTCTGCGACCGATAGCCACTGGCTAAATCTCACATAGCCGCACCCTATTGAGGTCGGGAAACGGGTTGATCCGTATCAAAGGGTGCTGGGGTTTACCCCCATACAGTGAACCCGTCACAAGCCAGCGTCTGCGGACGGACACCCGCCACCAGGCCGTGATACTTCTGACACTTTGAAAGTACCGACATCATGAAAACCAAGACATCATTCCAATGGGTCATCCGCGCGGTGGCTGCTGCCGCCATCCTGAGCACCGGCGCCGCCATGGCGCAGGACAAGGAACCCGTGTCGCCCCTGCCCGCCCCCAAGTCCGTGAACCCGGCTGCCGTTGAACTGGGCAAAAAACTGTTTTTTGATCCGCGTCTGTCCAAGTCCGGCTTCATCTCCTGCAACAGCTGCCACAACCTGAGCCTGGGCGGCACCGACAACCTGAAGACCTCCATCGGCCACAACTGGCAGCAGGGCCCGATCAACTCGCCCACGGTGCTGAACTCGCGACTGAACCTCGCGCAGTTCTGGGACGGCCGCGCCAAGGACCTGAAAGAACAGGCCGGCGGCCCGATCGCCAACCCGGGCGAAATGGCCTTCACGCATGAGCTCGCCATTGAAACGCTGAGGTCCATCCCTGGCTACGTGGATGAGTTCAAACAGGTCTTCAAGACCGACCAGCTCACCATCGACGAGGTGACCACCGCCATCGCCGCTTTTGAAGAAACCCTGGTGACGCCGAACTCGCGCTTTGACCAGTGGCTCGACGGCGACAAGAAGGCCATCACGGCCGACGAGCTGGCCGGCTACAAGCTGTTCAAGGACAGCGGTTGCGTGGCTTGCCACAACGGTCCCAACCTGGGCGGCAACTCGTTCCAGAAGATGGGTCTGGTACAGCCCTACAAAACCGCCAGCACCGCGGCCGGACGTGTGGACGTGACCGGCAAAGATGCCGACCGCCTGAACTTCAAAGTGCCAACGCTGCGCAACATCGAACTCACCTACCCCTACTTCCACGACGGCGCAGCCGAAACGATGACGGAAGCCGTGGACCTGATGGGCCGACTGCAGTTGGGCCGCGAGTTCAACAAGGACGAAAACGCCAAGATCGTGGCCTTCCTCAAGACCCTGACCGGCCAGCAACCGCAGATCGCGCTGCCGATCATGCCGCCTTCGACCGACAAGACGCCGAAGCCGCGTCCGTTCAACTGAGCATCTGCCGATGCCTCATGAAAAAAAACCGGCCTCGCGCCGGTTTTTTCTTGTCGGTTCCCAAGGCTCACCGTTGCGGCCAAGCCCGATCAGCGCGCACCGTTCAGCAGGCGGCCTCCACCGCCGGAACCGGATGGCCCTCGAACCATGCCTGCAACAGGCCTCCCAGCTGTTCGGGCACATCGTTGTCAAAACTCATCAGCACATCGGGCGCGAGCTTTTCGGCGGCCGACCTCAGAATTGCTGCGACGATGTCCCGGTGTTCGTCCGTGACCGATTGCGGGAGCCCGGCCTTCAGCACCGCCACAGTGGACTCGCGCATCCGGTCCGAGCCCAGGATGTGCCAGGCGTAGTCGATCTCATAGCGGTCGACGGCATCCTTCAGACTTTCCCCATCCAGGCGGGATTCTTCGGCAAAGCGGTTCAGGGTGCGGGTGGTGAGCTGGCTCACGAACTGGGCAACCAGTTCGGTGTGCCCATGCGCAAATGTTTCAGTGACCACGGGGGAGTCCTTGCAAGATGGTGGGCCGGAGCCCGGGGAGTCGGTCTTGCCGACAGCGAATCCTGAGATTCAGTGAACCGGTTCGGTGCCGAACCGGCCTGGATCGACCACACAAAAGGTCAACCCGGAAAAGCAAAAGCCCATCTCGTTGGATGGGCTTTTGCGAGGTGTTTGGTGGCCTGGGACGGAATCTAAGGACTCGCGGTAGGCCCTAAACGCCGCAAGTTCCATGGTTGCTATTTTAGCAGTTACTGCGTGAGTTACTGCACAAAAACTTGACAATAAAAACATCTTCGAACCACCGACCTTCAGTTTGTTTTCAGCTACCTCTGTGTCCCAAAAATGACCCCAGCCTGTCGGTTCAAAGCAACGGGCAAACATCGACAAGCCCACGGGAGCTGTTGCTTCGAAAAAAATTGGCTTGCTGAATTTTAGTCACTGCCCCTTTGACCTGACTGCAGAAGGTCTGTGATGCTTGTGCTCGAAACTGTTGAGGTCCCGATGTCTCCAGGAAAGAAGGTCGCCGACGAGTTCTACATCCACCTCTCGGTAGTCGAAATGATCCAGGATGCGCCAACAAGGCACGCTATCGAGAGAGCGGTGCAAGGATTGCCCGCGACTATCTTGCCTCTGCCAAACGTTGCGAAGTACAACATGCGCACTGGCCGGGTGTCCCTACTTAGCTACCCTTCCAGCGCCGTGTGCAGCACTCCGATGTTGAAATGATCTGCGGCGGGAGCCGGGTATCCCGTGACCAGATTGGAGGTAACGTCTCGTTGTTTGAAGCTCTGTCCGTGGAGAGCGACCATCAGACCTTCGATCTTGAAAGTCTGGGACTTGTTGGCGCCGAAGGTGTGCACGTTGTCTGGGAGTTCCAGCTTGCGCGTCATCTCGCTCTCGGCATCGTGGTTGCCGAACAGGACATAGACTGGGATACCTGCGCGCTTGAGGCGGCCCATCTCCTTGCAGAAGAAGATTCCCGTGTTGTAGTCGCGCCAGGAGCCATCGTAAAGATCGCCCGCGATGACCATGAAGTGCACCGTCTCTTCGATGGCCCGATCTACTAGGACGGTGAATGCATCGCGCGTCGCGCAGCGCAACTGCTCTGCGGGGGCGTCCGGATAGGCGACAAGCCCGTTCAACGGGCTATCCAGATGGATGTCCGCAGCATGGATGAATTTCATCGCCCCCCCACTGTAAGTCGATCTCTTAAAAGCCGTTGGCGCCGTCCCGATGGACGTATCCCAGCCGCATGTATAGCATCCCGTTACATCGAGTGAGCAACAGGGGTGAAATAAATGAGACTACACGCCCAACTCAAGCCACGATGAGACAGGCGCGAAGCCTTCGACGCATTGAGATACCCGCAAAGGCTTGTGCCGGTTGCGGGAATCAATCACCACCTGTTGGCTATCAACTCGACATCGCTAGGTCTAGCCGCGATCCTTCGAGGCGTGGCAATCATTGCTCTTTCGATGTCCGGCTTCATGCATTCGCGCACGTTTGGGCATCAGTTCTGAACGTCTGAGAGCAGCCTTCTCCGGCCATTGGCCATGCCCTGGTCGATATTGAACAGTGGCTGAGTTGGCCGTCCCTAGGATGCTGGTCGAGCAAACCCGTTCAGCGCTCCATGTCGACAGAGGGCCTGGTTTTCACAACCTCTCGCGACTGCACCGGGGTGGTTCGTTGCTTGTCCTGACGCGCTGCCTCGCGTTGCAGTCGTGGCGCGACCTCCTTGAAGTACGCCGATTCGCTCACGAACCGCACGATGTGCTTTGCAAGTTCCTGGTCCCCCGGCACATCGGATGCCTGCAGCGCCTTCTTGATGTGCGCCCAGGCCTCGAATGCCCCGGAGTGGCTGCGCTCGTAATTTGCACCTGACTTGACCAGCTGCTCGCCGCTCTGACTCAACCGCCCTTGCTGCCGTGCCTTCACCTGCCAGATGCGTTCATCCCGTCGGTTCGCCCCGCGCGAGGCCTGCCGCGTCGCCTCGGCCTCCACACCCAGTTCCCGCAACTTCTCCGCAAAGGTCTCGCGCCAGCGGTGCAGGTCCGTCTTGCGCGGGTTCAGTCGCTTGCCGTCGTTCGACTCGGCCTTCACGCTCAGGTGCACGTGTGGGTTGGCCTGGTGCTCGTGCAGCACCATCACGTAGTGGTGATCCCTCAGTTCGCGCTTCGCGAACCCGCGTGCGGCCTTCAGCACGGTCTGCGCATCGGTGCCACGCGGCATCGACAGCATGATGTTGAAGGCCTCGCGCCGGTGGCTGGTCTCCGGGATCAGAGACCCGCTGACGCGCCATTGCTCGATCAGGTCGTGCATGGCCTCCTTGCCCTCGCGCACGACACCCCGGTCGTCCTCGATGCGCAGCTGGCCGTTCTTGCAGATGTAGCGAAAGTGCGCCGCGATGGCGCCCATGCCCCGGCCACCCCCGGTGACCTTCACCATCACCTGCGGCGCCCGCCGCACCACGGTGGCAGCGATGCGTTGGCGGATCGCGGCCGCGCTGGGCCGGTTCGGGGGGGTCAGGCGCGGCGTGGCGTCCGGCTTGACGATGCGGCTGGGCGGGTAGAACAGACGCTCGCCCCATTGCACCAGCACGCCGTCGATGGAGGGGTCGGTCGTCATTGGGGTCGCCTGGTGGCCCGCAGCTCGGCCACCAGCTGTGCTGCCGTGTCCAGGTGGCGCCGGATGTCTTCGTTCAGCGTCTTCATGCCGGCCCGGAAGCGTTCCAGCTCCTGCGACGCCCCGGGCTTGACCATGTGCAAGATGCGCAGGTAAGCGCTGAGATCGGTGCTGATGACGGCCAGCCGGTTGGTGGAGGCCTGCAGCGCGGCCACGGCCTGGGTGTGGTTCCTGGGCACCGGAGCGCCTTCGATGAGGGCGGCCACATAGATGCTCTGCGAGACATTGGCGATGCGGGCCTGGAAGTTCATTAACGCGGCGTGTCCGGCAGGCAGGCGCAACGTGACCTTGACGACCTGCTCCTCGCGCACATATTTCAGGGGTGTCGGATCTGGCTTCTGATCGCCAGACTTCGGGGCCAGGTAGGCCAGCACGGCCTGGCGCACCAGGGCTGCCGGGGTCATCTGGTTCACCAGTGCGCGCGTCTGCAGCGGCTCGCGCAGGCCACGCAGATCGATGGTCACCCGGTCACGCTGAGGCTTTCCCATGGCCTGCCTCGGCACTGACGGGTCTGGTTTCCGGTGCCAGCCTGGCGGCCAGCTCGGCGACACGCTGGCGCAATGCCAGCACCTGATCGTGGGGGAGGGCATCGATGCCTCCCGACCGGTTCAGCCGCAGCAGTGCGGCATCCAGCCGCTCACAGAGCCCGGTGGCGCGGGCCAGTGCCTGCGCCATCTTGTCCGGTCGAGGGGTCGTCGGTGTCGGCTTGTCAGCAGCGGGTGCCACCATCCGAGCCGCATCACGCAGGCTGGCCACGGCCTCGCGGGTGATGGGCTCCGTGCCAGCGACAAGGGCCGCCACCTGCTCGGGTTGCTCTTCATGCAGGCGGCTCAGTTCGTGGAGCGTGCGCGGGGATTCGCAGCGCCCGTTTCTCAGTGCCTGGTCGAGCACGGGTGGCAGGCTGAGCAAGGCTAGGTGGTGCGCCACCGTGGTGAGGTCCATGCCCAGCTGGCGGCCGACTTCGGCGTTGGATTCGCCGGCATCCACCCGTCGCCGGATGAACTGCGCGAGTTCGAGCGGGGAGAGGTTCTGTCGCTTCAGGTTCTCGGCCACCTGGTCGTAGGCATTGCGAGCCTCGACTGCGAAGATCACGGGCACTGTGGTCAGCCCGGCCTGGATGGCTGCGCGCCAGCGCCGGCTGCCAAAGCGGATCAGGTAGCGGCCCTTGTCCTCCCGTTCGCTGACCACGATGGGCTGCAGGATGCCGCGCTGGGCAATGTCCTGCGCCAGCTCCTCGATGGCCTCCGGCGGAAACGCCTTGCGCGGGTTGTCCGGGTCTTCGTCCAGCTGGTCGATGGGCACCATCAACGCCAGGCCCGTCGGCACGGGTCTGCCCTCGAACAGGTTCAACTGGTCAAGGTTGATGCCAGGGGGCTTGCGATTGGCAAGGAAGTTGGTGAGCGAGCCCATGATGGATCGTCGAGGGTGACGACGACCACTCTAGGGGGCAACTTGGGCGGGTTGCGTGCTGGATTCGGGCTGAAATCCAGCTCTGTGAACGCCCTTACCCAATGATCGGCGCGGGCTCCCGTCCTTCAAAGGCCGATTGCACGGCCTCGACCATACGCAACGCGAGCAGCCTGTCTTCGAGCTGCGGATACTCCCGCACCAGCTTGCCCGACACCTGCCAACTGTTGTCCTTGATCGAACGGATGAGGCGGGCGGCATCCGGGTCCGGCATCTCCATCACGTCCTTGATGCGTCGCTGGGCGAGCTGGAATTTCAGCAGCACCCTCGCCTCTTCCGCCATCTCGCTGCGGATCGTGTGCGCGACCAGCCTGGCCGTGTAGACCGCGTGCTCGGTGAGGTCGGGGTAGCGCCACGCGAAGTTGGCGTCCGCATAGTCATCAAAAACGAGATTCGATTTCACGCCATCGGCATAGGTGATCAGCGAACCGAACCGGTGGGCCTCGGCATACCGCCGCATGAGAGGCCGAGAGAAAGACTCCAGCGTGCGGTCGTAGCCGTGCCCGAACTCGCGGGTGTTCGTGATGCCCGCCGACACGGGAAGGATGATGCCATCGGGCACCGCGCCGTCGCGCTGCAGCGTGTCGTTGATCAGGAAGCGGTGGATGCGTCCGTTGCCGTCGCTCATGGGGTGCACATAGACGAAACCGAAGGCGATGGCAGCTGCACGCGCCAGCGCCTCCTGGCCTCGCGTGGCACGCTCGAACTCGATAAGTCCATCACGCATGCCTGCAACGTCATCGAAATGGGGAGCGATGTAGTGGACGATGTCGCCCTGGAGGCTGGACTGGCCCACGAACACCGGTGAGCGGCGAAGGCCCATGCTGAGTGCCGCCTCACCCAATATGCCCGCTTGCAGCACTCGCAGGCTCGCGTCAGACATCGGGTCAGCGATCTTGCCGCAATGCTCTCCGATGACATGCGCGAAACGCTTGATGCGGTCGGTCTTGTCGGCTTCGTTTTCAATGAGAAAGCTGGCCCGCGACTCCTTCAGCGTTAGCCATGCTGCGGCTCGCATCAACACGTCTTCGCCAAACTCGCTGTCGAGTTCAGCCAGCGCAGCAGCGGGATCGAATGCCAGCGCCTCTTGCAGCGCCGACGTCCTGCGCACGAGCGGGCAGAAGTTGCGGTTGCCCGGCAGGTTGTTGTCGACCCGCCAGCGTTTGTCGCGCAGCGCCTGCGTGCGCGTCAGATAGACCGTGGCGTCCACGGCGGAGATGTATGCGCCGTTGGTGAGGTCGGGCACGTCCAGGCGCGTCCCGGTCAGCCATTCGTAGAAGAAACCCGCGCGGCGGGCGTACTTGCCCGTAGGTTCCTCCCGGCACCAGGCGGCGATGGGCTCGGGACCGGTGGCGGCAAACAGCCGGGCGAAGAACTCCAGGTGCACTTCCTCGTACTTCAGGCCGAACCCGAAGTGGCCTGCAAAGCTGTCCTCCGGGCGGTATCCCGGGGTGTACTGGTTCTGGTCCAGCTCGGGCGCGAGCTTGCTGAAACGGGTCGTGCCAATGCTCGACACCACCCGCAAGGGTTGCACAAGGCGAAGTCCGTGCGCCGCTTCCAGCGCCTTGAAACCCACATGCATGTTACGTAAATCCGATACCCAGAGTGTGAAAACGATATCAAGAGCCAGTGACAACTCCATAACGATATGAAGCACTGTTACACAAAAGCGATTTTCGAACAATCAAAATGCAAACAAAAATGCCTAGGCATGTGAAAACAGTACGAAAAATGCCCGGTAATACCAAAACACCGAAGTGAAACAGGGGAAGTCACTCAGGTGCGTTGAAAGCGCTCTGGTCCCGCCTGCTTCACCTTACTCCGCCTCGCCACCACTTCACCGAGCCTCAGCTGGTCCAGGTAGTCGGCCCAGGCCTGCAACATTGCGCGTCGCTGATCCACGAACTCCGTCCGGTTGTAGGCCCGCCCCAGGCTGTCCCGCACCGAGTGCGCCAGCTGTGCCTCGATCACGTCTGGGCTGAAGCCCAGGCGCTCGTGCAGCATGGTCCTGGCGGTCGCCCTGAACCCGTGGCCTGTGACCTCGTCGGCCGGGAAGCCCATGGCACGCAGGGCTGCATTGATGGTGTTCTCACTCATGGGGCGGTGGTGGTGCCGCTCACCGCGAAACACCATCGTGGCATGGCCGGTCAGTTGGTGCAGGTCGCGCAGCACAGCCACCGCCTGCCGGGGCAGCGGCACCAGGTGCGGCGCGCCCTGCTGCTTTTCGCGCTGCTCGCGCTTCATGCGCACCGAAGGCACGGTCCAAAGCGCTGCGTCCAGATCGATCTCGGGCCACTCAGCAAAGCGCAGTTCCCCAGGCCGCAGCAACAGCATCGGTGCCAGCTTCAGCGCCGCACGGACCACCGGCGTGGCGGCATAGGCGTCGCAGGCGCGCAGCAGTTCGCCGAAGCGCTTGGGGTCGGTGATGGCCGGGAAGTGCTGTGGTTCTGGCCTGCGCAGTGCGTCTTTCAGATCACGCGCCGGGTTGATGGTGCTGCGCCCCGTGGCGATGGCGTAGCGAAAGATCTGCCCGCAGCTCTCCAGCGCACGGTGGGCGGTTTCGATCACGCCTCGCGCCTCGATGCGCCGCAGCACTTCCAGCAGCTGGCTCGGTGTGATACCGGTCACCGGCGCGCTGCCGACGTAGGGAAACACGTCGTTCTCCAGCCGGGCGATGACCTTCTCCGAATAGCCCTGCGCCCAGCCGCCACGACGGATCTCGAACCACTCGCGGCCCACTTCTTCAAACGAATTGATGGGTGGCAGGCCTTGTTGCTGCCGCTTCTCAGCCTCGATGGCCTTGGCGTGCACGACACGCTGCGCCTTGCGCTCCTGGCTTGGGTCCTGGCCGTCAGCCACCTTCTCACGCGCTGCATCGGCCTTGCGCCGTGCAATCGCCAAGGTCGTGGAGGGATAGGTACCGAGTGAGAGCGTCTTGCGCCGCCCTTCGAACGTGTAGTCCAGGCGCCAGCCGTGCGCGCCCCCTTTCACGAAGAGCAGCAGGTACAGGCCATCACCGTCCGTCAGCCGCTTGCGCGGATCGCCGCTGCGCACGGCCTTGATGGTGGCATCCGAGGGAATGAGGTAGCGGGCCATTGCAGTAACTTTCTGGCCCGAAACAGCGATCAGGCCGGTTACTGCGGAAGTTACTGCGCAAGGGGGAAGAACTCAAGGAATTTCCCGAGACCCCCTGGGACAAGAAAAAAGCCCTTGAGCGTTGATTCTCAAGGGCTTTTAGGATCTTCTGGGACGTCCTGGGACGACTCAAAACAGTAACTTGGTGGCCTGGGACGGAATCGAACCATCGACACGCGGATTTTCAATCCGCTGCTCTACCAACTGAGCTACCGGGCCAAACAGAAGCGAGATTGTAGCAGCTTATCGACCCCACTTTGCAGACGCTGCGTTCAAAGGGCGTTGCGCTTGCTGCGGGCGAGATCCACGCCAAGCTGCTTGAGCTTGCGGTACAGGTGGGTGCGCTCCAGACCCGTCTTTTCAGCCACCCGCGTCATGGAGCCGGACTCCTTGGCCAGGTGGTATTCGAAATAGGCCTTCTCGAACTCGTCGCGCGCCTCGCGCAGCGGCCCTTCCAGGTTGAAGGCCTGCGAAGGCTGGGGACCGATGTCAAACACCACATCGGGCTGGCTGCCACCGGTCATGGCCACTTCCACGGTCAGTTCCATCACGGGCGCGAGCGCGCCATTTTTCAGGGGCAACGCAGCACCGACCCTGGCCACCGGTTTGTTCAGCCCCATGTCCACGGCTTTGAGCAGCTTCTGCAGGGTGATGGGCTTTTCGAGGAAGGCGGTGGCGCCGATGCGTGTGGCTTCCACGGCGGTATCGATGGTGGCGTGTCCGCTCATCATGATCACGGGCATGTTGAGCATGCCACCGCTGGCCCATTCCTTGAGCAAGGTCACGCCATCGGTGTCGGGCATCCAGATATCCAGCAACACCAGATCAGGGCGCATCTGCGTGCGCAGAACACGGGCTTGAGCGGCGTTTTCCGCCAGCTCGACCGTGTGGCCTTCGTCGTTGAGGATCTCGGAGAGAAGATCCCGGATGCCCAGTTCGTCGTCTACGACCAGAATAGTTGCCATGGCGTGAAATGTTTCCCTCGGTCCGTGTTGTCAATTTGCAACTGCGAATGATAACGACACTTGGGCGCCCACCACTTTGCCATCGATCAACCGGTTGCTGATATCCACGCGCCCGCCATGCTCTTCCATGATTTTCTTGACCACCGCCAGGCCCAAGCCGGTGCCTTTGGTCTTGGTCGTGACATAGGGTTCGAACGCCCGCTTGAGGATGTTTTCAGCGAATCCGGGACCCTGATCGATCACGGACAGGCGCACCCACTGGCCCGAGCCTGAGCGCCGGGTGTGGAGCAGTACTTCGGCACCGGCTTGCCCGGCCATGGCGTCCTGCGCGTTCTGCACCAGGTTGTGCAGGATCTGTCGCAGTTGCTGCGGATCGGCCATCACACTGGGGCAGTCATCGTCCAGATCGGTCTTCACGGGCACCGCCGAGCTGTCATACAGGACCAGAATGTCGCGCACCAGGGCATTGAGGTCGGTGGGCGTGAGTTGTGCTGCAGGCAGCCGCGCGTAGTCTCGGAACTCGTTGACCAGGTGCTTCATGGCGTCGACCTGATCGACGATGGTGCGGACCGATTTGTCCAGCAGGGCCTGCTCTGCCGGCTGAACCTTGCCCTGCAGTTTCATGGCCAGGCGCTCGGCGGACAGCTGGATGGGTGTCAGCGGGTTCTTGATCTCGTGCGCCAGGCGCCGCGCCACTTCGCCCCAGGCGCGCGCGCGCTGGGCGGACACCATCTCCGACACGTCGTCAAACACCAGCAAGCGCTCGTTGTTGGGCAGCAAGGCCCCGCGGGCGATCAACGTGATGCCTTCATGCTGGCCCGTGGCGTCGTGCGCGCCGAGTTCAAACGATTGCTGCCAGTGACCGCCTTCGTGCGGGGTGTCATCGGACAGGAAGCGCTCGAACTGCTGCAGCACCTGCGCCGCAAAATTTTCCAGGCCAACCACGGCCGCCAGCGGTTGCCCAAGATGCAGCCCCAGCGGGGTGCGCAGGATGCGGGCCGCCCCCGGGTTGACACTGAGCACGCCGCCGCGCTCGTCCAGCACGACCACACCGGCCGTGAGGTTGTCGAGGATGGTCTGCAGGTTGTCGCGGGCGGCGTCCACCTGCTCCATGCTGTGCTGCACCGCCGAGCGCGCATCGGCGAGGTCCTGCGTCATGTGGGCGAAAGTGCGGGTCAGGCCCGCGAGCTCGTCGCGCGAGGTCAGTTCAACCTTGGGCGCGAGGTTGCCCTGGGCGACCTCGCGCATGCCTTCGGCGAGCACCAGCAAGGGACGCACCAGGTGATTGCCCAGCAACACCGCCAGCAACACGGCGCCGAAGATGGCCAGAAAAAGGGCCAGCGTGAGCGTGCCGATGTACATGCGTTGCAGCCCCTGGCGTCCCAGCGCGCGCTCCTGGTATTCGCGGTTGGCCACCTGAACGGCCAAGGCATCGGCGACCAGCGCTCGCGGCAGGGGCACCACGACCTGGAGGTAGCGCGGGTTTTCATTGAATCCAAAACCGGCCGCCTCCACGAGGGCCAGCACCTTGATGTGTGCCTGTGCCACCAACAAGCCGGCCTGTGCCGGCTCTTCCCCACCCTCATCAAGCCCTTCGACCAGCACCATCACCCGGTTCGCGCGAACGCTGCGCAACTGGGCCATGCCAGGACGGTCGGGCGAAAAGTCGAAGCGCGAGGCGCCGGCGCTGGCGATCGCCTGCCCCGAAGCGCTCCAGAGCACCAGATCGCTCGCCGACAGGCTTTCGCGCAGCCGCTCCAGTGCCAGCACCGCCGAGGCGTCGGGCACCCGCGACAGCTGTTCCGCGGCCATGCGGGTCTTGGCGCCGAGATCGGCACTCAGGGTGTCCAGCGTGGTGCGACCCAGGTTCAGCCCTGCGGTCAGCGCAGATTCCACCCGCACGTCAAACCAGCTTTCGATGGACCGCGAAACGAACTGGTACGACACCGTGTAGATCAGCAGCCCGGGCAACACCCCGACCAGCCCGATGATGGCGGCCAGCTTGAGGAGCAGCTGGCTCCCGAACTTGCCACGCCGCAGACGTCTGACCAGCCGCACCGCCAGCCACACGATGACGAGGAACAACAAGGTCGCCACCGTCACATTGACACCGAACAGCCAGGAAAAATTCTGCTCGTAGAGCACGCGGTTGCGTGTGGCCAGGGTGAGCAGGAACAGCAGCACCATGCCCAGACCGGTCATGACCACCAGGGCCACGATCACCGCCCAGCGCATGGAGGCGCGTCTTTTCTCGGGAGATCGGACGTGTTCGCTCATGAATCAGCGGCGGAGGAGGAAGAGCGGCGGGCCATCACACCTCACCGCGCCGGTTCGCCGGGCCTGACCTCAACGGCGATGTCCGGAGGCGGATCGACCTTGGCTTGATGGGGCACATCGAGCCGCCCATCCACCTCGATGTTCCAGTCGGACTGGTTGGCCATGCCGATCTGGAACGGGCGCGGCAGCAGCGAAAGATCCAGGCTGAACCGCCATTCGACCCGGTGCTGCGCACCGTCGTCCAACCGGGCTGCGTCGGCAATGACCCAGCTGGAAACGCGGCCCACGACCGCCAGCACCTCGTCAAGGCTCTCGAAGTTCTGGTGCAGCGCATATTGCAGTGCCGCCGCACCCGAGCCCGTCACACCATCGTGGGCCTGACTCAGACGCCAGCGCCGGGTCAGTGGCTGGTAGGCCAGCCGAAAGGTCCGGACCATCGAACTCACGCGTTTGTCGGCCCAGTACCAGCGGTCGCGGTACACGTCGGCCTGCCAGACGAAGTACATCGGCACACCCTTGAGCAGGGCATCTTCAACCGCCGCCGTGGCGACCGAGCCCAGTCGCACGGAAAGTGTCAGCGCATCCGTGTTGCGCTGAAGGCTGACGAACTGGATTTCGGGCTCGCGTGCCATGACGGGTCCCGCCAGGCAAGCCAGCGCGAACACCCAGACCAAAGCACGAACCCATCGCAACGACAGACGCGTTGCCGCCCGGCGCACGGCCCCCTCAAGGCCCGGCCTTGTCGATGCGTGCGTAAAAGAAACCGTCGTATCCACCGGGCACATTGTCGTTGAACTCCCCATGGGCAGCGGCGGTTCCGGGGAGCAAATGGCCAGGGGAAGGCTGCAGAACGGCATCGGTGTGGTGCAGCAGAAACGCATTCACCTGTTCGGATCCTTCGGCCTGGAACACCGAGCAGGTGCAATACAGCAGGCGACCACCCGGCTTGAGCAGCGGCCACAGCCGCTCCAGCAACTGCCGCTGCACAGCCACGAGTTGGGCCACGTCGCTGGCCCGGCGCAGCCAGCGCACGTCGGGGTGGCGGCGCACGATGCCCGAAGCGGTGCAGGGCGCGTCGAGCAGGATGGCGTCAAAGGGACGCCCATCCCACCAGCCCGCGGTGTTGGCGGCGTCGGCGCACTGCACCTCGGCGCTCAGGCCCAGGCGTTGCAGATTGTCGTGGATGCGCGTGCAGCGCTGTGCATCCACATCGAGCGCCAGCAGGTCGAGATCGGCGCGTTCGAGCAGGTGCGCGGTCTTGCCGCCGGGCGCGGCACAGGCGTCGAGCACGCGGTCGGCGGCGCTCCAGGCGCGGCCGTCGAGCAGCAGGCTGGCGGCCATCTGGGCCGCTGCGTCCTGCACGGAAACGTGCCCTAGCACGAAGCCGGGCAGGCGCTCCACCGGCTGCGCTGCCGACAGCACCAGACCGTCATCGCCCACCGGGCTGGCCGACAGACCGGCGGCCTCCAGCTGGGCGCGGTAGTCGTCCCGCGTGACGCGGCGCCGGTTGACCCGCAGCGCCATCGGTCCGGGCACGTTGTTGGCCTGGAGGATCGCGGTCCAGTGTTCGGGATGGTCGCGCTGCAACCGCTCCACCCACCAGAGCGGGTGGTTCCAGCGTGCCACCGGATCGTCCACCAGTTGCGCGCACAGGGCCTCGCGTTCGCGCAGAAACCGCCGCAGGCAGGCGTTGAGAAAGCCCGCCTGCATGCTGGTGCTGCGCTGCTGCTTGGCCGCCTCCACCGCCTGATCCACCACGGTGTGGGGCTGGTAGTGCTGCCCGTTTTCATCACCCAGCAACACGGCCAGCGCGCTGTGCAGCAAGGCCAGCACCGGCGCGGCAGGCGCACGCTGCGCCAGCAGCCGACCGAGTGCGCGCGCAGCGCCGAGCTGGCGCAGGGTCTGGAAGGTGAGCGCCTGCACGCCCGGTCGCAGCGCCGATGCCACTTGCGGCAGCATCTCGCTGAGCGAGCGACCCTGTTCGACCGCGAGCACGCACTGGGCGGTCCAGCGCAGTTGCGTGGCCAGCGTTGGCGCGTTGGGCACCGGGCGGTCTGCGGAGCTGTTGGAAGTCAATGAGGGTCCTGGTAGATATTCGCCATCAGCTGAGTGTCCAGCCCGGAGCCTGAGGTCCTGAAGGATCTGTCGGCGCGGCTTGGTCAGTGGCTGTGGCATCCAGCGCGTGGTCACGCTCCAGGGACAGCGCCCCCATGTGGCGGCCATAGATGCGGCGGATGCGCTGCTCCAGCGTGGGGTGCGAATCGAGCCAGTGTGCCACCTGACCGACCTCGTTCCCCACCAGCAGCATGTGCTGCACCGTGGAGCCGATCTGGCGGGGTGCAAAGTCCGCCTGGCGCTGGCTCTTGACCTTGCGCAGCACACCGCCGAGGCCATCGCGGCTGCGCGTCCACTGCACAGCGCGTGCGTCGGCCAGGTATTCGCGCTGGCGCGACACCGCCGCCTGCAAGGCGTGCCCTGCCACCCAGCCCAACCAGCCGGCAGCCATGATGGCCAGTCCCAGCAAGGCCGCGGCCATGCGCCGGCCCCGCACATCGGGTTCAAACAGGTGCTGGCCCATGCGGTAGAGCATCTCCAGGCCGAACACCATGCCGATCAGCCGCATGTTGAGGCGCGTATCGCCTTCACGGATGTGGCTGAATTCGTGGGCCACCAGCCCCTGCAGCTCCTCGCGCGTCAGGAACTCGAGCGCACCGCGGGTGACCGCAACCACAGCGTCGTCTTCATCCCAACCGGTGGCAAAGGCGTTGATGCCCTGGTCGCGCGCCACCACCATGGCGGTCGGCCGCTTCATGCCCGACGATATGGCCATCTCGTCGACGATGTTGCAGAAACGCTGCTCGTCGAAGTTGCCCGATGGCTGCGCGGGCCGTGCGCCCATCTGTTCGGCCAGACGCTGACCGCCACCGCTGGCCAGGCGTGAGGTTTCCACCCACCAGCCGCCCAGCACAAACAGCAACACCACGGCGGTGTTGACTGCAAAGAAGTGTCGCGGGAAACCCGCTCCCGGGAACCAGAAGCTCCAGGTCAGCCCCCAGGCCAGGGCCAGAGCGGCATTGACCGCCAGCACCAGCAGCAACACGGTGAGCGCGAAGACCAGCAGCAGCTTGCGGGTCTGCCCGCGCGCCTCACGTTGCGACTCGAAAATCAGCACGTCAGAACGCGACCTTCACGGCCTGGCGCTCGGTTTCGTTGCTGGTGGATTCCAGCATCGACTGGGTCGGAAAATTGAACAGGCGCGCCACGATCAGCGTCGGGAACTGGGCCGCCGCATCGTTGAATTCGAGCACATGGTCGTTGTAGGCCTGGCGCGCGAAGCCAATGCGGTTTTCGGTGCTCGAGAGCTCTTCACTGAGCTCCCGCATGGTCTGGTCGGCTTTGAGGTCGGGGTAAGCCTCGGCCACCGCAAACAGGCGGCCCAGCGCGCCACCGAGCAGTTGCTCGGCACCGGCCAGCGCGCCGAGCGCGCCGGCATTCAGGGGGCTGGCGGCGGCGCTCTGTTCGGCACTGCGCGCCTGATTGCGCGCAGCGATCACGGCTTCCAGCGTCTGCGCTTCGTGCGCCAGGTATTTGCGCGCCACTTCGACCAGGTTGGGGATCAGGTCGTAACGACGCTTCAACTGCACGTCGATCTGGCCAAAAGCGTTGGCGATGGCATTTTTCAGCCGCACCAGGCGGTTGTAGGCGCCCACGGCCCAGAACACCAACGCCAGCCCAACGGCCAGCAAAATCCACAAAGTAGCCGACATGGTGTGTGAACTCCTGTGATCAAACAAACGCCCTCGATCCGGCACCTGGGCGCTGGCAATATACCCCAGCGCCCGTCCACGTTGTCAGGAGCATCGACCCGCAGACAAGTAAAAACGCCCCCGGCCAGATGGCCGGGGGCGTTCAGGAACTCAGCGGTGAAGCCGGGTTCAGTTCGTGTGGCTTATTCAGCCGCTTCGTTGGTACTCGAAGCGTCGGCCTGATCGGCCGCCAGCGACACGGCGTCGGCTTCGGCGATGGCGCGACGCTCTTCGTCGTCCATCTTTTCCTTGACCTTGCGCGCCTCGTGGTAAGCCATGCCGGTACCGGCCGGGATCAGACGACCCACGATCACGTTTTCCTTCAGGCCACGCAGTTCGTCGCGCTTGCCCATGATGGCCGCTTCGGTCAACACGCGGGTGGTTTCCTGGAAGGAAGCCGCCGAGATGAAGGAATCGGTGGACAGCGAGGCCTTGGTGATACCCAGCAGCACGTTGCTGTAGACCGCGGGCAGCTTGCCCTCGGCGCGCAGCGCGTCGTTGGTGTTGAGGATCTCCGAACGCTCGACCTGCTCACCGGCGATGTAGTTCGAATCGCCCACGCTGTCGACGATCACGCGGCGCAGCATCTGGCGCACGATCACCTCGATGTGCTTGTCGTTGATCTTCACGCCCTGGAGTCGGTACACGTCCTGCACCTCGTCCACGATGTAACGCGACAGCTCTTCGATGCCCAGCAGGCGCAGGATGTCCTGCGGATCGGCCGGGCCGTCCACCACGCTCTCGCCCTTGTTGACCACCTGGCCTTCGTGCACCAGGATGTTCTTTTCCTTGGGGATGAGTTCGTCCCAGATCTTGCCTTCCGGATCGGTGATCTGCAGGCGAACCTTGCCCTTGGTCTCCTTGCCGAACGACACGGTACCGGTCATCTCGGCCAGCATGCCCTTGTCCTTCGGGCTGCGGGCTTCGAACAGCTCGGCCACCCGCGGCAGACCGCCGGTGATGTCGCGCGTCTTCTGGCCTTCGACCGGGATGCGGGCGAGCACGTGGCCGGGGCCGACGTCCTGACCGTCGCGCACTTCCAGCAGCGCGCCGATCTGGAAGCCCACCGTCACCGAGTGGTCGGTGCCAGGGATCTTCACTTCGTTGCCCTGGGCATCGAGCAGCTTGACCAGGGGGCGCACCACCTTGGTCGAACCGCGGTGCTTCGGATCGATCACCACCAGCGAGGACAGACCGGTCACGTCGTTGACCTGCTTGGCCACCGTCAGACCCTCTTCCACGTTCTCGAACTTCACCTGACCGGCGAATTCCGTGATGATGGGTCGGGTCAGCGGGTCCCAGTTGGCCAGGATCGCGCCAGCCTTGATGGCCTGGTCGGCCTTGACCGCCAGGATGGCGCCGTAGGGCACCTTGTGGCGTTCGCGCTCGCGACCGATTTCGTCGTGGATGATGATTTCGCCGGAACGCGCAATCACCACCAGCTCGCCCTTGGTGTTGGTCACATAACGCATGGTGGCGTTGAAACCGATCGAACCGCTGGACTTGGCTTCCACGCTGGAGGCCACGGCCGCACGCGACGCCGCACCACCGATGTGGAAGGTGCGCATGGTCAGCTGCGTGCCGGGTTCGCCAATCGACTGGGCTGCGATCACACCGACGGCTTCGCCGATGTTCACCAGGCCACCGCGGCCCAGGTCGCGGCCATAGCACTTGGCGCAGATGCCGAAGCGGGTTTCGCAGGTCAGTGCGGTGCGCACCTTGACCTCGTCCACGCCAGCGGCTTCCAGCTCGTCGAGCATGTCTTCGTCCAGCAGGGTGCCGGCCGGCAACAGGACCGCGCGGGTCTCCGGGTGGATCACCTCATCGCAGGTGGTGCGGCCCAGGATGCGGTCGCGCAGCGACTCGATCACTTCACCACCTTCGACGATGGCGCGCATCACCGTGCCGTTGGTCGTACCGCAGTCCTGGCTGTTGACCACCAGATCCTGCGTCACGTCCACCAGACGGCGGGTCAGGTAACCCGAGTTCGCGGTCTTCAGCGCCGTGTCGGCCAGGCCCTTTCGGGCGCCGTGGGTGGAGATGAAGTACTGCAACACGTTCAGACCTTCACGGAAGTTCGCCGTGATGGGGGTCTCGATGATGGAGCCGTCGGGCTTGGCCATCAGGCCGCGCATGCCGGCCAGCTGGCGAATCTGGGCCGCGCTACCGCGGGCACCCGAGTCGGCCATCATGTAGATGGAGTTGAACGACTCCTGGTCCACTTCCTTGCCGTGGCGGTCGGTGGTCTTCTGCTTGGCCAGTTGGGCCATCATGACCTTGGAGATCTCGTCACCGGCCTTGCCCCAGATGTCCACCACCTTGTTGTAGCGTTCGCCCGCGGTCACCAGACCCGAAGCGTATTGCTGGGCGATTTCCTTCACCTCTTTTTCCGAGCGTTCGATGATGGCCGGCTTTTCCTTCGGCACCAGCATGTCGTCCACGGCAATCGAGATACCGGCGCGGGTGGCCAGTCGGAAACCGTTCTGCAACAGCTTGTCGGCGAAAACCACGGTCTCTTTCAGACCGCACTTGCGGAAAGACACGTTGATCAGCTTGGAGATTTCCTTCTTCTTCAGCGGCTTGTTCAGCACTTCGAAAGGCAGGCCCTTGGGCAGGATCTCGGACAGCAGCGCGCGGCCAACCGTCGTGTCGACCAGGGAGATGAAAGGCGTGAATTCACCCGTGGCCTTGTCCAGCGTGTACTGCTGCAGACGCACGCTGATCTTGGCGGTGATCTCGACCACGCCGTTGTCCAGCGCACGCTGCAGTTCCAGCAGGTCGGCAAAGATCATGCCTTCGCCCTTGCCGTTGATGCGCTCGCGGGTCGCGTAGTACAGACCCAGCACCACGTCTTGCGACGGCACGATGGAGGGTTCGCCGTTGGCCGGGAACAGGATGTTGTTCGAGGCCAGCATCAGGGTGCGGGCTTCGATCTGGGCTTCCACCGACAGCGGCACGTGAACGGCCATCTGGTCGCCATCGAAGTCGGCGTTGAAGGCCGCGCAAACGAGGGGGTGCAGCTGGATCGCCTTGCCTTCGATCAGGATGGGTTCAAAAGCCTGGATACCCAGGCGGTGCAGCGTGGGTGCGCGGTTCAGCATCACCGGGTGCTCTTTGATCACCTCTTCCAGGATGTCCCACACCACCGGCGTGCCGGCTTCGACTTCCTTCTTCGCGGCCTTGATGGTGGTCGCGATGCCCATGGCTTCGAGACGCGAGAAGATGAAAGGCTTGAACAGCTCCAGCGCCATCAGCTTGGGCAGGCCGCACTGGTGCAGCTTGAGCGTCGGACCGACCACGATGACCGAACGGCCCGAGTAGTCCACGCGCTTGCCCAGCAAGTTCTGGCGGAAACGGCCGCTCTTGCCCTTGATCATGTCGGCCAGCGACTTGAGAGCGCGCTTGTTGGCGCCCGTCATGGCCTTGCCACGGCGACCGTTGTCCAGCAGCGAGTCCACGGCTTCCTGCAGCATGCGCTTTTCGTTGCGCGCAATGATTTCAGGGGCCTTGAGTTCGAGCAGGCGGCGCAGACGGCTGTTGCGGTTGATGACGCGGCGGTACAGGTCGTTCAGGTCAGAGGTCGCGAAGCGGCCGCCGTCCAGCGGCACCAGCGGACGCAGGTCCGGCGGCAGCACGGGCAGCACGTCCAGCACCATCCACTCGGGTTTGATGCCGGACTTCTTGAAGGCTTCCAGCACCTTCAGGCGCTTGGCGTTCTTCTTGATCTTGAGCTCGGAACCGGTCAGGTCGTTGCGCAGCTTTTCGATCTCGATCTCGAGGTCGATGGCCTGCAGCAGCTCCTTGATACCTTCGGCGCCCATCTTGGCAATGAACTCGTCGCCGAATTCCTTGCGCTTGGCGTCGTAGTCGTCCTCGGTCATGATCGCGAATTTCTTCAGCGGCGTCATGCCCGGATCGACGATCACATAGGCTTCGAAGTACAGCACGCGTTCGATGTCGCGCAGCGTCATGTCCAGGATCAGGCCCAGACGCGAAGGCAGCGACTTCAGGAACCAGATGTGGGCGCAGGGCGCGGCCAGGTCGATGTGACCCATGCGCTCGCGGCGCACCTTGGTCTGCGTGACTTCAACGCCGCACTTCTCGCAGATCACGCCGCGGTGCTTGAGGCGCTTGTACTTGCCGCACAGGCATTCGTAGTCCTTGATGGGACCAAAAATCTTGGCGCAGAACAGGCCGTCGCGTTCGGGCTTGAACGTGCGGTAGTTGATGGTCTCGGGCTTCTTGACTTCGCCGAAAGACCACGAGCGGATTTTTTCCGGCGAAGCCAGGCCGATGCGGATGGCATCGAAATGCTCGTCGGGCGTGAACTGCTTGAACAGGTCGAGTAATGATTTCATGGGTTCAATCCTTGTCTTGCCGGCGAATTAGGAGCGTTCGAGTTCGATGTCGATACCGAGCGAACGAATTTCCTTGACCAGCACGTTGAACGACTCGGGCATGCCCGCTTCGATCGAGTGCTCGCCCTTGACGATGCTTTCGTACACCTTGGTGCGGCCCTGCACGTCGTCGGACTTGACGGTGAGCATTTCCTGCAGGATGTAGGAAGCGCCGTAGGCTTCGAGTGCCCACACTTCCATCTCGCCGAAACGCTGACCACCGAACTGCGCCTTGCCGCCCAGCGGTTGCTGCGTGACCAGGGAGTACGGGCCGGTGGAACGGGCGTGCATCTTGTCGTCGACCAAGTGGTGCAGCTTCAGGAAGTGCATGTAGCCCACGGTGGTCTTGCGCTCGAAAGCGTCACCCGTGCGGCCGTCGTACAGCTGCGCCTGGGTGCGGGTTTCGGTCAGGCCCTTCTTGGCGGCGATGTCGTCCGGGTACGCCAGCTTCAGCATGGCGCGGATTTCATCTTCCGACGCACCATCGAACACCGGCGTGGCAAACGGTACGCCGTTCGTCAGGTTTTCGGCCATCTCCATCACGTCAGCGTCGCTGAGCTCGGACAGGGTCTCTTTCTTGCCGGTGTGGTTGTAGACCGTTTCGAGGAACGCTCGCATTTCGGAAGCCTTGGCTTCCTGCTGCAGCATGTCGCCGATGCGCTGGCCAATGCCCTTGCCGGCCCAGCCCAGGTGGACTTCCAGCACCTGACCCACGTTCATGCGCGAAGGCACGCCCAGCGGGTTCAGCACGATGTCGGCGGGCGTGCCGTCGGCCATGTAGGGCATGTCTTCGACCGGAACGATCTTGGAAACCACACCCTTGTTGCCGTGGCGGCCGGCCATCTTGTCACCCGGCTGCAGGCGGCGCTTGACGGCGAGGTAGACCTTGACCATCTTCAACACGCCAGCGGGCAGCTCGTCGCCCTGCGTGAGCTTCTTGCGTTTCTCTTCGAACGCGAGGTCGAAGCTGTGACGCGTCTG
The DNA here is from genome assembly GCF_055703065.1 of Hydrogenophaga sp. L310. Taxonomy (NCBI): domain Bacteria; kingdom Pseudomonadati; phylum Pseudomonadota; class Betaproteobacteria; order Burkholderiales; family Comamonadaceae; genus Hydrogenophaga; species Hydrogenophaga sp. L310. The sequence continues at coordinate 53,778 of NZ_JBVPZA010000019.1, forward strand.
CTCCATCGAGTTCTTGATCGACTCCAGCTGGGCGGCGACATCATCGTCGGCGGGACGGATGTCGAACCAGTGGTACTTCTCAACGTCGGCCAGGTAGGCCTTGTCGATGGTCGTGCCCTTGGTCAGCTTCTTGGGGCCGCCGTTGGCGAGCTTGCCGGTCAGCAGCTTTTCGATACGGTCGAAGGCGTCGGCTTCCACGATGCGCAGCTGGTCGTTCAGGTCCAGGCGGAAACGCTTGAGCTCGTCGTCGATGATCTGCTGGGCGCGCTTGTCGCGCGTGATGCCTTCGCGGGTGAAGACCTGCACGTCGATCACGGTGCCTTGCGAGCCCTGGTCCACGCGCAGCGAGGTGTCTTTCACGTCGCTGGCCTTCTCGCCGAAGATGGCGCGCAGCAGTTTTTCTTCAGGCGTGAGCGTGGTCTCGCCCTTGGGTGTGACCTTGCCCACCAGCACGTCGCCGGGCAGCACTTCGGCGCCGACGTAGATGATGCCGGAGTCGTCCAGGCGGTTGAGCTGCTGCTCGGCCAGGTTGGGGATGTCGCGGGTGATTTCTTCCGCGCCCAGCTTGGTGTCGCGCGCCATGACCACCAGTTCCTCGATGTGGATCGAGGTGTAGCGGTCTTCGGCGACCACGCGCTCGGAGATCAGGATCGAGTCCTCGAAGTTGTAGCCGTTCCAGGGCATGAAGGCGATCAGCATGTTCTGGCCGATCGAGATTTCACCCAGGTCGGTCGAAGCGCCGTCGGCGATCACGTCACCCTTGCCCAGCAGATCGCCCTTCTTGACGATCGGGCGCTGGTGGATGTTGGTGTTCTGGTTGGAACGCTGGTACTTGATCAGGTTGTAGATGTCCACACCGACTTCACCGGCCACGGCTTCGGCGTCGTTCACGCGGATCACGATGCGGGTCGCGTCCACGTAGTCGACCACGCCGCCGCGCTTGGCGGTGACCACGGTGCCGGAGTCGATCGCGGCGACGCGCTCGATGCCGGTGCCGACCAGCGGCTTCTCGGGACGCAGCACAGGCACGGCCTGGCGCGACATGTTGGCGCCCATCAGCGCGCGGTTCGCGTCATCGTGCTCCAGGAAAGGAACCAGTGAGGCGGCCACCGACACGATCTGCGCCGGCGACACGTCCATGTACTGGATGGTGTCGGCCGAGGTCAGGATGGATTCACCCTTTTCACGCGCGGAAATCAGGTCGCCGGTCAGGCGGCCTTCGGCGTCCAGCGTGGCATTGGCCTGGGCGATGACGTACTTGCCTTCTTCAATGGCCGACAGGTAGTCGATCTGGTTCGTCACCTGGCCATCGATCACGCGACGGTACGGTGTTTCGATGAAGCCGTATTCGTTCAGGCGCGCGTACAGGGCCAGTGAGTTGATCAGGCCGATGTTTGGACCTTCAGGCGTTTCAATCGGGCAGACGCGACCGTAGTGGGTCACGTGCACGTCGCGCACTTCGAAGCCGGCACGTTCGCGGGTCAGACCACCCGGGCCAAGGGCCGACACGCGGCGCTTGTGGGTGATCTCGGCCAGCGGGTTGGTCTGGTCCATGAACTGCGACAGCTGCGACGCGCCGAAGAACTCCTTCAGGGCCGCGGAAATCGGCTTGGAGTTGATCAGGTCGTGCGGCATCAGCGGCTCTTGCTCGGCCTGGCCCAGACGCTCTTTCACGGCCTTTTCGATGCGCGCCAGACCGGTGCGGTACTGGTTCTCGGCGAGTTCGCCGACGCAGCGCACACGGCGGTTACCCAGGTGGTCGATGTCATCCACTTCGCCCCGGCCATTGCGCAGGTCCACGAGGATCTTGACCACGGCCAGGATGTCTTCGTTGGACAGCACCATGGCGCCGGTGGATTCGTCGCGGCCCACGCGGGCGTTGAACTTCATGCGGCCCACGCGCGACAGGTCGTACGTGTCCGGGTTGTAGAACAGGCGGTGGAACAGGGCCTGCACCGCGTCTTCGGTCGGCGGTTCGCCGGGGCGCATCATGCGGTAGATGGCGACACGGGCGGCGAACTCGTCAGCGGTTTCGTCGCTGCGCAGGGTCTGGCTGATGTAAGCGCCCTGGTCGAGTTCGTTGGTGTAGAGGCACTGCAGGTCCTGCACGCCCGAGGTGCGCAGTTTCTTCAGCAGCACTTCAGTCAACTCATCGTTGGCCTTGGCGATGATCTCGCCGGTGTCGGCGTCCACGATGTTGCGCGCAACCACGCGGCCGATCATGAAGTCTTCGGGCACGCTGATGTGCGTGGTGCCGGACTGTTCCATTTCGCGGGTGTGGCGCACGGTGATGCGCTTGTCCTTGGCGACCACGACCTTGCCCGACTTGTCGGTGATGTCAAAACGGGCCACCTCGCCACGCAGGCGCTCGGGCACGAAGGCCATCTGGGCGCCGCTGTCCATCAGGCGGAAGTGGTCGTTGACGAAGAAGTTGGCCAGGATGGTTTCCGGCGTCAGACCGATGGCCTTGAGCAGGATGGTGACCGGCATCTTGCGACGGCGGTCGACGCGGAAGAACAGCACGTCCTTCGGATCGAATTCGAAGTCGAGCCACGAACCGCGGTAAGGAATGATGCGGGCCGAGAACAACAGCTTGCCCGAGCTGTGGGTCTTGCCCTTGTCGTGTTCGAAGAACACACCGGGTGAACGGTGCAACTGCGACACGATGACACGCTCGGTGCCGTTGATGATGAAGGAACCCTTGTCGGTCATCAGGGGCACTTCGCCCATGTAGACCTCTTGCTCCTTGACTTCCTTGATGACCTTGGACTGGCTGGTCGAGGACTCACGGTCGTAAATGATGAGCTGCACGCGAGCCCGCACGGCCGAAGCAAAGGTCAGACCACGGGTCTGGCATTCGCGCACGTCGAAAGCGGGCTTGGCCAGGTTGTACTCGACGAACTTCATCTCCACAAAGCCGTTGTGCGAGACGATGGGGAAGGCGGCCTCAAACGCAGCCTGAAGGCCCTCGTTGGTGCGCTTTTTGGGAGCCGAATCGGCTTGCAGGAACGCGGTGTACGCGTCCTTTTGCATCTGCAAGAGGTAAGGAATCGCGATGACGGTTTCGCGGGTGCCAAAACTCTTTCGGATGCGTTTGCGTTCGGTGTATGAATAATTCGATGCTGTGGCCATGAGATCTCCGGGCTTGAGGTCTGCGGCGACTGTCTGCCTACCAGGGATGGACTCCTGGTGACTTGCTTGGTGGCTGGCCTCTACCAACCATTGGCGGACGGCCTGTGCATTGCACACAGGCCCGAACCAAGTCGTTTTCTGCAGTCGGGGTCAGAAAACACTGATAAACAAACTCGGAAAAGTTTGCTTATCAGTGTTATTTAAAACACGGCACCAGTGCATGGGCGCTGCAGTGGGTTTGAAACACTGCAAAAGTGCCATCGGCACTGGCGGCTCAGAAAGCACCAAAGGCTGGAGGCTCTTTCGAGCACTCCAGCCCTGGCCTGGCGAGTGAATTACTTCAGCTCGGCCTTGGCGCCGGCATCCACCAGCTTCTTCACTGCGGCTTCGGCGTCGGCCTTGGCAACAGCTTCTTTCACGTTCTTCGGAGCGCCGTCGACCAGGTCCTTGGCTTCTTTCAGGCCCAGACCGGTGATTTCGCGCACGGCCTTGATGACGGAGACCTTGTTGGCGCCGGCTTCGAGCAGCACGACGTTGAATTCGGTCTTCTCTTCAGCAGCAGCAGCGGCACCGCCACCACCAGCGGCAGGAGCGGCCATGGCGGCAGCGCTCACACCAAACTTCTCTTCGATGGCTTTCACCAGGTCGTTGAGTTCCATGACCGTCATGCTGTCCAGCGCGGTCAAAAATGCGTCTTTATCGAATGCCATTTTGATTTCCTAACAATTGGTTAAACGAATCTGCCACGCCTTCAGGCGGCGGCAGCGTCTTCTGCCGGTGCGGCGGGTTCAGCTGCGGGTTCTGCAGCTGCTTCTGCCGGAGCGGCAGCGCCTTCGCCTTTTTTCGCCGCCAACGCGCCCAGCACAACGGCCGTACGCGACATGGGCGACATCAGCAAGCCACACAGCTGGGCCAGCAAAACTTCCTTGGAAGGGATGCTGGCGAGCTGCTTGACGCCCTCGATGTCCAGGACTTTGCCACCGTAGACGCCTGCGCGAATCACCAACTTGTCGTTGGTTTTTGCGAATTCGGCCACCACTTTCGCGGCGGCCACGGCGTCTTCGGAGAAGCCATAGATCAGCGGACCGGTCATCTGGTCGGCGACCACTTCAAAACTGCTGCCAGCCACCGCACGGCGGGCCAGGGTGTTTTTCAACACGCTCAGGCTCACACCGCTGTTGCGGGCATTGACGCGCAATTTGTCCATGTTCGCGACCGTGATGCCACGGTATTCCGCCATCACGAGCGTTTGAGCTTTTGCGGCGAGGCTGGTCACTTCGGAAATGACCGCTTCTTTCTCACTGCGATTCAGACTCAAGGTCTACTCCTTAAATGTGCCCTCGGCCCAAAGGCCTCCGGCACGCCTCATTGCAGCGACCAACTGTTTCAGGAACTCAATCCATCTGCAGCGGGATCGCCATCTGCGTTGGCTTGTCACAATTAAGTCGGTCGGTGTTCTCGCGAACACGCCCCGACACCAACGGTCTTGGATGGCCCCGTGGGCTGACGGTGTTGTCAACCCCCGGACCCACCACACCCGGGCCACCGGAGTGGCCCGAATTCTTCTCGCGATCAGGCCGCGATGGATTGCATGTCGACGCGAACGCCCACACCCATGGTCGAAGACACGGCCACTTTGCGCAGGTAAACACCTTTGCTGGTGGCGGGCTTGGCCTTGGTCAGGGCGTCGAGCAGGGCCACCAGGTTGCCCTGGAGTTTGTCGGCTTCAAACGAACGGCGACCGATCGTGCCGTGCACGATGCCAGCCTTGTCAACGCGGAACTGCACCTGACCGGCCTTGGCGTTGCGCACCGCTTGCGCCACGTCGGGCGTCACGGTACCCACCTTGGGGTTGGGCATCAGGCCGCGCGGACCCAGGATTTGACCCAGGGTACCGACCACACGCATGGCGTCGGGCGAAGCGATGACGACGTCGAAGTCCATCTTGCCTGCCTTGACGTCAGCCGCCAGGTCGTCCATGCCGACGATGTCGGCACCGGCGGCCTTGGCTTCTTCGGCCTTGGCGCCCTGGGCGAACACGGCCACGCGCTTGGTCTTGCCGGTGCCGTTGGGCATCACGACGGCGCCACGCACCACCTGGTCGGATTTCTTGGCGTCCACGCCGAGCTGGATCGCCACGTCGATGGATTCGTCAAACTTGGCGTTGGCACACTCTTTGATGATGGCCAGGGCGTCGGTCAGCGCGTAGAGCTTGTTGGCGTCCACTTTGCCGGCGAAGGCCTTTTGCTTTTTGGTCAGCTTGGACATTTACACGCCCTCCACAATCACGCCCATCGAGCGGGCCGAACCGGCGATGGTGCGCACGGCGGCGTCCACGTCGGCAGCGGTCATGTCTTTCATCTTGGTCTTCACGATCTCTTCGAGCTGAGCGCGCGTGATCTTGCCGACCTTGTTCTTGTTGGGTACCGAAGAACCCTTGTCGAGCTTGATGGCCTTCTTGATCATGTAGGTCGCCGGAGGCGTGCCCATCTTGAAGGTGAAGCTCTTGTCCGCAAACGCGGTGATGGTCACCGGGATCGGCATGCCGGGCTCAAGACCCTGGGTCTGGGCGTTGAACGCCTTGCAGAACTCCATGATGTTGAGGCCGCGCTGGCCCAGGGCCGGGCCGATCGGTGGGGAGGGGTTGGCCTTACCAGCTGGCACTTGCAGCTTGATGAAGCCGACGATTTTTTTCGCCATTTTTTAGCTCCTGCGAGTGCAGACGGCTGCCAACATGACAACCTCCTCGCGGTGGGGGACCCGGAAAAAACAAATGGCACAGGCGTCGGGCCGACCCACCTGTGCCGCGGAAACTTCAGGTCTTTTCGACCTGGCTGAATTCGAGCTCGACTGGCGTGGCGCGACCGAAAATGGTCACCGACACGCGCATCTTGTTCTTCTCGTAATTGACTTCTTCGACCGTGCCGTTGAAGTCCGTGAACGGGCCTTCCTTGACGCGCACGTATTCTCCGACGACAAACTCCACCTTGTGGCGGGGCTTGTCGGTGCCTTCCTGCATCTGGTTGACGATCTTCTGGACGTCTTCTTCGGAAATCGGGGCCGGGCGGTTCTTGGCGCCACCGACAAAACCGGTGACCTTGTTGGTGTGCTTCACTAGGTGCCAGGTTTCATCGTCCATCACCATTTCCACCAGCACATAGCCAGGGAAAAACTTGCGTTCGGTGGTGCGTTTCTGGCCGTTCTTGACCTCCACCACTTCTTCGGTGGGCACCAGAATGCGGCCGAACTTGTCCTGCATGCCTTCACGGTTGATGCGCTCGATGATGTTGCGCTCAGCCGCCTTTTCCATGCCGGAATAGGCGTGCACCACATACCAGCGCATGCCCTCGGCGGCCACGCCATCCGTCACGGGACTGTGTTGATCGGTCATTATTTTCTCCAGCCCAGGATCAGGTCGTAAAACAACCATTCCAGGGTCTTGTCGGTCAGCCACAGAAAGAGCGCCATCACAAACACGAATGCAAACACGTAGGCTGTCATCTGGATCGCTTCCTTGCGCGCAGGCCAGACCACCTTCTTGGCTTCACGCCACGAATCGCGCCCGAAGGCCACGAGCCGCTTGCCTGACTCGGAAACACCAAAAACCACCACAGCAGCCACCAGGCACGCAATCAGCGCACCCCATTGCGCCAGCGCTCCCTGGCCCGAAAGCAGGTAAAACGCGACGAACGCCCCCAGCAGCAGCACAACAGCGACCGCCAGCTTGGCCTTGTCGGCGCTGGTGTTGACGGTTTGAACTTCGGAAGAGGCCATGGGGTTCCAGACGATTCGTAACAAAAACGCGTGACATCGAAGCCCGAAGCTTGAGACACGCAAGCCCACCAGAGGTCTTGACGACTTCGGCGGGCTTGTAAACCACGAAAACAGAGCGGATTCAGGTTCCGATGCTTACCTGTTTTGTGGCAGGGGCAGTAGGAATCGAACCTACAACCTTCGGTTTTGGAGACCGACGCTCTGCCAATTGAGCTATACCCCTACTGGCTATGCCCTAACGGGCGTTGAACTTACGCAAGAATCTTGGCAACCACACCGGCACCAACGGTACGGCCACCTTCGCGGATGGCGAAGCGCAGGCCTTCTTCCATGGCGATCGGGGCGATCAACTTCACGGTGATCGACACGTTGTCACCGGGCATGACCATTTCCTTGCCTTCGGGCAGCTCGATCGAGCCGGTCACGTCGGTGGTGCGGAAGTAGAACTGCGGACGGTAGTTGTTGAAGAACGGCGTGTGACGGCCACCTTCATCCTTGGACAGCACGTAGATCTCGCCGGTGAAGTGCGTGTGCGGCTTGATGGAGCCGGGCTTGCACAGCACCTGGCCGCGCTGCACGTCTTCGCGCTTGGTGCCGCGCAGCAGGATACCGACGTTGTCGCCAGCCTGGCCCTGGTCCAGCAGCTTGCGGAACATTTCCACGCCGGTGCAGGTGGTCTTCTGGGTGTCGCTGATACCGACGATCTCGATTTCTTCGCCGACCTTGACGATGCCGCGCTCGATACGACCGGTCACGACGGTGCCGCGGCCGGAGATGGAGAACACGTCTTCCACGGGCATCAGGAAGGCACCGTCCACCGCACGGTCAGGCGTGGGGATGTAGGTGTCCAGCGCATCGGCCAGCTTCATGATGGCTTCTTCGCCCAGAGGGCCCTTGTCGCCTTCGAGGGCGAGCTTGGCCGAGCCGTGGATGATGGGGGTGGCGTCGCCGGGGAATTCGTACTTGTCCAGCAGTTCGCGCACTTCCATTTCAACGAGTTCGAGCAGCTCGGCGTCGTCGACCATGTCGCACTTGTTCAGGAACACGATGATGTAAGGCACGCCCACCTGACGGGCCAGCAGGATGTGCTCGCGGGTCTGGGGCATGGGGCCGTCAGCGGCCGAGCACACCAGGATGGCGCCGTCCATCTGGGCGGCACCGGTGATCATGTTCTTGACGTAGTCGGCGTGGCCGGGGCAATCAACGTGGGCGTAGTGGCGGTTGGCCGTTTCGTATTCCACGTGGGCGGTGTTGATGGTGATGCCGCGGGCCTTTTCTTCCGGAGCCGCGTCGATCTGGTCGTAGGCCTTGGCTGCACCGCCGAACTTGGCCGACAGCACGGTGGTGATCGCCGCCGTCAGTGTCGTCTTGCCGTGGTCCACGTGACCGATGGTGCCGACGTTCACGTGCGGCTTGGTCCGCTCAAATTTCTCTTTTGCCATTTTTCA
>NZ_JBVPZA010000020.1:0-59883 GCF_055703065.1 Hydrogenophaga sp. L310
TGCGCATTCATTTTTTGCAGCAGTGGTTCGGCCTGTCGGACCTGGCCATGGAAGAAGCCCTGTTCGAGACGCCGCTGTACCGTGAATTCGCTGGTCTCTCGGGCAGCGAGCGCATTCCGGATCGCGTGAGCATCCTGCGCTTTCGCCACCTGCTCGAAGAGCACCAACTCAGCCTGCAGATACTGGCCACCGTCAACAGCACGCTGGCCGCCAAAGGGCTGCTGCTCAAGAACGGCACAGCCATCGACGCCACGCTGATCGCAGCACCCAGCTCGACCAAGAACAGCAGCGGCGAGCGTGATCCTGAGATGCACCAAACGAAGAAGGGAAACCAATGGCACTTCGGCATGAAGGCGCACATTGGCGTGGATGCCGATTCGGGACTGGTGCACACGGTGGTGGGCACAGCGGCCAACGTCAACGATGTGACGCAGGCCGGCGCGCTGGTGCATGGTGAAGAGAGCGATGTGTTCGCTGACGCAGGCTACCAGGGTGTGGCCAAGCGCGAGGAGACGCAGGCGATCAATGCCAACTGGCACGTGGCCATGCGCCCGGGCAAACGCAAAGCGTTGGACAAGAGCACGCCCATGGGCGCGATCATGGACAAGCTCGAACATGTGAAGGCCAGCATCCGGGCCAAGGTGGAGCACCCGTTTCGGGTGATCAAGCGCCAGTTCGGGTTTGTGAAGGTGCGCTACCGCGGATTGGTCAAGAACACGGCGCAACTGCACACGCTGTTCGCACTTTCCAACTTGTGGATGGCGCGGCACCGGCTTTTGCAGAAGGCGCAGGGATGAGTGCGCCTGCAACGCGCCCATGGGCCTCGATGAGGCCCCGAAAGGCCGGTAAATCGACCTTTGAACGGTGGAAACTGATCGAAACGGGCACGGCGGTTTCATGTCGCGAGATCCATGCGCTCAACGCCCTTCACCGCTCCGGTTTTGAACATCATCCCTAGCAACAGCAATGCGAAATAGTAGGCAGTTGAATTAACCGACTTTTGGCTGTAGCCCGCTTGTGGATTTTGCATGGGTTCAGGTCTCGGTTTGCCGTGGTGCATTTCGCAGCATCCGACCCGTGCTGAGTCCTATGGCGTCCAGCAATTGCTGGGCCGACTGCTTCCAGTTCAGCCAGGGAAAATGCGCGGATTGGGGATGCCGATTGTCCTGGTAGAGCGCCAGCCATTCCTGTATGGCATCGGCTAGAGCCTGGGGGGACAGACCTTCGAAATAGTGAGCGTGTTCACCGGCCACCTCTTTGAAAACAGGCAAAGACCGGGCTAGTATGGGTAGGCGATGCTGGGCAGCCTCAATCAACGGCAGACCAAAGCCTTCACCCTCACTGGCGGCGATCAGGCAGGTGCTCGCCGCATAGACTTTTTCGAGGTATTCGTCGCTGAGGCCCTCCAGCCACAATAGACGTTTTCCATTTTCGGGGTGTTCGATGATGCGTTGAAGCAGGGAGTCGACCAGCCATCCACGACGCCCTGCAATCACCAGTTTAAGATCCAGACCTTGGTTCCACAGCAGTTCAAAGGCATCCAGGGTTTGGCGGTGTCCCTTGCGCGGTTCGATGGTGCTGACCATCAAAAAACTGTGACTGTTTTGGATCGAGTCCAGTATTTCTTCGGCGGATTCGGGCAGCCCCATGGTAGGCAGGCTGTTTTGAACGTCGGCGCCCAGATGAAAGCTGTGTACGCTGGGGCCTGGCCGAACGCGTTGGGGGGGGTGCTGTTCCAGCCAGGTGGAGACATCCCGCGCCACAGCAGCCGATATGCAGCACAGCCCGCTTGCATGGCGCGTCAAGGAGTCCAGCCAGCCCATATACATGGGCGAAATCTCCGCCGGCCACCATTCCGGGTGTTGAATCGGCAGCATGTCGTAGACGATGAAAAACAGCTCGACGCCTTTGTTGCCCATGTCCCGGTAAATCGCTTCGACCTCGGAAACGATGTGCATGTTCAGGTCCAGTGACAAATAGATGTCGCCCTGGTAGAAATCGACCGGTTCGTCGGATCCGGTGTTCAAAGCATGGCCTGCTTTGGCGGCAAACGCATCGGCGTAGTGGTAGTGCCCTTCGCTGAAGCGGATGGCCCGCACCGTGTGATTCACGGGCGGACAGATCAACAATTCATTGAAGATGGATCGCCCCACGCGTTGAATGCCGGACTTGGCGTCTGTGATCGCGAGCACAGAGACGTCGAGCAGCAACTGCCTCTTTTCAGGGCGCCGGTTGTAGGCCATGGCCTTTGCCGCGTTTCGAATGACCTCGTCGCTGGTCGGATGCCGTCTAAATTCGTCTGCCAGACACTGCATGAGGTCGGTGGCCGCCGCGCCGTGCGCTTTGGCAGCACCGGCTGAGGCATCGTTCAGCCAGCTCAAAATTGCCGGCAGGTCTTCTTCTGATCGCAGCGACAGGGTGGCACAGCTCAGGGCGTATCGATCCAAAGGCTTGAGGATCTGGTGGTTGTCTTCATCGACATGACCCAGCCATATCAGCAGGTCGGGCCGGTTGTTTTCTATGAAGTCGGTATACACACCTCGAGAGACTGTGCGACCACTGGAGGGGTCCTGCGGAGGTACGCAAAACAGCCTGAATTCGCAACCATTCGAATCGGGTGCGAGCACTTCTTTCAGGGCCAGTACATTGCCGCTGTTGCGCTCGTCCAGAATGAAGCGGCATTCGTGGCCGACGGCTTGTTGCAGCAAGCGTTTGGCCAACATGACCGCCGTCGAGCTCCGTCTAAACGGTAAAAGGTCCGTTTGGGCAGCTTGAAGATCAATAAGGATGCGCATCAGGCCGTTCAATCTTGTGATGCATTGATCTTGTTGATCAATTGCAGGTAAATAGTGCGCGCGTGAGGTGACAGTGGCACGCTTTCGAGTTGCGTCTGAGCAGAAACATCATCCCGGCCGGCCCGGCTTGTATCGACCGTTGGTATGACGCGCCGCCCGGTCAATTTGCGCACGAGGGCTGTCAACCGCTCCTGCGGACCATGTGTTCTCAGCAGTCTGAGCTGCAGGCTGGCCCAACGCAAAGGTCGGGTCAGTTGCCAGGATCGGCTTGCGTGGAGGGATTGTAAGGCCTGTTCCATGTGCATGGCACGGTCTTGCGCGTGAGCCGCCAGTTCAATTGCGTGTTCAACCTTGGCTTCAAGTTCGCCGTGCGCAGCAATCCATGACCGCAACGTCGCATTCGCTTCAATTGCGTGTTCAACCTTGGCTTCAAGTTCGCCGTGCGCAGCAATCCATGACCGCAACGTCGCATTCGCTTCAATTGCGTGCTCAACCTTGGCTTCAAGTTCGAGATGCGCCGACCGCAACATCGCATTCGCTTCAATTGCGTGTTCAACCTTGGCTTCAAGTTCGAGGTGCGTCGCAACCCATGACCGCACCATCGCATTCGCTTGGTCGTGGCGCTCGCAAAGTTCGTTCAGCGTCAAGCCGATCTCTTTGGCAAAGGCCTGATCGGACCGTTCCAGGATGTCTGCCGGTCCACGCTTTTGCGCCACCACGGCGTAGTCAGGGCTGGCGCCTTCCAAGACGTCTATCAAGCTTGGATCGGTATCTTGTTCAAGGCGGGCAGATTGTTGGAGTCGCAGAATCTTGCTTCGTTGGAAGCCGTAATACTCTGGCAGGAAGGAAAGCAGGAGCGGTGGGATGGGGCGCTGGTGGGTGGGGTCCAGATAGAAATCACGGGTGGCAACCGCGATGTTCTCAGGATTGGGTGTTTCCATGATCAGCAACCCACCCGGCTTCAACACCCTCAGCGACTCCGAGACGATGACCTGCAGCTGATCGAACGGAATGTGTTCAACCATGTGGAATGCCGAGATGACGGCCTGACTCTCGTTCGGCAGAGCAGCCAGATAGGCCACAGCATCGCCTTTGACGGCAGGTAAGTGCAATGCCCGACAAGCTTCAAGCATCCCTTCGTCCAGATCGATCCCCAGTGGCTCAATGCCCTCCTCCTGAAGCACTTCGAGCCATTCCCCGCGACCGCAGCCGAGATCCAGACCTCGTGCATCGGAATAGATCTGTTTCAGAGGTGAAATGAAGGCCCGATAAACATCTAGGCGCGAACGGATCAATGACCTTGACCCCCGAAATTTCTCTTCGAATGCGCGGTAAAACAGATCAGTCATGGCTGGATTGCAGTTGGGGAGGAAGCCAGGCACAGCCAACAAAGCTGCTCTTGTCGAGGTTCACCACGTTGAACACCAGGGCCAGGTCTTTCCATTCGTAGTTTTTCGCAATGTGTGTATCGCCGGTGTGCAACGAAGTGGCGATCGAGTAGGTGCCCGGCCCCAGCGAGGCATCGAAACGGAACACATAGGTCGCCAGGTGACCGGCGCGGACGTCATGGATCACGTTGCTCAGGTGATAGGTGTTGGTGCCAAAGATCGGTTGCCCCAGGCGGTCTTTGATCATGTAGCCCAGCACCAGCTCGGGCAGATGGTCCCGGGCTTCGACCACGATCTTCAGCTGGACTGGCTGCCCCACATTCACCATCTCAATGGGCTCATCAGCGTCGTTCAACAGCGCGATGCTGTGCACGATGGCTTCGCCCGTGCCAGAGACGGTTTGCACCTTTCCGCTGTCCGATACTTCCTGCCGCACCGTCTGGTTTTCCCTCTCGGCCAGCATCGCGTTGTAGTAGTCCATCACCGTTTCGGGTTCACCTTCCATGGCCAGCCGGCCGGCGTTGAGCAGGATGGCCCGGTCACAGATGGACTGGATGGCGCCCTTGTCGTGGCTGACGATCAGCAGCGTGGTGCCTTGTTCGCGGAACGCCTTGATGCGTGCAAAGCTTTTGTGCACGAAGTACGCGTCACCCACCGACAGCGCTTCGTCCACGATCAGGATGTCGGGTCGGTGCGCGGTGGCAACGCTGAAGGCCAGTCGCATCTGCATGCCGCTGCTGTAGACCCGCACGGGTTGGTCGATGTATTCGCCAATCTCGGCAAAGGCTTCGATCTCGGGCATGAGGCGCGCAATCTCTTCGACCGAGTAACCGAGCAACTGGCCCGCCATGTAGGCGTTTTGTCGCCCGGTGAAGTCCGGGTGGAAACCCATACCAAGTTCCAGCATGGCGGCCACCCTCCCGGTCAACTGAACGCTACCGGTGGTGGGTTGCGTGGTACCCGTGATCATTTTCAGCAGCGTACTTTTACCGGCACCGTTCATTCCAATGATGCCGACAGCTTCACCGGGCTGGACAGTAAAGCTAATCTCCTGCAGGATCCACTTGAGCGTGTGTCTTTTCGGGTTGAACGGCACCAGCCACTCTACCAGCCGTGCCCATCGGGACGGATACTGTTTATAGGCTTTGCCCAGTTGGGAAACGGAAATGGTGCCCATGGCGCTTAGGTGGGAGTAAGAGGGCCAAGTGGCTCAGAGTTCATCGACCATTTCGCCGGACCGGCGACGGAACAGGTAGAGACCGTAGGCGCACAGCAGTACCGACAGCACCACCACAGGCCAGAGGCTGGTCCAGTTGGGCCAGCGCCCGTACACCAGGACGTCCTGGTAGCCAGCGATCATGCGCGCCATGGGGTTGAATCGGATGATTGGCTGCACACTGGCCGGCAGAATGGACGCCGGATACACAATGGGCGTGAACCAGAACCAGAAGGTCAGGAAGATGCTGAAGAACTGCCCGACATCCCGGAAGAACACATTGAGCATGCCCAGCGTGATGCCCAGACCGATAGCAAAAGCTACCTGCAGCATGATCAGCGGAAACAGGGCGACGACGGCAACGCCGGGGAACTGCCCGATCAACACCAGAAACACCAGAAACAGTGCAAACACGATGGCAAAGTTGAGCAGGGCGTTGCTGACCACCACCACCGGCAGGCACAGGCGCGGAAAACTCAGCTTCTTGAGCAGGTTCGCGTTGTCCACGAACATCGTGGTAGACCGGTTGGCGATCTCTGCAAACAGCCCCCAGGTCAGGATGCCCGCGCACAGGTAGATGCTGAAGCCATGCATGCTTTCTACCCCCGGCAACCGGGCCTTCATGATCTCCGAAAAAATGACCGTGTAGACCACAATCATCGACAGCGGGTTGATGATGTTCCAGGCAGCGCCCAGCAGCGAGTTTCTATACTTGACCTGAAACTCCCGCTTGACGCTGCCCAGAATAAACCCGCGGTAGGCCCAGAGGGCACGTATCACGTTCATCAGTTTCGCCCGTAGATGTCGGCCAGGCGGACGATGTCATCCTCTCCGAGATAGTCACCGCACTGGACTTCGATCAAGACGAGTTCTTCGTCGCCGGTGTTGCTCAGACGGTGTTTTTCGTTCAGCGCTATGTGGCGGTATTCGCCCGGTCCCGTGGGATGTAGCGTCTCACCGATCTGGACGTCGCCGTGGCCGCGCACCACCACCCAGTGTTCCGCTCGCTTGTGGTGGTACTGAAGGCTCAGGCTTTGCCCAGGCTTGACCGTGATGCGCTTGACCTTGTAGCCGACCTCTTCCTTGAGCATGGCGTAGGTTCCCCAGGGGCGTTGCACCGCAGCGGGCAGCAGCGTGGTCTGGTGCGGCGGGCTGTCGACATGCCGCTCCTTGAGCGCATCCACCACCCGTTTGACGTTTTGCGCCTGTTCCTTGCTGGTGATCAGCAGCGCGTCGGGCGTGTCCACGATCACCAGATCTTTGACGCCCACCGTGGCCACGACCTTGTGACCGTGGCTGTCGATGTGCACATGGGTGTCGGTGGTGTCGATTGCAACCCAATCGGCGTCGTCTGCTGTGCCCAGGGTGTTGCCGCTGGCATCTGCGCTGTGGGCCCGTGCGACTGAGGGCCAGGTGCCCACGTCGCTCCAGCCAAATCGGGCGGGCACCATGGTGACGTTGCCGGCGCGTTCCATCACGGCATAGTCGATGCTGATGTCGGGTTGCAGGCCGAAGCTGTGGACTTCAAAACGCGTAACACTTTCCGGACTGGCCGGTCCCATGGCCGGGTGCTGCTGGGTGCTGGCGTGGGCCATGGCCTCGCGAGCTGCGTGCAGCACGTCGGGCGAGTGTTCGGCGAAGGCGCTGAGCAGGGTGCCGACCGTGAAACAGAACATGCCGCTGTTCCAGTAGTAGCGGCCTGTGGCCAGATACTCCTGGGCGGTTTCCAGATCGGGCTTTTCCACAAACTTGAGCACCGGCTGGGCCTGGCGCCCGACCTTGGCAACTTCGATGTAGCCAAACCCGGTTTCTGGGCCGGTGGGGTGGATGCCAAACACCACCAGGTGGCCTTGCAGGGCTTGGCGCGCGGCTTCCAGTGCATTGGCCACAAATGTTTCGGTGTCTGGGATCAGATGGTCAGCGGGCAGCACCAGCATCACTGCATCGTCCCCTTGGGCGGCCTGGCAGGCCAGGGCGGCCAGGGCGATGGCGGGCGCCGTGTTGCGTCCCTTGGGTTCCAGCAGGTAACGCACCCGGGGCGGGTCATTCATTTCGGCCAGCAGGCCTTGAGTGAGGAACAGGTGCTCCTGGTTGGTGACGATGTACACGTCATCGGTACCGCAAGCCTGGCCGCGCGTGATAGCCTGCTCCAGCAGAGCGCTGCCACCCAGTTTCATGAAGGGTTTGGGATAAGCTTGTCGAGATGCTGGCCAAAGCCGGGTTCCAGCACCACCCGACAGAATAACGGAGACTATTTTCATACGCTTCAATCGAACAGATCTGCGGTCTGGAGATTCTTGGCCGCTTGATCTTTGGTCGAAAGAACCGGTGTGATATCCGTTGTCCAGTCAATCGCGATATCGGGGTCGTTCCACAGGATGCTGCGTTCATGCGCAGGCGCATAGTAGTCCGTGGTCTTGTACAGGAACTCTGCGGTATCGCTCAGCACAACGAATCCATGAGCAAAACCTTCCGGCACCCACAACTGGTGTTTGTTCTCAGCGCTCAGCAAGGCGCCCACCCATTTCCCGAACGTGGGTGACGAGCGCCGAATATCCACTGCGACATCGAACACAGCTCCCTCGACTACCCTGACCAGCTTGCCTTGGGGTTGCTGGACCTGATAGTGAAGACCGCGCAGCACGCCTTTGACCGACTTTGAGTGGTTGTCTTGCACAAACTTGACGGGGTGTCCAATAGCCTCCTCAAACTTGGAGAGGTTGAAGCTCTCAAAGAAGAAGCCGCGGTCATCGCCGAACACCTTGGGTTCGAAAAGGATGACGTCAGGGATGGCTTGAGGTGTGGCTTTCATGGGGGAGTCCTGTCAAACGAGGGCTTCTTTGAGAATCTGCTGCAGATACTGGCCGTAGCCGTTTTTGGCCAACGGTTTGGCCAATGCTCCAAGTTGTTCAGCGTTGATCCAGTGATGACGGTATGCAATTTCTTCCGGACAGGCCACTTTGAGGCCTTGGCGCTTCTCCAGGGTGGCGATGAACTGGCCTGCTTCCAGAAGGCTGTCGTGTGTGCCGGTGTCCAGCCAGGCATAGCCGCGGCCCATCACCTCGACACGCAGCTGGTTCTGTTCCAGGTACAAGCGGTTCAGGTCGGTGATCTCCAGTTCGCCACGTGGTGAAGGCTGGAGGTCTTTGGCCAGTTGCACCACCTGATTGTCGTAAAAGTACAGGCCAGTGACCGCAAAATTGCTTTTCGGTTGGCTCGGCTTTTCTTCAAGACTGAGCACCTTGCCATGCTCGTTGAATTCGGCAACACCATAGCGTTCCGGGTCGTGCACGTGGTAGGCAAACACGGTGGCACCTTCTTCGCGTTGAGTGGCATTGCGAAGCAGCTCGGCGAAGTCGTGTCCGTGAAAGATGTTGTCGCCGAGAACCAGCGACGATGTGTCGCTTCCGATGAACTTCTCGCCAATGATGAAAGCCTGTGCAAGCCCGTCGGGGCTGGGCTGTACGGCGTACTGGATGTTCAACCCCCACTGGCTGCCATCTCCCAGCAGATCCTGGAAGCGGGGGGTGTCCATGGGGGTGGAGATCACCAGAATGTCCCGGATGCCCGCGAGCATCAGCGTGCTCAGCGGGTAGTAGATCATTGGCTTGTCGTACACCGGCATCAGCTGCTTGCTCACGGCTTGCGTGACGGGGTAGAGACGGGTGCCGGAACCTCCGGCGAGAATGATGCCTTTGCGTGCCATCTTGGGGCTTTCTGGTCAGAGGATTTGCTGGAGGACATGACTCACACCCTGTTGCCAGTGAGGCAGGTGCAGATCAAAAGCGGCGCGCAGGCGCTGCGTATCCAGGCGGGAATTTTGGGGGCGTTTTGCGGGAGTGGGGTAAGCCGAGGCCGGAATGGGAAGCACACGATCAGGGTGCGCCCGCAGCACCTTGCCCCTGCCAAGTGCCTCCCCAATGACAAACTGGGCGTACTGGTGCCAACTGGTTTCACCGTCTGCCGCCAGATGATAGGTGCCAAAAGGGAAAGCCTGACCATCTTCGTGCTGGTGTTGCCGCAGGATATGGGCGGTGACATCGGCAATCAGGGCCGCCGAGGTGGGCGCACCAAACTGGTCAGCTACCACCTTGAGTTCATCGCGGTCTCCTGCCAGCCGAAGCATGGTTTTTGCAAAGTTGCCTCCATGCGCGCCGACCACCCAACTGGTGCGCAAGATGACATGCTGAGCGTTGGCTGCTGCGAGCGCCAGTTCGCCGTCCAGCTTGGTCTGGCCATAGACCGATTGCGGGTTGGTAGAGTCCGATTCCACGTAGTAGCCGGCTTTGTTGCCTTCGTAGACGTAGTCTGTCGAGTAATGAATAACGAAGGCACCCAGCTTGGCGGCCTCTTCACCCAGTATTCCCGGCGCAATGGCGTTGACCGCGCGGGCTGTTTGGGCGTCGCTTTCTGCCCGGTCAACGGCGGTGTAGGCGGCCGGGTTGACGATGACTTGCGGCTGGACGGATTGCACCAGGCGACGCACAGCATCAGCGTCCGCGAGATCGCAGTCGGTGGTTCCCACGGCGACAACGGTTCCCAGCGGTGCCAAGGCGCGCTGGAGTTCGAAGCCCAACTGCCCGTTCTTCCCGGTCAGCAGGATGTTCATGCTTTGTTACCGTACTGCTGGTCCATCCATTGCCGATATTCGCCGCTTTGTACTTGTTGCACCCAAGGCTGGTTGTCCAGGTACCAGCGAACGGTCTTGCGGATGCCTGTTTCGAAGGTTTCCGCAGGCCTCCAGCCCAGCTCACGGTGGATCTTGCTGGCGTCGATGGCGTAGCGACGATCATGTCCCGGCCGGTCGGTGACATAGGTGATCTGATCGGCATAGGCCTTGCCATCCCTACGGGGTGACATTTCGTTGAGGAGGGCGCACACGGTGTTCACGATCTCGATGTTGGGCTTTTCGTTCCAGCCCCCCACGTTGTAGGTTTCTCCAGGAACACCCGCTTCCAGCACGCGGCGAATGGCACTGCAGTGGTCCTTGACGAACAGCCAGTCGCGCACCTGCATGCCATCGCCATAAACGGGCAAGGGCTTGCCAGCCAACGCGTTGACGATCATCAGCGGGATGAGCTTTTCCGGAAAGTGATACGGCCCGTAGTTGTTGGAACAGTTGGTGGTCAGTACCGGCAGCCCGTAGGTATGGTGGTAGGCGCGAACCAGGTGGTCACTCGAGGCTTTGCTGGCTGAGTAGGGACTGTTGGGGGCGAAAGGCGTTGTTTCGGTGAACGGTGCATCAGCCGGGCCGAGCGTGCCGTACACCTCGTCGGTTGAGACGTGCAGGAAGCGAAAGGCGGCTTTGGCCTCTGTGTCCAGGCTACCCCAGTAGGTGCGCACCGACTCCAGCAAATGGAAGGTACCGACCACATTGGTCTGGATGAAATCCTCGGGGCCGTGGATGGATCGGTCAACGTGGCTTTCGGCCGCGAAGTTCACGACCGCGCGCGGCTTGTGTTCTGCAAGCAAGCGCTGCAGGAGGGCGCGATCCCCAATGTCACCATGAACGAAGATGTGGTTCGGCTTGCCCTTCAGGCTGGCCAGGCTTTGCATGTTGCCGGCATACGTGAGCTTGTCGAGATTGATGACTGGCTCATCCGACTGGGTAAACCAGTCAAGGACGAAATTGGCTCCAATGAAGCCTGCGGCTCCGGTCACGAGAATCATCAGGAACTCCTGTAGGGTTGTGCGACGAGGACTTGCACCGAAGATCAACGGGCGGGCGGCAATGCCAAGCACATACCTTCAGCTTGCGGAGGCGGTGGTGGTGTCAGGCAATCTGCCCAGGTGCTTGCGGAAGTAGCGGGCCATGCTTCTGACATGCCAGGACATGTACAAAGGATGGCGTCTGCTGGTTCGCTGCGCGGCGTGGACCACGGCGATCTGCGGCGATACCATCACTTTCCAGCCTGCATTCCAAAGGCGAGCACAGATATCGACGTCTTCGTAGTAAAGATGGAATTTATCATCGAATCCTCCCACATCCCGAAATGCGGAGGCTCTAAACAACAGGAACATGCCGGCAGCCCAATCAACGGGCACAGGCTCGGCCGAAGCAGAAGGACGAATGTTGTACCGGCCATCGCGTCCACCGATGGCTTTCCGTAGCAGAGATGCGAGCGTCGGGAAGTGGCGAGCGCTGTCTTCAGTAGCCCCCTTCGGGCTCACCACCATGGGTGCAACTACCCCCACGAGGGGGTCTTTCATGGCGGCAAGAAGAGCGGGAAACGGATCGTGGGGAAGGCGGATGTCCGGGTTGGCGACGCAAAAAAATGTTTCGGTGCTGCGACGAAAGGCTTGGTTGTGATTGGCACCAAATCCCAGAGGCTGAGAGTTGGTCGCGATATCCACTGCCACTTGGTGAACGTTCCATGGCGCGGGTTCCTGCACATTGCTGGTCAGAAGAATCCTGTTGGGTCGAGTGGCGTGATAGGCAAGGTCGTTCAGCAACAAATTGGCCAGCGGGGCTTGGGCATGACTGACAACTGAGAGGCACAGGCTCATAGCGTGCGCAGGAGCCGGAACAAGGCTCGCTGGAGTGGAGGAAACGGGATGCCCAATCCACAGGCCATCCAGACGCTGAGGCGCTGCATCGACGTCAGGCGAGCTGCGAAATACCGCAAAAAAGTGCGAGCCTGCAGGG
Organism: Hydrogenophaga sp. L310; assembly: GCF_055703065.1. Classification (NCBI taxonomy): domain Bacteria; kingdom Pseudomonadati; phylum Pseudomonadota; class Betaproteobacteria; order Burkholderiales; family Comamonadaceae; genus Hydrogenophaga; species Hydrogenophaga sp. L310. The sequence goes on from NZ_JBVPZA010000020.1 coordinate 12,046, forward strand.
CGTTGGCTTGAAAGGCTTGACTGTGTTCGTTGTTGAACAGCCGGATGCTGACGATAGCGAGCACACGCAACACGTGATAGGTGTTCCGCGGCAGTGCCGCCAGCCCTGGTTTCATCCTGTAGCGGTTGCGCTCTGTCCATTCTTTGGCACCGATGGTGTTGCTGTCATGTTGTCGGTAGTTCACCAACGGTTGTTTTACGTAGCGACGGCGGCCAAACGCGCTGGCTACCAGTGAAATCCACCAGTCGTGCATGATCGAATCGGCGGGCACAGGCGAACTGATCACGACGAGCGATCTGTTGAGCAATGCGGTACAGCCTGTGACTGTGTTGCTGATCAGTTGTGCAGCCAAGCTGTCGCGGTCCGCCCGGAGCCCCTGGTAAGTGGCCATGGAGGGTGCAATCTCTCTGCCGTCATGATCAACAACGCGCAGATCTCCGTGTACTAGGCACGGTATGTCCGGTGTGCCGTTTTCGAGTTGGAGCATTTCGTCAAGCAACACAGCCAGCTTCTCAGGGTGCCATGTGTCGTCTTGATCTGCCAACGCGAAATAGGTGTTTGTGTCGGGCGTTTCCTCATGTGCCGGAAGTTTGAGCCCTTCCTCCATCAGACGGGAGAAACTTCCTCTTGCCCCCAGATTGCCCAGAGTATCGTGGACCAGTTGAATTCGCCCTGGATACCGAGCGGCATATTCCGCCAAAATGGCAGCGGAGTTGTCTTGGGATGCGTCATCACGACAAAGGATGAGCGTGTTCTGGAAGCTCTGCGTGAGGATGGAGTCCAGTTGGGCACGCAAGAAACGTGAGCCGTTGTAGACAGGCAGTAAAACAACCATTTTCTGCACAACATGTACGACGTGGGCGTGAGAGCTTGTCATGAAAGATGTCTCGCATCTCGCACGGCACGTCGTAGATTGGTCCAGATGCTGTGCCTGTCACCCGATGTGATCAACAGGTAAGTGGACTTGAGTACGAAGCGAACGATGTCTTTTGTGCGCCAGATCCAGGGGGTGTAAGGCTGCTTGTGCAGATGAATGCGGTTGCGTGAGGAGTAGTAGTAGCGCAAGGCGCTGTGTTGCACGATGACACCTCGGCGAACCAGGACGTTGTCGCTGTCCTCTCCAATGCGGTGATGCAATGTGGCGAGTTCCGTGCCAAACAGCTGGTACCCGAGGGCCTTCGCTCTGAAGCACCACTCCAGATCGACGTTGTCGATGAAATAGTCGCTGCGCATGAGGCCAATCCTTGGAAGCAGACCCACAGCCAGCAAACATCCGGATGTGATCAGAAAAGCGGTGTCAATCAACCGAGACTGTGGTTCGGCAACGGTTTCACTACGTTCGATCAGACTTCGAAAAGTGCGGAAGGGCATCCGTCTTTTTGATCGTGGCTCGATCAGTCGCGGACCTATGGCTGCCACAGTTCCTCGTGCAATTTGTTGTCCCAAATTCCAGGAGGTCAGCATGCCTGGAACGAAGTTGTCATCAATGCTGCTGTCCTGATCGAACAGCAAAGCCAACTCGTAACCTGCAGTTTCAATTCGCGTCAGCGCCTCGTTGAGAGCCGAGGCTTGTCCTAAGTTTTCAGGCAGGCAAATCACCTCGCGACAACGGTTGAAGCCCAAAGCCTTGGTCTTGAAGTGATCGATGTTGTTCGAGTGGTTGTCGATCAGGATGAAGTCACATCCGCTTTGGTCGAGCTGATTCAGCAGATCCAAGAGGACGGTCGTCTCAGGGTGGTAGCTCACCACGACAGCACACACGGCGTTCAGTGACGTGGCAGGCGAGTGATGGAGTTCGGAAGTCATCAGACTCGCCAGTTCAAAGAAAAATCACCGTCAAGCGACAGATTCGGGTTGTAGGCGGGGTCCTTTGGCTTGGGACCCCACTTCTGAATCCAGGTTGTACGTCTTGCACTCAAAGGAGGCAGTGACGTGAATAGATTGGTTCTTCCAGCAAAGCGCAAATCGTTGAAACGAAGCTCGACTTCTGGAGTCCATACATTGGCGAGTCCGCGGTCTCGAAACTCCAGACACAGGTCGACAAAATCCAGAGGATCACCAAAGAGCGAAGTCAGAGGGAGTGCTGTATTGATCAATTCTCTACGCACGACAAGTAGCGCGGGCGACAGGGCAGAAAATGATTGAGACAGAGCACCTCGGCCAGCGTAGCCGGTGTGATCAATGTGCAGCCCCTTGTGTGCATGGACGGCTCGGAAGTTGTCGGTGAATAGTATGCCGCCATGGTCCACGAGCTTGATCTGGTCTGCGGCGTCTACCACCATGGGTGCAACGAAACCTACTCGCGGTTGTGCAGCGAATCTGGCGAGTTCATCCAGCCAGCCATCGGTTGCTTCTGAGAAGGGCATGGTCAAGACGGCCAGGATCGGATCATCAGACAGTGGCAATGCGGTGGCGACACGAGCCAGCGCAGACCCACCGGGCGGCGCAGAAACGACTTGTATGGTGGGTGCGATCGATTGTGGGTCCGTTTGTATGTCGGCTGCGGTGACTGCTTGTGATGTCACCCAGATGAAGCTTGTGTCGCGGACTCCTGCCCGGGTGCCAAGCATGGTGATCAACTCGCGCACTTGGTGGACAGGGTAGTCAAATGCCAAGACCACGGTGGCGCGCTGCATGTTGGAGGCCAGCGTGTACCGGATTCGGTGAAAATTTGGCAGCAGGCGACAAGGCAGAACCTCTGCCGCGACCCCGGTTCTTTCCAGGTGATCCACCAGTGCTTTGTAGCTTGCCGTGGTGGTATAGGTCTTTTCAGACTGACTCAGTGCTGTGCTGCCTTGAATGGCTCGCCAGTGATAAAGCACTTTAGGGATGTGAACCACCTGATCGAGGCGCAGCCTCTCCAAGGCGCGCAAGGCCACGTCATAGTCTTGGGACCCTTCAACACCGCGACGAAATCCGCCAATCGCAGTGAGCAGGCTGCGTCGGTACACACCCAGATGGCTCACCATGTTGTGACCCATGAACAGGTCGTAGTTGAAGTCGGGCTTGAAATAGGCGCCCAGTGACCGCGTTCCGGATTCGACGATCCGGTCTTCATCCGAAAAAATGATGCCCACATCGGGATGTTCGGCGACACACTTGACCACCTCGGCCAGCGCTTCTTCAGGGAGCAGGTCATCCTGATCCAGAAGAACCACGAACTCGCCAGTGGCCAAGTCGAGCGCGGAGTTTGTGCATTCCGAAATATGGCCGTTGGCCTTTCTGAAAATGACGTGCACGTTGGCGTGTTGAGATTCCAGTGTGTGCAAATACGCTGTTAATTGCTCATCGTTCGATGCATCGTCGGCAATGCAGAGTTCCCAGTTGGCATAGCGTTGCCTGAGGACAGAGGCGACCGCTTCCTGCAGCAGGTGCAAAGGGGGGCGATACACCGGGAGCACCACCGACATCAAGGGGGTGGGGTCTGTTGGGATAGTCGCTGCCGGTTTCGTTTGGGTGAAGCGATGTTTCCAGGCTGTGTAATCGTTGCGATCATGGTTGCCTGACCCTGGGCCAGGGTTGTGTTCATAAGTGGCAACGCGTCCAAAGTAGCCCCATCCGTACGATTGGATGTCTCTCCACCATTCACAGAGATGACCAAACCAGCCGCCATGACGCGCAATGCGGCCAGGCAGTCCACCCCATCCATGCCGAAGCCTCAATATGAACATGACGGGCGCGCGAACAGCCAATGACATGCGCCATATCGTCGAGTTCTGTATGGCTTCGAGCTCGGATCTGGTCTGCTTGAGTTCCTCAAGAGCCGAGGAGAGTTGGGCCTGCAGTCGGACCACTTCCACGTCGCCCGGGTCGCTGGCATGCGGGTGTTCGAACCCAGGTTCACGCATCGGGTCAGGGTGATTCATGTAGGAGGCAGTGTCATGGGTTCAACCCGGTGCAGATCAAGAGGAGGCCCGAAGACGCCGTAACTTCGGGGTGGGAGTTATTTTCTGGAAGCCGGAAGCGCAACCATGGTTCGACTTGCCAGCAGGATCGCAGTCATTAACAACGATGCAAAGACAATCAGGACATACGAGTTGATCTGGTACAGCTCAGGGTCCTTGCGAATCGAAGCGATGTAGACCAACGTCAAGTCACTGGGTCGCCCATTGATGACCGCCCTCGGCGGACCGGCAGTAGTGCTGCCGACAGTGGTCACGGATTTCCCGCGGGGGCTGTCAATGCCCTGTATGTCCACCCACGAATCTTGCTGAAATATTTCTCTAAATGAGATGCTGTGAAAACACACCAGCTCCATTTCGTTGTCTTCGATGTTCCTGGCCTCTATGACGCGCTCCTCGGAGGCTGAAGCTGTGGATGCCACGATCCGCAAACGCCCGGTGTTTTTCCTGTTTGCGTAGTTGGCGAATTGGATATCCAGGCAAACCGGGTTGTGAAATTCGGTGGGCAGAAGATCTGTATGCTCAACGCGAATGCTTTGGCGCAGACTGAATTCCGGCGTGATCTCACCAGTGACACGCATGTCTTTCCATGCAATACCTTCGTTGAGCACATGTTTATTTTTGTACCGCTCAATCGTTGGGTAATACATGAACAGCAGCATCAGCACACTGAACAGTGCAAGCTTTCCAAACTGGCGGGCGGTGGCGGTCTGTTGCGTCATATCTTTACCGATTCAAAGAACGGTATGACGTGCTGGAGATAGGTGTAAATTTCGGCGAACATGAGACCCAATACGATCCAGAGGGCGATCTTGATCGGGAAACGCAGATCCACTAGCGCCGTGGCAAGGGCCGCCAAAAGCATGGGGATGTAGGGAAAAAAGTACCTTCCCTGGGCGCCCCGCATCTCGCCGACCAGCATGTATGCCTTGTGGGCCTGCAGGATGAAAATCATGCCGAACAAGGCGAAAACCAGAATCAGGTGGTGAGGCAGTCGTTTGGATGGGTTCGTTTCGAGCAGCACGGCCACGAGAGAGAACGGAATGATCAATAGGGGTGCCAGTGCAATACCATTCACGACCAGGCCATTGAAAATGCCTGGTTCGGCATGCACGGTTTGCATGGCATAAACGTACAGGAAAACGCCGGACGATATCGATATGACCAAGAGCGCCATGCCGATGGGTTTTCGCGCAACCATGCTGTGCACCCATCCCTGCAATGATTGAGGTATTTCTGGGGGCCGCACCTGCGAGGTGAATCTTCCGGCCTGCTTGGCCGCAAAACCCACGGTGAGCAACACCAGCAACGCCAACACGAACAAGAAATAGAAGAAAGGCTCGTTGTTGATGTGGGTAAGCCGTGTTCCTTGGCACAAGTGCACCAGACTCGGTGTCTGGCAATAGCCCGAAAAACCAAACAGTGCATAGAAATGCACAAGCATAAAATAAAAGAAAGGCTGGCTTTCCAGGAACTGTAACATGGTGGCTCCCGGCATGACCGGCTGAATGGCAGCCGAAATTCCAATGTAAAAAGGGTCGCCGAAGTGCATCAGGTTTCGTCCCATCCACCACAATGGGGCAAGTAGCGACACAACCGTGATACCGATGGTGTGGCTTAACCAGCCCTTGATGGGCTGACGCAATTCAAGCACCATGACAGCCACAAAGCCGGCAATTATGATCCATGCCGTCATCTTTGTTGCACCCGCCAATGTCAGCCAGATAGCGCACAGGTAGGCGTCCCGTAATCTATTCTCCAATACAAAACGGACGAGATAGCGTGTGGCGACTGCACACACCAAAAGCAAAAAGACGTCGTTGGTAATCCCCGCTGAGAGGCTGTTCAGCGTAGGAATGAACGCAAGGGACGTGGACACCAACAGACTGCGTCCTGGATCCAGTCCCACATCCATCAGAATGCGGAATACCACCAAGACTGTCAGTCCCAACGAAAGAGCGGAAACCAGCCTCGTAATCCTGATCAGAAACCACCTGTCGTCAGTCACCTTGCTGGCGAGGGCATACGGAATTGCCGCAAGGGTGTAATATAGGGGAGGATGTTGCACTATGTAATTGATACGAGGGTGCAGAATCACCTTATCCGCAGGGTCCATCCAGAGGTCATTTAATATTGTCGCATTGCCCAGCAGTGGAAAAAACGAGCCGTTCGCGATATCTTTGATGTAAGCGTAGTGCCCGGATTCGTCAGGGATGTCGGCTGGTGGAATGACAAAGAAGGCGAGGTAGGCCGACTTCAACGTCACGATGAGCACGATCAGCCACGACCAACGCCACGCCGGGTGGGATTGCACCTCATTCTTGTGTGTGTGCAACGGCGGCGGGGCTGTGTTCGTGGGCATCATTCAATTGTATACTGTTGGGTTTACCCAACATCGCCGCGCGCTGCTGCCGAGCCGCTCATTGCATCGATGCCAAAGATCTCCATCGTCGTTCCCGTCTACAACTGCGAGCCCTTCCTGGAGCAGTGTCTTTTGTCTGTTCAGGCGCAGGTGCTTTCTGACTTCGAGGTGCTGCTGGTTAACGATGGCTCTACGGATGGAGGGGGCACCATTTGTGATCGCTTCGCCCTGCTGGATCCTCGTTTCCGGGTGTTTCACAAGGCCAACGGTGGTGTGTCGTCCGCTCGAAACCAGGCGCTCGACGCCGCACAGGGCGAGTGTGTTGTGTTCATCGATGCCGACGACTATGTGGAGCCGGATTTTCTGACCAAACTGGTCGAGCCGATGGCCTCGCATGACGTGGCCGTCTGTGCCTATGACCGGGTGCGGCCGGATGGCACCCAGCCGTTTGTGCTGGGAGACTCTGGTGAGTTGAGCATGAAAGCACTGTACGAACATACCCTGTGCACTCAGATGGTGGGGGGCGGGTGCTGCAACAAAGCGTTCCGCATGGCCCTGATTCGGAATTTCCGTCTGCGCTTTGATGGGCGGATCGCGGTGGGAGAGGACATGTTGTTTCTCGTTCAGTACTACAGGCACTGTCGATCGGCATGGCTGGTGGGCGATGTGCTGTACCACTACCGCTTCAACCAGGTGTCGGCAACTGAGTCGAGTTTTGCCCAGAAACGTGTCGATCAGCGGACCGCCAGCATCTTGCTTGCTGTTGAAAGCATGGCAGCCCATACCGATCCAGATGTGGGGTATCAGCTCAACTTTGTTCAATTTCGCAAGGCGCGATCGAGCTTGCGACTTTTTTTCCAGATGGTGCTCTCCCGAACCAACGACCCAGCCATTTTTTCTTCCTTGGAGCGCATCACGCGTGACAGCCTGATGTCGTTCCTCGGTTCAAATCACGCGCGCCCCCTTGAGAAGGTTGTTGCCTTGAGCATGGCGTTTTCCACACGCTTTTCTTTTGCGTTTGCGGTGAGGCTGTCGGGTGCCTTGGCCGGTCGTCTGGCAGCCTACCGAACTTAAGCAACTTTTCACGCATCTCTCACAGGTTGTCATGTCCTTCGTCAATGAAAAGCTCCTGCGCTCGGCCTCACGCGGCATGCGCATGATCATGCGGCACATTCCATTGGAGGTATCTCGCGCAGTCTCTGCACGGACACTGCCTATTTTTATTTTTCATGCGGTCGAAACACACCCCAAGCCGTACATCAAGCATCTCTACGACTACCACACTCCCGAAAGTTTTGAGCGGGTGCTGGACGAAATTCTTCGCCACTTCAAGCCACTGGAAGACCTGTCGCCCGAAGGAATTGCACGGGCTGGCGCTGATCGGTTTCTTGTCACGTTTGATGATGGCCTGCGTTCCTCCTACGAAGTGGCTTCGCCCATTCTGGAGCGCAAGGGAATTCCTGCCATTCACTTTTTGATCACCGATTTCCTCGGTGCGGGGGCGTCTTCTTCCATGGTGGAGGAGAAGTTCAAAGCCAGTCTCTTGATGGAGCTATTGAAATCCCGTTCCGAACGTGATCAGACCGACGTTGCCGCCATCCTGGCACGAATGGGTTACGCATCCGCCCATCCTGGACAAGCACTGATGTCAGTTCGTCAGGCTGATGGCGCTGTTTTTGACGCTGTTGCAGCGAGGCTGTCCGTGGATCTCGATGCTTACTTCCGCGCCGATCGACCGTACATCACGCACCAGGAAGCCACCGATCTGGTGCGTAGGGGGTTCATGCTGGGTGCACACAGCTGTGACCATCCTCGGTATTGGGAAATCACCCTGGATGAGCAGGTGTCGCAGACGCGTCGCAGTATGCGCCATATGTCCGAATCCTTTGACCTGCCTTACCGCTATTTCGCTTTTCCCTATAAAAATCGCGGCATCACCCCCGCCTTCTATGAACGTGTCCGCGGCGAGGTTGACTTGTTTTTCACCACCAGCGGCTGGGGCAGTCGCATGAACGACGACCAGGTGTTTCACCGGGTTGGGCTGGATAGCTCAGACAGTGCGTTGACGGCACTTCAGTGTGGCTGGCGGCCTTTTCCACTCAGTCTGGTCCAGTAGAAGTTCCGGTGAGCCCGCTTATCCTGCGGAGTGCCGTTTCCCCAACGTCCAGGGGAGCGAGCGCTCAATGAGCCAAATCGATGGCCACATGATCAGAGCAGAGATGACAAGCACGAGCACTCCCCACCCCAACTCCTGTTCCATGGTGTCCAGGCTCACACCCGTTCCCAGGCTGAATATCACCTTCACACCTTTGATCACCAGCATGTGCAGTACCAGAATGCCCATGCTGTGTTGTCCCAGCATCGCCATCCAGGGGATGCGGTTCCCGACCCGCCAGCTCAGTAGCACCGACAGTCCAATACCCACCAAGGCAAAAGCCAGAAACATGATGGGATGGTTGACGGTGGGTCCTGCCAGACCTACAGCACCGTTCATCGGTGAAAGAAGGGACAGCGGCAGCAGTATTGCTAGCAACCAGTATTGCTGAGTTGGACGCAGTCTCTCCAGCCAACCGTAACGGCGCATGTCAAGCCCCAGTTGCATGAAAACAGCTGCGCACAAGGCTGAAGCCGCACTCATGGGCAGCTTCAGTCGATCTTCAATCCATGCGCCAAGAGCAAAAGCCGCCATCAGTAAGGCGTAGCGCAGAAGCGGAGGGTGCTCACGCTGGTTCAGTGCGTACACCAGTCCTGAGGCCAAAAAAAGTGCTGGCAGGAACCAGAGAGGACTGTTGACGAGCAGTCCGTCACCGACTGTGCCGTAAAACGCACCCAGCAATGGCCACCAAAGGCCATATCCAAACTGTGCGACCTGCTTGCCAGCCAGTGCGGCTGCGGCAAACCCCAGGACGTAGAAAAGGTAGCCCAGCAAGGCATAGAGGATGTACGGGACCAAGATGCTGCTGACGCGGTTGCGCAAGAAGCGGCTCAGCGGCTGTGAGCCGGGTTTGAGAGTCAGGCCGGAGGCAAAGAAAAACAGTGGGACATGGAAGGAGAATATCCACATGTACGCGGTGGACACGTCGCTCAGCGACCAGACATGACCGACCACGATCAAGAGCATGCCCCAACCTTTGAGGACATCGATCCAGGTTTCGCGTGCTGCCATTTGTGGGTTCATCTGGCGGTTTTCAGGTGCGGTGCGAGGTCACGCGTTCGGCAGCGCCATTGCTTGCAAAAAGTTTCAAGCCCATTCCCACCAGGAAGGCCAATCCATCGCCCAGCACGGTGGCCAGACGCATGGTGACGCTCAGCCCGATGGCGGTGCCGGTACCCACCACCGAGCCCAGCAAGGCCACCACCAGGGCTTCTCGAACCCCTAGGCCGCCCGGTGCACCCGGGAGCAGGTAGCCGGCGATCCACGCCGAGGTGAACATCAGGGTGAAGGTCAGGATGTCCCCCTCTGAAATACCAAACAGGTAGGTGGCCTGGATTTTGAGCATCAGCCCGAAGACGAAAAAGCAGAAAATGAACCCCACCGCAACCAGAACTGCGGTGTGAAAGCGCGGCAGCGCCACCCGTTGACCACTGCCTAGCTTGCGCGACAGCTTGGGCAGGAATCGGTTGAGCAGCCAGACCGCCACCCATGGACTCATGGCCACGGCAACACCCATGGCTGCCATGACGGGGGCGTTGGGCATGGGTACTTCAAGCACCGCCGTCGTGTCCAGGAACAGGATCAGTCCCGCGCCCCCCATGCTCAGACCAGTGGCAACCAGCCAGAGGGTGGAGATGAGCATGGTGGTGATCGACACGCCCACCGGGACGCCAGCGGCGCTGGCCAGCGTGATTTGTCCTACGAGGTGTCCCACATTGCCCGGCAGGTATTTCGCCACCTGGGCCATACCGACAATGCGGAATGCGGTGGCTGCAGGCAGGCGTACGCCCTGATCACGCAGCAAGGCCATCCACATTAGCCCACCACAGACCAAGTTCACGAACATGCAAAAAACCGTGGCCGTCATGGCGAGCCAAGCCGATGCGCCCCACTGAATGGGCGGAATACTGTCGAAGTGTTTGCTGGCTGCTGCGACGAAGTAGAACGCTGTGATCGACAGGATGATCACAGCAGCCCACTTGGCGAGCCGCTGCATGGTAGGAGAGCGGGTCATGTTTTCGGGTCTGTGCTGTCGGTACACGTCGTGGTGCACCGGCTTTCGTGATCACACAAAAGCAGCCCATGCAAACGGCCGCGGGGCTGGCGAAGGCATGGGCACAGGAGATAGAGAGGTTTCAGGCCTCTCCGCGCATCATTCGGCTCGGCTGTTGATCAGATCGGCGACGCGCTTGCCGGCCAGGATGCTGTGGTCCATGTTGTAGTACTGCCAGTCACCGAAGCGGCCGGTGGGATGGATGTCGAGGCTGACCAGGTACTCATGAATGGTCTTGACGTTCTTTTCGTAGTCCAGGTCGTAGATCACGTAGGCCGGGTCCACGGTCAGCACGTCTGCTGCCAGCACTTCGTCGTTCGGGCGCATGATCTTGGCCTTGATGAGGCCGTCGATCGTGGCCTGGATCAAGGCTTCGCGACCCTGCACGCGCAGCGGGCGGTGCTTGGAGTAGGAAATCTCGCAGCACACGGAACTGGTGCCCGGTGGGCAGGTCTTCTCGGAGGCGTTGCGCGGGAAGCTGATGCGGTGGAAGATGAAATCTTCGGCTTCGTGGAAGTACAGCCAGTGGTAGGGGCTGATGTCTGGCCGGTTGATGCCGATGTTCACGCACTCGATCTGGTTGAACTGCAGCCCGTTGATGGCGTCCAGCACGTTTTGCGGAATGCCGTCGATGAACTTGGGCAGGTGCGTCAGCGGCAGCGTGTAGACCAGGTTTTCGTAGCCCACCACCTTGCCGGACTCGAACGACACCTGTCGGGTGACGGGGTCGATCCGGGTGACGGTTTCGTTCAGGTGGATGTTCTGCACGCCTTTGGCCAGCGCCACGGGCAGGGATTCGATCGCACCCTCGATGGGGTACCAGAACTCCTGGTTGAAGCCCGATTCGTCATCTTCGTCCTGCAGTGCCCCGCGCAGCACGGCTTCGAAGTCGGGCTCGGGTACGCGACGGTCGATCCAGTCGAAGTTCATGTGCTTGGGATCGATGGTCCAGATGCGCTCGGCGTAGGGAATCATCAGCTGCTCGGCGATGCCTTTGCCAAAGCGCCAGTACATCCACTCGCGGTAGTTCTGCGGTTTCGGACGGTCCGGGTCTCGCAGCACATCCACCAGCCCGCTGAGGCACTCGATGACGTCCTTGGCCGGCAGGCCATGCAGGTGGGCCTGGTAAGGGAACTGCGTGTAAAGGTCGTACTTGCCGTGGTAAATGAAGGCCTTGCGCTTCTTGATCTCGAGATTACCCTTGAGCAAGGTGTGGATCAGCTCGTGCGCATAGGGATTGACCGTGTACAGGATGTGGGGCGCGTAGTCGAATAAGAAGCCGTTGACCTCTTCCGAGCGGCACAGTCCACCCACCTCGTGGAGTTTTTCGTAGACCGCGTAGTCGCTCTTGAGGTGGTAGCCGGTGCTCAGGCCGGTCAGGCCGCCGCCGAGGATGAGGTTCTTGGTGTGTTGCATATGGGTGTCGGAAAGCTGAGGTAACCGACAATTTTAACCGGGTGCCTGTCCCCGCTCAGGTGCGGGTTTTGCCCGTGACTTCGTCAAACATCGCCTGCAGGGCTTCCCCGGTCTTCTGGATCGCGCAGTGGTCCTTGAACGCCTGGTAGCCGTTGTCGGCGATGCGCTGGCACAGGGCCGGGTCGTTCTTGAGCGTGCGCACGGCGTCGGCCAGTGCCTGTGGGCTGGCGGCGTCGACCAGGTACACGCTCTCACCGTGCCGGAGCAGTTCCTGCACCGGTGCGTTGCGCTGGGTGATCAGCGGCTTGGCCATGCCGATGCCTTCGATGACCTTGTTGGTCATCACCAGGGAGGCGCGCGTGTTCTCGCCGAAGATGCCCAGGCAGACGTCGGCGTTGGACATCAGCACGGCCAGCTGGTCGTAGGGCACGGAGTCGATCAGGCGGACATTCTTGAGGTCCAGTTCCTTCGCGAGCTTCATGTCTTCTTCGTAAGTGATGCCCTTGCCCACGATCTGGAACTGCACGCCTTCGTTCTCCAGCATCTTGGCAGCACGCAGGATGTGGCGCACGCCGTGGAACGGGGTGTATTCGCCATGGAAGTGCACCAGGAAGTCGCTGCTCTTCTCGGCTGGCGGGCGTGGGTAGATGGCCTTGTCGTCCACCGCCAGGAAGAGGCGGCGCAGCTTGCGGCCGTCCACCTTGAAGGTGCGCTTGAAGTGTTCGATGACGTGCTGGCTGTCCAGAATGGAGATGTTGGCCGCCTTGTACGACAGCCAGTCGCTCAGACCGTACACCCAGGCCATGAAGCTGCCTTCCTTGGCCTTGGCGCGGTCGAACACCATGGTGTCGTAGGTGGTGATGTACATGTCGAACACGATCGGCTTCCACGTCAGCAGGCGGATCACCGGGGTGATCAGCTGGCCGTAGAAGCCGGTCAGCACCACATCGCAGCGGGGTGCGGCCAGCAGGGTCTGCCACAGCAGCCGGGGGTAGTTCTTGAACGAACGGTCCGGCGGCAGGACGGTGACCACCTCGTGCCCCATGTCGGTCAGGGCGCGCAGGATGATGCGCGTGCGCGAATAGCTGGCCTCACGGCCAGCAACGTAAAGAATTTTCATGAAAGCTCCGATTCGGAGACGTGTGCCAAAACCAGAGGGTCGCCTGATCAGAAGTGGGCATTGGCGCGCAGCTGCACGGCCTGGGTTTGTCGGGCTTGCTTGATGTTGGCGGCATAGGACGCATTGAGGTTCCAATGCCGGGACAGATTCATCTGCGCATTCAGTCCGAGGTAAGTCTGGTTGATACGCGCACGATCAATCAGCTCGCGCTGCACGACCAGCGGTTGGGCGGTTTCGCGCATATTGACGACGAACCCCTCCCGTTTGAGGCTTTCCCGGTGCATCAGGCTCCCACCCCATTGCAACTTGCGGCCACCAGCCAGGTTGATGGGCGAGAATTGCAGATCCATACCCACTCCAGAAAACCACTCTGTGGATTTGGTTGCATCAAAGTGCACGTCGGATGTGTAGAGCGTTTTCAATGTGCCAGCATCGAGACTTTGGCGCGTTTGAGTGAGAGAGGCCCATGGCGTCACCGTGAACATTGGGTGGCTCACTGTGTAGCGCAGTTTGCTTTCCATCGACCAGCTGTTGCCCTGGCGGGTGTTGTCAACGGTGCGCATGATCAGGTCATCGGATGCAGTCTGGCTGAAACGCTGCGAGGCTTGAGACAGGTGAGTGGTGAACAGGAAGTCGGACATCGGTTTGATCCAGTACAGGCTGGCCGCATACGACTGAAAGCCGATGCTGGAACGGCTCTCGGTGCTGCTGATCTGTGTGCCGGCGTTTTTCTGGTGCAGCGCCAAGCCCATCTGGGATGCTCCGGTTAAGGCGTTGTCAGAAGCATTGAAGTTCAAGGCCAAACCAGTGAAGGCAGGTGCCGTGTTGCCCGATGCGTAGTGGTTGAATGACCGATGCTGCGCCATGCGATCAGGAGTCGATGTTTGCGATTGCACACCCAGTGGAACCAGGCTGAACGATGAGCCAGAGATGTTCTTTGTATTTTCTGCCATGCTCAGTACCAGAAGACCCTGATCAATATCCTGATTCAGTTGAGCCGCGGCTGCGGAGCCTGCCTCGATGGCGTTGGCCCAGTTCCATGCGCGCGTCAGGTAGTGCGCATAGGTTCTGGCGATGATTTCCATGCCGCGACTACCAAAATGGATGGCATCGTAGAACAGCGCATCTCTGGTGTGCCGCGCAGGATCCTCTGTGTCGATGATGTTGAATCCGTACTTGGTTGGCTCATTGAGGATGCGATTGAATACGGTGTAGAGGTCCACCGCAATGATGTTGGGATTGCTGTTGGCCAGTCCTGCCACATGATTGTTCAAGTCAACGATCATGCTTTGGGTATGAAGAGGATTGACGCCGGGGTTTCGGCTCCAATCATGGATTTGGGTCACGAAGATGCGGTTGGTGCCGCTGGCTGCTCCGGCTTGCACCAACTGGTTCACGCCTTCTGTGTAGCCCGCCTTGGATGCAGCAAAGTCCTCAGGTGACCGGCCGTTACGACCCACGTCGTTGTAACCGAAGTACGTGACGGAGAGGTCGCGCTCGGATATCGCTGAATTCCTGTTGCGCCAGGTGGCCAGCTGTCTGTTAAATGAGGTGGTTTGTGAAAACTGCGCTCGGGCACCTCCAATTGCGTAGTTCTCGACCCGTGTCACGTAGCCACTTCCCTGCAATGCACTGGCCCAGTTCAGGATGCCATTTGGACCGGTGTACCCCGGATCAGAGTAGCTGTCTCCAAAGACGCGCATGGTGTTGACCTTGATCTGGTCGTTGCTCCCGGCAGCGTCTATCGAGAACGGATTGGGTGTCGCCGGGACGACCTTGGTTGAACCGCCACTGCTGGCACAACCAGACAATAGGATCATGGCGATGGCTAAGCTCAACACAGATGGATAGTAAGGAATGCACAGGGGGGGGCTGATACGTTTCTTCATGGTGTTGATCGGTGTGAGAAGGGGTTTAAGCTAGATCGCGATGGTCTGCGCACAGCACGAAACAAAGGGGGTTTGGAGTTCAATCGCTGCCGAAGAGGTCGCGCGTGAAGACCTTGTCCTGGACATCGGCCAGGCTGCTGGACATACGGTTGCTGATGATCACGTCGGATTGCTGCTTGAAAGCTTCGAGGTCCTTGATGATCGGTGAATTGAAGAACTGATCACCTTCCAGCCCCGGCTCATAGATGATCACGGGAATGCCCTTGGCCTTGATGCGTTTCATGATGCCCTGAATGCTGGAAGACCGGAAATTATCGGATCCCGCTTTCATGATCAGGCGGTAGATGCCCACGGTAGTGGGCCTGCGCTGGAGTACGCTGTTGGCAATGAAGTCCTTGCGCGTGGTGTTGGACTGCACGATCGCCTGGATCAGGTTCTGGGGCACGTCCTTGTAGTTGGCCAGCATCTGCTTGGTGTCCTTGGGCAGGCAGTAGCCGCCGTAGCCGAAGGACGGGTTGTTGTAGTGGCTGCCGATGCGCGGATCAAGGCCGACGCCTTCGATGATCTGGCGTGAATCGAGGCCGTGGGTCGCTGCGTAGGTGTCGAGTTCGTTGAAATAGGCCACCCGCATGGCGAGGTAGGTGTTCGAGAACAGCTTGACAGCCTCGGCCTCGGTGGAGTCGACGAACAGCACCGGAATGTCCTGTTTACGGGCACCCTGGCGCAGCAGACCGGCAAACACCTCGGCACGCCCGGAGCGTTCGCCGACGATGATGCGCGACGGGTAGAGGTTGTCGTACAGCGCCTTGCCCTCACGCAGGAACTCGGGCGAAAAGAGGAGATTGTCGCAGCCGGTCTGGGCCCGGATCTTGGCGGTGTAGCCCACGGGGACCGTCGACTTGATGATCATCACGGCCTGCGGGTTGATGCGCATGACGTCGTGGATCACGGCCTCGACCGACCGGGTGTTGAAGTAGTTCGTCTCGCTGTCGTAGTCGGTCGGGGTGGCGATGATGACAAAGTCCGCGCCGGCGTACGCCTCTTCCTTGTCCGTGGTGGCTTTCAGGCGGAGCGGCTCGTGGGCCAGGAAATGTTCGATTTCGCTGTCGGCGATCGGGCTTTTGCGCTCGTTGATCAGCCGCACCTTCTCCGGCACGATGTCGAGTGCAACCACCTCGTTGTGCTGGGCCAGCAGGACCGCATTCGAGAGTCCAACATAACCAGTACCTGCGACCGCAATTTTCATGAAACGCCTTCAGAGGAAACGAGCGGGTCGTGGCCGTAGGCCGTGCCGGAGGGCGGGTACTGCCGTGGCGGCCTGAGGACGGCTACCTTGCGCGCGACTTCGCTAAAAAGTCCTCAATTTTGCCATACTGGCCTGTTCCGTTCCGGGCCGTTGCGTCAGCGCAAAACCCCCAGTGCAAACGGCAGACTCACCATCCCCAGGAGCGTGGACAGCGTGACCAGCCCGGCCACATAAGGCCCGTTGTAGCCCATGCGGGCGGCCAGCACATAGCAGCTGGAGGCCGTCGGTACCGCCGAGAACATGAGCAGCACCGTGGTCTGTGTGGTGTCCAGCCGGAACAGGCGGGACAGGCCGAAAGCCATGAGCGGCATGGCCAGGTGCTTAACGGTCAGCACCAGCACGCCCAGCGTCTTGGCCGCCTGCAGGGAGCCCAGCTGCATGCCGGCGCCCGCGGCCATGAGCCCCAGTGCGAGAGAGGCCTGGCCGATGCGGCTCACCGTCGGTTCCAGCCAGTCCGGAATCTGGAAGCCCAGCAGGTTGGCCAGCAGGCCCGAGGCGGTGCCGATGATCAGCGGATTGCGCAGCAGTTCGCCGGCAAAGTGCTTCTGGGCGTGGCGGGCCATGGGCCAGACGGCGCCCACGTTGAACAGCGGCACACACACGCCGATGATCACGGCGATGAGCTGCAGGCCCTGCGGCCCGGCCACCTTGCTCGCTAGGGCCAGGGCGATGAAGGAGTTGAAACGAAAGCCGATCTGTGCGCTGGCGGCGTGCAGGCGCACATCCAGCCGGCGGCCCAGCCAGGGCCAGTGGGGCAGCGAATACGAGAGCGCGATACCCAGCAGGCCGAGTGTGAAGCCGGCGGCCATGAGGCTGGAGGTGGCCCCCAGGTCCAGCGGGCTTTTCACGATGGACTGGAACAGCAGCACCGGAAACAGGAAATAGTAGACCAGGCTCTCGATGGGTACCCAGACCTTGCGGTCGAGCGCGGTGAAGCGGCAGAGCAGGTAGCCGATCAGGATGAGCGAGAAGTCGGGGAAGAGCAACTGGGCAAAGTTCACCGGCGCGAGCATACCTTGGGCATTGCCGTGGGCGAGTCACCGGGTCATCGCTCCGGGGCGGGCGGCCGGTAGCACGGGGTGAGCAGGGTGACACCGCCGTCCGACGGCAACCATTGACCCAGCGGCACGCACTGGCCGTCCACGCACCAGGCGTAGTCGGCGGTGTACGGCGAGCGGGTGAGCCGCAGGCCCTGCGGCGACCCCATGCGGGGGGTGTACTCGTACCAGCCATTGCGCAGCACCGCGTCGTCGGGCGGCTCCATGCCGGCGCCAGAGCCGCGCACGCGTGCCGTCCGCGCCTGCAGCACCGGGGGCTGTCCAGCGGTGGGCGAGGCGACCACGGCGTAGTCTTCCTCCCAGCGCACTTTTTCGATTGAGTGCGTCCAGGCCAGCGTGAAGCGCTCGACCGGCACGAACACCGGCGGCGCTGCCGCCGATGCCGCCAGAGCCAGACAGACGCCGAGCCCGGGCATGGGATCAGCGTGCGGTGCCCAGGGCACGCTGCTGGCGGGTGCGCCAGGCGTGCCAGAGCACAAACAGCGCCACCGCGCCCAGGCCGATTTCATCGGTGAGCGGCAGCGCGACGACCAGGAAGCTGGCCGCCACAATGGCCATGATGCGCTCGGCCCAGTTCAGCGGTCCGATCAGGAACCCGATGGCGCCGGCGCCCCACATCGATATCGCCACCAGCGCCTTGAACACGATCCAGGTGGTGTCCAGCCAGTCGCCGGTCTGCAGCATGAGCGCCGGGCTGTAGACCGCCATGAAGGGCACGATGAAGCCCGCGATGGCCACGCGGATCGCCTGCATGCTGATCTTCAGACCGCTCTCACGCGCGATGGGCGCTGCCGCGAAGCAGGCCAGCGCCACCGGCGGCGTGAGGTCGGCCATGATGCCGAAGTAGAAAACGAACATGTGCGAGACGATCAGCGGCACACCCAGCTCCAGCAACACCGGCGCGGCCAGCGAGCTGGTGATGATGTAGTTGGGGATGGTGGGAATGCCCATGCCCAGCACCAGGCAGGTGACCATGGTCAGCAGCAGCGCCAGGAACAGGCTTTCGCGGCCGATGGCGATGATGTGGCCACCCAGCTCGGCGGCCACGCCAGTGAGGTTGATGACGCCGATGATCACGCCCACCAGCGCGCAGGCGATCGCCACCGGCAGGGCATGGCGTGCGCCGTCCACCAGCGCCTTCACCGCCAGCGCACGGGCGTCGCCTCCGGTGCGCAGGATGAAGGTCAAAGCGATCAGCAGCGCACTCACCACGAAGAAGGTGCCAACGCCGAACTGGAAGAAGCCGGCGCAGGCGAAGCCCAGCAGCACCCAGGCCAGGCCGCGCAGCGCCGGGGCCTTGACCCCGCTGATCACCGCGGCACCGAAGATCAGGATCACGGTCAGGCCCAGGCCCACCGAACCCGAGAACAGCGGCGTGTAACCCGAGAAGAGCAGGGCCACCAGCCCCACCAGTGGCAACAGCAGGTACCAGCGCTCGCGCACCGCGGTCCAGGGGTTGGGGCACTCGTCCTTGGGCAAACCCATGAGGCCCTTGCGCCCGGCTTCCAGATGCACCATCCAGAAGGCGGTGACGAAATACAGGATGGCCGGGATCAGCGCCGCCTTGACGATGTCGATGTAAGGCACATTGATGGTTTCGGCCATGATGAAGGCCACGGCCCCCATCACCGGCGGCATGATCTGCCCGCCCATGCTGGCCGTGGCTTCGACACCGCCAGCGAACGCCGGGCTGTAACCGAAGCGTTTCATCAGCGGGATGGTGAACTGCCCGGTGGTGACCACGTTGGCCACGCCCGAGCCGTTGATGGTGCCCATCAGCCCGGAGGAAATCACCGACACCTTGGCCGGGCCGCCGCGTGTGTGCCCCACGGTGCCCATGGCGAAGTCGTTGAACAGGCGGATCATGCCGGCCTGTTCCAGAAAGGCGCCGAACAGGATGAACAGGAAGATGTAGGTGGACGACACATAGGTCGGTGTGCCGTACAGGCCTTCGGTGCCGAAGCCCAGCGTGCTCACCACCTGGTCCACGCCGTAGCCGCGGTGGGCCATGGCCCCCGGCAGGTGCTGGCCGAACAGGGCGTAGAGCAGGAAGGTCAGGCACACCAGGGGCAGGCCCCAGCCCATGACGCGGCGTGCGGCTTCGAACACCAGCGCGATCAGCAACACGCCCACCATCCAGTCGGCCTGCGTGAGATCGCCGGCGCGCAGCGTCAGGTCGGCCTCGAACACCCACTGGTACAGGCCGGTGGCAAATCCCGCGATGCCCAGCAGCCAGCCCAGCGCGCGCCAGGTGCCCGAGCGCCCGTCCATGGGCGGGAACAGCGCGAAGATCATCAGCAGCACAAAGCCGACGTGAATGGAACGGATCACCTGGCTGGAGAGCGGATGAAACGATGCCATCCAGAGCTGGTAGGCGGAGAAGGCGATCGCGACCCAGAAGATGCCGCCGGTCAGGCGATCACCATGGCCCGTGTGGCCGGTGTCGGTGCTGTTGTTGTCGTTGTCGTTCATGGAATCCTCGGCTGGCAGAAATGAATACGGCCCCGGGGCGGGGCCGCATCACAACGGGAAGTGCCGGCAGGCCTGCCCGCGGGCCCGGTTATTTGATCAGGCCCACTTCCTTGTAGTAGCGCTCGGCGCCAGGGTGCAGGGGCACCGGCATGCCCTTGATGGCGTTTTCGCGTTTGATGTTCTTGGCCGCGTTGTGCGCAGCGTAGAGCGTGTCGATGTTGTCGTACATGGCCTTGGCCATGCGGTAAGCCACGTCATCTGACACCCCGCTGTGGGTCACCAGGAAGTTGGGAATGGCCGCGGTGGCCACGGCCTCGGTCTGGCCGCCATAGGTGTTGGCCGGGATGATGGCGGGCTGGTAGGCCGGGTCGCCGACCTTGGCCACCACGTCGGCGGGCACCGGGATCACGACGATCTTCACGGACGTGGACAGGTCGCGGATGGAGGCCACGCCCAGGCCGGCGGACTGCAGCGTGGCGTCGAGCTGGCGGTTCTTCATCAGTTCAACCGACTCGCCAAACGGCAGGTATTCCACCTTGGCCAGATCGGCGTAGCCCAGGCCGGCGGCCTTGAAGATGGCGCGGGCGTTCAGCTCGGTGCCCGACTTCGCGGCACCCACCGAAACGCGCTTGCCCTTGAGGTCCGCCAGTGTCTTGATGCCCGAGTCGGCGCTGGCGACGATCTGGATGTAGTTGTTGTAGGTGGCCGACAGGCCGCGCAGCTTGTCCAGCTTCTTGGGGAAGCCCGCTTCGGCTTCCCCCTTCCAGGCGTCGGACACGGAGTCGGCCAGCGCCAGCGCCAGCTCGCCACGGCCGGCCTGCAGCAGGTTGAGGTTCTCGGCCGAGGCCTTGGTCACCTGAGCGGTGGAGCGCGCATTGGGGATGTCCTTGGCGAAGATCTGCGACAGCGCCACGCCCATGGGGTAGTACACACCGCTCTGGCCCCCGGTGAGCACGTTGATGAACTGCTGTTGTTGTGCAACGGCAGCACCCGATGCGATGGCCGCGGCCACGCTCAAGCCCAGACCGATCTTGTGAATCAAACGCATGGATGTGTCTCCTTTGGGTGGGATGAAAACAAAAGGGCAGAATACCCCAATTCGATAGCAGACCACCCCCGGTAAACGCTTATGAGCTGGGGCGGGTTTTCCCCGACGCAGCCTGTGCCGCAGGTGACAGTGTCCGTGGTTTTTCATCGTTTCCATGGCAACCCGACGACCTTCGCTCCTTCCCGCCGACCCGCCCGTCGCCGCATCACCGCTGCTGCTCGCCAGCCAGGCGAGCGCGGAGAATTTTGCCGACGCGCTCTGGCTCGAAGAGGGCCTCTCGCGCAACACGCTCGACGCCTACCGGCGCGACCTCACGCTCTTCGGCCAATGGCTGGCCGCACGCGGCACGGCGCTGCCCGAGGCCGGCGAAAGCGACATCAACGCCTACTTCGCCGAACGCCACGCCCAGACCCGCGCCACCACCGCCAACCGGCGGCTCACCGTGTTCAAGCGCTACTACCGCTGGGCGCTGCGCGAACGCCTCATCACCGCCGACCCCACGCTGCGTCTGATGGCCGCGCGCCAGGCGATGCGCGTTCCCAAGACCATGAGCGAGGCACAGGTGGAGGCCCTGCTCAACGCGCCCGACACCGGCACGCCGCTGGGTCAACGCGACCGCGCCATGCTGGAGCTGATGTACGCCAGCGGCCTGCGCGTGAGCGAGCTGGTCACGCTCAAGACCTTCCATGTGGGGCACAACGAACACGTGTTGCGCGTCACCGGCAAGGGCAACAAGGAGCGGCTGGTGCCGTTCGGACAGATCGCGGGCCATTGGCTGCAGACCTGGCTGGGCCAGGGACGGCGCGAGGTATTGGGCAGCTTGCAGAGCGAAGACCTGTTCGTCACCTCGCGCGGCTCGCGCGCGGGTGAGGCCATGACGCGCGCCATGTTCTGGCAGCTGGTGAAGAAGTACGCGCTGGTCGCCGGCATCACCTCGCCGCTCTCGCCGCACACCCTGCGCCACGCCTTCGCCACGCACCTGCTCAACCACGGTGCCGATCTGCGCGCGGTGCAGATGCTGCTGGGCCACGCCGACATTTCCACCACCACCATCTACACGCACGTGGCGCGCGAGCGGCTGAAGAGCATAGTGGCGCAGCACCACCCGCGCGGTTAAAGTGAAACACCCCCGCAGCGCTTCGCGCTACCCCCAAGGGGGCGGCACTGGCCGTCCGGCAAAGCCGGCCCGGCGGTGCCCTGGGCGACTCCGTCTCTGAATCAACCCGCGCAGCTCACTGCGCCATGCGCAGACGCCGCGCCGCGTCTTCATCGCGCGCATCGTCGATCTCGCGCATCACGCTGGCCAGGTCCACTTCGGCGTGGCTGGGCGTGTAGCGCCCGGTGAGCACGGTGTCGTTGCTCAGCAGCCCGCGCTGGTACAGGCTCCAGATTTCGGGGCCGTACCGGGTGGCCAGCAGCTCGGGCGCGAACTGGCCAAAGAAGTCGCGCAGGTTGGCCACGTCGCGCAGCAGCATGCGCGGTGCGTGGTTGTTGCCGGCGGCGTCCACCGCCTGCGGCAGGTCGATGATCACGGGGAAGTCCTCACCGTCCGCTTCGCCCGAATGCGCGAGCAGGATGTTGAATTCCGACAGATCACCGTGCACCACGCCCGCACACAGCATGCGCACCACCTCGGCCACCAGGGTGGCGTGGTGCTGGCGTGCCTGCCCGGGCGTGAAGCGCACGTCGTTCAGGCGCGGGGCGGCGTCGCCGTGGGCGTCGGTCACCAGTTCCATCAGCAGCACGCCGTCGCAGAAGTTGTAGGGTTGCGGCACGCGCACGCCGGCCGCGGCCAGGCGGTACAGCGCATCCACCTCGGCGCTTTGCCAGGCCGCCTCCTGCGCCTCGCGGCCGAACTTCGTGCCCTTGGCCATGGCGCGCGCCTGGCGCGAGTTCTTGACCTTGCGGTTTTCGGTGTAGTCCACCGCCTGGCGGAAGCTGCGGTTGTTGGCTTCTTTGTAGATCTTGGCGCAGCGCGTTTCATCGCCGCAGCGCACCACAAACACCATGGCTTCCTTGCCGCTCATGAGCTGGCGCACCACGGAGTCGATCAGACCTTCTTCGATCAGCGCCTGCAGGCGGGGCGGCGCCTTCATGCGGACCCGCACCCGTTGCGGGAAGTGCTCACTTGGGCGCCAGCGACCAGCCGGCGCGCTGGTTCGTCTTGTCGTTGGTGTAGTGCCAGTGGGCACCGCAGCGATCGCAGAAATAGCCGGTGATCGTCACCTGGACATCGCCGCGCAGTTCCTTGCGGTGGTTGCCCTGCTGCAGCTCGGCGTGGCCGGGCGCGCCGCGCCAGTTGCGCTGGATGCCCTGGCAGGATTCGCACAGCGGCGAGGGTTCGGTTGGGGTGGTGGAGTCTGGTGCTGGGTTCATGGCCGAAGGATCGGGTGGCGCGATGGCGTTTAGGGGAACAAGGATTGTGCGCCCGGTGTCACGGGCGGTCGCCAAGAGGGGCTGCTGCCGCTACATCAGGAAGTCGAGCAGGCTGGCGAACGGGGCGATGGCGCGCATCTTGAGCAGGGTGTCCTCGTCGGCGTCTTTCACCAGGGCCTCCAGCCCGCCCGCGTTGGCCGCACCCACCACCGCCCGGGACTGCGCGATACGCAGGCGCATGTTGTGCTGCAGGGTCTCGGCGAGGAAGCGGTTGTTGCGGCAGACCACCATCAGCTCCGAGTTCAGGTTGGCCGAGCGGGGATCGATGTTGTAGGTGCCGACGACGACCGTGTGGTCGTCGAAGACCGCGCGTTTGGCGTGTACGCCCCAGCGCGGCGAAGCGGAGGGCCGCTCGCTGCCCGCCAGCGCTTGCCCGCCATAGGCCCAGACTTCCAGCTTCGGCAGGGACAGGCGATCGAGCGAATTCGCCAGACTGGCCACGGTGTAGAACGCGTCGGTGGAATACAGGCTGTTCGTCAAAATCTGCAACTTGACGCCGCGTTGCGCCACCTGCTGCAACACCGCGAGGCCGTCGTCGCGCAAGACCAGGTAGGGGCTCTCCACCATGATCTGCTGGCGCGCCTCTTTGGCCAGCCGGGTGAGTTCCAGAAACACCTTGCGCCGCTCCACGCCCGAGCCCGGGTAGTCGGTGACGAAGTGCATGTCGTTGCAGGTGCTGAACGTGTGTTGGGGGGTGTGGCGCTGCAGTTCGGCGGCCAGCGCGACTTCAGCGGGGGAAGGCAGACCCAGCAGCTCCGGGCCGGGCACGGGCTGCGATGCGGTGGCCACGTCGATGGGGTTCGTCACCCAGTCCGACGCCCAGTACAGCTCGAAGCTGTCCGTGATGCCCGACACTACGGGGCCATCGATGACCATGTCGCTGTCGAGGAAGTTGTAGCGTTCCGAGAGGTCGAAATAGTCATCGGCGATGTTGCGCCCGCCGATGATGGCCTTCTGGCGGTCCACCACCAGCAGCTTGCGGTGGGTGCGGTGGTTCGAGGCGAAGAACCGGGCCAGGCCCGCGGTGTTGTAGTAGCGCACCTCCACGCCGGCCGCCTCCAGGGCCTGGGCGTAGTGCGGCGCGAGCTTGAAGACCGGCAGCGCAAAGTCCACCAGCAGGCGCACCTTGACGCCTTCCCGGGCCTTGCGCGCGAGGGCTTGCGTCACCAGCCGGCTGGCGGTGTCGACCTCGTAGATGAAAAATTCCAGCTCGATGGAATCTTTGGCTTCTTCAATCAGCCGCATGCGTGTGGCCAGCGAGTCGAAGCCCACGTCGAGCAGGGCCACCGTGTGGGGCTCGTGCGAGCGCACGTCGATGGCGGGGTGGGTGGGGGCTTTGCCCAGCCACTGCCGTTCGCTCGCTTCCTGGATACCCAGGAAACCGAGGTAGAGCAGCACGGGCAGGCCCACGAAGATGCCCGCCAGGCTCCAGGCCAGGACTTTCGCGGCCCGCCAGAGGGTCCATCGGCTCCCACTCATGCTGTGTTCCCTGTCATCGTTTGAACGCGGTCTGCGGGCGCAGTATCGCACCCGTTGTCAGGCGCGAAGTGACAGCCGGCCGGGGCCTACAGCGGTTTGGTGACCAGCTCGACCGCCAGACCTTGCCCGGTCACGGTGATGCGGCCTGGTCGCAGTCCGAGCAGATCGGCCATCGCCGTTTCCTGGGCGTTCAACTGGTACAGCACCACTTCGCGCAGGGATTGTTCGGCCAGTGCGGGTGCGTAGTTGTTGAGCAGTTCGGCGGCGTCGGCCGGCAGGCCGGGGAAACGCATGCGGTAGACCTTGAGCTGGTGGGCTCGCAGCGTTCGATCGCTGTGCTCGTAGCGCAGTGCGAAATCGACGGTGAACGTGCCCGGCTGGTTGCGCTGCAGGATCGGGCCGGCCGCGTTCACCGCCATCTCGGCGCGCAGCCGGTTCGAGGCCGGCAGCAAGCCCAGTTGCGGCACCGCCAGGTCCAGGTTCACCAGCCCGGCCACGGGGTAACGCAGCGGGAAACGTTTGCCCACCTCGTTCTGCAGCACATCGAGCGGCACGTTCAGGCGGGGCGGCGAGGCGGGCGCCGCGTCCGGTGAAGGCGCAGCCTGTGCCCGTGCCGCGCCGATCCAGGGCAGCAGCGGTATCCAGGCGGTCAGCAAGACGCGGCGGTGCATGGCGGTCTACTTGTAGAACACCTCGACCTGGCCCTTGAGCTGGATCAGCAGGGGCTGCCCTTTGCGGTCCACCGTCTTGCTGGAGGGCACTTTGACCCAGCCTTCGCTGATGCAGTATTCGGCCACGTCGAAGCGCTCCTTGTGATTGAAGCGGATGCCGATGTCGTGTTCAAACACGGCGGCCACGTGGTGCGGGCTGCGTGGGTCGATGGAGAGGCGGTCGGGCAGCGCGGGTCGGGAATTGGTGTCGTTCATGGGTCTATTTTCGGGGAGTTCTGGGGGGCGGCAGGCGGCGGTGCGGCGGCATCAATCGGCCAGTACCCGCACCTTCACGCTCTTGCCCTTGATGCGGCCATCGTTCAATCGGCTGGCGACTTGCTCGGCGATGGCGCGGTCCACCGCGACGTAGGTGGACCAGTCGTTGACGTTGATCTTGCCGACCTGTTCGCGTGTGTAGCCGAGGTCGGCGGTGAGCGCGCCCAGCACGTCGCCAGGGCGGATCTTTTCCTTGCGCCCGCCCTGGATGTGCAGCGTCACCATCGGTGGCATGAGCGGGCCTTTGCCGGTGGGAACCAGTTCGGCCAGTTCGTGCCACTCGGATTCGCGGCCCTGCAGCTGCTCGATCTTGCCCACGCTGCCCATCTCGTTCATGCTGGCCAGGTTCAGCGCCAGGCCGCTTTCGCCGGCTCGGCCGGTGCGGCCGATGCGGTGGATGTGCACCTCGGCGTCGGGCGTCACGTCCACGTTGATCACGGCCGCCAGGCTGGCGATGTCGAGCCCGCGTGCGGCCACGTCGGTGGCCACCAGCACCGAACAGCTCTTGTTGGCAAAGCGCACCAGCACCTGGTCACGCTCGCGCTGCTCCAGTTCACCGAACAGCGCCAGCGCGCTCATGCCCTGCGCCTGCAGCACGGCCACGAGATCGCGGCACTGCGCCTTGGTGTTGCAGAACGCGAGCGTGCTGGCCGGGCGGAAGTGCAGCAGGAGCTGGCTCACCGCGTGCAGGCGCTCGCTGTCTTTCACCTGGTACCAGCGCTGTTCAATCTGGCCACCGGCGTGCTGCGCTTCGACCGTCACCGTGACGGGATCGCGCATGAACTGCGCGGCCAGCTTGGCGATGCCTTCCGGGTAGGTGGCGGAGAACAGCAGGGTCTGGCGATCTTTCGGGCACTGGCGTGCGACCTTCACGATGTCGTCGAAGAAACCCATGTCGAGCATGCGGTCGGCTTCGTCGAGCACCAGGGTGTTGAGCGCGTCGAGTTGCAGGCTCTGGCGCTCCAGGTGGTCCATGATGCGGCCGGGTGTGCCGACCACGATGTGCGCTCCATGCTCCAGCGTGGCCAGCTGCCCGCGCAGCGGCACGCCACCGCACAGCGTGACGACCTTGATGTTGTCTTCGGCGCGCGCCAGGCGGCGGATTTCGGTGGTCACCTGGTCGGCCAGTTCGCGCGTGGGGCAGAGCACCAGGGTCTGCACCGCGAAGCGGCGCGGGTTCAGGTTGGCCAGCAGGGTCAGCGCGAAGGCGGCGGTCTTGCCGCTGCCGGTCTTGGCCTGGGCAATGATGTCTTTGCCCAGCAGGGCAGCCGGCAGGCTGGCGGCCTGGATGGCCGTCATGCTCAGGTAGCCGAGCTGCTGCAGGTTGGCCAGCATGGCTGGCGAGAGCGGTAACTGGCTGAAATCGGCGGCGGAGGCGATGGGGGAAACAGTGGTCATCCCCGATTATCGGTTTTTGCCCGATGGCAGCGACCGCACCGGGGTTGTCGGGCCGGAACGGTCCGCGGTCTCAGGCGCCAAGCAGGTCGTCAAGTTCCTGCTGGCTGAAGCCGGCCTCGCGCCGGGCCGCGTCGTTGAACGGCGGCCTCAGGCGCGGGGCGCTGTGCGTGCGGGCCAGCAGGCGGTAGTGCGCCAGCGGGTCCAGGCCCTGCTGCGCGCAGAGCCAGCCGTACCAGCGGTTGCCGATGGCGACATGGCCGATCTCGTCGCGCAGGATCACGTCGAGGATCTCGACGGTGCGCAGGGCTGCGGGGGTGTTGACCTTGCGCAGCCGGGCCTGGATCAGCGGGGTGGCGTCGAGCCCGCGCGCTTCGAGCGTGCGCGGCACCAGCGCCATGCGCGCGGTGATGTCGTGCTGTGTCTTCACGCACATTTCCCACAGGCCATCGTGCGCCGGGAAGTCGCCGTAGTGGAAGCCCAGGCTTTGCAGGTGCGTGTGCAGCAGGCCGAAGTGGGTGGCCTCTTCCGCGGCCACGCGCAGCCAGTCGCGGTAGAAGTCGACGGGCATGCCGGCGAAGCGCCAGACCGCATCGAGCGCCAGGTTGATGGCGTTGAATTCGATGTGGCAGACCGCGTGCAACAGCGCCGCCAGGCCCTCGGCGGTGAAGGGCGAACGGTGCGGCACGTCCATGGGTGGCACCAGGGCGGGTCGGTCCGGCCGACCCGGCAGGGGAGCGCCGGGCGCGGGGTTCAGGGGGTCGTTGGGGCGCAGGGCGCCGAGGCATTGATCCGCATCGGCGCACGCACCCAGGGCGGCCCACAGCGCCAGAGCCCCCTGGGCTTTGTGGCCCGGGTCGGGGATGCAGAGCATGTGCAAGGCGCGTTCCCTCAGGCTGGTGCCGGGCATGTCGGAAGGGGGGCGGTCATCGGGGCGCTGCATCCCTACAATTCTAGGTTTCGCGTGTGGCCCCCTGGGCCCCGCAACAACAACCAGGATTGGAGACACCCGGCATGGCGATTTATGAACTCGATGGCGTGGCGCCGCGCGTGGCCGATTCGGCCTGGGTGGCCGAGAACGCGTTGGTGATCGGGGATGTGAGTCTGGGCGAGCACGCGAGCGTGTGGTTCGGCACCACGGTGCGCGGCGATACGGCCACCATCACCATCGGCACCGGCAGCAACATCCAGGACGGCAGCGTGCTGCACGCCGACGACGGGTTGCCCTTGACCATCGGCGCCCATGTCACCGTGGGCCATCAGGTGATGCTGCACGGCTGCACCGTCGGCGACGAATCGCTGATCGGCATCGGCGCCATCGTGCTCAACGGCGCAAAGATCGGCAGGAACTGCCTGGTGGGTGCGGGCGCGCTGGTGACCGAGGGCAAGGAATTTCCCGATGGCTCCATGATCATCGGCAGCCCGGCCAAGGTGGTGCGCCAGCTCACACCCGAGCAGATCGAAGGCTTGCGCCAGAGCGCGAAACACTATGTCGAGAACGCGGAGCGCTTCAGGCGCGGCTTGAAAAAGATCGGTTGACCCCGATCTGCCAGCGTTGACCGAATCGAAAGAACCCCTTGTCCGAACTCCACAAATTCATGTTTGAAGGCCTGCCGGTGCGCGGCATGCTGGTGCGCCTGACCGATGCCTGGACCGACATCCTGCACCGGCGCGAGCAGGCGGGCGGCTATCCCGCGGCGGTGCAGGAACTGCTGGGCGAGATGACGGCCGCTGCCACGCTGATGCAGGCCAACATCAAGTTCAACGGCGCGCTGGTGATGCAGATCATGGGCGACGGCCCGGTGAAGCTCGCCGTGGCCGAGGTGCAGCCCGACCTGAGCCTGCGCGCCACGGCCACGGTGTTGGGCGAGGTGGCGGCCGATGCGCCGCTCTCGCACATGGTCAACGTGAACAACCAGGGGCGTTGCGCGATCACGCTCGACCCGAAAGACCGCCAGCCGGGCCAGCAGCCTTACCAGGGCGTGGTGCCGCTGTTTGGTGACCGCCACGAGAAGCTGGAAAAGCTCAGCGAAGTGATCGAACACTACATGCTGCAGAGCGAGCAGCTCGACACACGCCTGGTGTTGGCCGCGAATGACAAGGTGGCCGCGGGCCTGCTGATCCAGCGCCTGCCGCTGCAGGGCGAGGCCAACCTGGCCGGTGCGGGCGCGGTGGCCAGCGACGAAGACCAGATCGGCCGGAACGAGGACTACAACCGCATTGCCATCCTGGCCGCCAGCCTCAAGCGTGAGGAGCTGCTGGAGCTGGACGCCGAGACGATCCTGCACCGCCTGTTCTGGGAAGAAGACCTGCGCCGCTTCGAGCCCCTGGCGGGCGAGGAAGGCCCGCGTTTTGCCTGCACCTGCTCGCGCGAGCGCGTGAGCAGCATGCTGCGCAGCCTGGGGCGCGACGAGATCGAATCGATCATCACCGAGCAGGGTCAGGTGGAGGTGGGCTGCGACTTCTGCGGTGCGATGTACCGGTTTGACCCGGTGGATGCGGCGCAGGTGTTTCTGCAGCCGCACGCGCAGCCGCCCGCCACACCCCATCTCCAGTGAACGGCGGCGGGGTCAGGTCGTCGCACGCAGCCGCCGCGCGCCCTGGCCCAGTGTGTCGAGGACGTCGTAGCACGCCCCCATGGTGTGGTAGTCCACCTTGCCCGCAGGGCTTTTTTCGTCGCTGATCTTGGTGTTGTCGGCGCGCAGGATGCGCCACCAGGCGCCGTGTTGATGGTCCACGAAATGCTGCCAGGCGTAAGCCCACAGGCGGTCGTAATCGGCCCAGTAGCGG
The DNA here is from genome assembly GCF_055703065.1 of Hydrogenophaga sp. L310. Lineage (NCBI taxonomy): Bacteria > Pseudomonadati > Pseudomonadota > Betaproteobacteria > Burkholderiales > Comamonadaceae > Hydrogenophaga > Hydrogenophaga sp. L310. Next base: position 41,913 of record NZ_JBVPZA010000020.1, read on the forward strand.
GTTTCGCCCGTGACGCTGGCCAGGCGCGCGGCGGTGGCGACAGATTCGGCCTGGACCCAGAAATATTTGTCGCTGTCGCACACGCTGCCGTCGGGCGCGAAGCCGTAGAACAGGCCGCCGTGTTCGGCATCCCACGACTTCGCCATCGCGGTGTCAAAGAAAAACCGGGCGCGCGGCAGGTGGTCGGCGCGTGGGCGGCGCTGATCGAGCAGCAGCAACAGCTTGGCCCATTCGGTCAGGTGGCCGGGCTGGAAACCCCAGGGGCGGAAGAGGTTGCTCCTGTCGTCCTTGTTGTAGTCCCAGTCGACCGACCAGTCGGCGCGGTAGTGCTCCCACACCAGGCCATCGGCCAGCGCCGCCTGGCGGATGCAGATGTGGTCGGCCAGCCGCTCGGCACGGACCAGGTAGCGCACTTCGCCGGTGGCGTCGAAGGCGGCGAGCAGCGCCTCGCACAGGTGCATGTTGGCGTTCTGGCCCCGGTAGTCGCTGAGCACCCCGTCGGGGCCGATCTCGTCGGCGTAGAGGCCGTGGCCTGGTTCCCAGAAACGCTGCTCCAGCAACTCAAAGGTTTCGGCGATGCCGGCGTGCGCCTCGGGCAGGCCGGCCATGAAGGCGTGGGCGTGCGCCAGCAGGACGAAGGCCAGGCCGTAGGCGTGCTGGGTGCCGTCGAGCACGGTCTTTTTCCCGTCGCGCCAGTCCAGCAGCCAGGTGTAGCCACCGCTGTGGGGGTCGCGGTGCGCGCGGCGCAGGAAGTCGAAGGCGTGGGCCAGTGCCTGGCGGTGCGAGGCATCGGCCCCCGAGCGCACGGCCATGGCGTAGGTGACGACGAAGCGGGTGCTGCTGACCAGGTGGCGGGTGTGGCGGTCGTAGACCTCGCCGTTGTCCCGGAAAAAATGGAACAGACCGCCGCTGGGGTCGATGGCCCGCGGGTGGTAGAAGGCCATGCAGTCGCGCACGTGCGCGCGCAGGAAATCGGGAGAGCGGAAGTCGGGCAAGGGTTGTGCCGGGATCATGGTGGCGGGTCTTTGGTGTGATCGGTGGTCACCAGCTGGCTGAACAGGCGGTGTTCACAGTCCGGGTCGCTGCAGCTCTCACAGATCCAGCGGCCCCGGCCCAGACGCAGCGCCGGATCGTCGGCCAGCAGCGGCCGGCCGAGGTGCTTGCCGATGGCCCTCAAGGCCTGCTGCAGACGCGCTGGCCCCTTTCCATAGATGGTCTGGTAACGCACGCCGGCGATCTGCAGCTCGCGCCGCAGCACCGCGTCGGTGGCGTCGCGCACGGCCAGGCTGTCGCGAAACAGGCCGTCGGCGACCCAGGGCAGGTCCAGCCCCATCAGCAGCGTCAGGTCGTAGCCGCGCTGTTCGGCCCGGGCGGCGGGCAGCAGTGAGGTGTCGTTGAAGTACAGCTCGCTGTAGGCCGCGATCACGAGCGAGGTGGTATCGGCAATGACCAGTTCCACACCGTGCTGGCGGGCGGCTGTTTCGATGTGCTGCGTTTGCTCGGCGGCGCGCGCGGCCTGCTCTTGCGCTTGCGGCGCGCGACCCATGGTCTCGCACCAGTGCCGGAGCCGCTCGGGAACGAGCACGGTGGGGATGTGAAGCACCTCGTTGAGGTGCTGCTGCAAGGCCTGTCCCAAAGCAGACTTGCCGGTGGACTCGCCACCCAGCAGCGTGATCGTCGTGGCCACGGGCGGGGCGGCGTTCAATGGCGCATGGTGACGTTGATGCGCGCCTGGTGGCCGAATGACACGGGCTCAGGGCCGGGTCTGCGCGATCTGGACAAAGACCTCGTTGGGCTTGACCATGCCCAGATTCTGACGGGCCAGCTCTTCCACCATGTCCAGGCCCTCTTGCAGGTCGCGCACCTCGCTGGCCAGCTGGTCGTTGCGCAGCTTGGCCTCGCGGTTGCTGCGCTCCAGCCGGGCCAGTTCCTGCTTCATGCCCGACACCGTGGGCACGCTGCCGCGGCCGAACCAGAGCTGCGCGTGCAGCACGAGCAGCAGCGTGATCAGCAGGGCGGGGATGAAGCGTGAACCCATGGTGGCAGGAGTCTATCGGCGCAAGAGGCCCGCAGACATCACTTCAAGTTGTAAAACGCGGCGCGGCCCGGGTACACGGCCACTTCACCCAGATCTTCTTCGATGCGCAGCAACTGGTTGTACTTGGCCATGCGGTCCGAGCGCGACAGCGAGCCGGTCTTGATCTGGCCGGCGTTGGTGCCGACGGCGATGTCGGCGATGGTGCTGTCTTCGGTTTCGCCCGAACGGTGCGAGATCACGGCGGTGTAGCCGGCGCGCTTGGCCATCTCGATGGCGGCGAAGGTTTCGGTCAGCGTGCCGATCTGGTTGATCTTGATCAGGATCGAGTTGGCGATGCCCTTGTCGATGCCTTCCTTGAGAATCTTGGTGTTGGTGACGAACAGGTCGTCGCCAACGATCTGCACCTTCTTGCCCAGGCGATCGGTCATCAGCTTCCAGCCGTCCCAGTCGCCTTCGGCCATGCCGTCTTCGATGCTGATGATGGGGTATTTGTCGACCCAGTTGGCCATCATGTCGGTCCATTCCTGGGCGGTGAGGCTCATGCCTTCGCCGGCCAGCTGGTACTTGCCATCCTTGTAGAACTCGGAAGCGGCACAGTCCAGGCCCAGGGCGATCTGCTCGCCAGCCACAAAACCAGCCTTGTCGATGGCTTCCAGGATCATCTGGATCGCGGCTTCGTGGTTGTCCACGTTGGGGGCAAAACCGCCTTCGTCGCCCACCGCCGTGCTGATGCCGCGGTCGTGCAGGATCTTCTTCAGCGCATGGAACACCTCGGCGCCGTAGCGCAGGGCTTCGCGGAAGCTCGGCGCCCCCACGGGGATGATCATGAACTCCTGGATGTCGAGGTTGTTGTTGGCGTGTTCGCCGCCGTTGATGACGTTCATCATGGGCACGGGCATCTGCACCGCGCTCATGCCACCGAAATAGCGGTACAGCGGCAGGCCGGCTTCTTCAGCGGCAGCGCGGGCCACGGCCATGGACACGGCGAGCAGGGCGTTGGCGCCCAGGCGACCCTTGTTGTCGGTGCCGTCGAGGTCGATCAGGGTCTTGTCCAGGAAGGCCTGCTCGGACGCGTCGAGGCCCAGCACGGCTTCGGAGATTTCGGTGTTGATGTGTTCGACGGCCTTGAGCACGCCCTTGCCGAGGTAACGGCTCTTGTCGCCGTCGCGCAGCTCAATGGCTTCGCGGCTGCCGGTGGAGGCGCCCGACGGCACGGCCGCACGGCCCATCACGCCGCTCTCCAGCAGCACGTCGCATTCGACGGTGGGGTTGCCGCGGCTGTCCAAGACTTCGCGGCCAACGATATCAACGATTGCACTCATATCGGTCCTTCAAAAAAATCCAAAATAGATCAACACAATCAATCCCAGGATGAAGACGTAGATCACGGGAATCCGGTCAAACGCCTTCAACAGCAAACATGCGGATCGAGCCCGCGCCTTCCCGCAACTGGCGGGCATGGGTATAGGTTTCAGAACGGTAGTAGGCCTGTGCGGTCGCGAGGTCCTTGAACCGGAGCACCACCACCCGTTGCGGGTTCCAGTCCCCTTCGAGCGGCTCCACACGGCCCCCGCGCACCACGACTTCAGCGCCGAACTCCTGCATGGCGCGCGTGCTCCATTCGCGGTAGCGTTTCATCTGGTCTTCGTTGGTGACCGTCACTTCCGCAATGATGTATGCGCAAGGTGTTGAACCTTCGCCCTCACGGGCTGCGGTGCGAGCTTGCTTGGAGCGGTCCGGCGCTTCGCTCATTGGAAGTTGTTCTCCAGCAGTGGCGTTTTTTTGACGACGGCATCGAGCGCCACCAGTGTTTCGAGCAGCGCCTTCATGTGCCTGAGCGGCACGGCATTGGGGCCATCCGACCAGGCCTCGGCGGGCTTGGGATGGGTTTCCATGAACAGGCCCGCGACCCCGGCGGCCACACCCGCACGGGCCAGCACCGGCACCATCTCGCGGGCACCGCCGCTGACCGAGCCCAGGCCGCCCGGTTTCTGCACCGAGTGGGTCACGTCAAAGACCACCGGCGCACCGGACTTGCGCATCTCGGCCAGGCTGGTCATGTCGGCCACGAGGTTGTTGTAGCCAAAACTCACGCCACGTTCGCAGGCCAGAAAGCGGTCTTCCGACAGGCCGGCTTCCCGAGCGGCATCGCGGGCCTTGTCGATCACGTTCTTCATGTCCCAGGGGGCGAGGAACTGGCCCTTCTTGATGTTCACCGGCTTGCCGGACTGGGCCACGGCGCGGATGAAATCGGTCTGGCGGCACAGGAAGGCCGGCGTCTGCAGCACGTCCACCACGCTGGCCACCTCGGCCACGTGCGATGCATCGTGCACGTCGGTCAGGATGGGCAACTGCAGCTGGCGGCGCACCTCGTCGAGGATCTTCAGGCCAGCCTCCAGGCCGACGCCGCGCTGGCTGGTGCCCGAAGACCGGTTGGCCTTGTCGAAAGAGCCTTTGTAGATCAGCGGAATGTCCAGCGCGGTGCAGGCCTCCTTGAGCTGACCGGCGACGTCGATGGACATCTGCAGCCCTTCGATCGAGCAGGTGCCGGCGATGAGGAAAAAGCGCTGGTCCAGACCGACGTCGAATCCGCAGAGTTGCATGTGTGGGCTTCCCAGTTTCAGGCCACAGCCTTGAGTTTTTGCAGACCGTGCTGTTCGACGGCGGCCTTGATGAAGGCGTTGAACAGCGGGTGACCGGCCCACGGCGTGGACTTGAATTCGGGATGGAACTGCACGCCGATGAACCAGGGGTGCACGGCCTTGGGCAGCTCGACGATTTCGGTCAGCTGCTCGCGCTGTGTCAGCGCCGAGATCACCAGCCCGGCCTGGCGCAACTGGTCGAGGTAGTTGACGTTGGCTTCGTAGCGGTGGCGGTGGCGCTCGGTGACCACGTCGCCGTAGATGCTGTGGGCCAGCGTGTCCCTGGTCACGTCGGAGCTCTGCGCGCCCAGACGCATGGTGCCGCCGAGGTCGGAGCTGGCGCTGCGTGTCTGGATGCTGCCATCGGCATCTTTCCATTCGGTGATCAGGGCAATCACCGGGTGTGGGGTGGCGGGGTCGAACTCGGTGCTGTTGGCGTTCTTCAGGCCGGCCACGTGGCGGGCGTACTCGATGGTGGCGACCTGCATGCCCAGGCAGATGCCCAGGTAAGGCACCTTGTGCTCGCGGGCGAAGCGGGCGGTGTTGATCTTGCCCTCGACACCGCGCTGGCCGAAGCCGCCGGGCACGAGGATGCCGTCGTATTTCGCCAGCTTTTCAGCGGCGTCCGCGCCTTCCATGGTCTCGGAATCGACGTGGTCGATGGTCACCTTGACATGGTTGCGCATGCCGGCGTGGCGCAGTGCTTCGTTGACCGACTTGTAGCTGTCCGACAGGTCGACGTACTTGCCGACCATGGCGATCCTGACTTCGCCCTGAGGGTGCTCGGTCTCGTGCACCAGTTCGTCCCAGCGCTTGAGGCTGGTGGGCGGTGTGTTCAGGCGCAACTTGTCACAGATCAGGCCGTCCAGGCCCTGCTCGTGCAGCATGCGCGGCACCTTGTAGATGGTGTCCACGTCCCACATGCTGATCACGCCCCACTCGGGCACGTTGGTGAACAGCGAAATCTTGGCGCGTTCTTCTTCCGGGATGCGGCGGTCGGCGCGGCAGAGCAGGGCGTCGGCCTGTATGCCGATCTCGCGCAGCTTCTGCACCGTGTGCTGTGTGGGCTTGGTCTTGAGCTCGCCAGCCGCGGCAATCCACGGCAGGTAGGTCAGGTGCACGAAGGCCGTGTTGTTCGGCCCCATGCGCAGGCTCATCTGGCGCACCGCTTCAAGGAAAGGCAGCGATTCGATGTCGCCCACGGTGCCGCCGATTTCCACGATGGCCACGTCCACCGCATCGGGCGTGCCGATGCCGGCGCCGCGCTTGATGAATTCCTGGATTTCGTTGGTGACGTGCGGGATCACCTGCACCGTCTTGCCGAGGTAGTCGCCCCGGCGTTCCTTCTCCAGCACCGACTGGTAGATCTTGCCGGTGGTGAAGTTGTTGGTCTTCTTCATGCGCGTTTCGATGAAACGCTCATAGTGGCCCAGGTCCAGGTCGGTTTCGGCGCCGTCGTCGGTGACGAAGACCTCGCCGTGCTGGAAGGGCGACATGGTGCCCGGATCCACGTTGATGTACGGGTCGAGCTTGATGAGGGTGACGTTGAGGCCGCGCGATTCGAGGATCGCAGCCAGGGAAGCAGAAGCAATGCCCTTGCCCAGGGAGGACACCACACCGCCGGTGACGAACACAAATTTGGTCATGTCTCGGGCGAGCCGGTCGCTCGCAGGAGGTGGAAATGGCGATTATAGAGGGCACCCCACGGACCAGGCCGGGCCCAGCCCGGTGGGGCTGGACCGATCAACTGTCAGAACGCGCTCAGTTGTTGGCGCGCACGCGCAACGCGAATTTGCGGGTCAGAGAACCCTTGTTGCCATTGACGCTGGCTGTCGCGGTGATCAGGAATTCGTCGTCCTGGGCGCTGTGGTTGTCGTAGCAATTGGGAAAGCCCGTGCAACTCTGGGTGATCAGGCCGGTGTCCTCCTGGATCCGTAGGTTGCTGGTCAGGCTGGCGACCTCGGCAGCGCCAACGTTGACCCCGCTGACCTTGAAGCTGTAGCTCAGCGTATGGCCAGTCGGCACGCTGGCCGAGGTGTCGATGGCCCACTTCGATTCGGTCTTGCTGCTGACGGCGTAGGCTGGGTTTGGCGTGCCAAAGTCGGGTTCATTGCCGGCATAAAAACTGCCGTCGGCTTTGAGTTTGTCCAGTGGCAGGTATCCATCGTTGTCCGCGAACGCCAGATTGGGCAAAGCGCCCCCGGTTGGGATGATGTCGGGATCGTCCGATCCGCCACAGGCAACCTGTGTCACGAGAGTGCCGCAAAGGATCCAGGTCCGGAGTACGAAAGCGATACGCATGGCTTTGTGTGTTCGTCGTTGGGTTGAAGGTGTAGGCGGGGATTATCACTGCGGTTCACTGTGATGCGGGAGACCTGTCGGGAGAGATTGTGCCTGCATGTGCTGACCACGACCGCATACAAACTGATACATTGAAGCCATGAACGACCTCGCCGGAAAACACATCGTCCTCGGCCTCTCGGGCGGCATTGCATGCTACAAGGCGGCCGAGCTCTGTCGCACCCTGATCAAGGAGGGGGCCTCGGTGCAGGTGGTCATGACCGGGGCCGCCGAGCAGTTCATCACGCCGGTCACGATGCAGGCGCTGTCGGGTCGCCCCGTGTTCACCTCGCAGTGGGACCAGCGCACGTCCGGTGGCTCGGACAACAACATGCCGCACATCAACCTCAGCCGCGAGGCCGATGCGATCCTGGTGGCGCCGGCCAGTGCCGACTTCATGGCCAAGCTGTTGCATGGCCGGGCCGATGACCTGCTCAGCCTGATGTGTCTGGCGCGTCCGCTGGACAAGGTGCCGCTGATCCTGGCGCCGGCCATGAACCGCGAGATGTGGGCGCACCCGGCCACGCAGCGCAACGTGGCCCAGCTGCGCACCGACGGCACCACCGTGCTGGATGTCGGCGTGGGCGATCAGGCCTGCGGCGAAACGGGCGATGGCCGCATGCTGGAATCCGACGAACTGCTGTACGAGCTGGTGCGCTTCTTCACGCCCAAGGTGCTGGCGGGCCAGCAGGTGCTGGTGAGCGCCGGCCCCACGTACGAAGCCATCGACCCGGTGCGCGGGTTAACCAACCTCTCGAGCGGCAAGATGGGCTTTGCCATTGCGCGTGCGGCGCACGAAGCGGGTGCTCTCGTGACCCTGGTGGCCGGACCGGTGAGCCTGCCCACGCCGCGTGGGGTGGGACGCATCAATGTGAAGTCGGCGCTGAACATGCAGAAGACGCTCAACGTGCTGAGCCAGACAGCGAACGTGTTCATATCCGCCGCCGCCGTCGCCGACTGGCGCCCTGCGGAGTCGGCCAACGAAAAAATCAAGAAGGACGGCAGCGGCCGGGTTCCCACCTTGTCCTTCATTGAGAACCCGGACATCCTGGCCGGTATCGCCTCGGGCGCCCGGGCCCAGAACCGCCAGCTGTTCTGCGTGGGTTTTGCGGCCGAGAGCCACGACCTGCTGGCCAACGCCCAGGCCAAGCGCGAACGCAAGGGTGTGCCGCTGCTGGTCGGCAACATCGGGCCCGACACCTTCGGGCAGGATGACAACGCCCTGCTGCTGGTGGACGCACAGGGCACGACCGACCTGCCCAAGGCCTCCAAGCTGCAGCTCGCGCGCCAGCTCGTGGCCGAGATCGCGCTGCGTCTGCCCACCTGACCTGCCGCTTGCCTGCCCGGTGGTTCCGGTCTTATGATCATCAAATAAGTGCATGCTTATTCGATGATTCAAAAGACAGGAGACACCCCATGACCTCTCGGTCCACACCGGCACAGGCCGGCAACGCCCTCAACCCACCCACGAACACGCGCAGCCGCCGCGCGTGGCTTCGCATGATGGGGGGCGCGGGGCTCGGGGTGGCCGGTCTGGCCATGGTTCCGGAAGTGAGGCTCTTTGCCCAGCAGGTGCACGAGTTCATCGAAGGGCCACCGGTGCCCGACGTGAAACCCGAACAGCTGTCGCCGCACGTCTGGATGGTCTATGCCAAAGAGGGCTTTCCAACCCAGGAAAACCAGGGTCTGATGGCCAGCATCATTTTCGCCATCACCCAGAAGGGCGTGGTGGTGCTGGACACCGGTGCTTCGGTGCAGATCGGCCAGATGGCGATCCGCATGATCAAGACCGTGACGCCCAAGCCGGTGATCGCGGTCTTCAACAGCCATTACCACGGTGACCACTGGCTGGGCAACCAGGCTTTTGCCGAAACCTATGGCGCCGACCTGCCGATCCACGCGCTGGCCCACACGCGCGACCAGATCGCGGGCCATGAAGGCAATCTCTGGCGCAGCCTGATGGAGCGCTGGACCAACCAGGCGACGCTGGGCACCAAGGTGGTGGCGCCCAACAAGGTGGTCGAACATGGCCAGGTGTTCGACTACGGCGATGTGCAGATCAAGCTGCACCACTACGGCCGCGCCCACACCCCGTCCGACCTGTGTTTCGAGATCGTGCAGGACAAGCTCACCTACGTGGGCGACATCGCCATGGCGAACCGCATCGCCAACATGGACGATGGCTCCTACCCCGGTACCTTCAAGTTTTACGACGAGCTGAAGAAGGCGGCGGGCGACCAGCTCTGGCTGCCCGGTCACGGTCGCGGCAGCAAGGACCTGCTCGACACCTACGGCACGTTCATGAAAGGCATCTGGGAGCCCAGCGTGCACGCCGTCAAGGAAGGCATTCCCATCGATGGCGCCAAAGACCTGGTGATGAAAGATCCCCGCGTCGCCAGCCGCGCCAAGACCATGGACGGCTTCGACAGCAACATCGGCAAGTACACCAGCCTGGCATATCTCGAAGCCGAGAAAGAAGCTTTCTGATTCACCGCCACCAGGGCAGCAGGCGCTTCATCGCGGCGACCTCGCCACTGTGGTCGCTCGTATACCCCGGCAGCCGGTCCAGTCGCGCCTGCCACGCCTGGCTGCCCAGCAACGCCAGCAGGCGCTTGACGGCGGGCAGCTCCAGTGCCGACTTCAGGCACACCAGCAGGTAGCGCTCATCGGTCAGGGGCACGAAACCCAGGCCCTGGCTGCGGGCGGCGTATTCGGTGCCCAGGCCCGCATCACCGTCCCCGCTGGCGATCGCCTGTGCCACGGCGGCGTGTGAGCTCTCCACGCGGTCAAAGCCCCGCAGGTCGATCGGATCCATGCCCGCCTGGGCCAGCAGCTCCTCCAGCAGCAGGCGGGTGCCGGTGCCCTTGGCACGGTTGATGAAGCGCGCCTGCAACCGGGCCACATCGCGCATGTCCCACAGGCGCAGCGGGTTGCCCGGCGCCACCATCAGGCCCTGCGAGCGGCGGGCGAAGCCGATGATCTTGTGCGTGCCCGGCTTGAGCAGTGGCCGGTAGGTGCGCGCGCTCAGGCTGGTCGCGTCGGCGAACGGCTGGGTGTGAAAACCCGCCAGCACGCAGCGCCCTTCGTTCAGGGCGCGGATGGCGTCCACGCTGCCGCAGAAGCGGATGTCCAGGTGCAGGCCCGTCGCGCCGGCCACCGGGCTGGCGGCGATATCCTGCAGCTCGTTCAGGGCGTGGTCGTGGCTGGCGTACAGCGTCAGCACCTCGGCGCCGGCCGCGCTGGTCTCGGGCTCGAAGGCCAGCGCAAAAGCACGCTCCAGCTCGGCGCGCAGGCTTTCCATCTGCGGCCCCAGGCGCGCCTGCGCCAGCCGCTCCGCCATCAGCAGGCGCTCGCCGAACGGGCTGAGCAGGGCCGACTGGCCGCGTTCCCACACCAGCAGTTCCTGGCCGAGCTCGGCCTCCCAGGCTTTGAGCTGGCCCCAGACGTGGCGGTACGACAGGCCCAGGTAGCGCGCTGCGGCCGAGATGGAACCCCGCTCCCGGACGGCGTGCAGCACGTCCATCATGGCGTTGCGCAGCAGCGCATGGTGGGGCGTGCGGCCCGTGCCCTGGGCCGTGAGCGAATACGAAAGCTCGACCTTTCTCATGGGCGCGAGTGTGCCTCAAGCGACATCGCCGCCGGCCCGTCTCCTATGCACGCGGGTTCATACCGCGTCACTACGTACTCTCAAACCCGCAGTGCCCACGTAAGCTCGTTCGCACAATATGAACACCTTTTCCGATAGCGCGGGAACCGCGCTGCAACTGATTCTCTCGGGCGACGCCGGCCTCTGGGCCATCGTGCTGCGCTCGCTCGCCGTCAGCGCCACGGCCTGCCTGCTGGCCTGCAGCCTGGGCCTGGCGCTGGGCGCCTGGCTGGGGGTGTCGCGTTTTGCGGGCCGGGGCGTGGTGCTGACGCTGCTCAACACCTTTCTCGCCGTGCCGGCGGTGGTGGTGGGGCTGGTGGTTTACCTGCTGCTTTCGCGCTCGGGGCCGCTGGGTTTTCTGGGCTGGCTGTTCAGCTTCCAGGCCATGGTGCTGGCGCAGGCCCTCCTGGTGCTGCCGCTGGTGACGGCGCTCACGCGTCAGGTGGTGGAAGACGTCGACCGCAGCCACGGCGAGCAGTTGTCGTCGCTCGGCGCACGCCTGGGCCTGCGCAGCCTGCTGCTGGCCTGGGACGAGCGCTACGCCCTGCTCACGGTGCTGATCACCGCCTTTGGCCGCGCCATCGCCGAGGTCGGCGCGGTGATGATCGTGGGCGGCAACATCGAAGGGTTCACCCGCGTCATGACCACCGCCATCGCGCTGGAGACCAGCAAGGGCGACCTGCCGCTGGCGCTCGGGCTGGGCATTGTGCTGCTGGCCGTGGTGTTGCTGCTCAACAGCCTGGTGGCGCTGCTGCGCCGCTGGCGCGAGCACCTGGACGGTGGCGACCTGCGGATGGCCACGGCATGAGGATCGAACGCCCCACCGAAGGCAGCGCGGCCGGCGCCACGGTGCGACAGGACACCGTGCTGGAACTGCTCGACGTGAACGTGAGCCTGGGCCCGGCGGCCCAGGTTGAAGCGCTGCGCAGTATCACGCTCAGCATCGAGGCCGGTGAGCGCGTGGCCCTGGTCGGGCCCAACGGTTGTGGCAAGAGTACGTTGCTGCGCACGCTGCACGGTCTGCTGCCCATCGCATCGGGAGAGCGGCGGGTGCCACTGGCCTCGCGCATCGCCATGCTGTTCCAGCGGCCGCACATGTTGCGCATGTCGGTGCGCCGCAACCTGCAGCTCGGCCTGTGGCTCAGCGGCGTGCCCTGGGCGCATACGCGTGGTCGTGCGCAGCAGGCGCTCGTGCGCGTCGACCTTGTTCACCTGGCCGACCGCAATGGCCGCGCCCTCTCGGGCGGGCAGCAGCAGCGCGTGGCGTTGGCGCGCGCCTGGGCGCTGCAGCCCGACGTGTGGCTGCTCGACGAACCCACCGCCAGCCTGGACCCGCACGCCAAGCGCGATGTGGAGGCACTGATCGCCGACTTTGGCGACGAGCTGCCCGCGCCCGGCCGCCTGCCCCCCACGCTGGTGCTGGCCAGTCACAACCTCGGCCAGGTCAAGCGCCTGGCCAGCCGGGTGATCTATCTCGAACAGGGGCGTGTGCTGGCCGATCTGCCGGTGCACGACTTCTTCAACCAGGACCTGCTCGAACAAACTTCGCCGCAGGCCAGCGCTTTTGTCAAAGGAGAAACCACATGAAAGCTTCCCTCTCTTCCCGCCGCACCGTCGTGCGCCTGCTGGCCGCGGCCGGCTTCGTCACCGCTGGCCTGCTGGCCAGCACCGCCGCGCTGGCGCAAAGCAGCATCGTCGTGGCGTCCACCACATCCACCGAGCAGTCGGGGCTGTTCAGCTACCTGCTGCCTGAGTTCAAGAAAGCCAGCGGTATCGACGTGAAGGTCGTGGCCCTGGGCACCGGCCAGGCGATCGACATGGCGCGCCGTGGCGATGCCGACGTGCTGTTCGTGCACGACAAGGTGGCCGAAGAGAAGTTCGTCGCCGACGGTTTTGCGGCCAAGCGCCAGGAAGTCATGTACAACGACTTCGTGCTGATCGGCCCCAAGGCCGATCCGGCCGCCACCAAAGGCAGCGACATCGTGGCCGCGCTCAAGAAGGTCGCCACCGCCAACGCGCCCTTCATCTCGCGCGGCGACAAGAGCGGCACGCACGCGGCCGAGCTGCGCTTCTGGAAGATGACCGACACCGACGCCAACAAGGGGAGCGGCTACAAGGAATGCGGCTGCGGCATGGGCCCGGCCCTCAACATCGGCGCCAGCAGCGGCGCCTACGTGCTGGCCGACCGCGGCACCTGGTTGAACTTCAAGAACCGCGCCGACCTGACGGTGCTGGTCGAGGGCGACAAGCGCCTGTTCAACCAGTACGGCGTGATGCTGGTGAGCGCCGCCAAGCACCCGCAGGTGAAGACCGCCGAAGGCCAGAAGTTCGTCGACTGGGTCACCGGTCCGGCCGGTCAGGCGGCCATTGCCGGTTACAAGATCGGTGGCGAGCAGCTGTTCTTCCCGAACGCGACGAAGTGATCAGCGCACCATCGCCACACCCTTGATCTGCGCAAACACCGCCATGCCGGGCGCGATGCCCAGCCGTTCACACGAAAGTCGGCTGATGCGCGAGAGCAGGCGCGTGTCCTGCCCCAGTCGCAGGCCCACCAACACCTGACCCGGTCCGTCCTCGCTCACGTCGGCCACCGTGGCCGGCAGGCAGTTGAGCACGCTGGTCTGCTCGGGCTGGATCAGCGACAGGCTCACGTCGCGCGCCTGGATGCGCACGCGAACCGGCGTGCGGTCCGGCAGCGGTGTGGCGCGCGTTTGCGGCAGCAGCAGCGTGCCGCCGTCAAAGCGCAGTTCGCACAGGTCGCTGTCGCTTTGCAGGCCGCAAGTCACGGCTTCCACCAGGGCGCCTGCGCTGTCGCCGTGGGCCAGCGGCAGATCAGCGCGCGTCATCAGCTCCAGCACCGGCCCTTGCGCCAGCACCCGGCCTTGCTCCAGCAGCACCACGTGGTCGGCCAGGCGCGCCACCTCGTCGGCCGAGTGCGTCACGTAGACCACGGGGATGTCCAGCCGCTCGTGCAACTGTTCCAGCCAGGGCAGGATCTCGGCCTTGCGCGCCGCGTCCAGCGAGGCCAGCGGCTCGTCCATCAGCAGCACCCGCGGGCTGGTGGCCAGCGCCCGCGCCATGGCCACGCGCTGGCGCTCGCCGCCGGAGAGTTCGTGCGGCATGCGCCGCAGCAGGTGGCCAATGCCCAGCAGCTCCAGGCCATGGTCCCAGCCGTGGCGGCGCTGCGCGGGCGGCGTGCGCTGAAAGCCGAAGCGGATGTTGTCTTGCACGCTCAGGTGGTCGAACAGGCTGGCCTCCTGGAACACATAGCCCAGCGGGCGCCGGTGCACCGGCAGGCACACGCCGCGCGCGCTGTCTTGCCAGGCTTCGCCCAGCACATGGACGACACCGCGCGCGTTCGGCTCCAGCCCGGCCAGCACGCGCAGGCAGGTCGTCTTGCCCGAGCCCGACGGGCCGAGCAGCGCGGTCAGGCCCTTGCCCGGCAGGGCCATGTCCACATCGAGCACAAAACCCGCGCGGTCCAGCCGCGCCTGCAGCTGCAGCCCGGTGGCTGAAGCGGTGCGGGCCGTCATGCAGCGCCCCTTCGACCGCGCTGGTTGTAAAGGTGCAGCGCCAGCAGGCAGACGAAAGAAAAGCCCAGCATCACCGCGGACAGTCGGTGCGCATCGCCGTACTCCAGCGCCTCGACGTGGTCGTAGATCTGCACCGAGGCCACGCGCGTTTCGCCCGCGATGTTGCCGCCCACCATGAGCACCACGCCGAACTCGCCCACCGTGTGGGCAAAGCTCATGATGATGCCGGTGACCAGCCCGGGGCGGCACAGCGGCAGCACCACGCTGAAAAACGTGTCCAGCGGCGAAGCCCGCAGGCTCGCCGCCACCTCCAGCGGGCGGTTGCCCATGGCCTCCATGGCGTTGTGCACCGGCTGCACCATGAAGGGCAGCGAATAGAACACCGAGGCCACCACCAGGCCGGTGAAGCTGAAGGGCAGCAGACCCAGGCCGAGCGCCTGCGTCCATTGGCCGACCGGGCCGTTGGGCCCCATGGCCACCAGCAAATAGAAGCCCAGCACGGAAGGCGGCAGCACGATGGGCAGCGCCACCACCGTGGCCAGCGGCGTCTTGAGCCACGAGCGCGTGCGCGCCAGCCACCAGGCCAGCGGCACGCCCAGCAGCAGCAAGATGGCCGTGGTCAGCGTGGCGACCTTCAAAGTCAGCCCGATGGCCTGGAGATCGGCGGGGGTCAGCAGCATGGGGTGCGCGCGGTGTCAGATGTCATATCCGTACGAGCGGATCAGGTCTTTGACGTTCGGGCTTTTCAGCAGCGTGAGCAGCGCCTGCGCCGCCTCGTTGCCCGCACCGCGTTTCAACAACACGGCGTCTTGCCGGATCGGGTCGTAGAGCGTCTGCGGCACCACCCACATCGAGCCGCCCTTGAGCCGCCCACCCTCCAGCACCTGCGACAGCGCCACAAAGCCCACCGCGGCGTTGGCGGTGTGCACGAAGCTGTAGGTCTGGCCGATGCTCTCGCCCTGCACCAGCTTCGGCGCGAGCGCGGCGCTCAGGCCCAGCCGGTCCATCGCCTGCACCGCCGCCGCGCCGTAGGGCGCCAGCTTGGGCGCCGCGTGGGCCACCTTGCCCAGGCCGGGGCTTCGGAGGACGTCGCCCCGCGCGTCCACCGTGGTGGCGCTGGCCGACCACAGCACCAGCTTGCCGGTGGCGTAGGTGAAGCGGCTGCCCGGCTGCGTCAAACCCTCTTTCTCCAGCGCCTCGGGCGTCTTGGCGTCGGCGGCCAGCAGCAGGTCAAACGGTGCGCCGTTCCTGATCTGCGCGTAGAGCTTGCCGGTGGAACCCAGCGTGATCTTCAGCGTGTGGCCCGTGGTCTTTTCCAGCACGGCGGCGATGGCCTTGATCGGCTCGGCGAAGTTGGCGGCCACGGCGACCTGGGCTTCGGCGGCTTGGGCGGTGGTGTGCGCGAGCGTGACGAAGAGCAGTGCGGTCAGAGTGCGAAAGGGCAGGCGCATGGGGACCTCGGGTTGTTTGCTGGGACGGTTGCAGGACGTCGGGCACTCGTTATCCCAAAATGGAATAGCGAGTGTAGCAAGGCTTGGGCGGTTGCGGCGCATGTACTGTGGTTCCCAGAACAACCCCTATTTGGGGGATGCCTTCAAACGGCAAACCGCACGAGGAACTGAACCCAAAAGGCAACACCGGGGCTATAGTGCTTGCGGTGGACGGTTGGTCGAAAGTGGGGCGCTACTCCCATTGGCGCAACGACGGTTGCGAAAACCCTGGCGATTTTTTATTCCGGTATGTTTAGCCATAACAAGAAGATAGCCTCATGATTTCAAATGGGTTTTGACTACCGGGCATATCCAGTGATTAGTCGTCAGTATGAGCGTTGGCAAGAAAACATCCGTCTCTATACTTGAGACTTTCGCATCACTTCTTCAAACCTAGTAATAGAAAGCAACATATGGAAATTTCAGACATCTGCATGAAGCTTACAAAAATGGCAGGCTCAGGAATCCTGGATGAGAATTCCAGCAGAGCTTGTGTACAAGCAGTCAATCTTCTGAGTCAATTCCGTCAGATAACCCTTTCGGACAATTCACCTGAAACAGTTGCATGCTTGCTTAAAGCCATTCTTGCAGAGCAAGGTGAGGGATAGTAGAACTGTGTTTAAGAAAAATTTCGCGAAATCCGATAAACAAATCCAACCCAAAATTATATTATGGTTTCGTTTTTAAAATCTATTAATTGCCAGCCATTTATATTTACTCTTCTGCTGCTTCTCGGTCAAACAGCCAGCGCCACTTATAGATGTACAACATCAGAGGGAAAAACAATATATCAGGAAACTCCATGTGCAATAGGGAAGGCTCAATGCCGTTTTGCATGGAACTTGACCTTCAACTCCGATGCGTGGTGAGTGAGTGAGGTTGCTGGATACTCTGGTTGCCGCCACCCTGACAACTTCGTAACCGACCATGAGCCTGAGCACCGAAGCCCTGTTCACCGCAGCCCTTGGGTTGCAAGCCCCCTGGCGTGTCGAGCGCGCCGAGTTGAGCACCGCCAAGAAACGCATTGACTTTGAAGTGGTCTGCACCGAGCGGCGTCTGACCTGCCCACACTGCGGCGCACCCGATCAAGGCATCCACGAGAGCATTGAGCGATCGTGGCGCCATCTGGATTTCTTCCAGTTCGAGGCCTGGCTGCACGCGGCCATACCCCGCGTAGCCTGCACCGCCTGCGGCAAGACCAGCCAGGTGCCGGTGCCCTGGGCGCGCGAGGGCAGCGGCTTCACGCTGCTGTTTGAAGCGCTGGCGCTGAGCCTGTGCAAAGAACTGCCCGTGGCCCACGCGGCCCGTCACCTGCGCGCCGACGCCAAAGCCTTGTGGCGGCGCATTGACCACTACGTCAAGCTTGCGCGTCAGAAGGACGACATGAGCGGCGTGCGCCACATCGGCATTGACGAGACCAGTCTGCGCAAGGGCCACGAATACGTCACGGCCGTGCACGATCTGCAGCAAAAGCGCCTGCTCTTTGTCACCGAGGGACGCGATCACCAGACGGTCAATGCCTTCACCAAAGACCTGTCCGAGCATGGCGGCAGCGCCCAGGCGATCAGCCATGTGAGCATGGACATGAGTGCGGCCTACCTGAAGGGGGCACAGCAGCAACTGCCGCAGGCGGCCATCTGTTATGACCGCTTTCATGTGGCGGCACTGGCGGGCAAGGCCATGGATGAGGTGCGCGCGGCCGAATTCAAAAGCCGACCCAACGCCGTGGCGCAAGCGCTGGGCGAGCTGGACCGCGCCAGCAGGCGCAGTCTGAGCTGGGCCATGCGCACGCACCATGCGAGCTGGAATCAGCGGCACATACAGGCGATGTACGCCCTGCAGCGCACGAACTTGCAAAGCGCACGGGCCTGGCGCATGAAGGGGGCGCTGCGGGAGGTGTATGAGACAGCGGCGCACAGTCAGAGCGAGGAGGTGGCGCGCACGGGACTTGGGCGCTGGATCGCCTGGGCCATGCGCTCGCGCCTGGAGCCCTTCAAGCGGCTCGCACGCACGCTCAAGACGCACTTTGAAGGCGTCATCGCGGGCATGCAGCAAGGACGCAGCAACGCGTTTGTGGAGGCCATGAATGGGCTAATGCAAAACGCCAAGCGGGCCGCACGCGGATTCAGAACGAGCAGGAACTTCATCGCCATTGCGTACCTGCGCCTGTCCAAGCTCAAGCACCTTCCAGCCAACCCGTTCGAGCACGCAGCGCCGCGCTTCGCAGGCCTCACCACGCATCGGAGTTGAAGGTCAAGTTCCATGCAAAACGGCATTGAGCC
>NZ_JBVPZA010000021.1:0-59725 GCF_055703065.1 Hydrogenophaga sp. L310
CCTCTCCCCTCCCCCCCTCCCCCCCGGCGAGCAACCCCCCCCCCCCCCCGCAGGGGGGGGGCTACCTCCGTCCGATCTTGCGGTACACCGTGGCCCGGCTGATGCCGAGCACGCGGGCCGCCTCCATCACGTTGCCACGCGCTTCTTCCACTGCGCGGCGGATGAGCGCGGTTTCCACGTCTTTCAGCGGCACGCTGGCACCCGTCGGCCGCTGTGGGGCACTGCTGCTGCCCCGGCCGTCATTCAGGCGTGCCAGAACCTGCAGGCGCAGGCCCGACCACAGGGGCAGTTCGATGGCTCCGCGCAACGCGCGGGCGGCATCGAACAGGCTGTCGGGTGGCACGGCGATCACGTCGCTGCAATGTGGCCAGGGCGCACCGGCCGGCAGGGTCAGCATGTCGGCCGCCGCGCGGTTGGCGCCGGTGATGTGGCCGTCGCCATCCAGGCACACCAGACCGTCGCTCTCTTCGCCGGGCGTGCGCCCGGGCCAGTTCAGGCGCAGCAGCAGGTGGTGCGGCTGCGCCAGTGTGAGCGCGTTTTCAATGCTCAGCGCCGACTGGGTGACCAGGTGCTTGAGGGCCGGGCGTTCGGGCACGTTGATGCCGGTCAGGTCGAGCATGCCGACGCAGCGGCCGTCAGGGCCGAACAGCGGGGCACCCGCGCAGCTGTAGGCGCTGGTGTCGTCGAAAAAGTGTTCGCCGCGGTGCAGCCACACCGGTTGCAGCTCGGCCAGGGTGGCACCGATGGCGGTGGTGCCCACAGCCTGCTCCGACAGGTCCACGCCCACGCGGGCGATCAGGTGCGCGAGGCGGTTGTGGTGATCGATCGGGCCGTTGACATCGATCACCACGCCCTGGGCATCGGTGAGGATGGCGAAGTAGCGGGTGTCGGCCATGGCGCGCGCCAGCTGCTGGATGACCGGCGCCGCCGCGCGCAGCAGCGGCTGGTTGGCCTCGATCACGCGGCGCATGGCCACGCTCGACACCGGGTCGAAAGCCAGTCGCTGGTCGGGCTGCAGGCCTTGCGCCAGACAGCGCCGCCAGGAACGTTCGATCCAGGGCTCCAGTCGGGCCGCGGCGGCCATGCCGTCGCTCTGGAACACCGCCTGGCGCGCGTGCTCGATGAGGGTCAGCCGGTCGGACGTGCTGCTGGCTGGCTGGGGGGGCTGGCGGATGCTCATGGGAGTGTCTCGTTTTTGTTCAGTGTTCTGTCTGCCATGCCACAGACAGCATCAAGTATGCCAACGGCCGCGGTGTTTCATTTTGAGAATTTCCGCGGGTGCGGCGGAGCGAATGAGGGATAACCCTCACCACAAAGTGGAACAGCCCACCAACAATGGCTAGGCAAATCTTTTCATAAGCATGGCGCAGCACAAGTGGCGCCGCACCCCCACAGGAGAACCTCATGCAGAAAGTCCTGCACATCAACCCGGACAAATGCACCGGCTGCCTGCAGTGCGAAATGGCCTGCTCGTTCGAGAACTACGGCACCTACGCCACCTCGAAGTCGCGCATCAAGGTGTTCGACTTCCACCACACCGGCAAGAAAGTCCCCTACACCTGCACGCAGTGCGACGAAGCCTGGTGCCTGCACGCCTGCCCGGTGGAGGCGATCACGGTGGACAAGATGACCGGCGCCAAGGTGGTGAACGAGACCACCTGCGTGGGTTGCAAGGTCTGCACCATCGCCTGCCCCTTTGGCACCATCAACTACGTGCAGGAAACCGGCAAGGTCCAGAAGTGCGACCTCTGTGGCGGCGAGCCGGCCTGCGCCGAAGCCTGCCCGACCGCGGCGATCACGTTTGTGGACGCCAACTGGACCGGTATCGACAAGATGAAGCAGTGGGCCGACAAGCTGGGCAACCAGCCGTCTGCCGCCGCCTGATCCCCCAACCCATTCAAGGAGCACAACATGTCTTGGGCTGGAAAAATCCTCCGCGTCAACCTGACCGCGGGCACCGTCAAATCCGAACCGCTGAACATGGAGTGGGCGCGTGCCTACCTCGGTTCGCGCGGCCTCGGCAGCAAGTACCTCATCAGCGAGATCGACCCCAAGGTCGACCCGCTGTCACCGGACAACAAGATCATCTGGGCCACCGGCCCGCTGACCGGCACCATGGCCTCCACGGGCGGGCGCTACACCGTCATCACCAAGGGCCCGCTGACCGGCGCCATCGCCTGCTCGAATTCGGGTGGCTACTGGGGCGCCGAGCTCAAGATGGCCGGCTGGGACATGATCATTTTTGAAGGCAAGTCGGACAAGCCGGTCTACCTCTACATCAACGACGACGACGCTGAATTGCGCGACGCCGGTCACCTCTGGGGTCAGAGCGTGTGGAAGACCGAAGAGATGCTCAAGACGAGCCTGCAGGACCCGCTGCTGCGTGTCTCCAGCATCGGCAAGTCGGGCGAAAACGGCGTGCTGTACGCGGCCGTGGTGAATGACCTGCACCGTGCGGCCGGCCGCTCGGGCGTGGGCGCCGTCATGGGCAGCAAGAACCTGAAGGCGATCGCCGTGCGCGGCACCAAGGGCGTGGGCAACATCCGCGATCCCAAGGCCTTCATGAAGGTCACCTTCGAGAAGAAGAAGATCCTGGCCGAGAACGCCGTGACGGGTCAGGGCCTGCCGGCCTACGGCACGCAGGTGCTGATGAACGTGATCAACGAGATGGGCGCGCTGCCCACGCGCAACCACCGCGACGTGCAGTTCGAAGGCGCGAAAGACATCTCGGCCGAAGCCATGGCCACACCGCGCGAAAGCGACGGCAAGAAGCACCTGGTGACCAACCAGGCCTGCTTCGGCTGCACCATCGCCTGCGGGCGCATCAGCAAGATGGACGAAGGCCACTTCACCGTGGCCAACAAGCCGCAGTACTGGGGCGCCAACGGCGGCCTGGAATACGAAGCGGCCTGGGCGCTGGGCGCGGCCAACGGCGTGAACGACCTGGAAGCGCTGCAATACGCCAACATGCTGTGCAACGAAGAAGGTTTCGACCCGATCAGCTTCGGCGCCACCGTGGGCGCGGTGATGGAGCTCTACGAAATGGGTGTGCTCACCGCGGAGCAGCTCGGCATCGACGCCAAGTTCGGCTCGGCGCAGGCGCTGGCCCACTTCGCCGAGATCACCGCCAGGGGCGAGGGCTTCGGCAAGGAGATCGGCCAGGGTTCCAAACGCCTGACCGAAAAATACGGCCACCCCGACCTGTCCATGAGCGTCAAGGGCCAGGAATTCCCGGCCTACGACGGTCGTGCCATTCAAGGCATTGGCCTGGCTTACGCCACCTCCAACCGCGGCGCCTGCCACCTGCGTGGCTACACCATCGCCTCCGAAGTGCTGGGCATTCCGGTCAAGACCGATCCGGTCGAGAGCGAAGGCAAGCCGGAACTGGTGAAGGCGTTCCAGGACGCCACCGCCGCGTTCGACTCGTCAGGCCTGTGTGTGTTCACCACCTTCGCTTGGGGCGTGGCCGATCTGGCACCGCAGCTGCAGGCCGCGTGCAACGAAGAATTCACCACCGAAGAGCTGGAGAAGATCGGTGAGCGCATCTGGAACATGGAGCGCGAATTCAACAACGCCGCCGGCTTCACCGCCAAGGACGACAGCCTGCCCAAGCGCCTGCTGACCGAAGCGGCCAAGACCGGTGCCTCCAAGGGCATGGTCAGCAAGCTGCCCGAGATGCTGCCCAAGTACTACGCCGCGCGCGGCTGGGACCCGGAAGGCCGCCCGACCGCCGAGACCAGGGCCCGCCTGAGCCTCTGATCTTTCGCATCGGGGACGTCAAAGAAGCGGTCCCCTGCGGCCGCTTCTTTCTTTTGGAGAACACTTTCATGACCCACCACGTCATCCTCGGCGCCGGCCCGGCCGGTGTCATTGCAGCCGAAACCATCCGCAAGCACGCGCCCAACGACACGATCACCGTCATCGGCGATGAAAACGAAGCGCCGTATTCGCGCATGGCGATCCCCTACCTGCTGATCGGCAAGGTCGGCGAGGACGGCACGCACCTGCGCCACACGGCCGGTCACTTCGAGGCGCTGAACATCCAGGTGTTGCGCGGTGTGCGGGCCAAGCTGCTGGACCCGGCCAAACGAACCATCGATCTGAGCAACGGTCACACCATCGGCTTTGACACGCTGCTCATCGCCACCGGCTCATCGCCCGCCACGCCGCCGATTCCGGGCATTGACGGCCCCGGCGTGCACAGCTGCTGGACGCTGGCCGACGCGCGTGCCATCGCCAACCTGGCCAAGCCCGGCGCCAAGGTGCTGCAGATGGGCGCCGGTTTCATCGGCTGCATCATCATGGAATCGCTGCAACAGCGTGGTGTGGAGCTCTCCGTGGTGGAGATGGGCGACCGCATGGTGCCCCGCATGATGGGCCCCACCGCGGGCGGCATGATCAAGGACTGGTGCCAGAAAAAGGGCGTGAAGGTCTTCACCGGCGCGCGGGTCGAAGCGATCGAGCGCGGCGACGGTGCCGAGCCCGGCCTGCTGGGCAAGATCGCGCAGGTGGTGGGCATCGGGTCGTCGACCGCATCCAACGGCAAGATGCAGGTGCGCCTGTCCACCGGTGACCGCCTGGAGGCCGATCTGGTCATCAGCGCCACCGGCGTCAAGCCCAACATCGGCTTCCTGGAAAACAGCGGTGTGCGCTGCCTGGTCGGCGTGCTGACCGACGAACACCTGCAGACCAATGTGCCCGGCATCTACGCCGCGGGCGACTGCGCCGAGGCCTTCGACAAGGTCAGTGGCAAGACCATCGTGAGCGCCATCCAGCCCAACGCCGCCGAGCAAGCGCGTGTGGCCGCGCTCAACATGGTGGGCCAGAAGGTGGAGCTCAAGGGCGTGACGCAGATCAACGTGCTCGACACGCTGGGCATGATCTCCACCAGCTTCGGCAATTGGGAAGGCCTGCGGGGTGGCGAACACGTGGAGCTGACCGATGAGAAGTCGGGCCGCCACCTGAGCCTGCAATTCAAGGACGACCTCATGGTCGGTTGCAACAGCGTGGGCTGGACCGATCACGTGGGCGTCATGCGGGGTCTGGTGGAAGGGCAGGTGCGCCTGGGCGAATGGAAGGACACGCTGATGGCCGACCCGACCAGGCTGATGGACGCCTACCTCGCCAGCGCGCAGGGGCAGGGGCAGTGGAGCGGCGCTGCCGACGACCGCCGCCGATGAATCCATTCCGCCGCTCCGTCAGGGGCGATACCCGGCGCCGCTGACGCGGCGCAGCCCGGAATGGGAAAATCACATCCATGAAAATCACGTTCAAGCTCTTCGCCACCCTGACGGACTACCTGCCCGCCGAGGCGCGGCGCAGCAACCTCGTCGAGCTGGACGTGAGTCCGGCCGCGCCCATCAGCCAGATCATCGAACCCTTTGGCCTGCCGCCGAAGCTGGTGCATCTGGTGCTGGTCAACGGCAAATACGTGGAGCCTGAAAAGCGCATGACCGCGACGCTGGCCGAAGGTGATGTTCTGGCGATCTGGCCTCCCATAGCGGGTGGTTGAGATCCCATGCAGTCGAGCTACGCCGAAACTTTCGATCGCGACATGGGCTGCACCGAGGCCGAATGGCTGGGCTGGCTGCCCGCGGCCATTGGCAGCTGCCCCTGGCAGATCGATGCCGGTGCGGCCCGGGTGGCCATCGCACCGGGGGCGCTGCAGCTGCGCTGGCAGGTCATGCCGCCGCGTGTGATCGCCCTCATGCGCATGCCGGTGCTGCGCGTGAGTTTCGCCTTCAGCGGGCTGGACGCAGCTCAGCGCTTCACGTTCATGAAGCGCTTCGACCTTTACATGCAGCGCGGGGGCGGATGACCCGGGTTCAGGCGGGCACGGCTTCGGGCTCGGGCATCGCCACCCGGTTGTCGGTGCTGAACTGGTAGTCCTTGAACACGTGTTCTGCGCTCAGCAACTGGAAGCTGCCATCGGCGTTGCGCACGGTGGTGTCTTTCAGGCGCCAGGTGAGCTGGCCGCAGGTCCAGATGTCGAAGTTGCGCATGTGGGTGCACAGGCAGGTCTTGTCCATGACCTTGATGCGTTTTTCACCCGGGTGCGCCAACACTTCACGGTTGTACGACGTGACGTAGGCGCACTTGCCATTGGCGTCGAGCAGGTAACCATAGGCCTCGCAGTTCGGGCGGATGCCGTCGCCGATGCCCGGGCTGCTCTTGATCATGCGCATCGGGTAACCCGTGGGCGAAATCTCGTTGACTTCGATGTCGTCTTCGTTGGCCTTGAAGTACTCCTGCTTGATGTCGTCGGGCAGGCCACATTCCTTGGTGACGGTGAAGCGCGTGGCCACCTGCACGCCCGAGGCGCCCATTTCCATGAAGCGCACGGCGTCGGTGCCGGTGAAGATGCCGCCCGCAGGAAGGACCGGGATGTCAAGCTGCTCGGCCTTCATCCAGGCCAGGATTTCGGCCACGATGGTGGCCAGGTCGTATTGCGCCCAGTCCATGCCGAAGCCGAGGTGGCCACCGGCCAGCGGGCCTTCCACCACAACGTAGTCGGGCAGGCGGTTCAGGCGGCTGTTTTTCTTCAGGAAGAGCTGCAGCGCGCGCAGCGAGCTGACGATGATGCCCAGCTTGGCGTCGCGGAAACGCGGGTGGTCTTCGATCAGCGCGAACGAACCCAGGTGCAGACCGGCCGCGAGCGTGATGCCGTCGATGCCGGCGTCCAGCGCCGAGGACATGCGGATCTTGAGCGTTTCCTTGGGCGCGTTCATCGTCAGCTTTTCCATGCAGTTGATGAACACCATGCCGCTGCCGCGCTTGCGGCCCATGGTGTGCTCGACGTGCAGGCGGGTGGCCTCGGCCAGATCACCGAGATCGAACTTGATGGCCGACTTGTCCTCGGAGTCCATGTTGTATTTGTACAAGGCCTGTTTGGCCTTGACGAACTTGGTCTTGTAGCGGCGGTCGGTTACCGTCTTGATCATGGCGTCGGAGATGTGCCCCACGCCGCCCAGGCGGGATGCTTCCAGTGCCAGGTCGGCCGAGGAAATGTCCACACCCATGCCGCCGATCATGATGGGCACCATTTCCTGGTGGCCCATCTTCAGGCGGAAATCTTCCAGTCGTCTCATAGTCAGCTTTCGAATGTACGGCCCAAGCTTACCCGGTCCATGACACTGTTTTTTTCACGAATTTGTCAAATATGAACCGGCGTTGGCCGGCGCCCGTTGTTGGGCGCGCAGGTTCATTGTTTCAGTGCAGGTGTGATTTTCGGTCAAACCCGCAACGGTACCCGGAATATGCGACATAGCCCTTACGCGATGTCGTTGAAAAAAAGCGAAGGCCGCGTGTGGCGGCCTTCGCAAACGGGCTGGCGTGCCGTGGTCAGTGGCTCGCTCGCCGCGGTGAGATCCAGCCCATGAGGGTGTAGGTCAGGACCACGGTGGCGACCAGACCCACGCCATAGACGAGGGCAATCAGGAACCAGTCGGCCGGGCCGCCAGCATCGGTGAAGCCCGAGGACGATACCTTGGCCATGATCACCAGCGCGAGAGCACCGCCAAAAATGCCGAGCACTTCGGCGCGCACGAGGCGGCGCGAAACCAGGCCGCGCTCGCGCACCAGCAGCGCCAGGAAGGCCAGGATGCCCAGCACCGCGACCAGCAGCATGATCCAGAGCAGGGGGCCGAGCATCTCCTGGAACACGGAGAGAAAAACCATCGGATCGAGTTCTTTCATGGGGAGTCTCCTTGGGGGTCAGGCGCGGCCGCGCAGCATGCTGATGTAGGTGGGTTTGAGGGCCATGGTTTTCATGACCCAGCTGATCCAGAGCTCTTCGAGCGGCGCGATGACGCCGGGGAAGGACATGATCAGGTTGTCCTTGTAGTCGAACTCGATCAGCATGGCCTGGCCCAGGCGGGTGATCAGCGGGCAACTGGTGTAGCCGTTGTAGACCTCGCTGGAGGCCTTTCCCGAAATGTCACCGATCAGGTGTGACACGGCCACCGGCACCTGCCACTTCACGCTGGCCGCCGTCTTGCCCTTGGGTACACCGGCGATGTCACCCACGCCGAAGACGTTGGGGTAGCGCTTGTGGCGCAGCGTGTCGCGGTCCACTTCAACCCAGCCATCGGACGCGAACGGCCCTTCGGTCCAGGGCAGAGGACTGTTGCGCACCACCTCGGGCGCGCGCATGGGCGGCACCACATTGATGAAGTCGTACGGCTGCTCCGCCGTTCCGGTGAGGGTCTTGTAGGTCGCGATGCGCTTGTCCAGATCGATGGCCTGGAGAACATGTTCATGGTTGACCTTGACGCCGCGGTCCTGGAACAGCATGCGCACTTTTTCGGCCACGATGGGCACGCCGAACAGCGACTTGCTCTGGGCCATGTAGATGATCTCGGCCTTGCCGCGGTTGCCGCGACGGCGCAGGTGGTCGTCGGTGATGAAGGTGTATTTGAGCGGGGCGCCTGCACATTTCATCTCGCCCGCCGGTCGGCCGAAGACGCCGATACCGCCCTTGTCCGCGAAGGCCGACATGGCTTGCCAGGTGGCGGTGGCGGCCTGCGGACTGTGGTAGATGCTGCCCATGCCGTTCTGGCCGATGCGCGCCGTGTCCATGCCTTCGATGCCGGCGTAGTTCAGCTCCAGGCCGGTCGCCAGGATCAGGAAATCGTAGGGAACGGCCTTGCCACTTTCGGTGACCACCTTGTTGCCTTCCGGATCGATTTCGGCCACCCGCTCCGTGATCCACTCGACGCCCTGGGGCAGGTAGTCACCGGTGTTTGAAACCGTGTAGTTCTGCGACTTGATGCCCGCGGCGACCAGGGTGAAGCCGGGCTGGTAATAATGCTCCTTGCGTGCGTCGATCACGGTGATGCTGGCGCCCTGCAGGCGGGCCGCCAGTTGCGAGGCTGCCGACAGGCCCGCTGCACCCGCACCCGCGATCACGATGCGGGCGCTGCTCTTGACGCTGTCGGCATGCGCCGGGGTGCTGGTCTGCGACAGCGCCGCGGCCAGCGGCAGGGCGCCCAGACCGGCCAGGAAGCGGCGGCGCGCGGGTTCAACCCGCTGGTCGGGTTGCAGGGTCTTGGACATGGTTGTCTCCTTTCAGTAAACGAATCCGGTTGTTTGATACCCCGGGGAGTTTGTTACTATAGAGATCGACCGCAGATCAAGATTTGACATTGGTCAATCTGGTGGCCTGTGCGCACAATCGGAAACCCTCGACCGTCGGCCCCGTGTCCAGCGGTCGCATTCTTCAGGAGCTCCCATGAGCGAAAACGCCAGCGTGACCATCACCCGCCAGTCGGGTTACCAGTTTCTGGTTGACTTCGGCGCAGCCATCCCGCAGATGCTGGCCGACGAACCTGCGCCTCTGGGGCTGGGCGCAGGCCCGGCGCCCGACCACATGCTGCTGGCCGCGGTGGCCAACTGCCTGAGCGCGAGCCTGCTGTTTTCCTTGCAGAAATTCAAGCAGGATCCGGGCGCCCTCAAGGCGACCGCCACGGCCGAGGTCGGGCGCAATGAAAACAAGCGCCTGCGCATCATGGGCATCAACGTGAAACTGGAGCTGGGGCAGGCCGCCGCCGACATCGAGCACCTGGACCGCGTGCTCGCCCAATTCGAGGAGTTCTGCACCGTTTCGATGAGCGTGCGCCAGGGCATTGCGATCAACGTGCAGGTGCAGGACGGCACCGGAGCCCTCCTCAAAGGCTGAGCAGGTGACGGCGAGGCCTGTGGCCTTGATGCAGGGCTCAAGGTGCCCGCCGTTTTGACGGTACAGTGAACCATTCTCGTCCCCGCCCTTTCTTCTGACAGGCTGATGACCCCATGCGACTCACCCAATGGACCGACTACAGCTTGCGCATGCTGATGTATTGCGCAGCTTGTGAAGGGCGCGAGCATCCGCCCACGGTGAACGAGATCGCCGAGGCGCATGGCATTTCGCGCAGCCATCTCACCAAGATCGCGATGATCCTGGCCGCGTGTGGCTGGATCGCGACCACGCGGGGTCGGGGCGGTGGCCTGCGCTTGCTCAAGCCGGCCGGAGAACTGACCCTGGGCGAAGTCATCCGCCAGACCGAAACCGATATGACGCTGGTGGAGTGTTTTGACCGCAAGACCAACACCTGCCGCCTGGATGGCTATTGCCGGCTCAAGGATTCCTTGCACAAGGCCATGCAGGGCTTCTTCGATGTGCTCGATGGCATCACGCTGGCCGACCTGCTCGCGCCCATGGCGGCAGGCAAGGCGCCTGCGGGTCAGTTGCCCCACCTGATTCCCATCCAGTTTGCTTCGCTGGCCCCGCCGAAAAAGGCGCCGGCCTCCACCAGTAAGGCCGCTGCCCGGCACAAGCCGGCGGCGGCGCGAAAACCCAAGCCGGCCAGGGCCGGTTGACGCGCCGGGGCCGTCCTCAGGCCGCTTGCAGGCGCACGTCCATGCGTCCCGTGGTCCGGACGCTGGCATTTCTATCCACGATCAGGCTGTCCACCTCGTGCAGGGGCGAGAGCAGATGCTGTCCAGCAGCGGCGCCCGCCGCCATGATCGCGGCACCCAGGCCGTTGACGGGGTCCGGCTGGCGCGACACCAGGACCACTCCCCGCACACCGCTGCTGGGCATGCCGGAGACCGGATCGAGCACGTGGTGATAGCGCCGCCCGTTGCGAACGAAGCACCGCTCGTAGTCGCCGGACGATGCCACGCAACCGTCGCCGAGAAACACCGTGCCGATCAGCCGCTCGGGCGCCCGCGGGTCGCGGATGCCGACGCGCCAGTCGCGACCCAGGAGCTGCCCACGCGTCAGCACATCGCCGCCGCCGTTCAGCATGGCGTTGCGCAGCCCGTGTCGTTCCAGCACCCGCAGGCCGGCCTGCAGGATGGGCAGCTTGGCCACCCCGCCCAGGTCGATGCGCATGCCCGACCGGTTCAGGCCGACCTGGCCAGCCTGGGGGTTGATCGACACCTCGCGAAAATCCACCAGCCGGCGTTCGCTGCGCAGTTCCGCGGGCGACGGGATGCGCGCATGCTTGGCGTCGAACGACCAGCCGTCATACGCCCCCACGGTGATGTCAAAGGCGCCATCGCTGAGCCGGGACAGTTCGGCGGCGCGCTGCAGCACCGCCATCAGCTCCGGCGGCGCATCCACCCATGACCGACCCGCGCTGCGGTGCAGTGCGGACACCAGGCTGTCGGCCCTGTAGCGGCTCATCATGCGTTCCAGGCGCTGCATCTCCGCAAAGGCGGCCTGGATGGCGACTGCCGTGCTGGCGGGGTCGTCGCCCTGCGCCACGATGTCCACCTTCGTGCCCATCAGGGCGCGGGACACGCGTTGAACATCGGGGTTGGCCAGTGCCGGGCGCAAGCCCAGGCCCGTGACGAGCAGGCCGCCCAGCCCGGCCAGACAGCGACGGCGTTGGAGCAGGTGAGTCATGGTGCCGGCGTGTCGTTTACTGAGACAAAGCGACCATGTGGTCCACGGCACCCTTGACATCGTCGTCGGAGAGGGTCGTGCTACCCCCGCGTGCGGGCATCATGCCTTTGGCGCCGGTGTAGCCTTCGATGGCGTGTTTGTAGAGCGTGTCGTTGCCCTGTGCGATACGCGGACCCCAGTCGGCCTTGTCACCGGGCTTGGGCGCGCCGGCCACGCCAGCCGCATGACACATGGCACAAGTCGCCCCATAGACTTTTTTGCCCACGGTGTTTTCGGCCACAGGGGCGGGCGCCGGGGCGGCTGCAGTCACCGGGGTAGCAGCCGCCGGCGCCGCCGCCGTGGTCTCGGCGGGCTTTTCGCCGCAGGCCAGCAGGGCAGCGCTGCAGCCCAGGATCAGGAGGAGGTTCTTGGCGTTCATGGGGTGTCCTTGAATGGAGTGGTGAAGGGAGTGGGGTGGATTTTTAACATTCATTTTATATGAATAATTAAAACAGTTTTTGACACGCATCAAGGTGAACCGGGCTTCAGCCATGGGTGTGCGGGGCGAGCCGCTGCAGCGGTGCGGGCAGGCCTTTGCGCAAGCGCGCGGCCGTGAGCCATTCGCCTCCGTGCTGGTCGATGAACACCCCTGCCTGGTGTTTGGTGGCGAACGCAGGCAGGTTGCCCGATCGCATCGGGCCCATCAGCCTGGACCCATGCACATACAGGGCCTGTTCGGCGGGCACCCAGACGCCGCTGTCCAGGTCGGTGACGTACGAGGCCACGATGCGGTCGGCGCTCTGGCCTGCGGTGTAGCGCGGAACCTGCTGCAGGTAAAGAAACAGGCTCAGGGGCGAGTCCAGGTACTGCACGTCGCCGTTGGAAAAAATGACCTGTGCCGCCCAGCGCCGCTGGCGGGCCGGGAACATGCCGCAGACCGGGCAGCGCGCCTCGGGTGGCACCTCGCGTGCTGCGCTCAACGGCAGGCCGGAGGCGGCGTCGTAAGAAAAAGTGGGCGCCACCAGGCAGACGTCGGACGGCAGTTCCGAGCCAGTACGGGCAACTGCCACCGGGTCACCCGGCGAGCGCAAGCCCAGACCGGCGAACACCGCCACGCTGCCCAGCACCGAGAGACCGATGAACCGGCGGCGTTGCGGCATCACATGCGGGTGTCGTGCAGGGCGCCGCCGCTGAGATCCACCATCTCGGGCTTGATGTCGGCGTAGCGCAGCAGGCGGCCGCCGTATTGCTGCACGAAGGCCTGGGCCTCGGCTTCGGCGGCAAAGCTGGCGGCCGTGGGGCCCATGGAACCGTGGCGTTTGCTGCCCAGCACGTAGAGCGCCTGGCGCGCGTCGATCCAGTGCCCCCGGGGCTGGTCCCAGTCGGCCTGGCCCATGTCTTGCACGTGCACCGACACCACCGCGCGCACCTGCTCGGGCGCCAGCAGCACCGACAGCAATTCCACCGAATCACAGAACCACTGCACCTCGGCCACGCCGGCGTAGCGGATCTGGCCTTTGGGGCCGGGGTAGTCGGACAACTGCATGCCGTCCAGCGAGCAGCTGGACTGGGCGTCGATCTCGGCCGGGGCGCTGGAGGTGGCATCGCCGCTCTGGCCGCAGCCCAGCAGGCTGAGGGTGGCCAGGCCGGCGCAGCCGCACAGCAGGCGGCGGCGGTTCAGGGGGAAGTGTGATGGGGTGTTCATGGCCGGAATCTCCAGGAAGCCAGGGCAAGGGGTGCGACGATCCAGGCCAGCATGGCGCTGCTGAGCCAGCCCACCTGGCTCAGCGCCGGGGGCAGGATGCTGGCCAGGCCATAGAGGCGCTGCACGTCGTCGAGCGAAAACACGTTGAGGATGCGGAAGATGTCGGCCGGGTTCAGCAGCAGCAGGTAGGCGAAGACCTGGCCGCCGAACTGGCCGCCGGTGGCCACCAGCAGGCCCAGCAGCAGCAGGTCGAACACCAGCACCAGCGCGAACCACAGCGCGATGGCCAGGCCCGAGGCGCGGGTGCGGTCGCGGGCCAGCACCGACAGCAGCACCGCCAGGCTCAGGAACGCCAGCCCCAGCAGCACCGAGCTGAGCACGAAGCCGGCGTAGTGGTACAGGCCGGCCCAGCTGAAGCGCTGGTACAGCAGCAGGGCCACCAGCGCAAAGCCCGACACGGTGGACAGCGTCAGCGCGCCCGCGAGCCCGAGGTACTTGCCCAGCAGCAGTTCCAGCCGCGTGATGGGCAGGGCCAGCAGCAGGTCGAGCGAGCCGCGCTCGCGCTCGCCGACGATGGCGTCAAAGCCGAGCAGCAGCGCGATCAGCGGGATCAGGTAGATCACCAGACTGACCAGGCTGGCGATGGTGAGCTCGATCGAGCGCGGGCCGATCTGGCCTTGCGCGGCCGAGCCGAAGTAGGTGATGAGCAGCGAGAACACGGTGAAGACCACGGCCACGGCCAGCACCCAGCGGTTGCGCAGCCGGTCGCGGAATTCCTTGGCGGCCACGGCCTGCACCTGGCGCCATTGCAATGAAAGGTTCATGGTGCCTCCCTCAGGCCGAAGTACACGTCCTCCAGCGAGGGCTCGTGGATCTGCAGATCGCTCAGCTCCGCGCTGGCCAGCCAGGCCAGCACGCGCATCTTGTGCTCGCGGGGGCAACGCAGTTCCAGCAGGCCGGGTTCGCGCTGCTGCAGCACGATGTCGGCGCCGGCCAGTTGCCCGGGCAGTTCGGTGGCCAGGGTCTGCAGCCAGGTCGGCGCGGCGCGCAGCTGGAACACCAGGGGCATGCGCGAGCGCTCGCGCAGCGCCTGCACCGTGCCCTGCGCGCACACGCGGCCGTTGCTGAGCATGGCCAGCGCATCGACGCGCTGTTGCAACTCGGCCAGGATGTGCGAGCTGATGACCAGGGTCACGCCCTGCGAGCGCAGCAGGTCGAGCTGGTCGTAGAAGTCGCGGATCGCCGACGGGTCCAGGCCGGTGGTGGGTTCGTCGAGCAGCAGCAGCTGCGGGTCGCCCAGCAGGGCCTGGGCAAAGCCCAGCCGCTGGCGCATGCCCTTGGAGTACTCGCGCACCGCACGCCCGCCGGCCCGGGTCAGGCCGACGCGGTCGAGCAGGGCGGCGCACTGTGTCTGCGGCGCGCCCTTGAGGCGCGCGAAGAAGCGCAGCGTCTCCAGCCCGGTGAGGTTGTCGTACAGCACCAGGTTCTCGGGCAGGTAGCCCAGGGCGCGCCGCGTGGTGCGGAAGTCGGGGCCGTTCACCGTGCAGCCGTTGACCTGGATGCGGCCCTGGCTGGGGGTGATGAGACCGAGCACGAGCTTGAACAGGGTGCTCTTGCCGGCGCCGTTGTGGCCGATCAGGCCGAAAAGCTGGCCGCGCGGCACCCGCAGGCTCACGTTGTCCAGCGCCAGCAGCGGCGCACGCCGGCTGCCGTAGGGTTTGGTGACGCCCTCCAGGTGCAGGGCCTCAGCGGAAATACTTGTCACGCCATGTGCTCCAGTGGGGATGTTTCGGCGCCATGGCCGGATGGGGGTCGATCACGCTGGGCACGCGCAGCACCGGGAACTGGTGTCCCAGCACGCGCAGGGCCTGCACGGCGGGGCTGCCCAGCAAGAGTTGAATGGAAGGGTGGCGCCACTGCAGGCGGTCCACCAGATCGTTGGCTTCGTAGGACAGGTCGCCGATGCCGTTGCCGTCGCGGTCCCAGCCCAGGTAGTTGCTCCAGTAGTTGCCCTGGCCGGGCTCGGGGTGGCCCCAGGGTTCGTCGCGCGCGCCGACGTAGCGCACCTGCTCCCGGTTGGCGATGAAGTCGTTGCCCACGACCTGGTTGCGCGTGGACCCGGCCGACAGGTGCACGCCCACGTGGTTGTCCACCACCAGGTTGTTGCGCAGGGTCACGTACTCGACGTCGTAGATGAAGAAGCCGCGGGCGTTGCCGGCCACCACGTTGTTTTCGATCACCGAGTCCTGCAGGGTGCGCAGCATGATGCCGTGGTCGGAGTTGCCCCAGGTGCGGTTGCCGCGCACCACCTGGTCGCGCACCTCCATCAGGGCCAGGCCGCCGCGGTTGTAGTAGCTGTCGTTGTCTTCCCACAGGTTGTGGTACGAGTTCATGTAGTGCGCGCCGTAGCGGCTGTGGTGCAGCCGGTTGGCGCGGAATTCGGCGTGGTGCGACACGTCGACATAGAGCGCGTCGCGCACGAAGCTGATGTCGTTGCCGGTGATGCGCGCGCCCTGTGTGTTGTAGAGCTGGATGCCGTTGCCGCGCTGCGAGGAGTTGAAGTCGCGCAGGCCGGTGATGCGGTTGTCTTCGATGCGCACTTCGTTGGCTTTTTCGATCCACAGGCCGAAGAGGTTGTAGGTCAGGTCGCAACGCCGCACCACGGCGCGGTGCGAACCGGGCTGCACGTAGATGCCCGCGTGCTGGCTTTTCAGGCTGGTGCCCGAGTCGCGCACGATCAGGTTTTCGATCAGCACGTCGGGCGAGGCGACGCGGATGGTGTCGCCGCGCTGGCCGCCGCTGAGGGTGGGGCGGTTGATGCCGCGCAGGGTCAGGGGCTTGTCGATGCGCAGGTTCACGCTGTAGAAGCCGCGCGCCACTTCCACCACGTCGCCAGCGGCGGCCTGCCTCACGACGGCCTGGATGTCGCCGCCCGGCTCCACCCGCCACACGGCGGACCACGCGGAGCACGCGGGCAAGGCCAGGCCCAGCAGCCACACGCAAGCCAGCCGTTGGCGCCAGAAGCTTTGGGTCTTCACGCCAGCTGCCCCAGGGTCTTGAGCACGAGGAACAGCGTCGCACCGATCAGCAGGTTCTTGAACCCGACGTAGCTGAGCATGTCCATCCAGTTCGCCACGCGGTAGCGCGCCTGCCACCACGGGCCGTCCTTCACGTAGCGTTTGCCCGCCATGCGGATCAGCACCTCGTAGACGCTCCAGCCGAACCACCAGCCGATGATGGCGCTGGCCGACAGCCGCCCGTCGGCCGCCAGCAGCCAGGCCACGCTCGCGGCCAGGGCCAGCGAGAGCCCGGCGAACTGCAGGGCGCGCTGGCTCTTCCAGCCGTCGCGGCTCCAGGGCCACAGGTGGTGCTGCACTTCCTGCCACAGACCTTTGAGGCCAGGGGCTCGGCCGCCGGGCCAGGGCTGGGCGGGCGCGGTGGGCATGCGCGGATCGGGGCCCTGCGCCGCCCGGGCGCTCACGGGCGAGACCGGTTCGATGGGGATGAAATAGCCGTTGCGCCCGATCGGCGTGATGAGCAGGCCGTCGCGTTCGCGGCGCTTGCGCTCCTTGGCCAGCGGCGGGCAGCCCTTCTGGTCGGTGTAGAGCACCATGCAGTCCAGGCAGTGCAGGCACTCGCGGTGGTCGATGCGCCCATCGGCGTCGATCGCCTGCGCGCCGCAACCCACGGCGCAGGCCTTGCAGCTCTTGCAGTCCTGCTTGCGCTGCAGGCCGAACCAGCGGAACGTGCTGGGCATGGCCAGCGAGGCGCCCAGCGGGCAGATGTACTTGCAGTAGGGGCGTTCGATGAACAGCGACGCACCCAGGATCACCACCACGAACAGTCCGTAGGGCCAGCTGCGGTTCGTGATGCCGACCAGGAAGGTGGTCTTGAACGGCTCCACCTCGGCCAGCACCTCGGCCAGGCCCATGGAGAACATGGACACCACCAGCAGACCGAAGAAGATGGCGTACTTCAGCCACTTGAGCCGGTCGTGCCAGACCTGCGGCACCTTGGTCTGGAAGCGTTTGAGGCCGATCACGCGACCCACCTTGTAAAGCGCTTCGGAAAGCGAGCCGAAAGGGCACATCCAGCCGCAGAACAGCCCGCGCCCGAACACGAACACGGTGACGATGATGAAGACCCAGAAGATGAAGATGAACGGGTCCGACAGGAACAGCGACCAGGTCCACTGGAACAGCAAGGCGTGGAACCAGGTCAGCACCTGGGTGATGGAGGGCTGCGCCAGCAGGCCGAAGCCGACGAAGCCGATGCTGATGGCCCAGGCCGAGTATTTGAAGGCGTTGACCGGCCATTTGTTCTTGTGGGTCGAGCGCCGCGTGAGCTTGTCGCGCAGGGCATAGACCACGGCCACCGCCAGCAGCAGGGCGCTGAAGAGGGCGATCTCGATGGCGCGTGACTTCCAGATGCGCACCCAGGGGGCATCGGGCTCGGTGACCACCGGGCGGCCGCCTTGCAGCATGTCGGCGGGCAGCCAGTATTTGGTCTCGAAGACCGCGAAGCTGCGGTGCCCGGTGGCGCGGTCCACGCGGTTGCCCAGGAAGGCCAGCTTCCAGGGGTAGGCCGCCGAGAAGCTCTCGGAGCGGATCACGAAGATCGCCGACTCGGAGTAGCGCGGCGCCCCCTCGGCTTCCAGCCCGTAGAGGTTGAACGAGTCCAGGTCCCGGAAGGTGAAGGCATCGGCGCCCTGCTTGACCTGGATGCGGTCGTAGATGCCACCGCGCACGAACCCCGAGCCCTTGAAGGATTCGATGCCGGCACTGCGCACCACGAACAGCGCCTGTTCGCTGTCTTTCAGGCGCGAGCGCAGCGTGGCGAAGCCCGATTTGCCGAGCAGGCTCTGGCCCACATCGGGGTGGTTGAGGTCGCCGAACCACAGCTCGATGAAGGGCTCGGCGCTGCGCTCCAGACCCAGTTGCTCGGGCATCACGCGCAGGCGCTGCACCGCGCCCATCTTCACCAGTTCGTCCCAGCGGTAGGGCCGGCCGCTGGTCACGAAACGAGCGGGGTCGCGGCGGGTGGGTTCGATGATGCCGACCTGGCGGGCCACCGCCGAGCCCGAGAGCTGCATCACCTGGTTCTGCGCGATCACCGTGACGGTGGCGCCGGAGATGGCGTCCAGGCCCAGGATGTTCTCGTCCGGGCGCGAAGGACCGACCTCGATCTGGTCGGTGACCGACTTGCCGAGGTACTGGTTGTTGAAGTTGACCAGCGTGGACTCTGGAATGCCCAGCAGCAGGATGGGCTCGGAGTGCTTGAGCACCTTCACGCCGACGTAGCGGCCGCGCGCGTCCATGCCGATCAGCGTGATCACCGGCTTGCCGGAATAGGCCGGGGTGTCGGTGATGTCGGTCGAGAGCATCACGTAGCCCAGCAGGGCCTTTTTGCCCGGCTGTTGCGGGTCGGCGTCGCCGTAGGCCTCCACATACGGTGGCTGGCCCATGCGCTGGGAAAAACTTTGGGCGCCCGGGAAGACCTCCGCGCAGGGCACGAGGGCGCACAGGTCGGGGTTGGTGGCCAGGTCGGCGGGCAGATGGGCCTCGTAGGCCTGCGCCTGGGCTTCGTTGCCGAGCGGGCTCAGCAACAGGGCGGCGGCGGTCAGCGCGGCCGAGAAAAGGCGTGCAATCGACATCGTTGGGGTCCAGGGGGCGGGGTCCGACGCCAGCGCCACACGGCGCGGGCATCGGACCTGGCAAAGCAGGACCTCCCCGGGGGGAGGTTTTGAAGGCTTATGGGCCTACCTTCGTGCAGCGCACTCCGGTGCGAGCTTGCTTGGGGCGGCCCGGCGCGACGCTCATGCCTCCACGATCATGCGGGTGCGCATCTCCAGGTGCAGGGCGTGGCAGAAGTGCGTGCAGTAGCACCAGTACACGCCGGGCTCGCCCGCCGTGAAGGTGACCGAGGCGGTTTCGCCCGGGTTGACGATGAAGTTGACGTCGTGGTTCGGGATCGCGAAGCCGTGCGTCAGGTCTTCGATCTTGTCCAGGTTGGTCAGGATCAGCGTGACCTCGTCACCCGCCTTCACCTTGAACTCACGCAGCGAGAAGGCCGGGGCCTGCGACGTCATCTTCACGGTCACCTTCTTGCCGTTGCGCACCACGCCCGAGTCCTTCGGGTCCTTGATGGCGTTCGGGAAATCGTCGAGCGAATAGACCTGCTTGGGCTTGACGAGGTCGCGCTTGAAGATGATGAAGTCGTGCGGTTCGCCGCGCACCGGGTGGTCGGCCAGCAGCACCATCTTTTCGCCCGACATGTCGATGATCTGCTCGTTCTCGGCGTGCAGCGGACCCACTGGCAGGAAACGGTCTTTCGAGAACTTGCAGCCCACGGCCAGGTACTTGCCGTCGGCGGCAATGGTCTCCGACTGCGAGCCGTTGATGTGGCCCGGCTGGTACTGCACGTCCAGGCGGTCGACCACGTACTTGGCGGCCTTGTCGCCGGCGTGGAACTTGATCGCGGCGTCCACGTTCCATTTCACGATCTGGCTGTCCAGGAACAGCGTGGTGTAGGCGTTGCCACGGCCGTCAAAGGCGGTGTGCAGCGGGCCCAGGCCGATCTCGACCTCGGCCACGATGGCGTCGTCCAGCTTCTCGATCTTGCCGTCGAACCATTCCAGCACCTTGGCCAGCTCGATCACCGTGGCGGTGGGCGAGAGCTTGCCGGCGCAGATGAAGTACTTCTGGTCCGGGCTGGCGTTGACGCCGTGCGGGTTCTTGGGCACCGACACGTAGGCGGTCAGCGCGGCCGTCGGGTCCTGGTTGGCTTCGTGTGTGCCGTCCACCACGGGCACCTTGGAGCTGCCGAAGGTCTTGAACTTGCCGGCCTTCACCGCCGCTTCGATGCGGGCGATGTTGAAGAAGATGCAGGCATCGCGCTCGGCGGACATCATGTCCTCGTACTTCGCGCCCATCTCGGTGTTGTACTGGTTCGAC
Organism: Hydrogenophaga sp. L310; assembly: GCF_055703065.1. Taxonomy (NCBI): domain Bacteria; kingdom Pseudomonadati; phylum Pseudomonadota; class Betaproteobacteria; order Burkholderiales; family Comamonadaceae; genus Hydrogenophaga; species Hydrogenophaga sp. L310. Next base: position 20,027 of record NZ_JBVPZA010000021.1, read on the forward strand.
GCGGCCAGCTTGCCATCGTAGGACGTGGCCACCAGGTCGCAGTTGCCGTCGATCAGCACCTGCCAGCGCACTTCCATGGTTTCGGCATCGACGCAGCTGAACAGCGAACGGTATTTGGCCGCGTCCTCGGTGCCGGCGTTGGGCAGCGGAATGCCGAACTCGCCGCCGCAGAACACGCGCGTGGTGTAGTTGATGGCGGGGTCCACCGGGTCGCGCTTGTCGGGGAAGATGCCGTGGAAGCCCTGCACGTTGGGCAGCTGCGTGATCTTGTCGCAGATGAAATAGTCCAGACGGATGCGCGCGATGCGGCTGTTGATCTTGTCGTTGATCCAGGCGTAGCGGCCGTCGTAGTTGCCGTCCTTGTACGAGGCGTGCGTGTGGTGGGTGTCGCCCACGGTGTGGCGCAGCGCGCCATTGGGCTTGGTGCCCATGATCGCCTTGGACTCGTTGGTGATGCCCCAGCCCACCAGGGCGTCGGGCACGAAGCAGGGGATGCGAAGCAGTTCGCGACCCGAGGGCATGCCGAGCACGCGCATGTCGCCGGTGTGGCCACCGCTCCACAGACCGTAGTAGGTGTCGAGCTCACCGGGCTTGAGGTGCGTGGCGTTGGCGCTGCTGTGTGCGGCATCGGGGGCCGCGGCCGGCGCTGCGGCGGGGGCGTTGCCGGCACCGGATTCTTTTTCGGTGCAGGCCGCGGCGCCCATCGTCAGTCCCGCCAGTGCGGCGGTGTTCAGGAAACGTCGGCGACCCCATGCGGTGGTGTCTTTGGAGGGCAAGCTGCTGTCGCTTTTCATGTGTGAACCTTTTGGGTTTGGGTTTGGAAAAGGGGTGGGCCACGCGCGGGAGGTGGCATGGCCGCGGGAGAGGTGTGCGCACGGCGCTCGGCACACGCCGTCAGCGTGTGGTGGGTGTGCCGTTCGGTGAACGATGGGTGTGCCGTTGGCGTGGGCAGGAACGGCGGCAGGCACAGGGCGCAATCCAGCGTCGGGACAGGCACCGAGTCCGGGCTGTCGCCGGCATCGACCCACTTGACGCCACTGCCGCTGCAGACCTCCGTCATGCCGCGGTGGGTCAACAGCGGTGATGCAAAAACGATGCCCCAGCAGAGCAGAAGGCACAACAAGACCCAGCGCTGGCGGGCTCGTTGGGGGTGCTGAAAACTGGACATGCGCGGACTATAAGTCCGATATCATTCAAATGAAATGCATATTTAAGAACGTTTGATCTGGATCAATGAATGCTGTCCCGTGGTCGCCCGCGCGGGGTGGTTGCGTGAGGTTGTCAGGACCGGCGTCGGCGCGCAGAGCGCGGTCGACTGGCTGCTGCGGTGGCAGCCGGCGGGGTGTGGGCCACGGCCCTCTGCGCTACTTGGGCCGGGGACGTTTCAGGTGGGGCTGTGCGGTCTGCAGCCGGCCGGCGCGCAGTTCGACCACGGCCTTGGCCACCGCACGCGCCACGTTGCGGGTTTCTTCATGGAGGTCCTCGTCCCGGTCCAGGGCTTCGTGGCTGTTGGCATAGGGTTCGTAGTAGCCGATGTAGCGGTCCAGCCGGGCCATCACGCCAGCGTCGATGAACCCCATCCAGTCCAGCCAGTCACACAAGGATCGCCGGGCGCCTTCAATGCCGGCCACGTCGCCGTGCACCAGCACGCCGTAGGCACGGCCGGCCAGGTGTTGTGGGTAGCTCCAGCCGGCCATCTCCAGGGCTTTGGCCTTGGCGGCGTTTTTGCCTGCGGTGGTGGTGGGGTCGGGGTTGCCGCCATCGGCACACACCATGCGGTCCATCATCAGCTTGAGCGGACTCGGACTCTGGTACCAGTAGACCGGGGTGACGATGAGCACCGCGTGGGCCGAGGTCCAGCGCTCGTAGATCTGTGCCATCCAGTCGCTGGTCTGGTTCAGCGCGTGGTTGGGGTAGCAGCTGCAGGGCCAGTGGCACAGCGGCATGGCGGTGGACAAACAGCCCTTGCAGGGGTGGATGTTCAGGCCGTATTCGGAGGTGAGCAGGCTCAGGTCCAGCAGGTCGGTCTGCATGCCCAGCGGCTCCAGCACCTCGCGGGCCGTTTCCACCAGCCGAAAGCTCTTGGAGATTTCACCCGGGCAGGTGCCGTCGTTGCGCGCCGAGCCGCAGACCAGCAGCACGCGCGAAGGCGTGGCCGGGTCGGCCCACTGCAATTGGGCGGCATCCAGCCGCTCTCTGGTGGTCACCCATTCGTCGGACAGCTGGTAGTCCGGGTCCGCGTAGCCTTTGCCGGCCTGGTGCGTCGAGGGTGCTTTGCGGCCTTCGCTGAAGGCGGCCGGCTTCCAGCCGGTCGATGGACGAATCCTCGGCACGGAAGGCCGGGTCCATGAACGAGGCCCGGAAGCGCTCCGCGAACTGCGCCCGTGCCAAGGAGGCGGGCGCCTGCCCCTTGCGAATCCAAATCATGGTCAACCCCCGGCTGTAACTTGTGGGGAGTCCAATCTGGGCGCATGGCGCGGGGGCGTCTGTGCGATAGCGCACCCAAGCCTGGCGGGCGTGGCCGCTCGGGTTTTCAACGGGTCGGGGTCAGGCCGGGGCCCACCACCAGCCCGCCATCTTCATGCCGAGCACGGTGAGCAGCAGCGAGCCGAACAGGTGCAGGCCCGCGGTACCGGTGGCCAGCAGCCAGCGGCCGTGTTGCAGCATGCTCACCACCTCCACCGAGAAGGTGGAAAACGTGGTGAGCGCGCCCAGAAACCCGGTCACGATGGCGAGCCGCCAGGCCGGGTCGAGCTGCGTCTGGCTCTGGAAGAACACCACCGCCACGCCCACCAGCCAGGCCCCGGTCCAGTTCGCCGTGAGCGTGCCCCAGGGCAACACCGCGTGGCCCTGGTTGAGCCACAGGCTGAGCTGCCAGCGCGAGAGCGCGCCGATGCTGGCACCGAGGCTGATGGCGATCACTTGCAGCATGGCTCAGTGGGGGATCAAAACGGTGGGTCTTCGTCGTCGCCCACGGCGGTGACGGCTTCCTGTTTGGGTTTGGCCGGCGCGGCCGTTGGCGCATCGGGCATCGCCATGCCGGGCACGATCTCGCCGCCCAGGGCTTCGATCAGTTCGGGGATCAGCTTGTTCAGCTCGCCGGTGCTCAGTGCCACGTCGGTGTCGAAGCCGCTTTCGCCGTCGGCGGCGCGGTCGTCGAACACGCCTTCGAGGAACGCGAGTTTCTTGAGCTGCATGGACTCGGTGAGCACGAAGCCGATGCGGCCTTCCCAGCTCATGGCCAGGCGCGTGGGCAGCTTGCCCTCGGTGATGTGTTTGCGCACCTCGTCGGTGGCAAGGTTGTGGCGGGTGAACTTCACGACCGACTTCTCTTCGTCGCCCGATTTCAGTTCGCACTCGCGCTCGACCGAGAAGCCACCCGGTGCGCCGCCTTCGTCTTCGTCGGACACCGGGGCCGAGAGCCACGAAGTCATCGCGGTCTGCGGCGTCACGGCGGTCTGCAGCAAGGTGAGCGACAGGTCGTTGAAGGCGTTGACCAGGGCGGTCACCAGCTCGTCGAGCTTGCCCTGGCTGCTGGCATCGGTGACCAGCAGGCCGTTGGCCAGGTCGATCCAGACCCACACGCCCATGCGGCGCGGAAAGGCCTGGGGCAGCAGGGACAGCAGCGCGTCTTCGCGCAGTTCCTTCATCTGCTTCTTGCCGGGCTTGCGGCCGGTGGTGGCTTCGATGTGTTCGGCTTCTTCGTCCGCCTTCTCGCGCACGACCGAGCCGGGCACGGCCTTGGTCTCGATCATCAATTTGAGGATGCGCTGCCCGGCCACGGATTCGACCAGCGGGCCATGCGCCTCGCCGCGCGGCTCGACCCAGCCCACGGCCTTGTCCTGCGTGGCGCCGCAGGGCACAAAACGGGCCGCGTCGAGCGCGGCTTCCATCGACTCCAGCGTCGCCGTCCAGCCGGGCGCGATGCGGTAGATCGTTACATTCTTGAACACGGAATTCCTTGGGTTGTGCCGGTGCGTTGTGGACCGGCGCCCCCTCCCGGCAGCGGGAGAGGGTTGGGTGAGGGGCTTTGATGATACCCAGCCCAACCCCGGGGTTCAGAGGCTGAGCGTTTTTTGACCGGGCCTGAAAGGCGCGCCAAAACGGCCCGGATCTAGGCGCAAAGCACAGCCGTAGCCCGGGCTACGGCGAGCATTTGCAACCACGAGCTGGGCCGTTCTGGCGTGCAAGGCGGGCACGGACGAAAGACTCTCAGCCTCTCAGACCAGCGCGGTCAGCGGGGCGAGCTGAAATCCCGCCTTCTCCAGCGCGAGGCGGATCTGCTGCGCCGAGGCCACAGCGTCGGGCCCGTCGCCGTGCACGCAGATGCTGTGAATGGGGGTCGGCAGGCGCTGGCCGTCGGCGGTGACGATGCCCCCGGCGTCAAGCATGCGCAGCACGTGTTGCACACAGGCCTGGGCGTCGTGCAGCACGGCGCCTGGCTGGGAGCGCGGGGTGAGCTGGCCGTCGGCCTGGTAGCTGCGGTCGGCGAACACCTCGCGGCCCACGCGCAGGCCCGCCGCCTCGCCGGCCGCTTCCAGCGCCGAGAGGGCGGGCGCGAGCAGGATGAGCTCACGGTCCAGTGCGCGCACGGCGCGTGCCACGGTGGCGGCCACGTTGGCGTCGGCGCAGGCGATGTTGTTGAGCGCGCCGTGCGGCTTGACGTGCGTGACACGGCCGCCTTCGGCCGCGGCCATGGCCTGCAGCGCGCCCACCTGGTAGAGGATGGTGGCTTCCAGCTCCTGGGTCGACAGTTGCATCGCGCGTCGGCCGAAACCCTGCAGGTCCGGGAACGCCGGGTGGGCACCCAGGCTCACGCCGTTGGCCAGCGCCAGGCGCACGGTCTCGCGCATGACCACCGGGTCACCCGCGTGAAAACCGCAGGCGATGTTGGCGCTGCCAATCACCTGCAGCAGCGCCGCGTCGTCGCCCATGCGCCAGGCGCCGAAGCTTTCGCCGAGGTCGGCGTTGAGGTTGATGCTGGTTGGGTTCATGAGGGGCTCCTGGTCAGGGGTCGGCACGTTGCATGCCGTCGATCAGATTGGATGCGTAGAGCGCGTCTTCGTCCACCGTGCCCGGTGGCAAATAGATCTCGCGCGAGGCGAGCCAGCGTTGCCAGCGTTGATGTTCGTCCAGCAAGGCGCGGTGCGCCGCTTCGTGGCTCACGGCTTCAAAGCGCACGCGGATGCCGGGCTTCAGGTGCGCCAGCCGGGGCAGGTCGGCGCTGATCACGGTGGCGATCTTGGGGTAGCCGCCCACGGTCTGGCCGTCGGCGAGCAGCACGATGGGTTGGCCGTTGGCCGGTACCTGGATGGCGCCGGGCGTGACGCCGTCGGACACGATGTCCGCCGCCGCAGCGTTGACGTGCGCCAGCGGTTCGCCCTGGAAGCGCAGGCCCATGCGGTCCTGCGCGGCGGTGGCTTCCCAGTCCTGGCTCAGGAACAACGCGATGGCGTCGGCGGTGAAATGATCCTGCTGCGGGCCGGGCAGCACGCGCACAGGGCCCTCGCTGGTGGTCCACGGAGAACGGCAGCGCCACTCCCTGGGATCCGCGAGCAGCCAGGCGCCGCAGGGCAGTTGATCGCCCGGTTGGAAAGCACGGCCCAGCACGCCATCCAGCCCGGCACGCCAGTAGCTGGAGCGGCTGCCCAGCTGTGGGTCCAGGCGCAGTCCGCCAGCCACGGCCAGGTAGGCACAGCCGCTTTCGGCCGGGCCGGGCAGCAACTGGTCGCCCTCGCGCAGCGTGACGCTGTGCCAGGCGGGCAGGGCGCTGCGGCCGCCGTCGCCGCGCTGGCAGGTGCCACCGATGCGGCCCGCCAGTGCCACGCGCACCGGCCCGGCCTTCACGCGCAGCACGGTGCCCATGCCGCGCAGTTCCAGCACGGCGGCGTCAGGCGGGTTGCCGAGCAGGGCGTTGGCGGCACGTGCCAGCGGTCCGTCGAGCCAGCCGGAGAGCGGCATGCCGTGGTGCCGGTGGCCCGCGCGGCCGCGGTCCTGCACGGTGGTGCCGATGCCGGGTTGCACGATTTCCAGCAGGCCGCTCATCGCTCGGGTGCCTTCAGAAACGTTGCGCGTGGCAGCCCACGAGCGATCTCGGCGGACAGTCGGTCGTGGGTGGCACGGTCCACGGCGTGGCACCGCACCTCGTCGCCGGCCGCGAGCAGGGCCGGCTGCTCGGCGTGGCGCAGGTCGAACAGCACCACCGGCGTGCGACCGAGCAGGTTCCAGCCGCCGGGGCTTTCCCAGGGGTAGACCGCGCACATCTCGCCGGCCACGGCCAGCGATTGCGCGGGCACCTTCTGGCGCGGCGCCGGCAGGCGAGGCATGTGCAGCTCGGGCGGCACGCCACCCATGTACGGGAAGCCCGGCTGGAAGCCCAGCATGTAGACACGGAACGTGGCGGTGAGCAGGCGCTGGATCACCTCGACCTGACTCAGACCTTTGGCTTCGGCCAGGCGCGGCAGGTCGGGCGCGAAGTCGGCGTCGAAACACACCGGCAGGTGCCAGAGGCGGCCGGGCTGCATGGCCTGATGACCGTCTTGCGCCAGCACCCGCAGGCGCTCGCCCAGCGCGGTGGCATCGGCTTCCAAGGGGTCGTAATGCACCGTGAGCGAGCGGAAGGTGGGCACCACATCGGTGATCGATGCCAGCAGCGGTTCCGAACCACGCGCCTGCGCCACGCGCTCGGCCAGGCCCATCACGCGGGCGTTGATGGCAGGGTCGATGGCACTGCCGAACTCCAGCGTCCAGGCGCTGTCGCCGAGGGCGAGCAGGCGGGGGGGCTTCACAGCGATGCCGCGGACCGCGCCGCCTGGTCGTACATGCCCGAGAGCACGCGCAGCAGCCTGGCGAGCTCGCCGATGTCCTTGTTGAGTCCGTCGTCGGCGTGCAGCGCCTGGATCAGGCATTGCTCGCGGATCTCGCGGTAGCGCTGCACGCTGACGCTGCCGGCTTCGGTGGCGGCGTAGGTCACTTCCTTGCCCGACTTGCTGGACACCACCACGCCCAGGCTCACCAGCTTCTTGAGCGAGTAGTTCACCAGGTGCGTGTCCTCGATGTTCATGATGAAGCAGATGTCGGACAGGCGCTTGTCGCGCGCGCGGTGCGAGACGTGGTGCAGGACCAGCACATCCAGCGGCATCAGGTCCTTCAGCCCCGCGGCCGACATGCAATGCACCACCCAGCGGTGGAAGGCGTTGCTGGCCACGATCAGGCCGAACTCGAACTCGCTCATCTCCGCGCTCTGGGGCGAGACCAGGTGCGCCGATGACACGATGTGCGAGCCGGGCGCCTTGGCGGCGGGCGTGGTTGTTGCTTTGGGTGTCTTGGCCATGTGCTCTCCTGCAATGGCGCCGAGTTTAGATTTTTTGCTGATGATTTGCCAACGATTTGTTGACGATAAGGGAAAACACCCATCACAATCCGCCAGCACGGCGCCTACAGTCCGTGCACCCATTCCCCGCAGGGTCTGCCTGCGATCTGTTCCACCCCACCCACCGGAGCTCCCATGAAACGACGCGCATTCCAACTCTCGATGGCCGCTGCCGCCATCGCGTTTTCCACCTCGGCCTTTGCCCAGGCCAAGTGGGACCTGGCCACCGCCTACCCGGCGACCAACTTCCACACGGTCAACATCAGCCAGTTCGCGGCCGACGTGGACAAGGCCAGCGGCGGCAAGCTCAAGATGACGGTGCACGCCAACGCCGCGCTGTTCAAGGCGCCCGAGATCAAGCGCGCGGTGCAGGGCGGTCAGGCCCAGGCCGGCGAGATCCTGCTGGTGAACTACCAGAACGAATGGCAGGTGTTTGGTGCCGATGGCCTGCCGTTCCTGGCCGACAGCTACGACGAAGCGGCCAAGCTCTGGAAGGTGCAACGCCCGGTGCTGGAGAAGAAGCTGGCCGAGCAGGGCATGATGGTTTTGTTCGCCGTGCCGTGGCCGCCCCAGGGCGTGTACAGCAAGAAACCGCTGAACAGCGCGGCCGACCTGAAGGGCATCAAGTGGCGCGCCTACAGCCCGGCCACTGCGCGCATCGCCGAGCTGGTGGGCGCCCAGCCCGTCACCGTGCAGGCGGCCGAGGTCAGCCAGGCCTTCGCCACCGGCGTGACCGAAAGCATGATGTCCAGCGGCTCCACCGGTGCCGACGCCAAGCTGTACGAACACGTGAAGTACTGGTACGACACGCAGGCCTGGCTGCCCAAGAACGCACTGCTGGTGAACAAGAAAGCCTTCGACGCATTGGACAAGCCGACGCAGGACGCCGTGCTGAAGGCCGCCGCCGACGCCGAGACCCGCGGCTGGGCCGAGAGCAAGAAGGCCAACGGGGAAAGCCTGGACAAACTCAAGGCCGGTGGCATGCAGATCCTGCCGGCGCCCGCGCAGCTCAAAACCGACATGAAGCAGGTCGGCGACACCATGCTCAAGGAGTGGCTCGCCAAAGCCGGCCCTGAAGGCCAGGCCATGGTCGACGCGTTCCGCAAGTGAGCCACGGCAGCCCATGCGACGCACGCTGAATGCCTTGTACGACGGCTGCGCCTGGCTCGCGGCGGTGTTCATGATCGGCGTGCTGGTCATGGTGCTGCTGTCGGTGCTGGGCCGGCAGTTCCAGTTCCACGTGCCGGGCACGGACGCTTACGCTGGTTACGCCATGGCCGCCGCCGGTTTCCTGGCCCTGGCGCACACGCTCAAGCGCAACGAGCACATCCGCGTCACGCTGGTGCTGGGCAAGCTCACGGGCCGTGCCCGTCGGGGCCTGGAGCTCTGGTCCCTGAGCGTCGCGGTGCTGCTGTCCGGGCTGTTTGCCTGGTTCGCGGCTCGCCTGGTGTGGCAGTCGATCGAGTTCCACGACATCTCCACCGGCAACGACGCCACGCCACTGTGGATGCCCCAGCTGGCGATGGCGTTCGGCACGCTGGTGCTGTTCATCGCCTTCGTGGATGAGTGGGTGCTGGAAGCGCGCGGCCTGCGTCAACGCCACGACGGATCGGAGACCCGCCATGAATGAAATGGTCGTCACCGGGTTTCTGATCGTCACCCTGTTCGCCCTGCTGGGCAGCGGCGTCTGGATTGGCCTCACGCTGGCCGGCGTGGCCTGGATCGGCATGGAGCTGTTTTCCTCGCGCAGCGCAGGCGACGCGATGGCCGTCACCATCTGGGGCTCGGCCAGCAGCTGGACGCTGACCGCGTTGCCGCTGTTCATCTGGATGGGCGAGATCCTGTTCCGCACCAAGCTGTCGGAAAACATGTTCAAGGGCCTGGCGCCCTGGGTCAATGCGCTGCCGGGCCGGCTGCTGCACACCAACATCCTGGGCAGCACGATCTTTGCGGCGGTGTCGGGCTCGTCGGCGGCCACCTGCGCCACCATCGGCAAGATGACGATCCCCGAGCTGACCGAACGCGGCTACCCGCCGGAGCGCGTCATCGGCTCGCTGGGCGGTGCCAGCACGCTGGGCCTGCTGATCCCGCCCTCCATCGTGATGATCGTTTACGGCGTGGCCGCCGAGGTGTCGATCGCCAAGCTGTTTGTCGCCGGCATGCTTCCGGGCCTGATGCTCGCCGGGCTGTTCAGCGGCTACCTGATGGTCTGGTCGCTGCTCAACCCCGACAAGATCCCCGAGGCCGACCCCGGCATGAGCTTCACCGACAAGCTGCGTGCTTCCAGCGAACTGATCCCGGTGGTGTTGCTCATCGGTGGCGTGATCGGCTCGATCTACGTGGGCGTGGCTACCGCCACCGAGGCGGCCGCCATCGGCGTGGTGGGCTCGCTGGTGCTGTCGGCGTACCAGAAGTCGCTCAACTGGCAGAACTTCAAGGACGCGCTGCTGGGCGCGACGCGCCTGTATTGCATGATGGCGCTGATCCTCGCCGGGGCCGCTTTCCTCACGCTGTCCATGGGCTACATCGGCCTGCCGCGCCACCTGGCCGAGTGGGTCGGTTCGCTGGGGCTGTCGCCGGGGCTGCTGCTGATCGCGCTGGCGCTGTTCTTCATCCTGCTGGGCTGTTTCCTCGACGGCATTTCCATGATCGTGCTGACCATGGGCGTGCTGATCCCGACGGTGCAGGCCGCGGGCATCGACCTGATCTGGTTCGGCATCTTCGTCGTCATCGTGGTGGAGATGGCGCAGATCACGCCGCCGGTGGGCTTCAACCTGTTTGTGCTGCAGGGCATGACCAAGCGCGAGATCAACTGGATCGCCAGCGTCTGCATGCCTTACTTCTTCCTCATGGTGCTGGCCGTGTGCCTGCTGTGGTGGTTTCCGCAGATCGTGATGTGGCTGCCGGGGCGGATGTGAACCTCATGACCGCAGGAAACGCTGCGGCCTGAACGGGTTCGGGTCGAGGGTGGTGGGCTCGCCCAGCATGAGTTGCGCCAGCAACTCGCTGGTGCCCGGCCCGGTGGAAAAGCCGATGTGCTGGTGGCCCAGCGCCAGCCAGACCCCGGGCTGACCGGGGCATTCGCCCACCATAGGGCGGCTGTCGGGCAGGGTGGGGCGGCTGCCCAGCCAGTCGGGTTCAGTGGTGCGTTCACCCAGCGCCAGCGCCTCGCGCGCGGCCCGCTCGGCAGCATTCAGCTGCGCAGGCCGCGGCGGTGCGTGTTGTGCGTTCAGCTCCACCCCGGTGGTCAGCCGCAGCCCTTGCGCCATGGGCGCGAGCACGTAGCCGGCGGCGGTGTCGTACACCGGCCGGTTCAGCGCCGCGCCATTTGCCGGCGTGAAGTGCCGGTGGTAGCCGCGCTCGAAGCCCATGGGCAGCTTCAGTCCGACATGCTGTCGAAGGAAATCGCGCGACCACGGGCCGAGCGCGATCACGACGTGATCGGCACGCAGGGTGCGCCCATCGGCTGTGGCGACGGACCAGCAAGCGTTGTCTTGTTGCAGGTGTGTGGCCTCGGTGGTCTGCAGCTGTCCACCCAGTTCCACCAGCCACCGCGCGTAGGCGCGCACCAGCTCACCCGGGCTGTCCACCGAACTGGCGTCTTTCACCCACAGGGCCTTGCGGAAGATGGGCTGCAGGTGCGGTTCCAGATCGTGCAGTTCGTGCGGGTCCAGCACGGCGGTGGCGACGCCGAAGCGGGCCAGCGTCTCGCGTCCGAAGGCGCCCGATTGGAAGCCGGCTTCGCTGCGGTAGAGGAACAGCCAGCCCTCGTCGCGGCGGCGCTGCGCGACACCCGCCGCGTCCATCCATCGGTGGTGCACCTCACCCGAGTACCGGATCAGCGCGTCCAGCGCGGTGGTGGTCTCGCGGAAGTCCTGTTCGCGCGCATGGGACAGGAACGACAGACCCCAGCGCCATTGGCCCAGCATCCACAGTGGGTCGTAGCGGAAGCCCGGGCTGTGCCCGCGCAGCAGACCCGGCAGCTGAGGCCACAGCCGGGGGTGGTTGAAAGGCATGAGCGAGCTGCGCGCCAGCACGCCAGCGTTGCCGTGCGAAGTTGCGGCGCCCGGACCCAGCGGGTCGATCACGGTCACGGCCAGGCCGCGCTGGCGCAGCGAGAGCGCACAGCTGATGCCCACCACGCCGGCGCCCAGCACCACCACCTGTTGTCCAAGCCTTGCCTGCGTCATGCTTCCATGTTCCCATCGTTGGTGTTTTCAACCCGCAGCTTATCGCCATGAAGGACACGAAGACCGTCGCCGAGGGATGCCTGGGCGTGATCATGCTGGACACCCGTTTCCCGCGCCCGCCGGGCGACATCGGTAGCCCGGACACCTGGACACGCGCTGGCATCCCGGCGCGCTTCATCACCGTGCCGGGGGCCTCGGCCCGGCGCGTGGTGCAGGCGCAGGACCCGGCGCTGCTTGAACCCTTCGTGGAGGCCGCCCGTTCGCTGGCCGGTCAGGGTGCCCGGCTCATCACCACCAGTTGTGGCTTTCTGGCCAGCTGGCAGGCCGAATTGCAGGCGGCGGTGGACGTGCCCGTGTTCACCTCCAGCCTGCTGCAATGCGCCCGGCTGCCGTCACCGGGCATCGTCACCTTTGATGCAGCCTCGTTGCATGCCGGGTTGCTGCAGCGGGCGGGCGTGCCGGCGGGTACACCCGTGGAGGGTCTGCCTCCTGGTTGTGAGCTGCAGTCGCGCATCCTGGCCAACGACACCAAGCTGGACCTGCGGCAGGCATCGGACGATGTGGTGGAGGCCGCGATGCGATTGGTGGAAAAGCATCCCGAGGTGCAACACCTGGTGCTGGAGTGCACCAACATGCCACCGTACCGGGCAGCCGTGGCCCAAGCCACCGGAAGACCGGTGCACGATCTGGAATCCTGGCTGCTGGAAATCTGGCGCGGGCAACGCGTTTGAAGTGGAGGGGCGGCCCAACCCAGAACGCCGCGGAACCGGCTCCGCCGGGCCGCCAGCGTTGCCCCCCAGTGGGGGGTGACGCGCCGCAGGCGCGGCGCGGGGGGGCGTCAAAGCTCCTCTACGCGCCGTGCCGGATAACTGTCCCAGCTCTGGCAGCCCGGGCATTGCCAGAAGTGCTGCCGGGCCTCGAAGCCGCAGGCTGCACAGCGGTAGCGTCTGAGTGGATTGCTGGCCTGCTCCAGTGCACTGTGCACCGGTTTCTGTGCGCGCGGGTCCGACAGGGTTTCGCCGACCAGCCACTGGGTGGCCACCACCAGCGAGGGCTCCCGCTCCAGGTGGTTGAGGTAGCGGGCACGGGCGCTTTCAGCGTCGGGGCTCAGGCGGGCCAGGGCTTCGGTCACATCGAGCGAAGGCCCATGTTCGTGGGCGGCCTGCAGCAGCACCAGAACCTCGGCCTGCCGCCCGGTTTGCTGCGCCAGTTCCGCGAGCGCATGGGCGGCCAGCGGCAGGCCTTGCGGCGCCTGGTGCGCCAGCTGTTTCAAGGCGGCCAGTGCACCGGCGGTATCGCCTTGCTGGGCTTTGAGCGCAGAGAGCGCCATCCAGCCCCGGGGCAACTGCGGCGCGTGCTGCACCGCCTCACCCAGCAGGCGCTGCGCCAGCGTGGTGTCACCGTTTTTCTGGGCCAGTTCGGCTTCTTCGCACTGGTAGTGCGCCAGTCGGGTGGTGAAGCTGCCCTGTTCGGCCGCTTCGAGGCGTTGCGCAATGGTCTGGGCCTGGCGCCAGTCGCGTGAACGTTCGTAGATGGACAGCAGCGCCAGCAAGGCTTCGCCCTCAAAGGCCGAACCTTCGAGCTTGTGCAGGGCGGCTTCGGCGCGGTCAAGCAACCCGGCCTTGAGGAAGTCCAGCGCCAGCGCGTGCTGGGCGCGGTCGCGGTCTTTGCGGTTGATGTCGGCGCGACCCAGCAGGTGTTCGTGCACACGCACGGCGCGGTCGTAGTCGCCCCGACGGCGAAAGAGATTGCCCAGCGCAAAGTGCAGTTCGGCGGTGTCGGGGTCGCCCTGCACGGCTTCGATGAAGGCATCGATGGCCTGGTCCTGCTGCTCGTTGAGCAGGTGGTTCAGGCCCCGGAAATAGGCTTTGGGTGTCTGGCGGCTCTCGATGCGCCACTGCCGCAGATCGAGTCTTGAGGCGATCCAGCCGAGTGCAAACGCGATGGGCAGGCCCCAGAGCAGCCAGGTGAGGTCAAGATCCATGTGGCGTTACGGCGCGGGGGGCGTGAGGGTGTCAGCGCCAGCATCTGACGCGCTCAGGCGGGACGGGGCCTGTTGGCGCGCACGCCTCGCGCGCAGCCACAGCGGCAGCATCACGAGCACGCCCAGGCTCACACCCATCAGCAGGGCGATGAACAGCACCAGCACCAGCGGTGCCTGCCATTGGGCGCCAAAGAACAGGTGCAGCGTGACCGCGTCCTGGTTGTTCAGCGCGAACGCGAAAAGCACAAAAAAAATGGCTGCGTTGAGCAGCCACATCAGGTATTTCAAATCATCCCCTCTGTGGTGGGACGATTGTAACGATCCAGTCTCTTGATCAGTCCGCCTTTTTCGGCTCGCGACCCAGGATCTCGGCGGTCTTCGCGTCCACCTGTTCACGCAGGGCTTTGCCTGGTTTGAAGTGCGGAACGCGCTTCTCCGGAATCATCACGCTCTCGCCCGAACGCGGGTTGCGTCCGATGCGGGGTGAGCGGCGGTTGACGGAGAAACTGCCGAAGCCCCGGATTTCAATCCGGTGCCCTTTGACCAAGGCATCGCCCATCGCATCGAGGATCGCTTTGACGGCGTACTCGGCGTCGCGTTGGGTGAGCTGGCCAAAACGGCCGGCCAGTGCTTCAACGAGGTCGCTACGGGTCATGTCTGGGAAGGGGTTTGAAGGCTGACGGGCTGGTCCGGGCAGGTGCTGTGAAACACCCGCCCGGATTCAGTCGGCTCAGTTGTTGTTGTCGAGCTTGGCGCGCAGCAGGGCGCCCAGGCTGGTGGTGCCGGCGTTTTCACGGGCCGACTGCTGGCTCAGGGACTGCATGGCTTCGTTCTGGTCAGCCATGTCCTTGGCCTTGATCGACAGCTGGATGTTGCGGGTCTTGCGATCCACGTTCATCACCACGGTGGTCACTTCGTCGCCCTCTTTCAGCACGTTGCGCGCGTCTTCCACGCGGTCGCGGCTGATTTCGGAGGCGCGCAGGTAACCCAGCACGTCTTCGCCCAGATCGATCTCGGCGCCCTTGGCGTCAACCGTCTTGACCTTGCCGGTCACGATGGAGCCCTTGTCGTTCACCGACACGAAGGTGGTGAACGGGTCGCCGTCGAGCTGCTTGATGCCCAGGGAGATGCGCTCGCGCTCCACGTCGATGGCCAGCACGATGGCTTCGACTTCCTGGCCCTTCTTGAAGTTGCGCACGGCGGCTTCGCCGGTTTCGTTCCAGGACAGGTCGGACAGGTGCACCAGGCCGTCGATGCCGGCAGCCAGACCCACGAACACGCCGAAGTCGGTGATCGACTTGATCGGGCCCTTGACGCGGTCGCCGCGCTTGGTCTGCTCGGCAAACTCGTGCCAGGGGTTGGCGCGGCACTGCTTCATGCCCAGGGAGATGCGGCGCTTGTCTTCGTCGATGTCGAGCACCATGACTTCGACTTCGTCGCCCAGCGACACCAGCTTGGACGGGGCCACGTTCTTGTTGGTCCAGTCCATTTCAGAGACGTGCACCAGGCCTTCGATGCCTGGCTCCAGCTCAACGAACGCGCCGTAGTCGGCGATGTTGGTGATCTTGCCGAACATGCGCGTGCTTTGCGGGTAGCGGCGTGCAACGCCCATCCACGGGTCATCGCCCATCTGCTTCAGACCCAGGGAAACGCGGTGCTTCTCGGTGTCGAACTTCAGGATCTTGGCGGTGATTTCCTGGCCAGCCGTCACCACTTCGCTCGGGTGACGGACACGGCGCCAGGCCATGTCGGTGATGTGCAGCAGGCCATCGATACCACCCAGGTCCACGAACGCACCGTATTCGGTGATGTTCTTGACCACGCCGTTGACGATGGCGCCTTCCTTCAGCGTGTCCATCAGCTTGGCGCGCTCTTCGCCCATGGAGGCTTCCACCACGGCGCGGCGGCTCAGCACCACGTTGTTGCGCTTGCGGTCCAGCTTGATGACCTTGAATTCCAGGGTCTTGTTTTCGTACGGGGTCAGGTCCTTGGTCGGACGGCTGTCGACCAGCGAACCCGGCAGGAAGGCGCTGATGCCGTTGACCATGACCTTCAGGCCGCCCTTGACCTTGCTGGAGGTCGTGCCGGTGACGAATTCGCCGGACTCGAGCGCTTTTTCCAGCGACATCCACGAAGCCAGGCGCTTGGCCTTGTCGCGCGACAGCAGGGTGTCGCCGAAGCCGTTTTCAACGGAGTCGATGGCGACCGACACGAAGTCGCCCACCTGGACTTCGAGCTCACCCAGATCGTTCTTGAATTCGGCGAGCGGCACGTAGGCTTCGGACTTGAGGCCAGCGTTGACCACCACGTGGCTGTGTTCGATGCGAACGACTTCAGCGGTGATGACTTCGCCCGAGCGCATTTCAGCGCGTTTCAGGGACTCTTCGAACAGGGCGGCAAAAGATTCAGACATTGAATTTCCTAAAACCACTCAGCGTCGGCGCAGCAACCACGTTGAGGTGGCTGGAACGGGTAACGACGGTTGGGCGGCGTTGACATTGCGGTGCGTGGCACCGCGGGGTTAAGTGAAAGAACCGTCGGGCCTGCGGGCTGTGAACGCCCGGCTGTGCCGTCTGGGCCATCAGGGTGGCGTTTTCAGAGCTCCGAAAACACCGTTTTGCCTTGCCACCAGTTCAGGACTTGCTGTACCGATTGTTCGATACCCAGTTCGGAGTTGTCCAGCAACAAAGCGTCTTCAGCGGGCTTGAGTGGCGCGTGGGCACGGGACGAGTCCCGGTGATCGCGCATTTTCAAGTCTGCCAAAAGACTGTCGATATTAGCAGCAATTCCCTTTGAAATCAATTGCTTATGCCGCCGTTCGGCGCGCTGCCCGGCGCTGGCGGTCAGATACACCTTGAGCGGGGCGTCCGGGAAGATCACCGTGCCCATGTCGCGCCCGTCGGCCACCAGGCCAGGCAGGCGCCTGAAGCCCAGCTGCAGCGCATTCAGGGCGGTTCGCACGGCCAGGTGCTGCGACACCCGGGACGCCATGCCGCCGGTGGATTCCAGGCGCAGGGGGTCGGTGATGTCGCGGCCCCCCAGAAACACCTTGTGATCGCGGAACGCCAGTGGCAGCTGCGCGGCCAGGTGGGCCAGGGCGGGTTCGTCGTCCAGATCGATGCCCGCGTCCTGCGCCGCCAGGGCGGTGGCGCGGTACAGCGCACCGGAGTCCAGCAGGTGGTAGCCCAGGCGCTGGGCCACTTCGGAGGCCAGTGTTCCCTTGCCCGAAGCCGTGGGACCGTCGATACAGATCACGGGGATGACCTGGGCCGGGGTTTCGCAGACCTCAAACAGGGTTTCGAAGTAGTCCGGGAAGGTTTTGGCCACGCACTTCGGGTCTTCGATGCGCACCGGCAGGCCGGCCGGGTTGAACGCCGCCAGCGAGAAGCACATGGCAACGCGGTGGTCGTCGTAAGTGTGGATGGAGGCTGCTCTCCACTCGGTTGGCGGTGTGATTCGGATGAAATCGGCACCTTCCTCCACCGTGGCGCCGAGCTTGCGGCATTCCGTGGCGATGGCCGCGATGCGGTCGGTTTCTTTGACCCGCCAGCTCGCGATGTTGCGCAGCGTGGTGATGCCATCGGCATACAGCGCCATCACAGCCAGGGTCATGGCCGCATCGGGGATGTGGTTGCAGTCAAGGTCGATGGCCTTGAGTGGCCAGGCGCCGCGCCGTATGTGCAGCCGGTTGGCTTCGCCGGAGACCTCGGCGCCCATCTGGCGGGCGGCTTCGACGAAACGGATGTCGCCCTGGATGGAGGACAGGCCCACGCCCTCGATGGTGATGCCATCGGTGCCGGGAGTTGGCGTTGCCAGCGCACCCAGTGCGATGAAGTAGCTGGCTGAAGACGCATCGCCTTCAACGGGAATGCGCCCGGGCGAGGTGTAGCGGCTGCCGGCGGGAATGGTGAAACGTTGCCAGCCGTCGCGGCGAACCTGCACGCCGAAGCGTTCAAGCAGGTTGAGCGTGATCTCGATGTAGGGGCGCGAGATCAGCTCGCCCACCACCTCGATGACGATGTCCCGTCCCGTCGCCGGGCCGCCCCAAGACGGGACAGCCCCCTCGGGGGGCAGCGAGGACACGTCAGTGCCGAGCGTGGGGGCACGGTTCGTGGCGACCAGGGGCAGCGCGAGCAGCAGGGCCGTGAGGAACTGGCTGGACACGTCGCCTCGCACGCGGATCGGCTGGTCGAGCGCCAGTGTTTGAGGGACGCCGTTGCCCAGCCGCAGCGGCGGGTAACCTTCCTGACCCAGGCAGTCCACCGGGCAGCCCAGTTGGCGCAGGGCATCCACCAGATCGCCGATCGGACGCTCGTGCATGCGGGCGATGCCACTGAGTTCAAACGCACCGCCGTGCACGCTGGCCAGCAGCGCCAGCGCGGCGGTCAGCGGGCGCATGGCCGTGCCGGCGTTGCCCAGGAAAAGCAGCGCCTGCTTCGCGGGCAGTGCGCCGCCGAGCCCGTGCACCCGCAGGGCGCCGTCGGACTGGGGTTCGATGCGACAGCCCAGCTGGGCCAGCGCGGCCAGCATCACCCGGGTGTCGTCCGAATCCAGCAGATCGGCGATGTCGGTGTGGCCGACGCTCAGGGCCGCGAGCAGCAGCACGCGGTTAGAGATGCTTTTGGAGCCGGGCAGGCGAACGATCCCGCCTGCGGTGTGCAAGGGCGGAACGTCAAGGTGGTCGATGGCGTACATGAGCGAGGTGGGCGAACGGCGGTCACCGCCGATCGGGATCGGCGAAACGGTCTCAGTTTTGCGGTTTGATGGCGCTCATGCGCCAGTGCGCGCGCGAGCTGCTGGCCTGCTCAATCAGCGATTCAAGGGCATCCGGGTTGCCGGCGCTGATGGCATTTTCAAAGGCTTGCAGGGCGCGCTGGAAATGCCGGGACTGGGCGATCAACTCCTCGCGATTGGAGGTGAGGATGTCGCGCCAGACGCTGGGATCGCTCGCGGCAATGCGGGTGAAATCGCGGAAACCTGGTCCGGCCAGCGACAGGAATTGCTGCGACTGGGGCTGGTTGTTGATCGCGTTCATGAGCGCAAAGGCAATCATGTGCGGCAGGTGACTGACCGCCGCGTACGCCGCATCGTGGGCCTCGGGCGACATCTGCTTGACATGACAACCGAGCGCGGTCCAGACCTGCTGGGCTTTGTCAAGCTGGGTGGTGAGCGTGCGCTCTATGGGAGTGAGGATGACCTGGCGCCCGGTGTAGAGCTCGGCATCCGCGTGTTCCACACCCGAGAGTTCTTTTCCCGTGATCGGATGGGCGGGCACAAACACGCCCACCTGATCTTTCAGCACGCGGCGCGCGGCATCAATGACGTCGCGCTTGGTGGAGCCGACGTCCATGACGAGGGTGTTGTTGTTCAACAGGTGCCGGATGGCCTTGAAGGTCGCTTCTGTGGCCGATACGGGCACGGCCAGCAGCACGAGGTCGGCGCCGGATACCGCCAGCAGGGCGGATGGCGCTTCCACGTCGATCACGCCCATCTGGCGCGCACGCTCGGTGGTGGATGGCGACTTGCTGTAGCCCACCACGCGTTTGACCAGACCAGCCTTTTTCAGGGCAAGCGCGAACGACCCACCCATCAGGCCGCAGCCGATCAGCCCGAGTTGTTCAAACATGCAGACCCCTGGAGAACCCCATTGAATCCATTGGAACGAGGCGATGCATCTTATTCACTGACCGGGTAGGCACCCAGCACCTTGTAGAACGCACACAGGCCTTTGAGTTCTTCCAGCGCCGCCGCCACATGGGGCTGCGAGGGATGGCCTGCGATGTCGATGTAAAAGTAATACTCCCATTGGCCGGACTTGGCCGGGCGGGACTCAAAACGGGTCATGGACACGCCGTTGTTCTTGAGCGGTACCAGCAGGTCGTGCACCGCACCGGGGCGGTTCGGCACCGACACCACGAGACTGGTGCAGTCCTTGCCCGATGCGGGCGGCATGGCCAGGGTCTGGGGCAGGCTGATGACGGCAAAGCGCGTGCGGTTGTAGGCCTCGTCCTGGATCGCGTGGGCCACGATGTGCAGGCCGAACTGGGCGGCAGCGCGCTCGCTCGCCAAACCGGCCCAGGCCGGGTTGGTCGCGGCCAGACGGGCGCCCTCGGCGTTGCTGGACACCGCGCGGCGCTCGGCGTTGGGCAGATGCTGGCTCAACCAGTTCTGGCACTGGGCCAGCGCTTGCGGATGGGCCATGACCACTTCGATGCCGTCGAGCTCGTTCAGTTGCCGCAACAGGTTGTGGCGCACCAGCAGGCTGACTTCGCCGACCACGTGCACCGGCGAGCGCAGGAACAGATCGAGTGATCGGGCGACCACACCTTCGGTGGAGTTTTCCATGCCCACCACGCCGTACTGCGCCGTGCCCGCCGCCGTGGCGTGGAACACTTCGTCGAAGTTGGCGCAGTAGATCAGGTTGGCGGCGCTGCCGAAGAATTCAATGGCGGCCTGTTCGCAGAAAGTGCCCTGGGGACCGAGCACGGCCACGCGCTGCGGGGCTTCCAGCGCCAGACAGGCCGACATGATCTCGCGCCAGATCGATGCCACATGCTGGTTCAGCAAAGGTCCCTGGTTGGCCGCCTGGATTTTTTCGATCACCTGGGCGACGCGATCCGGGCGAAAGAAGGGCGAGCCCTCGGCGCGCTTGATCTCGCCCACCTGTTCGGCGACTCTGGCACGCTGGTTCAACAGCGACAGCAGTTGCTGGTCCAGCGAGTCGATCTGGATCCGCAAGGCGCCCAGCGCTTCGGACTGTGTGGGTTGTTTCATCGTGGGGTCGGCCGGTTTCAAGCCTGTGTTTGTTCGAAGTCGCGCATGTAGGCGACCAGCGCCTGCACGCCTTCCAGCGGCATGGCGTTGTAGAGACTGGCGCGCATGCCACCGACCGACTTGTGGCCCTTGAGCTGCAACAGGCCCGCCGCCCTGGCTCCGGTGAGGAAGGCCTCGTTGCGCGACTCGTCGCGCAGGAAGAACGGCACGTTCATGCGCGAGCGGCAGGCCGGTGCGACCTTGTTCACATAGAACGAAGACTGGTCGATGAAACCGTACAGCAGCTCGGCCTTGGCCCTGTTGCGATGTTCCATGGCCGCTATCCCCCGCAGATCGCCTTCGGTCTGGCGCTTGAGCCACTGGAAGGTGAGTCCAGCCATGTAGATGCTGTAGGTGGGTGGCGTGTTGTACATCGAGCCGTTGTCGGCCACGGTCTTGTAGTCGAAGGCGCTCGGGCAGATCGACAGCGCATGACCGAGCAGGTCTTCCCGCACCACGACCAGGGTGACGCCCGCCGGGCCGAGGTTTTTCTGGGCGCCGCCAAAAGCCAGCCCGACACGGCGCCAGTCCACGGTGCGCGAGGCCACATGGGACGAGAAGTCGATCACCAGCGGTGCGTTGCTGCCGAGTGCCTTCAGGTCGGGCAGTTCGTGCAGTTCGACGCCATGGATGGTTTCGTTGCTGCACAGGTGCACGTATTGCGCATCCTGGCTGAGTTGCCAGCTGCCAGGCGTCGGCAGGCTGGTGTGTGCGTCGGCCTCGTTGCTGGCCGCCAGGTGGGGATCGCAGAACTTGCGCGCTTCCCTGAACGACTTCTGGCTCCAGCTGCCCGTGACCACGAAGTCCACCACGCCGCCGCGCGACAGGTTCAGCGGCACGATGGCGTTTTCGGCCAGGCCGCCGCCCTGCATGAACAGGATGCGAAAGTTCGGTGGCACCGCCAGCAGCTCACGCAAGTCGGCTTCGGCCGTCTCGATGATGGACATGAACTCCTTGCCGCGATGGCTCATCTCCATCACGCTCATGCCACTGCCGTGCCAGTCCAGCATGTCGGCCGCTGCCTGCTGCAGCACTTCCACCGGCATCGCGGCCGGACCCGCGGAAAAGTTGTACGGGCGCTGCATCACGGCTGCTCGTCCGTGCTGTCAGCCTCGCTGTCGTCCGCCAGCTCGGGCACATTGGCGTCGTTTTCCACGATGCGTTGCAAGCCGGAAAGCTCAGCGCCTTCGTCCAGCGCGATCAGGGTCACCCCCTGCGTGGCCCGGCCCATCTCGCGGATTTCCGAAACGCGGGTGCGCACCAGAACGCCCTTGTCGGTGATCAGCATGATCTCGTCGTCGGTGTGGACCAGGGTGGCGGCCACGACCTTGCCGTTGCGCTCGCTCTGCTGGATCGCGATCATGCCCTTGGTGCCACGGCCATGGCGGGTGTATTCGCCAATCGGCGTGCGCTTGCCGTAGCCGTTGATGGTGGCGGTGAGCACGCTCTGCTGTTCGTCTTCGGCCACCAGCATGGCGATCACGCTCTGGCTTTCTTCGATCATCATGCCGCGAACGCCACGCGCATTGCGGCCCATGGGGCGCACGTCGTTCTCGTCAAAACGGACCGCCTTGCCGCCGTCGGAGAACAGCATCACGTCGTGTTGTCCATCGGTCAGCGCGGCGCCGATCAGGAAGTCGCCCTCGTCCAGGTCCACGGCGATGATGCCGGCCTTGCGCGGGTTGCTGAACTCGTCCAGCGCGGTTTTCTTGACCGTGCCCATCGACGTGGCCATGAACACGTAGCGGTCCTGCGGGAAGCTGCGCATCTCACCGGTCAGCGGCAGCACCACGTTGATCTTCTCGCCCTCTTGCAGGGGGAACATGTTGACGATCGGGCGGCCACGCGAGCCGCGCGAACCGGCCGGCACTTCCCAGACCTTGAGCCAGTACAGGCGGCCCCGGTTGGAGAAGCAGAGGATGTAGTCGTGCGTGTTGGCGATGAAGAGCTGGTCGATCCAGTCGTCTTCTTTCGTGGCGGTGGCCTGTTTGCCGCGACCGCCGCGTTTCTGTGCCCGATATTCGGAGAGCGGCTGGCTCTTGATGTAGCCGCTGTGGCTGAGCGTGACCACCATGTCGGTGGGCGTGATCAGGTCTTCGGTGGAGAGGTCCTGGGCGCTGTGTTCGATCTCGCTGCGGCGCGCGCCGAGCTTGGTCTGGCCGAACTCAGTCTTCACTTCGGTGAGTTCTTCGCCAATGATGGTGGACACGCGTTCGGGTTTGGCCAGGATGTCGAGCAGGTCGTCGATGACGCCCATCACTTCCTTGTATTCGGCCACGATCTTGTCCTGCTCCAGACCCGTCAGGCGTTGCAGGCGCATCTGCAGGATTTCCTGGGCCTGCGTCTCGGAGAGGCGGTACAAACCGTCCCCGCCCATGCCGAACTCGCGTTCCAGGCCTTCGGGGCGGTAGTCGTCGGCGTTGATCACACCACCGTCGATCCGGGTGCGGGTCAGCATCTCGCGCACCAGGGAGCTGTCCCACGGGCGGGCCATCAGCTCGGCCTTGGCCACCGGCGGTGTGGGCGATTCGCGGATGATGCGGATGAAGTCGTCGATGTTGGCCAGCGCGACCGCCAGGCCTTCGAGCACATGGCCGCGCTCGCGCGCCTTGCGCAGGTTGAACACCGTGCGGCGCGTCACCACTTCGCGGCGGTGCTCCAGGAACACCTGGATCAGGTCCTTCAGGTTGCACAGGCGCGGCTGCCCGTCGATCAGGGCCACCATGTTGATGCCGAAGGTGTCCTGCAGCTGCGTCTGCTTGTACAGGTTGTTGAGCACCACCTCGGGTACTTCGCCGCGCTTGAGTTCGATCACCAGGCGCATGCCGGATTTGTCCGACTCGTCCTGGATGTGGCTGATGCCTTCGATCTTCTTCTCGTGCACCAGCTCGGCAATGCGCTCCTGCAGCGTCTTCTTGTTCACCTGGTAGGGCAGTTCGTCCACGATGATGGACTGGCGCTGGCCCTTGTCGATGTCCTCGAAATGGCACTTGGCGCGCATCACCACGCGGCCTCGGCCGGTGCGGTAACCGTCTTTCACGCCGGTCATGCCGTAGATGATGCCGGCGGTCGGGAAGTCGGGCGCCGGGATGATTTCCATCAGCTCGTCGATCGTGGCTTCGGGTTGCTTCAGCAGGTGCAGGCAGGCGTCAACCACTTCGTTGAGGTTGTGGGGCGGAATATTGGTTGCCATGCCGACCGCAATGCCCGAAGAACCGTTCACCAGCAAATTGGGCAGGCGCGAGGGCAATACCAGCGGTTCTTTTTCCGAACCGTCGTAATTGGGTCCGAAGTTGACGGTTTCCTTGTCAATGTCGGCCAGCATTTCGTGGGCGATCTTCGACAGTCGGATTTCGGTGTAACGCATGGCCGCAGCGTTGTCGCCGTCGACCGATCCGAAGTTGCCCTGACCGTCCACCAGCATGTGGCGCAACGAGAAGTCCTGCGCCATCCGGACGATGGTGTCGTACACCGCGGAATCGCCGTGCGGGTGGTATTTACCGATCACATCGCCGACGATACGGGCCGATTTCTTGTACGGCCGGTTCCAGTCGTTATTCAACTCGTGCATGGCAAACAACACGCGCCGGTGAACGGGTTTGAGACCATCTCGTGCATCGGGCAGCGCACGACCCACGATCACGCTCATCGCGTAATCCAGGTAGCTGCGCCGCATTTCCTCTTCAAGGCTGATGGGCAGGGTCTCTTTGGCGAACTGTGTCATGAGCGAAGGCGTGAGGTGCTGAAAGGCCGAAAGGCAACCCGTCATTTTAGGGCTACTGCCAAGGCCTTCTTTTTAAGTCTTAGTGTGGTATGCCGGCAACGAATGCGCCAGATGTGCAGAAAGCGGTTACAACCGACGTCAGCGGCCCGGAAGCCAGTGCCACAGCCTTGTGGCACAATAAATTCAGCGTTTTGAGTGGTGGTCACTTCAAGCGTTATTGTTGATATATGGCCCGTCCGCGGCTCAAACTAAGAGGAAAAACCATGAAAAAACTGAACAAAGTGGCAATGCTGTTTGCAACCGCCGCCATGGCTTCGGCTGTATTTGCCGCGCCCTCCAGCGGCACTGAAACCAATGACAACTGGCGCAATGGCCACGGCAACCTGCAATGGAGGAACGGCGATGGCACCCTGTGCTGGCGCAATGCTTTCTGGACGCCGGCGACCGCTGCCAAGGGTTGCGACGGAGCCATTGTTCCTGCACCGGCTCCTGCACCTGTTGCCGTTGCTCCTGCACCAGCACCAGCACCTGCACCGGCTCCGGCTCCGGCTCCGGCCCCTGCTCCCGCAGCCACCAAGGTGACCTACGCTGCCGATGCCTTCTTCGACTTCGACAAGGCTGTGGTCAAGCCCGAAGGCAAGGCCAAGCTGGACGATCTGGCCAGCAAGGTTGGCGGCATCAACCTGGAAGTGGTGATCGCTGTGGGTCACACCGACTCGACCGGCCCTGCCGGCTACAACCAGGCCCTGTCGGTTCGCCGTGCTGAAGCCGTCAAGGCCTATCTGGTGAGCAAGGGCATCGAAAGCAACCGCATCTACACCGAAGGCAAGGGCCTGACCCAGCCGGTGGCCGACAACGCCACCCGCGAAGGCCGTGCGAAGAACCGTCGCGTGGAAGTTGAAGTGGTTGGCACCCGTTCGGGCCAGTAAGCACCGCTTGCGGCGCTTCTGACACAAAGCCCCATGCGCGAAAGCGCATGGGGCTTTTTCACGCCATCAAGCCCCATGCCCCGTTTGTTCAGCCTGCTGAGTGGCATCTTCCTGAGTGCGTGGGCCTGGCCCGCCAGTGCGCAGGACGGGTTGCCGGAGGCATCCTGGCGTGCCGTGCGGGTGATGACGGCGGAAGAGAAAGTGTGCTTGGTGAGCCCGCCGACCGACGCCAGCAAGCCCGTGGTGATCATGCTGCTGTCTCCTCGCATGGTCTACAGCCTGCTGGAGTGGTCGCGCATGAGACAGGCTGCCGAAGCGATCGGTTACCGGGTATTGAGCTGGAAAGATCCCCGGGTGCCGGAAGAAGAATGGCGGGCGGCGTTGGCTTCCCCTGCATCCACGTTGATCGATCCGTATGCATTGCACGCCATGCCGGCCCGTTGTCAATGGCTCTGGCGCGGTGTGAACCATTTGCCCATGAGTTTCGTGTCGCTGGGGTCACAACTCCATCCCTGGCCCGTTTGGGGTGTGATGCCCGACGAGGCATGGCGTGATGCCCTGCAATTCCGGTGGCTTGCGCTGCAGCGTGCGCTGGTTCGCCCTTCCAGACATTGATCTTGACCAGTGTATTGATGGTGCTCAAACCCGTTTTCCTGGTCTTTGCTGGCGCAGCCTTGGCGCTGACGGGTTTTGACGTCCTGTCGCAGCCCGCACAAGGTGCGCGGGACGGGTCGTGCATCGAGGCCGTCAGCTACCTTCCACTCGATCCGGCACAGGTGGGGCGTGACAGCCAGGGCATGGCTGCGCTGGGGACCTACGAGCGCATCAGTCCTGACGGGCGTTTTGTCCTGCGCTCGTTTTCGGGGGCGCAACTGGGCCAGGTGGCCCTGATCGAACTGCCCTCAGAACCCAACGGCCGGATGACGGTGCGCAAGACCCCACTCAGCAACGAGGCTTTTCCCGTGCAGGGCAGCTGGCGCTATCTGGTGGATGTGGATGGCAGCCACTACCGTTTTTCGGACATCGTGCGCCAGCAGCAGGTGGCGCGGCCCTTGTTCAAAGGCGGCATGAAGGGCTTTTATGCCGCCGCCTCCGAGCTGGACAGGGTCCAGAGCCCCGACCCTTCGCTGATCTGGATCCGGTCCATGAGCTGGCCCCAGGGAGGCCGGGCGGGGCAGGGCACTGGTCCGCTCCAGGTGCGCACGCTGGGGCTGCGCGATGATGCGCGCGGGGTCGAGGTCGTTCACGACTCTGGCCCGCAGTTCATCTGCCGGTCCCGCGAGGTCATCGACGGCAATGTCTACACCCTGCCCATGCTGTCGGTCGATGGCCTGGCGTTTTCTGCCATCCCGATCAACCCCCGATGGGGGAAGCCGAGCATGCGCGTCTATGGTCTGGCCCAGGGGGCTCTGGTTCCTGTTCATCCCTGCGACCTGCGCTGGGACCTGCAGGTAACGCCGGGGAAAGCGGTTTTCGGCTTCGCCACCGACCAACCTGCCATGCTGACCTACACCGACAACGCGTCGGTCTATTTTGTGGACCCGCGGCCAGCGCTGAAAGGACAGGTGTTTCGGATCGAAGACTGGCGCACGCAGGTGCTGGCCAGTGCCTTCCCTGGCTTGACGCGTGACGGGCGGATCGTTTTTGGCGCAACCTGGAAAGATTGCCGACCCGATGGCACGTGCACCGGGCAAGCCGGTTACGTGGTGGCCGATCCCTACCAGAACCCCGACTACCGCCAGCAACTGCAGTACCTGGGCCTGCAAGCGCCAAAAATCTGCATATCGCCCGCTGATGTCCTGCGCGAGCGACAGCACTTCGCCACGCAGCACGGACTCGCACCCTGAAGCCGTGTGAAAATCCGCATCATGAATCCCGTCAATGCCGATCCGGCCGAACTGGCCAAATTTTCCGATCTCGCCCACCGTTGGTGGGATCCCGAGAGCGAATTCCGACCGCTGCACCAGATCAACCCTTTGAGACTGGCCTGGATCGACGAACTCGCCAGCCTGTCGGGCAAAAAAGTGTTGGATGTGGGTTGCGGTGGCGGCATCCTGTCCGACTCCATGGCCCGCAAAGGCGCCCAGGTCACAGGCATCGACCTTTCCACAAAAGCGCTCCGGGTGGCCCAGCTGCACGCGCTGGAAGCCGGCACGGCCGGTGTCAGCTACCGGGAAGTCAGCGCCGAAGCGCTGGCTGCGGAGCAGCCGGCTTCTTTTGATGTGGTGACCTGCATGGAGATGCTGGAACACGTGCCCGATCCGGCCTCGGTGGTGCGTGCATGCGCCGAACTGGTCAAGCCGGGGGGATGGGTGTTTTTCTCCACCATCAACCGCAACCCCAAGTCGTTCCTGTTTGCCATCGTGGGCGCCGAGTATCTGCTGCAAATGCTGCCCAAGGGCACGCACGAATACGCCAAGATGATCCGTCCCAGCGAACTGGCGGGCTATTGCCGCGCTGCGAGCCTTGATCTGGTCCAGACACGTGGCATGGAATACAACCCCCTGACCAAGCGCTACTGGTTGAGCCAGGACACCAGCGTGAACTACCTGCTGGCCACGCGCAAGGCATGAAGCTTCCACTGTTTGCGGTGAAGGCGGTGCTGTTCGATCTGGACGGTACCTTGGTGGACAGTGCACCCGACCTGGCGCTGGCGGTCGAGCGGATGCGTGCGGCCCGGCAGTTGCCCGCATTGCCGCTGGAGGGCTACCGGCCCCACGCCAGTTCGGGCGCGCGAGGCATGATCCAGGTGGCCTTCGGGGTTCCCCCGGCCGATCCTGCCTACGATGCCCTCAAACAGGAGTTTCTGGCTCATTACGAGCAGTGCCTGCTGCACCATACCCGGTGTTTCGAAGGGGTTGAGGAACTGGTGGCCACGCTGGCGCTGGGGCAAATGCCCTGGGGCATCGTCACCAACAAGGCGCAACGCCTGACCGAGCCGGTGCTGGCGGGTTTGCCCATGCTGTCCGGGGCGGGGGCGGTGGTGTGCGGTGACACCACGCCCTGGCCCAAGCCGCACCCGGAGCCTTTGCGCGAGGCCGCGCGTCGCCTTGGCGTGAGCCCGGAGGCCTGCATCTACGTGGGGGATGACGAGCGCGACATCGTGGCCGGGCGCGAGGCGGGCATGTTCACAGTGGCTGCGCGCTATGGTTACCTCGGTGTTGGGGGTGAAACCGGGCATTGGGGCGCTGATGCGGAAGTTCTTTCTCCATTGCAGGTCTTGAAATTGCTCCAACTGCCTTAAACTCAGACATTCAGGGGCTGCACTGGTTTCGACGTGGGTTCGGACACGCAGCAGGGCATGTCGAGGTTCTGTCACCTCGTAAATCCGCAGAAAAAAACTAACTGCAAACGACGAACGTTTCGCACTCGCCGCTTAATTGCCGGTGAGCTTTGCAACAGCAGGCCTATGGGCTGGGCAAGGGTTCAGACGGCGCAAGCCGCGAGAGTCCAGGCTGCAAAGATAATTCAATAGGCTGGCTGGGCGTCGGGTAACTTGGCGCACAGCAAGATTCAAGGTTGCTGGCGTCCTGTATAGCGTGCCGCTGCGCGATACAGGAAGCGAGACTCAAATCAGACGGCTACACATGTAGAACTGCGCGAAGAAGGCTTGCGGACGGGGGTTCAATTCCCCCCAGCTCCACCATAATGTGAAATCCCAACCCTTATCCGGTTGGGATTTTTTTTGCCCGTTCCCCCAGTGTTGGCGCGGTTTTCGAGCTTGACCTCTTGAGCGCACCCCGGCCGAAGTCGCCGTTTCCGTCGTGCATTCCACCGTTTTTCTCTCTCTGTTCTCTGCTGACCTCTTGACCGTGCAAGTGCCGAAGTCCGCTGTTTTCGCGGGTTTAAGGGCAGGCGGTTGCGGTTTTCGTCTGCTCAGGCGTCGGCGACCGAAAACGGAGGCAACCGGTCTGGACGCTCACGCCGCCTGCAACGCCGCAATCAGCGGACACTGCACTTCCCCGCTCGCGGCGCAGCAGCGCTCGACGAGACCCTGCAGCGCACCCTCAATCCTTTTCAGATCGGCAAGCCGAGCGCGCACATCCGTGAGCTTGCGCTCGGCCTGCTCGCGGGCCTCGTTGCAATGCGACCCGTCCTCGAGCTTCAGCAAGTCCGCGATCTCGTCGAGGCTGAACCCCAGACGCTGAGCGGACTTGATGAAGCGCACGCGCGCCAGATCCGCCTCGCCGTAGCGGCGGATGCCGCCCAGCGGGCGGTCGGGCTCCTGCATCAAACCCTTGCGCTGGTAGAAGCGGATCGTTTCGACGTTGACCCCGGCGGCCTCGGCCAGGACGCCAATGGTCAGGGTTTCGGGTAGTTCGTTCATGGCACTTGACTCCGTACTTAAGTACGGAAGTAAGCTTACGCCATGAAACCAGATTCCCCAACTGAATCTCGAACCAGCGGTGGGCATGGCGCGCTACTGACCGGCGGTCTAGCCGCCATCCTCGCTTCTACCTGCTGCCTCGGCCCCTTGGTGCTGATCACGCTGGGTGTCTCCGGCGCGTGGATCAGCAACCTGACCCTGCTCGAACCGTATCAGCCCTTCTTCACCGGTGCGGCGTTCGTGGCACTGTTTTTCGCGTACCGGCGCATCTGGCGACCCGTTGCTGCCTGTGAGCCCGGGCAGGTCTGCGCGCTGCCACAGGTCAACCGCAGTTACAAGGCGTTGTTCTGGGTCGTGGTTGCGCTGGTCATCGCTGCGCTCGGATTCCCGCTGATCGCGCCCTGGTTTTACTAAAAGGAAACTGCCATGAGAAAACTCGTTGCCCTGGCGGCGTTGGCCGCGATGACCTCGCCCGTCTGGGCTGCCACGCAGAGCGTCACGCTGTCCGTGCCGGGCATGAACTGCGCCACTTGCCCGATCACGGTCAAGAAAGCGCTGACCAAGGTCTCCGGCGTCAGCAAGATCGACGTGAGCCTGGATCGACGTGAGGCCAAGGTCACGTTCGATGATGCGAAGGCGAACGTCGAGGCCCTCACACGCGCCACCAAGGACGCAGGTTTTCCGTCCACTTTGGCGGAAGCCGCCAAATGACTGCGGTGATCCTGGAATCGACGCTGACCTGTCCCGAGTGCGGCCACGCCAAGACCGAGACGATGCCGACAGACGCCTGCCAGTGGTTCTACGATTGTGAGCAGTGTCACGCCGTTCTCAAGCCCAAGCCGGGTGACTGCTGTGTGTACTGCTCCTACGGCACAGTGCCCTGCCCGCCGATTCAGGAGCGTGGCAAGGGCGGTTGCTGCGGTAGCTAATTACGCGAGTCGCAGCCGCTCACGCTGCTCGTCCCACCGCTGGGGAATGGCACGACGGCTGACGCTTTCCAATGTCACGCCGGCAGCCGCACCGGTTGCGCAGGCTTCAACGATGCTGGGTGCCAACTGTGCCAATCGGGCGATCCGACTGGCACGACCCAAATCGAAGCCTTCAGCTTCAGCGATCTCAGTGATCGATGCGAAGCGCCCTTCGTCCATCAACCTTTGCCAGTGATGCGCGAGGCCGAGCGCACGCATCAAAGGCGTGTCCTGCGCGGCCGCCTTCATCAATCGCTCGCGGCGAGCCTCGTTCTGGAACTCCTGCGGCGCATCCAGCGGCGTGATGACCTGCTTCTTCAGGCCCCGGCGTACGAGCGTCCAGGGCAGGAAGGTTTCCATCTGCACGCCGCCAGCGGGCAGCGGCGTCTGATACGTCACAGGGTCGCCCTTGGCGTGGCCGCGATGCTTCTTGCTCATACGTCCTCCTCGAAGGTGGCCATGAGCTGGCGCTGGGCGTGCCAGTCGACCGTCAGGCGGTTTCGCTGAAACCAAATCAGCGTCAGCCGCCGTGGCTGCTTGCCCGCCATGAACTGCTCAATGATGTCGGGGGCCAGCAGGGTCAGGCGCAGCAGTTCGTTGACCACCGAGTGGTGCAGCTTCTCGGCGCGGGCGATGGCGGAACCGCTCTGCATCGCGCCGGTGTCCAGCAGGTGCTGCCAGTAGAAGGCGCGTGCCACACCGTCGAGCAGTGTCACGTCGTGGACGTGCCGGTCGTCGGCAGCCACGCGTTGGACGCCTCGGCGGCGAAACGTCAGGGGCACGAAGGTTTCCATCGACTCGTCCATCAGGCTTCGACCTCCAGCAGTTCGGCACCGATGCTGTCCGGGGCGAACTCCTTGATCAGCGCGTTCCAACCCACCTCACGCCACTTCACCTTGATCCCCTGCACCTCGCCCGCGTGGACGAGATCGATGCGCTCGATCATCAGATTGGCGATGCGGTGGCGCTCGACTGGGAACAGTTGATCCCACACGTTGTTGAGCCGTCCCATGGCCATCACGGTCGTGGCCTCGTCGATCTGTGCCCCGTTGCGTTGGATGTGCCGCACCACCGACGCCACAGTTTCCGGGCTGGTCAGCACCGTGCGGATCTGGGCCACCACCGCCCCCTCGATCTCCAGCGCAGGCAGGCGCTCGTAGCCCTTGCCCGGCGCGCCGAACCGCGCTTCCGACTTGGACACGTAGTAGTGGTACTTGCGCCCGTTCTTGCGCGAGTAGGTCGGGTACATCCGTTCGCCCGAGGGCGCGTACAGCAGACCGCGCAGCAACGCGTCAGTGCGCGACCTGATCTTGGTCTCGACCGACCGAGTGTGACCGTCCTTGGCCAGCACCTCGTGAACCCGGCCCCACAGCCCGGGATCGATGATGGCTTGATGCACTCCCGGGTACCAACTGCCCTTGTGCGACAACTCCCCGAGGTAGATGCGGTTGCGCAGCAGCTTGTGCAGGTACTTCTTGTCGATGCGCGTGCCCGCCCGCGTCTGGCCGTCCTGTGTCGTCCACGCCTTGGTCGTGATGCCATCGAGCGTCAGGTTGACGGCAATCTGGGTGGGCGAGCCGATGGTCAGCATCTCCTCAAAGATGCGCCGCACCACCGCCGCCTCGGTGTCGTTGATGACCAGCAGACGGTTCTCGACGTCGAAGCCGAGCGGCGGCACGCCACCCATCCACATCCCTTTGCGCTTGCTGGCGGCGATCTTGTCGCGGATGCGCTCGCCGGTGGCTTCGAGGTCAAGACCAAGATCGACGCCACCCATCCCGGCGTTGCCCGGGTATGGGTCAGCTTCGGCTACGTGGGCGGTCAGGTCGTGATTGCCAGCGCGCTCATCCCCATCCACGGCACGCTGGTGCGACGCACGGTGGGCCTGGAAGCTGAATCCGGCTTGACCAGCTACGCAGGGCTGACCGCGCAGTTGGACGCCGCGCTGGCCAGCCCCGATGTCGCCGCCATCCTGCTCGACGTTGACTCACCGGGTGGCGAGTCGGGCGGCGTGTTCGATCTGGCCGACCGCATCCGTGCGGCTGCCCAGACGAAGCCGGTCTGGGCCGTGGCCAACGACATGGCCTTTTCAGCGGCCTACGCACTGGCGTCTGCTGCCAGCAAGGTGTTCGTCTCACGCACCGGTGGTGTCGGCTCGATTGGCGTCATTGCGATGCACGTCGACCAGTCCGAGAGGGATGCCCAGGACGGCGTTCGCTACACGGCGGTCTTTGCGGGCGACCGCAAGAACGATCTCAACCCGCACGAGCCGATTTCCAGCGAAGCCCACGCCTTTCTCAAGGGTGAGGTGAATCGCGTCTACGGCCTGTTCGTCGAGACGGTGGCCCGCAACCGGGGCATCGAGGCATCTGCCGTGCGTGACACCGAGGCGGGACTGTTCTTTGGGCAAGCCGCCGTTGCCATCGGGCTGGCCGACGCCATCGGCACCTTCGACGACGCACTTGCGCAGCTCTGCGAATCCGTTTCCCCACCCCCGAAGTTGGCGGCAAGCCACGCGGGACTTTTTAGCAACCTCCCGATGGAGTCTTACATGAATGATCGAACCGACCCCGCTGCTCCTGATCGGCTTGCTGCTGATCCTGCTGGCAGTCTTTCTCAACCGGCCGCCGCCACCGCCATGACCATGGCCGACGCGATTGAAGTCGCCCAGACCTGCACCCTGGCCGGGCGCACCGACCTGATCGCGGGCTTCCTCGAAGCGAAGGCATCACCCGCCAAGGTGCGCAGCCAGTTGCTGGCCACCCAGGCCGAAGCCAGTCCCGAAATCGTCAGCCGCATCGACCCGCAGTCGGCCATGTCGGCAAGTAGCACTGGCCATCCTGCCTCTCCCCACAACCCTCTGATCCAGGCCATCAAAAGTCGCCTGGGCACCAAGTAACCCCAAAAGGAGCATCCCGTGCCCGCAATGCAAGAACCAATCAATCTCGGCGACCTCCTGAAATACGAGGCGCCCAATCTCTATTCGCGCGACCGCGTGACCGTGGCAGCTGGCCAGACCTTACCGCTGGGTACGGTGCTCGGGCAGATCACGGCGACGGGCAAGGTCAAGCAGATTGACCCGTCGGCCACCGATGGCAGCCAGTACTCCGCTGGCGTGCTGATGCAGGACGCCGATGCTGCCCACCTACGTGCGGCAGGAGGACGGCCATATGCGCGGCATCCTGCCCGGGATGCTGTGGATGCCCCAGGACCGGCCCTATAGCGATCAGACCATCGTGGACAACGTGGTGGGTCAGGCGGGTAAGCGCTTCTTGCTGGTCAGGACGCAGTACAGCTCGGAAACCGAAGGCGCACAGATCGCGTTCGACATCACTGGCCCGTGGAGGTAAGCCATGAGCTACCCGCTGAGCGAGTCTTTCGCCACGGCTCCTGCGACCGGCTACACCGCAGTCCTCGGCGGAATGGCCGCGACACACAACAACGTGCAGCAGTCCATCGATATCTCGGCCCCCAATAGCCAGTCCATCCTGCGCTTCAACGAAACCGCCCACGGTGACTTCTGGTTCGAGGCGGATGTTGAGTTTCTGACCGACCCGAGCGCCCGCAAGCACATCGGCCTGTGGATGACCACCGGCAACGGTTCCGAGGGCTACCGGTTCGCACATATTGACGGTGCCTGGAGCGTGACACGCTGGAACAGCGGCTTTGGCGACGGCGCGCCAGTGACGGGCGGTGTCAACGATGGAGCGAAGCCGGTCGCGGGCGTTATAGACGTGGCCCCGACCTTCAACGTCGGCCAGCGGATGCCCCTGCGCTGTGAGGTCATCGTCGGAGCCTTCGACGCCAACGGCGTTCCGTGGGCGCGCCTGATCCAGTTCAAGGCCGGTGGGGTGCTGATGTTCCAGGTCGGGGATGCTGCCTACCGGGGCAAGCTGATCCCGGGCGTGTTCCTGTATGGGGCCACGGCGCGCGTCCACGCGATTGCGGGTGACACACCGTCAGGTCTGCCCGCGTTTCCGGCAACCGTGGGCGTGAACGCCGCCGATGACCTGCTGCCGCTCGCGGGTGGGTCGACTTCGGTGCCCCCTGATCCGGCCGCCAATATCGCCGTCAACGCCGACTGCGACCTGATGCGCTTGAACAGCCCCAACTCTGAGCTGTGGAACCGGGGTGGTGGCTACGACTGGCACTTTCACGCGATTCCGAATGGCCGCAAGAACATCCACTTCAGCGGCCACGGCTTCATCGCCGGAACCGTCAAGGAGAAGGGCCAGCCCGACCAGCCCCTGGTGCGGCGGGTGCAACTGGTCAGCGAGAACACCCGTGTCCTGGTGGCCGAGACCTGGAGCGACACCACGGGCGCGTACCGGTTCGAGCTTATCGACCCGGCCCAGAGATACACCGTGGTCAGCTACGACCACAAGCAGATGTACCGCGCCGTGATCGCGGACAACCTTCATCCGGAGATGATGCCGTGACCGTTGCCATCACTGTCGAACACAACGAGGCGCGACTGGCGGGCACCCTGGCATTCCTGGATGCCGGTAGCAATCCGGCGCGTCTGCGCATCTACGGCGGGACACGACCCGCCAACCCGGCCACGACGCCGACCAGCGCGATGCTGGTCGAGATCAGGCTGACCAAACCCGCAGGCACGATTGCAGGTGGACTCTTGACGCTGACGCAGCAAGAAGACGGGCTGATCACGGCGACCGGCATCGCCACCTGGGCGCGGCTGGTCAGCGGCAACGAAGTCACGGCCCTGGATCTGGACTGCAGCGGTACCGACGGCAGCGGTGACGTGAAGCTGGCCAGCACCAACCTCTATCTGGGCGGCGATGCCCGGATGGTGTCTGCGATCCTGGGGTAGTCCGTGCCTGCCGTTCTCAACGAGGTGACCCTGGTCGCCGCGTTGCCTGCGCCCACCGCCAGCGTGGCGGTCGGGCCTCCGCTGGTCGATCTGCTGTTTGACCAACCGGCTGCCACCGACGCCAACTTGGTGTTCGGGGCCAACTACATCGCGCCGCGCGACGACGTCGTGGTGCTGGCCAGCCTGCCGTTGCCGGTCGTGGCGATCAAGTTCATCCCGCCAGCGCGGGCCGCACTGCTGGCCGAGCTACCTGCATTGACGGTGACCACGCTGTTGCTGCGCCCGAGCGTCCCCTTGGACGTGACCGGTGCAAGTCTTCCTGGTGTCGTGTTCTCCGGCGAGGTCAGGTACTACTCGCGCACGCAGCGACCGACAGTCGGCCAGACCGCACACGCTTGGCAGGTGGCAGCGCAGACGGAAGATGGTTCGACACAGGGCCAGCAGGACGCTGCCGCTACACCCGCAGGCTGGGACACGTTCTGGCGACGCACCTTGGGTGTTCCTCAAGGCATCGAGCACAGGTTGCCGCCGGTGCTGGCGGCAGCGCCCGAGCAACGAGGCGCTCGCCACCAGGATGCGACCCGGCTGCAGGATTCGACGTGGTTTGCGCACCAGGACGCCACGCGTTTTGCATCGACCCGACAAGGTCTGTTCCAGAACGCAGGCCCGTTGCGGGACACCACGCGATTTCGGCATCAGGACGGCGACCGCACCAAACGCGCGGGGCGGGTGAGCTTTTGGCAAATCGCGCGTCTGCTCACCGAGCGCCAGGGGAGTGATTTTCAGATTGCCAGCCCGTCACTCAAGGGCTGGAGTGTCCGGTATCAGGACGCCGTGCCGCCACCGCTGGGGATCAGCGTCTGGGTGGTTCCACAACCGCCAGCGCCGATACCTTGCTACACGCCGAGCGCGCATCTGCTGTTCGCCGCTTTGGCCCCAGCGGACAGCCACTTGCTGTTCGTCTGTGAAAACCACATCAACCCACCGCATCCCGATGGGGAGCCGGTGGTCGTTCCTGTTCGGAGGGTCTATTTCGTGATCAACAACGTGACCCTGTACCGCGTGTCCGATGGCGCGCCGGTGCCGGTGTTCAACCTTTCGCTGTCGCTCGATGCATCGTCCTGGGCGTGGGGCTTCGATGCGGTGCTGCCTGCGAAAGCCGAGGCGCTGGTCGCGGGCAGCGCTTCCGGGCCCGTCGAACTCGTGGCCAGCGTCAACGGCACCCCGTTTCGCGTGCTGGCCGAGAGCATCAGCCGCGAGCGCATCTTTGGTGACGCCAGCATCCGCATCTCCGGACGGGGGCGCAACGCCGTTCTGGCCGCGCCCTACGCGCCGGTGATGACGTTCTCGAATACCGAAGGCCGCACTGCTCGGCAGTTGATGGACGATGTGCTCACGGTCAATGGCATCCCGCTGGGCTGGGCGGTCGATTGGGGCCTGACGGACTGGAACGTCCCCGCCGGTGCGTTCGCGCAGCAGGGGGCGTGGATCGACGCACTGACCGCCATTGCCGGTGCTGCAGGTGGCTACTTGATTCCGCATCCCTCGGCCCAGAGCATCCGCGTGCGTCACCGCTACCCGGTCGCGCCTTGGGAATGGAGCACGGTCACGCCCGACTTCGTGTTGCCCGTCGATGCTGTCGCCCGCGAGTCGCTGCGCTGGTTGGAAAAGCCTGCGTATAACCGCGTGTTCGTTTCCGGGCAGGACGTAGGCGTGCTCGGGCAGGTGACCCGGGCCGGGACTGCCGGAGAAGTGCTGGCACCGATGGTCGTCGACCCGCTGATCACCGAGGCGGCCGCCGCGCGGCAGCGTGGCGTAGCCGTGCTCGCCGACACGGGTCACCAGCTCGAGGTCAGCCTGCGCCTGCCGGTGCTCGCCGAGACCGGGATCATCGAGCCCGGTGCGTTCGTGGAGTACCAGGACGGCAGCGTCACGCGATTGGGCATTGTCCGCGCGACCCAAGTGGAAGCCGGGTTGCCCGAGGTCTGGCAGACGCTGGGCGTGCAGACCTATGCGTAACCTCTACGAGCAGTTTCGCCAACTGATCCCCGACCCGCCGCTGCAGGCGGGCACCGTGACCGACGTCGGCTCTGGCGTGGTCACGGTCGCATTGCCCGGTGGCGGCCGAATCAAGGCGAGGGGCTCTGCGGCCCTTGGCCAGAAGGTGTTCGTGCGCGACGACGCCATCGAAGGCATTGCGCCCAGCCTGACGCTGGAAATCATCGAGATCTGAAACCCAACTGATTCAACCCTGAGACCCGCCCTGATGCTCACGCATCGGGCGGGTTTCGTATTTCTGGAGAAAGCAAATGACCGAACCTGAACAACAACCGGCGCTCGTCGAGAACATGCTCCTGCTGCGCAAGGAGGATTTCGACGATCTGCTCGACCGTGCCGCCGAACGTGGTGCTGAACGCTGCCTCGCCCATCTTGGTCTGGAGAACGGCCACGCTGCCCGCGACATCCGGGAGCTGCGCGATCTGCTGGAAGCTTGGCGCGACGCCCGCCGCACGGCTTGGCAGACGACCATCAAGGTGGCCACCACAGGCATCCTGGCCGCGTTGCTGGTCGGTGCCGCCATCAAGCTCAAGCTGATGGGAGGCCCCCAATGATCGAAACCCTCCTCGGTGGCCTCCTGGGCGGGGCCTTCCGTCTTGCGCCCGAAATCCTCAAGTGGCTGGACCGCAAGGGCGAACGCGACCACGAGCTGGCCATGCAGGACAAGGCGCTGGAGTTCGAGAAAATTCGCGGCGCGCAGCGGATGGCCGAGATTGGTGCGAGCGCCGAAGCCGCCTGGAACGTCGGTGCCGTCGATGCGCTGCGCGATGCCGTCCGCACCCAGGGTGAGAAGACCGGTGTGCGCTGGGCTGACGCGTTGTCGATCAGCGTGCGCCCGGTAATCACCTACTGGTTCATGGCGCTGTACTGTGCGGCCAAGATGGCTGCTTTCGCGGCCGCCGTCACCGCTGGCGCGGGCTGGGGCACGGCCATCCTGCACGCCTGGACGGAAGCCGATCAGGCGCTGTGGGCCGGGGTTCTGAACTTCTGGTTTCTCGGGCGCGTGTTCGACCGGGTGCGCTCGTGACCGGGATGCCGAAAACGGCCATCGAGCTGGCCAAGCGCTTCGAGGGGTTCCATCGCGTTCCGAAAGCCGATCCTGGCCGCGCGCATCCGTACATTTGCCCAGCGGGCTACTGGACGATTGGCTATGGCCATCTGTGCGAGCCGACGCACCCGCCGATCACGGAGTCCGAGGCCGAGGTCTATCTTACGCACGACCTGCAAACGGCGCTCGCCGCAACGCTGCGCTACTGCCCGGTGCTCGCAACCGAACCCGAAGGGCGACTTTCGGCCATTGTGGATTTCACCTTCAACCTTGGCGCGGGGCGGCTGCAGACATCGACGCTTCGGCGACGGATCAACCAGCGGGATTGGGCGGTATCAGCTCAGGAGCTCTGCCGATGGATCTATGGTGGCGGAAAGGTCTTGCCAGGTTTGGTGGCAAGGCGAAAGGTCGAGGCGGCGCTGATGTCTGGCCTTCACTACTGAAGCGCTGGCTCACACAAGCGCAGCAATTGCGATCGAATCTCGCCGGGCGATGCTGTCAGATCCACCGTCGCAAATCGGATGCCATGCCCCTGGATGACAACCGTCTCATCAACGGCGTCGCCGACGGAAGGGTGAAGCAACAGCCCACTGGCGTCATCCGCAAGCGGATCGCCGCGCCCGACCTGGGATCGCAGGTAGGCGTAGATCTGGTAGGCGCGGTGCGTCTTGCCATCGCGCTCGCTGCCGCGCTTGAGCATCTGCACCGGGGTCTCATCGGCGTGCACGATGCTGTGTGCGAGCACCTCCTGGCGCAGCGCATCGACCAGCGGCTGCAGTTGCACGCCGCAGCTGCCCACCCACTGCGCCAGGGTCGAGCGTGCCAGCGGCACCCCAGCACGGGCATAGATGGTCTCCTGGCGGTACAGGGGCAGGTGGTCCGCGTACTTGGCCACCAGCACCTGGGCCAGCAAGCCGGTGGTGGCCAGGCCCTTGTCGATGATGTGCGCCTGGACCGGCTGCTGCTTGAGTGTCTGGCAGCAGGCGCACACCCACTTGCCGCGCACATGGCGGTGCACCGTGAACACGCCGGGCGTGTAGTCGAGCTTCTCGGCCACGTCCTCGCCCATGCGGCGCATGGCCTGGCCGCAGCAATCGGTCACCTCGGGCTCGTGTGCGAATTCCTGGCGCGCCAGCTGGGCCGGCAGTGGCAGGCGCTTCGGTAGCTGGCGTGTGGTGCGTTCTGCAGCAGGGCGCAGCTGCTCGATCTCGTCATCCACCGCCTGCAGGTCTTCTTCGAGTGCTTCTTCCAGCAGGCTGCGCTGATCGGCGTTGAGCGCCTCGGTCTTGGCGGCAAACTTCAACCGCTTGAGGATCGCCATCTCGTAGGTGAGCTTGTCCAGCAGGGTCTGCTTGTGTTTGAGCTCGCTCATGAGGCGCTGCAGCATCTGGCGCATTTGCGCCTCGTCCATGCTCTGCAGATCCACCGTTTCGTTCATGGTCGCCATCATCCCCG
>NZ_JBVPZA010000022.1:0-43358 GCF_055703065.1 Hydrogenophaga sp. L310
TCACTGATGAAGTACGCCAGGTGCCCTTCGGGCAGCCAGTCTTGCAGTGCGTCGGGCAGCAGTCGCTGCTGTTGGGGTTCGTAGGGGAGGTAACTTGCGGCCATGCCCACAATTTACCAAGCCTTCGCGACCTCAGTGCGCTTCTGCCGCGCAAGCTCCTAGCGTGCAACACCTCCACACCAGGGATTCCAGCGCCGGGCCGCGACCCGCGCAGCCGTGGAGCCCCGGATTCACCCCCGCAGGGTGAAGACGCGAGGGTCTTCGCTCTTCAGCGCGGCAGGTCGATGTTCACCTGCCGGGCTCCGGCGGGTGGTGTGGGGAAGCCCTGCAGGGCCGCATCCAGCATGGCGCCCCAGAGTTCGGGGCTGCTGTTCCAGCGGCCGTCGTGGGCGGCGTGGGTTTCATAAACCACCTGGCCACTGTCTGCGTGGCGGACCAGCAGCGAGACCTTGCGCTGGTAGTAGGGCCAGTCCATGGGCATGAACATGTGGGTCCAGATCACCTGGCCGCTGCCGGTGACCACGTAGTCGCGACCCGCGAATCCGAAGCCACCCCAGCGCCGGTCCCAGGGACTCTCCCAGGGCGCATGCGGCAGGCGCAGCGTGGCGGCGCCGACCTGTACCGTCCAGACAGCGGGTGCGCCGCTGTCGGCCAGGGTCCAGCCGACCTTGCCCAGGGACGCCTGTGCGAGCCGTTCCAGCGCATCCTGGTCGGCGGCGGCCTGGCCTTGTTTCTGGGACGGCAGGCGGTCGAAACGGTAGGTCTGGGGAGCCTGCGGTACCGCGGCCAGCGGCTGGCCGCTGCGGGGGGCATCGCTCCAGCGCGGAAAACTTTCCACCGCGTTGTCCACCCGGTAGACGCTGGCGCAGCCGCCCAGCGCCAGCAGGCTCAAGGTGGCCAGCAGGCCGTGCCAGCGTCGGGTGGCGCGCTGCGGGACAGAGCTGGTGTGGGTTGGCATGGGCACGTCTCCTGTGCGGGGGTTGCGTCGCGCCCACATGGGCCCGGTTCCCCGGTTTCAGTGCGCGGCGATCGGTATGACCGCGCGGGCCGGCACTTCGTTCCCGGCTTCGTCGTCGGCCACGGGCGGGGCGGTATCGGGCAAAGGTTCTTCGTCGAACGCCTTGTCGCCGTTTTCATCGGCCTCGCCGGTGACCTTGATGCTCTCGAAGGGGAACAGCTGGCGGTCCATCAGGTGGCTGGGCACCACGTTCTGCAGCGCGGTGAGCATGTTCTCCAGCCGGCCCGGAAACTTCTTGTCCCAGTCGCGCAGCAGGTTGCCGACCTGCTTGCGCTGCAGGTTCTCCTGGCTGCCGCAGAGCGTGCAGGGGATGATGGGGAACTGCTTGACCTCGGCCCAGCGGATCAGGTCTTTTTCGGGCACGTAGGCCAGCGGCCGGATCACCATGAACTCGCCGTTGTCGCTGACCAGCTTGGCCGGCATGCCCTTGAGCTTGCCGCCGAAGAACATGTTGAGGAACAGCGTCTGCAGCATGTCGTCGCGGTGGTGGCCGAGCGCGATCTTGGTCGCGCCCAGCTCTTTGGCCACCCGGTACAGGATGCCGCGGCGCAGCCGGCTGCACAGGCTGCACATGGTCTTGCCTTCGGGGATCACCTTCTTGACGATGGAGTAGGTGTCCTGCGTCTCGATGTGGTGCTTCACGCCGAGCTTGGCCAGGTACTCGGGCAGGATGTGGTCGGGGAAACCGGGCTGCTTCTGGTCGAGGTTGACCGCGATGATCTCGAAGTTGATCGGCGCACGCGCCTGCAGCTTCAGCAGGATGTCGAGCAGACCGTAGCTGTCCTTGCCGCCCGAGACGCAGACCATCACGCGGTCGCCCTCTTCGATCATGTTGAAGTCGACGATGGCGCGGCCGACTTCACGGCACAGCCGCTTTTCCAGCTTGTGGTTCTCGTGGGCGAGTTTTTCAGGATTCATGTTCAAGTCTCGTTTCATTTCCAGTCCGCGCCGGGGATGATGCGTTTCATGAACGCGTCAAACATCGGCACGGTGAAGGCCGTGTCGCCGTGGTTGGGGCTCCAGACCATGCCTTTGCCGATCAGCGCACTGCGCGTGGGGGCCAGCGACGACACCTTTTCGTTCAGGCAGTCGGCGATGTCGCCCGACCGGTGCGGGCCTTCGCCAAGTTCCGCCATGGCCCGCAGGTACTTTTTTTCCTTCGGCGTGCAGCGGTCGAAACGCACCCGGAAAAAGCCCTCATCCAGACCGGCGATGGCCGTGACGCTGGCCTTGCGGACGGCGTCGATGTCGATCGGGCTGGTGTCGGCCGCCAGCCAGGTGTGGCTGCCCCAGGCTTGCAGGAAGTAGGCGTAGCCCTGCGTCACGCGCAGGATCTCGGCCAGCGCTTCGGGCGTGATGGCGACGCCTTCGTCCAGCAGCGGTTTTTCAATGGCCTGCGCCGCGTCTTCCGGCGCCAGGGCGCCGATGAACGGGAAGTCGAACAGGCGCTCGGCGTAGGACTTGGAATTGCCCATGAGCCCGCGCAGCTGGGGCAGGCCGGCGCCGACCAGCACGACCGGCAACCGGCGCTGTTCGGTGCGGTGCATGGCGGTGATGAGGGCGGCGAGCTGCTCTTCGGGCACGTACTGCAGCTCGTCGATGAAGAGGGCCAGTGCCGTGCCCGCCGCCTTGGCGGCCAGCCCGGCCTGCTCCAGCAGCGCCTGCAGGTCGTGTTCGAGGTCGCCGTTGTCGGCCAGGCCGGGTTCGGGCTCATAGTCGATGCCGACCTCAATGTCGTTGTAGGTCACT
Organism: Hydrogenophaga sp. L310; assembly: GCF_055703065.1. Classification (NCBI taxonomy): domain Bacteria; kingdom Pseudomonadati; phylum Pseudomonadota; class Betaproteobacteria; order Burkholderiales; family Comamonadaceae; genus Hydrogenophaga; species Hydrogenophaga sp. L310. The sequence continues at coordinate 2,768 of NZ_JBVPZA010000022.1, forward strand.
TTGAGCCGCCTGGCGAAACCGGCCAGCGCCCGCAGGCCGCGGATGGCGAAGTCCTTGGCCGCGTCGAGCTGGCTCAGGCGCAACAAGGCCTGGCGCAGCTGCGGAGCCAGCAGGGCCGGCAGCGAGCGCCCTTCCGGCGCTTCCAGCCGCACGGTGTGGATGCCGGCGGCCTCGGCGTCGTCGCGCATGCGGTCGAGCAGCACGGTTTTTCCCACCCCGCGCAGCCCCACCAGCATCGCGCTCTTGGCGGGGCGCCCGATCCGGGCGCGCTCCAGGGCAATGTGGACGGATTCGATCAGCGTGCCCCGACCGGCCAGCTCCGGCGGCGGTGTGCCCGCGCCGGGGGCGAAGGGATTTCGGATCGGGTTCATGGGTGGATGATACTGAAGTTTGTCAAATTATAAAAAATCAGTAACTTTTCAAACTTCGCTTGATTTGAAGAGGTGGTGTGGTGTCCACCCCTTCACCACTGTCCGCTTTCCATGCGGATCGCCACTTCGCAGTCGTCAAAAATCTCCAGCTTGGCGATCTTCACGCGCACGCCGATCACGCCCGGCAGCAGCATCAGGCGGCGCGTGAGCTTGCCGATCAGGCTCTCCAGCAGGTTCACGTGATCGGCGGTGCACTCGTCGATGATGATCTGGCGCACCTTGCGGTAGTCGAGCACGTGGGAGATGTCGTCGTCGTGCGGCAGCAGCGGCTGGCTGCCCTGGTTGAGTTCGGCGTCCACCTGGATCGGTTGCGGGCTGGTCTTTTCGTGGTCCAGGATGCCGAGGTTGGCGTCGAAACGCAGGCCGGTGAGGGCCAGGATCTGGGTGCCGGCCTGCGGCGCGTGGGGTGTGGTCATGGGTCTGGGCCAGGGTGGCCTGGTTTACATCAGCGAAAAGTCGCGTTCGAAGCGCATCAGATGCTGGCCGCCGTCGACCAGCAGCGTGGTGCCTGTGATGGAGCGGTTGGCCAGCGCAAAGGCCACGGTCGCGGCCACATCCCCGGGCGTGGACGAGCGGCCGAGCGGCGACTGGCGGTGCAGCTCGGCGAACTTCTGGTCGCTCAGCAGGTGGCTGGTGAGCGTGAGCCCGGGCGCCACGCCGACCACGCGCACGCGCGGCGCCAGCGCCAGTGCCAGCATGGTGTTGGCGGCTTCGAGTGCGGCCTTGGACAGGGTGTAGCTGAAAAAATCGGGGTTCTGGTTCCAGAGCTTCTGGTCCAGCAGGTTGACCACGGCGCCGTCGCGGTCGCCGGTCATCAGGTGGGTGTGCAGCGCCTGCGCCAGCAGGATGGCCGAGCCGGTGTTGGCGCGCAGGTGCGTTTCCATCGCCGCGAAGCCGAAGTTTTGAGCGCTGTCATGCTCGAACAGCGAGGCGTTGTTGACCACCGCGTCGACCCGGCCGAAACGCGCCACCACGGCGGGCAGCAGTGCCCGCACACTGGACTCGTCACCGAGATCGGCGCAGAAGGACGCGGCGCTGCCGGTGCGGCCGCTGAGCGCATCGCAGTCGGCGGCGGTCTGCCGCGCTTCGTCCACCGACAGCCGGTGGTGCACCGCCACGTTCCAGCCAGCGCGCGCCAGTGTGAGCGCGATCTCGCGGCCCAGGCGCTTGCCCGCGCCGGTGACCAGCACGGTGCGCGCAGCGGAGGTTTCGGTGGGGGAGGTGCTGGGCATGTCGGACCGTCTCGGATAATGGGCGGGTGAACACCGAATCTGTGAGCGAACCGTCAAGTTTAACGAGGGCCCTGCTGGCGCGCCTGAGCGAGGCCATCCGCGCGGCGGGCGGCTGGCTGCCGTTTGACCGTTTCATGGCCATGGCGCTGTACGAGCCGGGGCTGGGTTATTACGCCAACCAGAATCCCAAATTCGGCCAGATGCCGGCGGGCGTGGCCGGGCAGGGCAGCGACTTCGTGACCGCACCCGAGCTCACCCCCTTGTTTGGGCACACGCTGGCGCGCCAGGTGGCGCAGGCGCTGGCTGCGACCGGCACGGATGAAGTGTGGGAGTTTGGCGCCGGCACCGGCGCGCTCGCGCTGCAGGTGCTGGACGCGCTGACCGCGCTGAGCCAGGCGCCGCGGCGCTACACCATCGTCGATCTCTCGGGCAGCCTGCGCGAACGCCAGCGCGCCACGCTGGCGAAACATGCGGACCGTGTGCGCTGGATCGATCAACTTCCCGAGCAACTGGAAGGCGTGGTGCTGGGCAACGAGGTGCTCGACGCGATGCCGGTGCAACTGCTGCGCCGCGTGGGCGGGCAGGCCGAGGGTGTCTGGCACGAGCGCGGCGTGGCGCTCGACGATGGCGGCGCGCTGGTCTGGGCCGAGCGCCCCACGCCGTTGCGCCCGCCGCTGGACATCGAGGGTCCGCACGACTACCTGACCGAGGTCCACCCGCAGGCCGAGGCCTTCATCCGCACGCTGGCCGACCGGCTGCAGCGCGGCGCGGCGTTTTTCATCGACTACGGTTTTCCCGAAACCGAGTACTACCACCCGCAGCGCCACATGGGCACGCTGATCTGCCACCGCGCGCACCAGAGCGACGACAACCCGCTGGCCGACGTGGGCGAAAAGGACATCACCGCGCACGTCAACTTCACCGGCACTGCGCTGGCCGCGCAGGACGCTGGCATGAGCGTGCTGGGCTACACCAGCCAGGGCCGCTTCCTGATCAACGCCGGCTTGCTGGAGGTGGCGAAAGACGCCGGCGCGCGCGAGAACGCCATGCTGGGCAAGCTCGTGAACGAACACGAGATGGGCGAGCTGTTCAAGGTGCTGGCGCTGGCGCCGGCCACCAGTGCAGAAGGCTGGTCGCCAGTGGGTTTTTCCACGGGTGACCGCACGCACAGGCTTTGATCGGACAACCATGATCCGCTGGATGATCGTCATCTTCCTGGCCCTGCTGCTGATCAGCTGGTTCACGCCGCTGCTGCACAAGCTGGGCTTCGGCAAGCTGCCGGGCGACATCCGCTTCAAGGCGTTTGGGCGCGAGTGGTTCCTGCCGATCACCACCACCATCCTGCTGAGCTTCGTGGCCAGCCTGATCGGCCAGCTCATCTGATCATCCTGATACCCCACAGGGTGTCTTGAAATCGGCCAATGGGCATCCATCTGCGGACCAACCCGTCTGGAGCCTGAAACATGTCCACCGATTCCCTGCACATCGTCTGCCCCCACTGCCACACCACCAACCGCATCGCCCGCGACGATCTGGCGGCCGCGCCCGACTGCGGCAAATGCCACCAGCCCCTGTTCACCGGCCACCCGGTGGCGCTGGACGAAGCGGCGTTCGAGAAACACATCGCGCGCTCGCAGGTGCCGGTGCTGGTGGATTTCTGGGCGCCCTGGTGCGGCCCCTGCCGCGCGATGGCGCCGGCGTTTGAGCAGGCGGCGCAGCAGCTGGAGCCCGGCATGCGCCTGGCCAAGGTGAACACCGAAGAAGCGCAGAGCCTGGCCGCACGCTTCAACATCCGCAGCATCCCCACGCTGGCGCTGTTCGTGAACGGCCGCGAGGTGGCGCGACAGCCCGGCGCCATGGGTGCGGCCGACATCGTGCGCTGGGCGCGTTCGCAGCGCGTCTGACCGCTGGCGCGACGGCCGTGGCGGCCCCGGTGGCAAAGCCGTTCCACCCACTCTGACAGCCGTGCAACTGAGTTACATGCCCGGTATGATCCGCCCCACTTCGCACCGGGGCCGTCATGGGGTACTGTTGCGGACCGACTTTGTGGACCTGATCAGATGCCGAATCCGACCAACGGACTCCTCCGCGCCCGACTGCTCGCCGACGTGGGCGGCACCAACGCCCGTTTCGCCTGGCAGGCCGGGCCGGGTGAGCCCATCACCGACGTGCGCGTGCTGCCCTGCGCGGACCACGCCACCCTGCAGGAAGCGATCCGCGTCTACCTGAACGACCTCGGGCGCGGCACGCCGGACGCGGTGGCGATCGCCATCGCCAACCCGATCACCGGCGACCAGATCCGCATGACCAACCACCACTGGTCGTTTTCGCAGTCGGCGCTGAAGGCCGAGTTCGGCTTCATCACGCTGCGCCTGCTCAACGACTTCACCGCACTGGCGCTGGCGCTGCCCGACCTGCCGGCGGCGGAGCTGCGACCGGTGGGTGGTGGCGTGGCACGGCCGGGCGCGGCGATCGGCCTGGTCGGCGCCGGCACCGGGCTGGGTGTGTCGGGCCTGCTGCCGAACGGATTTGGCGGCTGGGTGCCGCTGGAAGGCGAGGGCGGCCACGTCACGCTGCCGGCCGTGACCGCGCGCGAACGTCTGGTGATGGACGGCCTGGCGCGCCGCTACGGCCGTTGTTCGGCCGAGCGCGTGTGTTGCGGTCAAGGTCTGCTCGACACCTACGGCCTGTTCTGCCAGGCCGACGGCGTGGCGCCGGGCGGTGTGGCGAGTCCGGCCGGCGTGAGCGAGGCGGCCCTGCAGGCCGGTCACCCGCAGGCGCTGGAAGCGCTGCACATCTTCTGCGCCATGCTGGGCTCGGTGGCGGGCAACCTGGCGCTCACGCTGGGTGCGCGCGGCGGGGTCTACATCGGTGGCGGCATCGTGCCGCGGCTGGGCGCCTGGTTCGAGGGCTCGCCGTTCCGCGCGCGTTTCGAGGCCAAGGGCCGGTTCCGCGGCCTGCTGGCCGACATTCCCGTGTGGGTGATCACTTCCCGACAGTCTCCGGCGCTCATGGGCGCTGCGCGCGCGCTGGACGGCTTGAACCTGAAAAACGGCGCTTGACCGATCTTTGGCCTCCTCGGCCGGCGCGGGTCCGAATCACAGGCGTGGCAGCGTGCCCGCGCCCAGCATGGCGCGAGGCTGTTCAGGCCGTTTCGAGCGGGCGCACCTGGAACGCGGGTGCCTTGCCGGCGTGGTCCTGACCGGCGTACACGGTGAGGTGCGGGTAGGGGATCTCGATGCCGGCGGCATCGAAGGCGGCCTTCAGGCGGCGCAGGTATTCGCGTTTCACGTTCCACTGCTCCAGCGGCAGGCAACGAAAGCGGCAGCGGATCACCACCGCCGAGTCGGCCCAGCGCTCGACGCCGGCGATCTCCAGGTCGTCGGTGATGCTGGCGCCGAGGATCGGGTCGGTGCGCATGGCCCGGGCCACCTCAGCCATGACCCGCATCACCTCGTCCACGTTCTCGCGGTAGGCCACGCCGATGTCCATGACCGCGTTGCTGAAGCCGCGCGTCATGTTGATCACGGTGCTGATGTGGCCGTTGGGCACGTAGTGCACGTTGCCGTCGTAGTCGCGCAGCTGCACGTAGCGCAGCGTGATCACCTCCACCATGCCGGCGTGTTCCCCCAGCTTGACCACATCACCCTGCCGGATCTGGTTTTCCAGCAGGATGAAGAAGCCGGTGAAAAAATCCTTGACCAGACTCTGGGCACCAAAACCCACCGCCAGACCGACCACGCCAGCCGCCCCCAGGATGGGCGCCACCGACACCCCCAGCTCGGAGAGCACCAGCATGCCGGCGATCAGGCTCACCACCACCCCGACCAGGTAGCGGAACACACGGCCCAGGGTTTCGGCGCGTTTGGTGGACTCGCGGTCGTCCATGCGGCTGGCGATGCGTATGCGCAGCGTGCGTATGCCGCGCTGCAGGATGGCGACCAGCAGCCAGGCGGCGATGAGGATGAGGGTCACCCGCAGCAGCGTGGTGGCGGCGCTGCCCAGGCTGATCCACCAGCGGGTGGCGAGGTCCAGGATGTTGCCGTTCATGGTTTTTTCTCCAGAAGGGGCGTGAAAAAAAAGCAGGGCGGCGCCCGCCGCCCGGCGGGCACCGCCCTGGGTCGGATCAGGCTGCCGAAACGGCGTTGAGTGCGTTCAGGAAGCGCTGGCGCCACCAGTGCACGTCCTGTTCGCGGACGTTTTGCAGCAGCGCCTGGTGGCGCCGCTGGCGTTCTTCCAGCGGCATCTGCAGCGCGCGCTGCATGGTCTCGGCCGTGCGGGTGGTGTCGTAGGGGTTCACCAGCAGGGCGTCCCGCATCTGCTCCGCCGCCCCGGCGAAGCGTGACAGCACCAGCACGCCCGGGTCTTCGGGGTCCTGCGCGGCGATGAACTCCTTGGCCACCAGGTTCATGCCGTCGCGCAGGGGCGTCACCAGCGCCACGCTGGCCGCGCGGTACAGGCCGGGCAGGCGCTTGCGTGCCACGCTGCGGTGGATGTAACGCACCGGCATCCAGTCGAGTTCGCCGAAGTCACCATTGACCGAACCACACAGGCTCTCCAGCTCCTGGCGCAGAGCGGCGTAGGCATCGACCGACTCGCGGCTGGGTGCCGCGATCTGGATCAGCGTGGCGCTGCCGAGGTTTTCCGGGTAGTTCTGCAGCAACTGGCGAAAGGCCTTGATGCGCTGCGGCAGACCCTTGGAGTAGTCCATGCGCTCCACGCCCAGCAACAGGCGCCGGCGTGAGTATTCGTCGCGCATCTGCTCGTACATGTCGATCGCGTCCTGGCCCCGACCGAGGGCCGTGAACTCGTCCACGTCGATACCGATCGGGAAGGCCTGCACCTGCAGGGTTTTGCCAAAGGCCCGGAACTCGTGTTCGCCCAGGATGTCGGCCGAGGTTTCGGTGCCCACGTAGCGCGAAAAATGGGCCACGTCGGCCTCGCTCTGGAAACCCACCAGGTCGTAGGCGAACAGCGAGCGCATCAGCCACTCGTGCTCCGGAACGGCGGCCAGCATCAGGGGCGGCGGCAGGGGGATGTGCAGGAAGAAGCCCATGCGCTGCTGGCAGCCCATGTTGCGCAGCTCGGCGGCCAGCGGGATCATGTGGTAGTCGTGCACCCAGATCACGTCGTCGGGCCGCAGCATCGCCGCCAGCTTGTGCGCGAACATCTGGTTGACACGCCGGTAGCCGCCGATGAAACCGGCGTCGAAATCGGCCAGGTCGAGCCGGTAGTGGAACACCGGCCAGAGCACCCCGTTGCTGTAGCCCAGGTAGTAGCTGTCGTGGTCTTCGCGGCTCAGGTCCACCGTGGCCAGCTGCACCGGGCCGGCGGTCTGCAGGTGGACGTCGCCCTCGCCGGGCGTTCCACCTTCCACCACCTTGCCACTCCAGCCGAACCAGAGTCCGCCCGAGGCCTGCAGCGCCTGGCCGAGCGCCACGGCCAGTCCGCCCGAGGCGGTCTTGCGCGGGTCGGCGACCCGGTTGGAAACGACGACGAGTCTGCCCATTTAAATCACCGTGTCCCAGGCCGCCGAGAGGCGAACGGCCGCGTTGATGATGCCCACCATCGAATAGGTCTGGGGGTAGTTGCCCCACATCTCGCCCGTGGTGGCGTGGGTGTCTTCGGAGAGCATGCCCAGCGGGTTGCGCGCCTTGAGCATGGTCTCGAAGATGGCGCGGGCTTCTTCCACGCGGCCGATGCGCGCGAGCGCGTCGATGCGCCAGAAGGTACAGATGTTGAACGCGGTTTCGGGCGTGCCGAAGTCGTCGGCCGCTTCGTAGCGCCGCATGTAGGGGCCGTCGCACAGGTGTTTCTCCAGCGCGTCAAGGGTGGCGATGAAGCGCGGGTCCATCGGATCGATGAAACCGACTTCGGCCATCAGCAGCACGCTGGCGTCGAGGTCGCGCCCGCCGAAGCTCTCGGCAAAGGCCTGGCGTTCCTCGCTCCACGATTCGCGCAGGATGCGCGCGCGCATGCCTTCGGCGTGTTTCTGCCAGTAGGCGGCGCGCTCGGCCTGTTGCAGCGTCTGCGCGATCTTGGCCAGCCGGTCGCAGGCGGCCCAGCACATCAGCGCCGACGAGGTGTGCACGCGGGCCCGCGTGCGCAGTTCCCACATGCCGGCGTCGGGCTGGTCGAAGATGCGAACCGCCTTCTCGCCGACCGATTCGAGCCGCTCGAACTCGGCCAGGCCCGCCGGGTTGAGCAGACGCCGGTCGTGAAACGCCTGGGCCGCGCCGAGCACGATGTTGCCGTAGACGTCGTGCTGGAAATGCTCGAACGCCTGGTTGCCCACGCGCACCGGGCCCATGCCGCGGTACCCCGGGAGCCGTTCGCAGATGCGCTCGGTCAGTTCACGCTCCAGCCCGATGCCGAACAGCGGCTGCACATGGCCGCCGTTGGCGCCCACCACCACGTTGGACAACCAGCCCAGGTAGTCTTCCATGGTGCCGACCTCGGCCAGGCTGTTGAGCGCGCGCACCACGAAGAACGCGTCACGCAGCCAGCAGTAGCGGTAGTCCCAGTTGCGCTGCGTGCCCGGTGCTTCGGGGATGCTGGTGGTCATGGCCGCGACGATGGCGCCGGTGTCCTCGAACATCGAGAGCTTGAGCGTGATGGCGGCGCGGATGACCGCGTCCTGCCACTCCAGCGGCAGCGCCAGGCGCTGGCTCCAGCCGCGCCAGTAGGCCAGGGTTTCCTGTTCGAAATGCCGCGCCGTGTCGCCGATGCCGCCCTCCAGGGTCTCGTCGGGGCCGAACAGGAAGTTGAGTTCGCGCGTGAGCAGAAACGGCTGGTGGGCCAGCACGTGGGAGATGGAAGCGTCGGTGTGCAGCCGCAGCGTCTGCTGGTCACCGACGTAGCGGATGTGGTTGCTGCCCGAGGTGATGGTGGGTGTCTGGGCGCCCCAGTCGAAGCGGGGGGTGAGCCGCACACGGATGCGGGGTGCACCCTGGAGCGGACGCACGCGGCGCACCAGCATGGTGGGGCGGAAATAGCGCCCGCGCGAGGGAAAGCGGGGCGCAAAGTCGGTGATGAGCAGGCCTTGCCCCTTCGTGTCCCACAACTCGGTGTGCAGCACGGCGGTGTTGGGGTCGTAGTACTGCCGTGTCTTGTCCAGGTGTTCGATGTCGATGGCAAAAGCGCCCGCACCGTCTTCGCTACCGAGCAGCGCGTGAAACACCGGATCGCCATCAAAACGGGGCAGGCAACTCCAGACCACGCGCCCATGCGGATCGATCAGGGCGCTGAAGGCGCAATTGCCCACCACACCAAGGGACAGGGACGGGGCTGCGGGCGCCGCAAAACCGGTGTGGCCGGTGAGGTCGGTGGCGGCGGTCGGAGGGTTCATCGCAATGTTGTTGTTGTGTCGGGGATGTTCCGGGTGGCGTCCCTCAGCCACTGGTGCAGGGCCTGCGGGTGGGCGATGCGGTGGGTGGCGCAGCTCGGGCCTTCGCCCACCTTGATGCCCCAGCCGCCGAGCCGCTGTACCACGTCAAAGCCGGACTCGTCGGTCACGTCATCGCCGGCAAATACCGGCTGGCGCCCTTTGAAAGGAGGCTCGGCCATGAAGGCGGCAATGGCCAGGCCCTTGCCCACATGGGCGGACTTGACTTCCACCACGGCCTTGCCACGCAGCAGTTGCAGATCCGGGTCGTGCCGGATGGCGGCCGTCATGACCGCGGTGCATTCGGCATCCAGTTCGGGTGCGAGCCGGAAGTGCAGGGCGACGGCGGTCTTCTTGTGTTCCACGAGCAGGCCCGGATGGTGGGCCGCCAGCGCCTGCGCCGCGGCCAGCACGGGACCCAGTTCGGGGCGCCGATCCGATGAGGTGGTGCCCTGCAACGAACGGCGCATCGCGCCGTGTTCGAAAGCCGCCGGCAACACCAGGGGTGAGAGAAACGGGTCGATATCCCCCTGCGCGCGGCCGGTGATCAGCGCCAGCGCGCCGCCCAGCTGGGTGTGCAGCTGTTTCAGCAGGTCCACGAGTTCGCGCGGAACCACCACCTCGTCGGGCCGGGGCGCCAGTTCGGCCAGTGTGCCGTCGAAATCCAGAAACAGGGCGCATGGCCCAACCAGCAGGCTTGGTAATGTGCTCATCAACCGTTGACCGTAACAGACCCGGTGCCGCTTGTCACACGACGGGCATTTGTCCGACCTGCTGGGTGAGGGACTTCGTGCGGGCTTGACGAGCCGGGTTTTTATTCATGACGTGCCGTGCGGCGCGCTTTCGCCCAGGGCTCTCGACACTTCGGCGACGCGCGCGCGGTGGATCAGGGCCCCCACGTCAGGGCCGGTCAATCCCCGGGACTGCGCCTGCGCGGCAATGTCCGCGGTGACCACCGAACGGGCCGCCTGCAGCGCGGGGAGCAGGCGTTCACGCTGCAGGTAGGCGTCGTCTGCGTGGCCGAGCCGGCCCCGCGCATCGCACTCGCAGGCCAGCACGATGTCCAGAAAACGGGCCGGTTTGCGGAAGGCATCGCAGCGTTCGAGCAGGCGGACCAGGGCCGCCGCGCCGAGGCCGGCACTGCGGTGGAGGTTGCCGTGTTCGCGCGCAACCACGTCAGCGAGTTCGCGGCATTCCACGGGCACGCGCCAGCGATCGCACACACCCCGCAGCAGCCGCGCGCTGCGCTCCTCGTGGCCGATGTGGCGCGGCAGCACGTCGGCGGGCGTGGTGCCCTTGCCGAGGTCGTGGCACAGGCAGGCAAAGCGCACCGGCAGCGAAGCACCGAGCAACGCGCTCATGTCGAGCACCATCATCAGGTGCACGCCGGTGTCGATCTCGGGGTGGTGGTCGGCGCGCTGCGGCACGCCCCAGAGCCGGTCCACTTCGGGCAGCAGGCGCACCAGCGCGCCGCAATCGCGCAGCACTTCGAACATGCGGCTGGGCCGCTGTTCCATGAGGCCGCGCGAGAGCTCCTGCCAGACGCGCTCGGCCACCAGGTGGTCCACCTCGCCGTGCTCCACCATCTGGCGCATCAGCGCCCGGGTTTCGGGGGCCACCGAAAAGTCGGGGAAGCGGGCGGCGAAGCGCGCGAGCCGCAGGATGCGCACCGGGTCTTCGGCGAAGGAATGGGTCACGTGGCGCAACACGCGGTCCCGCAGGTCGCGCTGGCCACCATGGGGGTCGATCAACCGGGCGCTCAGCGGGTCATCGGCTTCGCTGGCGGCCACCGCCATGGCGTTGATGGTGAGGTCGCGCCGGGCCAGATCGTCTTCGAGCGTGACGCCCGGGTCGGTGTGGAAGTGAAAGCCGTGGTAGCCGGGTGCGGTCTTGCGCTCGGTGCGGGCGAGCGCGTATTCCTCGCGGGTCTGCGGGTGCAGGAACACGGGAAAGTCGCGTCCGACGGGCAGGAAACCCTGCGCGGCCATGGCTTCGGGCGTGGCCCCGACGACCACCCAGTCGCGGTCGACATGGGCCGAATCAGGGGCGCCAGCGTCGCGCGCCATCCAGGCGTCACGCACGGCACCGCCCACGAGGTAAATGTCCATGGGCGGAGTTTAGATGGGAGCGATCACCGCCCCAGCCGGTAGGGTTCCTCGAAATCCAGGAAATCGTGTTCCGCCAGCGCGCCCTGTATCCAGGCCATCACACCCGGCAGCGCGGTGACCCGGTCCACGTAGGCCTGCAGGTCGGCGGGCAGTGGCAGGCCGTAGGTGCGGATGCGCATGCAGATCGGGGCGAAGGTGGCGTCGGCGATGCTGAAGTGGCCGAACAGCAGGGGCGCGCTGCTGTCGGGCATCTTCCCGGGCTGGGCCGCCAGCAGTTCGCCCCACAGGCCGCACAGCCGCGCCATGTCGGCGCGCACGGCCGCCTGGTCGCGCCAGATCAGGCGGCCGGTGTCGTGCAGCGCCGCTTCGATGTTCATGGGGCAGTGGCTGCGCAGCGCGCCAAAGCCGCTGTGCATCTCGGCGCAGACGCTGCGCGCGCGGGCACGGGCCTTCGGGTCGGCGGGCCAGAGCTGTTTTTCAGGAAACCGCTCGGCCAGGTATTCGGCGATCGCCAGCGTGTCCCACACCGCAAAACCGTCGTCCACCAGCACCGGCACCTTGCCCACCGGGCTGATGCCGCGCAGGGATTTCTTGAAGGCCGAGTTGTTTTCGAACGAGTCGAAGCGGACCATGATTTCTTCGAACGGGATGCCCGCCTGCGTCATCAGCACCCAGGGGCGCATGGACCAGGACGAGTAGTTCTTGTTGCCGATGTACAGCTGCAGTGCCATGAAGATCTCCGTCAATGGGCACCCATGGTAAGGCCGGCCCGCGAGGGGCATTGATGAAAAAAGGCCGTCCGGTTGATTCGGACGGCCCTGGGAATGGCCGGCTGATTCCGGGTGGGAATCAGGCGTATTTTTCGAGAATGCGCGTCGAACGCTCGACCTCGCGGAAGGTGGCGTCTTCGGAATCGGAGACCGCCACCGCCTCCATGACCGAGCAGGCCATCATGCGGTAGAAGGCCTTGTCCATGGCCTTGCGCGCGGCCGACATCTGCTGTGCCACGTCTTCACAGGGGCGGCCTTTTTCCACCATGTCGATGAGACCACGCACCTGGCCCTCGATGCGCTTGAGGCGGTTGATCACGTCGCGCTGGTGCTCCGACCGGTAGGCCGAGGCGGTCTGCGCGGTGGGGGTCTTGCTGGTTGCGGACTTCGGGGTGGTGGCTGCCATGGGGGTTCCTCTGGGTGGGGGCGTTGGTGAGAGTTTGCCAAAAAAACACACGCAAGTACCGATGGTCATCCCTGAGGCTGTGTTTATCTGCCTGAATACCCTACTCCCTAGGGTAGTCACCAATGACGGAACGCGCTCAGACGGCTAACTTTCGTTTCGTGGTGTTTTGATAAATATCAAGCACCCTGCAATGAACCATTCAACACAAGAGGATCCTTACATGCAAGTCTGGAAGCGCATTTCCATCGCCCTGGCCATGGGCATCACCGTGCTCGCCACCACCGGCTGCGGCACCATCTCCACCATGGGAAAGCTTGAAGAAGGTGCGGGATCCGAGGCTTCGCGCATGTGGGACCGCTGGGTGGAAGCCGATGGCGACATTGCGGTGGCCACCACCTGGGAAGCCAAGGTCAAGGCCGGCGTGAGCGCAAAAGACGTCGAGGAAATCCTGAAGATCGTGGCCGTGGAACGCAACATGCGCGATGTGGGTGTCCTGCCCCTGTCCAAGGAGCTGGAAGCCCGCTCCGGCAAGAAAGAAAAGCTGCTGACGGTGTATTCGTACTGCAGCCCGGCCACCGCCCGCAAGATGGTGGACTTCAGCCCGCACATGTCGGCCTACCTGCCTTGCCGCGTCAGCGTGGTTGAACACGATGACGGCAGCCTCTGGCTCTACACCCTGAACATGGACATGATGGTCAAGATGGGCCGCAAGCTGCCCTCGCCGTTGAAGGAAGAAGCCCAGGCCGTGCGCGACACCATCTGGGAAATGATGCAGCGCGCCTCCAAGGGCGAATTCTGACAGGGCTCCAAGTTCTGATCCTGGTCTGAGAGGCCTGTCGATCGACCGCAAGGGTTGCAAGACCCTTGCGGTTTTTTTGTTGTGGCTGCTCAGCCGCGGCGCAGGGCCAGCAGCCGGCTCCGGCTGTTGTGACCGCCCAGGTAGGTGGGCGCCACCGCCGCCACGGCGGCGGGCCGGATGCCCAGGTCCATCAGGCCGGGCCACTGGCCGCTGGCCACGTTGTCGACCGACATGGCGTCCAGGTTGTCGCGGCTCATCAGCGGTTCGCCCGGGGCCAGTTCCATCATCAGCGCCTGCAACCGTCCGACCGCCATGGGCAGCGGCAGGATGGGGCGCTGGCGGCTGCCGAAACGGCCCGCCAGGCGAACCAGATCGGCCAGCGTGAGCACGGCGGGCCCGGCGCATTCATAGGTCTGACCCACGCTGCTGCGGGGCAGGCCGCTGTCCTTTGCGCAGGCCACCACAGCGCTGGCCACGTCTTCCACCCACACGGGCTGGAAGCGCGCCTGGGCGCCCGCCAGCGGCATCACGGGAAACACCGCCTGCAATTGCGCAAACAGGTTGAGGAAGCGGTCGCCGGCACCGAAGATCACGCTCGGGCGCAGGACGCTCAGGTCGAGCTCGGCGGCGCGCAACAAGGCTTCGCCGCGGGCTTTGCTGCGCTGGTACCGCGAAGGGCTTTCCGCGCTCACGCCCAGGGCGCTCACATGCACCACGCGGCGCACGCCGCTGGCAACACAGGCCCGGGCCAGCTTGGCGGGCAGCTCGACGTGGGTGCGCTCAAAGGCGGCTTCGCTGCCGTGCAGGATGGCCACGAGGTTGACCACCACGTCGTGGCCGGGCAGCAGCCGCGTGAGCGCGGCTTCGTCGTGCACATCCGCTTCGATCACGGTCAGACCCGGCAGGTGCTGGATGGCGCTGGCGTTGATCGCGCGCCGCGTGGGCACGGTGATGTGCCAGCCCTCGCGTTGCAGCTTTTCGCAGACGTGGCGACCGACAAAGCCGGTGCCTCCAAGGATGAGGGCGTTTTTCAAAAGGGGGATCTCGGTCGGGTCAGGGCAGGTCGGTGTTGACAGGGGCGGCGGTGGCGCGCGGACCGACGGTCCCCAGGCGCGAGCGCAGCGATTGGGGTTGACCGGTGAGGATCGCGGCGTAGGTCGTGGTGTTGGCGAGGACCTTCTGCACGTAGTCACGCGTTTCGTCGAACGGGATGTTTTCGGTCCAGATGTCGCCATCGAGCACGGGGCCTTCGCGCCAGGCGCGCGAGCGGCCGGGACCGGCGTTGTAGGCCGCGGCGGCCAGGGGCAGCGAGCCTTCAAAATCATCGAGCGCAAACTTCAGGTAGGCCGTTCCGATGGCGATGTTGGTGTCGCGGTCGGTGATGTGGTGCGGGCGGAAATCGGTCAGGCCGATCTTGCGGGCGGTCCAGCGCGCCGTGGCGGGCATCACCTGCATCAGGCCCGAGGCACCGACTCCGGAACGCGCGTCGGTCACGAAGCGGCTTTCCTGCCGGATCAGGCCGTAGACGTAGGCCGGGTCCAGCCCGATGCTGCTGGCCCGCTGCACCACCAAGCTCTGGAAGGGCATGGGAAAACGTTGGGCATGGTCCTCGGCCTGGGGGGTGCGCAGGCTGGTGTTGATGCAGCGGTCCCAGACACCGTTCTGGCAGGCGAGCCGGGCCGCGGCCAGCAGCTCGCGTTCGCCCATGCCGCCCGGTGTGTGCAGGCCCACGCTGTAGTTCCATTCGCGAACGCCTTCGCTGCGCAGGCCCAGGCGCATGGCGGTGAGCGCGCGCTGCAGGCCGGGGTGTTGTGTCGCTGCGGCCATTTCCGCTTCTGTCACAGGCGCGGGAGGTGGAGGCACCACCACGGCACGCCCCAGCGCTTCGAGCGCCAGCTGTTCGTGAAAGCCGCGCACCGAAGCGATGCTGCCCAGGAGTTCGCGTGCCTGCGCCGTGGCGACGATGGCGTCGGGCTCGCGCAGCGCCAGGATCGCCCGGGCCCGCCAGTACACCCAGGCCGGCTGCTGGCGCTGGGCCTCGCTCATGGCCCCGATGGCGTCGCGCACATGGCCCCAGGCGCCCGCGCGCAAGCCGGCGCGCGCCTTCCAGGCCAGGTGCTCGTCGTGCATGTGCTGGTCCTGCCCGTTGACAAAGTGCGCCAGCGCCTCGGGCTGCAGCTTCCTCGCCGCCCGCCGGCCGATCACGCCCCAGGCCCAGCTGCGCTCTTCCTGGGTGAGCTGCGCAACCCAGCGCTTGTTGTGCATCTCCTGCGCCGCAGTGGCAGGGTCGCTGGCCGCCAGCCGGATCGCGGCGAGGGTCACCAGCTCCTTGGTCCGCGGCCGGAAGGCGGTGAACTTGTCCTCCAGGTAGGCGGCCGGGTTCCGGATGATGGATTCCAGAATGGGCACCGACTCCGGATCGAGCAGGGCCACAGCCTGGGTCGCCGCGCGCGGCTTGTTGGCGTCGAGCGCCAGGCGGGCACGCTGCCAGGCCGTTTCGGGCGTGAGGTGACCGCTTGTCAGAAAGGCCTGCGCCGCTGTGGCACATCCGTCTTCGGCGTCGGGTTGAGCCAACCAGCGCTGAGCGGTCTGTCGCGCCGCCTCGTCGGCGGGCCGGCGCCGGGCCGCGGCATCGAGCAGGAGGGCATAACACTGGACCTGCGGGTCGTCGTTCATGCGGTAGCGTGGCAGCTCGGCTTCGAAGTTCGCCCAGTCGCGGGTTTTGCCGAGATGCAGCAGCCAGTCGTTGCGCAGGCGGTCTTCCCAGTAGGTGCCGGCCATCTGCGCCAGGGCGTTGCGGATATCTTGTGGGGCGCTGGTCTCCAGGCGGGCCTTGATGGCCCAGTAGCGGGCCAGCGGTTCGAGCGCATGGCCGCGGACTTCCGGCAGCAGCGTGTCGAGCGCGGTGGTGTTGTTGCGACGGAAGGCGTCGCGCATGGCCAGCAGGGCCGCGTCGGCAGGTGTCTGCGCCCAGGCCGCACCCTGCAGCAGCAGCGCGGCCATAATGGTCACAAGACCCTGTTTCATGCTTCCCAGTTTCATGCGTCGATTATGGACAACAAAGAACTTCCGAGTGCCTCTGAGAACCTTGTCCAGCCTGCGGAGGGCAGCAAAGCCGCGTGGCGAAAACGCCTGATCGACAAACGGCAGAATCTGGCCGATCGCGCCTGGCGCAACGACCTGCTGCAACGGGTCATGCGCGTCTGGTTGATCGAGCGGCCCGACGCCATCATCGGCGCCTACTGGCCGATCAAGGGTGAGTTCGATCCGCTGCCCGCGCTGTTCCGCTGGCAGGAAGCGGGTCTGGAAGAAGACGCGCAGGGCGCCCAGAAACACCGCCGCATCGGCCTGCCGGTGGTGAACAAGGTGGACAAGACGCTCACCTTCTACACCTGGTACCCCGGCTGCCCGATGGAAGAAGACGCCTACGGTATTCCCAAGCCGAAAGACACCGAGATCGTGGTGCCCACGCTGATCTTCGTGCCCTGTGTGGGCTATGGACCGGGTGGTTACAGATTGGGCTATGGCGGTGGCTTCTACGACCGCACGCTGGCTTCACTCGATCCCAAACCCTTCACTGTCGGGCTCGGTTACGACTTTGCCTACGTGCACGACCTGAAACCCGAGATCCACGACGTGCCGCTGGACGCCATCCTGTCCGATACGGGAGTGGCACACCCCCTGCGCGGCTGACGCCGCTTCCCCCTCTGTGGCACGCCTTCGGCGCTTCGAGGGGGACGCACCTTGTGGCCGGGCGAAGCCCGCTCCACGGGTGCCCTGGATGCGGGCACGTGCTCCGGAGAAGTCGCGCTGGCCTTTCGTTGTCAGGGGTGCTCGGCGTTGGCGTGCACTTCGCTGATGCGCTTTTCGCGCCGCACCAGATACAGGCCGCTGCCCACGATGATGGCCGCGCCCAGCCAGGTGTGCGAGGCCGGCAGCGTCTGCCACACCAGCCAGTCCAGTCCCACGCCCCAGGCCAGGGCGGTGTATTCGAACGGCGCCACCGCGGAGGCCTGGCCGTGGCGGAAGGCCTCGTTGATGGCCAGCTGGCCCAGGAAACCGGTGACGGCCAGCGCCAGCAGCAGGCCGGCGTGTTCGAGCGACACCGGCACCCAGTGCGGCGCGGCGAGCAGGCCACCGCCCACCGACATGAACACCATCATGGTGAGGATCATGCTTTCGCTGCTGTCGGTGCGGCTCACCAGCCGGCCCGCCACCGCCGCCACGGCGTAACACAGCGCGGCGGCGAGCACGGCCAGGCCGCCCACGGTCACGAAGCCGGCCTGCAGCGTTTCACCGCTGGGCCGCAGGGCGACCAGCACACCGCCGAAGCCGGCGGCAATCGCCCACCAGTGCGCCTGGGGCACGCGCTCCTTCAGCACCGGCACCGACAGCGCGGTGATCAGCATCGGCGCGATGAAGAACAGCGTGTAGGTGGCCGACAGCGGCAGTTCGCTCACGCCGCGTGTGAACAGCGCCAGCATGGTGATGCCGAGGCAGCCGCGCAGGATGTGCAGCGACCAGCGCAGCCGGCGCAGCGTGTGCCAGCCGCGGCGCCACTGGATCCAGGCCAGCACCAGGGGCAGGGCGGTCGCCCCGCGCAGGCAGGCGATCTGCAGCGGCGGGTAGTGGCCCGAGAGCGTCTTGAGCACCGCGTCCATGAGCGCAAAAAACATCACCGCCAGCAGCATGTTGACGATGCTGCGCAGGTTGCCGGCGGCGTGGAGGGCTTGGGTGCTCATGAAGATGAAGAAAAAGGCACGAAGTCTGCCTGAAAGAGAGGGGTCATCAAGGCACCACACATGGCCCAGCCGAAGGGGCCGCTACCCAGCAAACGCCGAAGATCCGGCTCCGCCGGTCCCCGGGCGTGGTCCCCTGGGGGCCGAGGCTCGGAGCCTGCCTGCGCAGGCCTGGACAGCCCGAGGAAGCATCGGCTCTGACGATGCTGCGGCCTGCAAGGCGCGCGCAGCGGCGCAGGGGGGTCAGTCGATGTGATCCACCGTGTCCGGATCGGGCACGTCGCCGATTGCCTGGCGCGTCTGCTCGGCCTGGGCCAGCAGCCAGTCGCAGAAGGCTTTCACCTCCGGGCGCTGCACGCTGCGCGGCGCCACCACCAGCCAGTAGACCAGGGGCGAGTCCATGCGCATCTGCGGCAGCGGCTCCACCAGGTCGCCACTGGCCAGGCTCTCGGCCACCAGCGGCAGCCGCGCCAGTGCCACACCCTGACCGGTGAGCGCGGCCTGCACGATCTGGTGGGCGTAGTTGAAGTACAGCCAGCGTTGGGGCGTGAACTTGGCCTTGGTCGCGCGCGGTCCGCCAGCCGTTTTGGGCCTGGCCGATGGGGCCGGAGCGGCGGCGTTGGCAAAAGTGTCCAGCCAGCGCTGCCAGGTCAGCCATTCGAGGTGGCGCGTGCGGTGCGCGTCGCCGGCTTCGATCAGCGTGACCTGGGCCAGGTCCTCCAGCCGTTTGATGCGGTGTTCCTTGAGCAGCCAGGGGCTGGCCACGGGCGTGAGTTGTTCGCCAAACAGTCGGACCGCTCCGGCCGGCATGGCTTGGGGCACCGCATAACGCAGCGCCAGGTCCACATCGGCGGTGCTCAGGTCGACCGCCACGTCGGACGCGTCGATGCGGATGTCGATGTCCGGGTGATCGCGCTGGAAGGCCTCGAGCCGCGGGATCAGCCACATGGAAGCGAACGAGGCCCAGGTGGTGATGGCCACGCTCTTGCGCCCGGCGCTCTGGCGGATCTGCCTCACCGCCGCATCAATGCGTTCCAGCGCCATGCCCGCCGCGCGCAGCAGTTGCGAGCCCGCGCTGGTGAGCTCCACCGCCCGCGTGTGGCGCAGGAAGAGCGCGGTGCCGACCTCGTCTTCCAGCGCCTGGATCTGCCGGCTGACCGCACTCTGCGTGAGGGAAAGCTCCTCGGCGGCGGCGCGGAAATTCAGGTGGCGCGCCACGGCGTCAAAGGCGCGCAGGTGGCCGGCCGAGATCGGGCGGGTGCGGGGATGGCTGGCGGGAAGCGACATGGCCGGGTCCTTGGGATTGATGCGATAACCGAATCAATAGCTTATCCCCATTTCATTGGACGGCTGGACGCCGCGGCGGGAAGATGGCACCCGTGTTGATGCCACTGGAGAACCGTATGTCACACCCCGCTGCTTCCCTTTCCGCCCGCTGCGCCGCCATCGGCAGCTGGCGACTGCACCCCGGCCACGCCATGAGCCTGAGCCCGAAGAACACCGCCGTGCTGCGCATCTTCTGCGGCCAGGTCTGGGTGACGCTGGGTGGCCCCTACCAGGGCGCCCTGAACGAGCAGGGCGACAGGTTCCTCGGTCCCGGCGACGTGCTGGCCGTGCCGGCCGGTGCGAGTTTGGTCATGGAGCCGGTCGCGACCCCCGGCGACACCGGGCCGGTGCATTTCGACTGGTCCGACGCCGCGGCGTCGGCGTCCCCCAGCCGCTTCGCCCGCGAGGTGGTGTCGCCCACCCGCGAGCTCGGTGCGGCACTGGGGCAGGCCGGTGTGGCCACGGCGCGCGTGCTGCGGGGCCTGCTCGGCTACAGCGAGTACCTGACGGCCGGACGGGGACGGGTGCTGGGCCCGTACGAAGCCGGGCACTGGTGAGCCGGGGGCGGCCAGTGCCAGCCCAAGCCGGCCGCTAGCGTGCGGAGGACTTTTTGCGCTGCGGTGCCGGCTTGCGAGCCGCCACCGCAGCGCCCAGCGCCAGCCGGGCCCAGGGCGCCATCAGCGCGGGCGATTCCAGCGCGTCCTCGGGTGGCGTGTGGTAGTGCAGGCGCATGGTCTTGCCCTTCGCCTCGTACTGAAAAGGCCGTCCGCCCGCCGCCAGCCACTGGGGTCCGGTCTCGGCGTTGGTCTTGAGGAACAGGGTGTCCCAGGCAATGATCGCCACGTTCATGCCATCCACCGACAGCCCATAACCCCCGAACATGCGCGTGGCCTTGCACGGGCCCAGGCAGGACAGCAGCTCGCAGGCGTGCAGCACGAAGGGATCGGTGATGGGTCTGGTGGCCATGGGTGCATCGTACTCAGTGATGCCAGCCTGGGGCACGGGTGGGACAATGTCCGAATGGCGAGACCGAAATCAGCTTCCCACGACCTCAAGCGCGAAGAAATCCTCGACGTGGCGGCGCAGTGCTTCGCCCAGCAGAGTTTTCCCGCCGCGAGCATGAATCACATCGCCACCGCCTGCGGCACCAGCAAGGCGCGGCTCTACCACTACTACGAGAGCAAGGAAGCGATCCTGTTCGACCTGCTCGACCGCTACACCCAGCGGCTGCTGGCGCTGATCGGCGAAGGGGAGGCCCGCGCGCAGCGCAAGAACCTGAGCGAGCGCGACGCCCTGAGCGAGCTGGTGCGCGCCTTTCTCTCGGAATACGAAAGCTCGGCCACGCGCCACGTGGCACTGGTGTCCGACACCAAGTTCCTCGGCGAGACCCAGCGCGAACTCATCCTCAACCGCCAGCGCGACGTCGTGGCCGCCTTCACGCGCTTTCTCAAACGCGCCTACCCCGAGCGCGTGACGCCCGCGAACCAGACCGCGCTCACCATGATGCTGTTCGGCATGATCAACTGGACCTTCACCTGGCTGCGCCCGGGCGGGGCCATGAGTTACGCCGCTTTTGCCGACGAGGTGGTGGCCGTTCTGGAGAAGGGTTTGGCCGGATGAGTCCCAGTGTTTCACAGGGATATTTGTTTACTTATTCGTAATTGATTTCGTTTAGTTAAAATCTGTCTGTTTGCCGATCTGCGCAGCCGACACCCCACAGGAGACTCCTTATGAGCAAAGCCTTCGCCTCCCAGGCCGACCTGGAAGACAAAAAGATCACCTTTGAACAGCTCAGCCCGCATTGCTGGGCCTACACCGCCGAGGGCGACCCGAACTCGGGCGTCATCATCGGTGACGACTTCATCATGGTCAGCGACGCCACCGCCACCCCCGCCATGGCGCGCGACCTGATCAAGCAGATCCGCACCGTGTCCGACAAGCCGATCAAGTACGTGCTGCTCACGCACTACCACGCGGTGCGCGTGCTGGGCGCCAGCGCCTACTTTGCCGAAGGGGCAACCGAAATCATCGCCAGCCAGGGCACGCTGGAGCTGATCCGCGAGCGCGGCGCGCAGGACATGCAGAGCGAGATGGAGCGCTTCCCGCGCCTGTTCCGCGGTGCCGATTCGGTGCCCGGCCTGACCTGGCCAAGCATGGTGATCGGCGGCGGTGACCCCACCAAGGGCGAGAAGCCGGGCAAGCTGTCGATCAACCTCGGCGGTGTCGTGGTGCAGATCTGGAGCCCGGGCCACGGCCATACCCGCGGCGACACCATCGCCTGGGTGGAAGAAGAAAAAGTGCTGTTCAGCGGCGACCTGGTGGAATACGAAGCCGGCGTCTACACCGGCGACGCCCAGCTCGAAGAGTGGCCCGCCACGCTCGAAGCCCTGCGCGCGCTCCAGGCCGAGTACATCGTGCCCGGCCGCGGCGAAGCCATGAAGGGCAACGCCGACGTGAACAAGGCGCTGGACTACACCAAGCGCTGGGTCACCACCCTGTTCCAGGCCGGCAAGGAAGCCGCCGCCGCCGGCATGGACCTGAAGGCCGCCATGGCCCACACCCGCAAGAGCATGGACCCGGTGTTCGGCCAGGTGTTCATCTACGAACACTGCCTGCCGTTTGATGTGAGCCGCGCCTACGACGAAGCCAGCGGCATCAAGAACCCGCGCATCTGGACCGCCGAGCGCGACATGGACATGTGGAAGGCGCTGCAGGGCTGAGCCGCATACAACGCATGCCAACAAAAAAACCCGCCTTGGCGGGTTTTTTGTTGCGGAGGCCAGTGCAGCGGCGCTGTTACTGGGCTGTGGTCGTGGTGGTTGCCGTCCCGGTGGTGGGTGTGGTGGAGGTCTCCGTTGCCACCGGGCTCGCCGGCTTCACCGTCACCGGCTGTTCCGCCTCGGCCACGCGGCCGGCACTGTCGGTCACGGTCAGGGTGATGGTGTATTCGCCCGGCTCGTCGTAGACGTGATCCACCTGCGCGCCCTGGCCCTTTTCGCCATCGCCGAAGTCCCATGCGTAGGACGCCACGACCGTGTCCTCGGGCACGTTGGAGACGACCGTGCCCGAGCCGTCCACCGTGAAGCTCTCGCCCGCTTCCGGTGTGGTCGGATCGATGTCGATCACCGGAATGGGCAGGCAGCCGGCCAGTGCCACGGCCAGCAAGCCGGCCAGGAACAGCTTGAAGGTGCGATGGTGTTTCATGGGCTGAACTGGGGTTGGGTGAATGCTTTCAGCGATGCCTGGACGCTATTGGGTTCCCGATGCGTTCCGCTTGTCAAGTGGGTGGATCGCCGGGCCTGTGCGCTGTTTGGCGGCGGTGTCTGCCTTGGCTCGCTGCTACCATGCGGCAGCTTCACATTCCCGAGTTCTCACGATGACGCAGGCACCCTGTCCGTTCCAGTCTGTTGGTGCCCGCTCTGCAGCCTGCGCCGTGGCGGTGTGTCTGACCCTGGCGGGGTTCCTGTCGGGCTGTGCATCGAAGGGTCCGCCGCCTGCCTTCGAGGCTGACGTGGTCGATCCGACCGCGCTGTCCGCGCCGCTGTCGGACAGCGCCGCGCTGCAGCGGGCGGCTCAACGGCTGCTGAAAACCCCCTCGACCCAATCCGGTTGGACGGTGTTTCCCATGCCCGGCAAAACCTTCTCTCCGTTTGAGCCGGTGCACCACGCGGGCCGGGAGGCGCTGCGCGTGCAGGCGAGCAGCTCCGTGAGCGTCCTGCGCCAGCGCATGGAGCCGGCCCTGCCCTCGGTGGGTCGCCTGTCGTTCGCCTGGACGGCCGATGCTTTGCCGATCACCGTGGATGCGGAGCATGGGAGGCGGGACGATGCGGCGGTTAGGGTGTTGCTCAGCTTTGATGGCGACCGCAGCCAACTTTCGCCGCGCGTGCACCGCTTGTCGGAGATGAGCCGCCTGCTCACCGGTGAGGACTTGCCTTACGCCACGCTCGTGTACGTGTGGAGCGATGCGTATCCCCCGGGCACGGTGCTGAAGAACTCGCGCACCGACCGCGTGCGCAAGCTGGTGCTCGACTCCGGCCGCCAGCACCTGGGACAGTGGAGGGATCACGAACGCGATGTGCGGGCCGATTTTGTCCACGTGTTTGGCGAGGAACCCGGGCCGTTGCTGTCGGTGGGGCTGATGACCGACACCGACAACACCCGCAGCCGGGCGCAGGCCTGGTATGGCGCGCTGCGGTTGCAGTCGGCCGCCCCCTGAGTGCCTGGCCCTGGTCAGGCGCGCGCGTATGCACCCCTCTTTCGTCCCCCGATCGCCATGAACCACAGCGCCACCGACTGGGGCATCGTTGCCGTCTTTGCCACGGTCTACCTGGGCATGTTCCTGGGCGGCCTGCCGCGCCTGAAGCTGGACCGCTCGGGCGTGGCCCTGCTGGGCGCCATCGCGGTGATCGCGCTCACCGGTCTGCCGGTGGAAGACGCGGCGCGCGCGGTGGACCTGCCCACCATCGTGCTGCTGTTCGCCTTCATGGTGGTGTCGGCCCAGATGCGGCTGGGCGGCTTCTACACCGAAGTGACGCGCCGCGTGGGTGCCATGCCGCTGTCGCGCGCCGGGCTGCTTGCGGCGCTGATCTTTGTGGCGGGCGCGCTCTCGGCCGTCTTCTCGAACGACATCGTCTGCCTCGCCATGACGCCGGTGGTGGCGCGCCTGTGCCTGCAGCGCGGGCTGAATCCGTTGCCGTTCCTGATCGGCCTGGCTTGCGCGGCCAACATCGGCTCGGCCGCCACGCTGATCGGCAACCCGCAGAACATGCTGATCGGCTCGGTGCTGCAGCTGCACTTTGGTGACTACCTGCGGCAGGCGCTGGCGCCGGTGGGCATCAGCCTCGCGCTGTTGTGGCTGTGGCTGGCGTTTGGCCCGGGGGCTCGGGTCGGCGCGGCCGAACTGAACCGCCCGCTGGGCGTGGACGTGCCGCTGGAAGACGCGCCCCCGTTTGACCGCTGGCAGACCGCCAAAGGGCTGGCCGTGGCCACCGCGCTGATGGGCATCTTTCTCTTCACCGACTGGCCGCGCGATGTGGCCGCGCTGGTGGGCGCGGGCGTGCTGCTGCTCAGCCGCCGGCTGCATTCTTCGCACGTGATGGGCTTCGTGGACTGGCAGTTGCTTCTGCTGTTCATCGGCCTGTTTGTGGTGAACCACGCGTTCGAGACCACGGGCCTGGCGGCCGAGGCCGTGGCCTGGCTGGCGGCGCAGGGCCTGCACCTCACCGACCCCGATGCCCTGCTGGTGCTGGGCGTGGCCTTGTCCAACCTGGTGTCCAACGTGCCGGCCGTGATGCTGCTGCTGCCACACCTGGGCGCCAACGCCAGCGAGGCGGGCGTGATGCTCGCGCTGGTGAGCACCTTTGCCGGCAACCTGCTGCTGGTGGGCTCGATCGCCAACCTGATCGTGGCCGACCTGGCCGCCAAACAGGGCATCACCCTCGACTGGAAGCAGCATGCGCTCACCGGGATTCCGGTGACCTTGGCCACGCTGGCGGTGGTGTGGGGCTGGATGCGCTGGGGTAGCTGACCCCCCACGCTCCGCCGCTGCGCGGGTCGCTGCCCCCCGTGGGGGCTGGCCTTGCTTGGGGCGGCCCTGCGCTGCGGCCGGTGTCTAGTGGATCGACGACAGGAACTGCTGCAGTTCCGGCGTTTCCGGGGACCCGAACAGCTTGGCCGGCGGACCCATCTCGTGCACGCGCCCCTGGTGCATGAAGATCACGCGGTCGCTCACCTTGCGGGCAAAGCCCATCTCGTGCGTGACCATCAGCAGGGTCATGCCCTCGTCGGCCAGCGACTCCACCACACGCAGCACCTCGCCCACGAGTTCGGGGTCGAGGGCGGAGGTGATCTCGTCGCAGAGCAGCACGCTGGGCTCCATCGCCAGCGCGCGCGCGATCGCCACGCGCTGCTGCTGGCCGCCGGAGAGCTGGTCGGGGAAGGCGTCGAACTTCTCGCCCAGGCCCACGCGGTCCAATAGCTGACGCGCCTTGGTTTCACCGGCGGCGCTGTCGGTCTTCTTCACCAGACCGGGCGCGAGCATCACGTTCTTGCCCACGCTCAGGTGCGGGAACAGGTTGAAGTTCTGGAAGATCATGCCCACGTGCTGGCGCAACTCGCGCATGGCCGCCGCGTTGCCGTGCAGCAGCGGCTGGCCGTCCACGCTCAGGCTGCCGGACTGGAACACCTCCAGCCCGTTGATGCAACGCAGCAGCGTGCTCTTGCCCGAGCCACTCTTGCCGATGATGGCGATCACCTCGCCGGGCTTGACCTGCAGATCGATGCCCTTGAGCACCTCGTTGCTGCCGTAGGACTTGCGCAGCTGGTGGATGTCGACGATGGGGCTGGCGGCGGTTTTCACGGCGGCTGATTCCGCGATGGCTTCAACGGTTGACATTCATCTTCCTTTCCAGGGAACGCGCACAGAGGCTCACAGGGAAGCACAGCGCAAAGTACAGAAGGGCCACGCAGCTGTAGACCAGGAAGGGCTGGAAGGTGGCGTTGGTGATCATGGTGCCGGCCTTGGTGAGTTCAACGAAGCCGATCACCGAGGCCAGCGCCGTGCCCTTGACGACCTGCACCAGGAAGCCGACGGTGGGCGCGATGGCGATGCGCGTGGCCTGCGGCAGGATCACGTGGCGCAGTTGTTCGCCAAAGCTCAGCGCCAGGCTCTGCGCCGCTTCCCACTGGCCCTTGGGCACGGCGGCCACGCAGCCGCGCCAGATCTCGACCAGGAAAGCGCTGGTGTAGAGCGTGAGCGCCACGGCAGCGGCCATCCAGGCCGAGGTGTCCACACCAAACAGCGCCAGGCCGAAGTAGGCCAGGAACAGCTGCATCAGCAGTGGCGTGCCCTGGAACAGCTGCACGTAGCCGGCTGTGAGGCGCTCGGCGCCGGGCCAGCGCGCGGTGCGCGCCACCAGCAGGGCCAGGCCCACCAGGCCACCGCCGATGAAGGCGATCAGCGAGAGGCCCACGGTCCAGCGCGCGGCCAGCAGCAGGTTGCGGAAGATGTCCCACAAAGAAAAGTCAACCACGGCGTCCTCCGAACAGGTATCGCGGGCCGGCCCAGTTGAGCAGCGCGCGCACTCCCACCGACAGCAGCAGGTAGATGCCGGTGGCGATGATGAAGGCCTCGAAGGCGCGGAAGTTGCGGCTCTGGATCAGGTTGGCTGCGAAGCTGAGTTCTTCGGTGGAGATCTGGCCGCAGACCGCCGAGCCCAGCATCACGATGATGATCTGGCTGGTGAGCGCGGGCCACACCTTCTGCAGCGCTGGCGGCAGCACCACGTAGCGGAAGGTCTGCAGTTTGGAGAGCGCCAGACTGGCGGCGGCTTCGAACTGGCCCTTGGGCGTGGCCTCGATGCCGGCGCGGATGATCTCGGCCGCGTAGGCGCCGAGGTTGATCACCATCGCGATCACCGACGCGGTCTCGGGCGTCAGCTTCACGCCCGCGGCGGGCAGGCCGAAGAAGACGAAGAACAGCTGCACGATGAAGGGCGTGTTGCGGATCAGTTCCACATAACTGCCCACCACCCAGCGCAGCCACAGCGGGCCGCTGCTGCGCGCCCAGGCGCAGAGCGTGCCCACCAGCAGGCCGATCACGGCCGAGATGGCGGTCAGGCCCAGCGTCCAGAGCACGCCTTTGGCGAGCAGCGGCCACTGCAGCAGCACGGCGATGAAGTCGAATTCGATGCGCATGTGTGTGCCCTCAATGCGTCAGGGGGTGCGAAGGTCGATTCGCCGCCGGGCCGCCCCAAGGCGAATCAGCCCCCCTGGGGGGCAGCGACCCGCGCAGCGGTGGAGCGTGGGGGCTTGTTTCATTCGGGCAAGGTGCCAGCGGGACGGCCCAGCCACTTCTTCGCCAGCGCATCGATCTCGCCCGATTTCTTGGCCGCGATGATGATCTCGTTCACCTTCAGGCGCAGCGCATCTTCACCCTTGGCCACGCCGATGAAGTTGGGGCTGTCCTTGAGCAGCAGCTTGTACTCGGCGCCCAGCTGCGGGTTGCGCGCCATCATGTTGCCGGCTACCGAAGCGCCGGTGGCGATGAGCTGGGTCTGGCCCGAGACGAAGGCGGAGACGGTGGCGTTGTTGTCTTCGAAACGCTTCACGTCGGCGGTGGCGGGTGCGAGCTTGGTGAGTTCCTGGTCTTCGATGGCGCCGCGGGTCACGCCGATGGTTTTGCCCGCGAGGTCGGCAAAGCCGGTGACCGTGAGCGACTTGGGCGCGAACACGGCCTGGAAGAAGGGCGAGTAGGCGGCGGTGAAGTCGATCACCGCCAGACGCTCGGCGTTCTTGCCCAGGGTCGAAATGACGAGGTCGGCCTTCCGGGTCTGCAGGTAGGGGATGCGGTTGGCGCTGGTCACGGGCACCAGTTCGACCTTCACGCCGAGCTTGCTGGCGATCAGTTTGGCGGTGTCGACGTCCAGGCCCTGGGGCTGCAGGTCGGTGCCGACGAAGCCGTAGGGCGGGAAGTCGGTCGGAATGGCGATCTTGATGGTCTTGGCCTTCATCACGTCGTCGAGCGCGGTCTGGGCGTGGGCAGCGCCCAGGCTGGCGAATGCGCCGAACGCAACGGCAGTGGCAAGAAACAGGCGTTTGGTGGTCTTCATAACAAGCTTCCTAGGTAGGTTTCGGGGGCGGGGTGGGAGGGAACTTTGGCGGCCGCGCGACCCTTGGGGGCGCGTGGTGCCGGGGAGAGCGGAGCCAGCGCTTCGCGCAAGCTGGCCAGCGGGTCGTTGGTCGGGGCCAGGCGCAAGGCGGCCTGCACCTGGCCGATGTGTTCTTCCATCAGGCGCTCGGCCTCGGCGGTGTCGCCGCGCGCCAGCGCTTCGACGATGGCCACGTGGTCCTGGCAGGACTGCACCGCGTCGTGCGTGCTCTGGTAGAGCATGGCGATCAGCGTGGTGCGCGCGGTGTAGTCGCGCAGCGTGTCGGCCAGCAGCTGGTTGCCCAGGCATTCGGCCAGGCAGACATGGAAGTCGCCCAGCAGGTAGCTGCGCTGGCCCACGTCGTCGCCCTTGAGCGCGTCCTGCTCGCGCTTGAGGTGTTGCTTCAGCCGTTTGACCGCGGCCTTGTCCACCGGGCCGGTGCGGCGGATCAGGCCGGTCTCGATGACGCGCCGTGCCTCGAAAGCCTCACGCGCTTCGTCGTGCGAAGGCTGCACCACGTACCAGCCGCGGCGCGAGCTGACGGTGACGATGCCGCGCGTGGCCAGGCGCACCAGCGCCTCGCGCACCAGGGTGCGGCTGCAGTCGAACAGCATCGAGAGGCTCTGCTCGCCCAGGCGGGTGCCGGGAGCGAGGCGCTGCGCCAGGATGGCTTCGATGATGCGTTGGGCGATGTCGGTGGAGCTGACCATGGAAAAAACCTTTGTGGGTTGCTTCCGTGCGAATTCCGTGCCATGGCCATACCAGTCTTGTATGCAAGTTTGGCGCTCCAGACTTGTGCGCCGGGCGGTCAAAAACCGGCTAGGCGCACCACAAGTGCTCAGCAGGTGGCGCCGCGGTTCCTGTTCTGGTGCCTGGCCGGCCGGCGGGCCTCAGAGCGCTCCAGCCAGTGCGCGCAGGTCGTCCTGATAGGACTGCAGCGTCTGCACCGCGCGGGCGCGCTGTGCGGGCGTGGTGCTGTTGTGCAGGGTGGCGAACTGGGCGCAGCCGCTCTGCACCAGTTGCTGGCTGTAGGCGTGGTAACCCGGCGTGGGCGAGGTGGTGATGCGGGCCATGAGGTCGCGCACCGACTGGGCGGCCTTCGACGGATTGGCCTGGGCCTGGCGCACGGTCTGCAACTGGTCGGCCTGCCGGCGCTCGCGCTCGGCCTGGGTGCGCAGCGGGTCCCAGGGGGAGCGTTGCAGCTGCTCGCGCACCAGCGATTGCTGGGCCGGGGTCAAGGGGCCATACAGGCGTTCATAGCGTTCGATGGCACGTTCCAGACGGCGATCCAGCCGCTGCTCGGGGCTGCCCTGCAAAAAGTCTTTCTCGAAGGTCTGGTTGCTCTTGCGGTGGTGGCGCTCCAGGTGGTCGAGCTGCGCGGGGCTGAGCTGCAGCGCCAGTCGGGCCAGGGGCTCGACGCTGCGCTCCAGCACGGTGTTGAAGCGCGCGCGCACGGTGTCGAACTCGCCACAGGCCTGGCTCGCGTCGAGGTCCTGCGGGGCCATGCGCTGCCAGCGGCGCAGCAGATCGGCGTAGTCGGGCAGCTCGCTGCTGCGGTGCCACTGGAACAGTCCGTCGATGTCTTCGCGCACGCGGGCCGACTGGCTGTTGTCGAAATCCACGTGGCTGTCGAGCCACCAGTAGGTGAGGTTGGGGCCCTGGCTGTAACCCAGGCGCAGCGTGCTGCAGGCGGCCAGGCCGATCACCAGGGTCAGAGCCACCGCCAGCCGACCGACCCGCACGGCGATAATGCCCGGCTGACAAGCGCCCGCCAGCAGGCTGCGCAATCTTTCCCCAGCAGAGGTGTTCATGTCGTTCCCAGTGGATGTGGTGGTGATGGCGGCCGGCAAAGGCACGCGCATGAAGAGCCAGTTGCCCAAAGTGTTGCACCGATTGGGCGGGCGTGCACTGGCCCAGCACGTGATCGACACGGCGGCGCGGCTATCGGCGCGTTCGGTGGTGGTGATCACCGGCCACGGCGCCGGGCAGGTCGAGGCCGGTCTGCATGCGCCAGCGGGCGCCACGCAGCTGAAATACGTGCGCCAGGAGCCACAGCTCGGCACCGGCCACGCGGTGCAGCAGGCCGCCCCCGCGTTGCCGGACGACGGCGTGACGCTGGTGCTGTCGGGCGACGTGCCGCTGACCCGGTCCGAGACCTTGCAGGCGCTGCTCGACCTGTGCGCGGGCGAGCGGATGGCCTTGCTCACGCTGGACATGCCCGACCCCACCGGCTATGGCCGCATCGTACGATCGGCCGACGGCTCGGTGCAGGCCATCGTGGAGCACAAGGACGCCAGCGAAGCCCAGCGCGCCATCACCGAGATCTACAGCGGCATCATGGCCGTGCCGACGCGGCTGCTCAAAGGCTGGCTGGCGCGGCTGGACAACCAGAACGCCCAGGGCGAGTACTACCTGACCGACGTGGTGAAGTTCGCCGTGGGCGATGGCCTGGGCGTGCAGGCGCACCGCATCACCGACGCGGTGCAGGTGGCGGGCGTGAACAGCCCGCTGCAGCTGGCCGAACTGGAGCGCGCCCACCAGGGGCGGGTGGCCGAGGCGCTGATGGAGCAGGGCGTGCGCCTGGCCGACCCGGCACGGCTGGACGTGCGTGGCGCGCTGGTGTGCGGTCAGGATGTGGAGATCGACGTCAACTGCGTGTTCGATGGCCAGGTCTCGCTCGGTGACGGCGTGCGCATCGGGGCGAACTGCGTGATCGCCAACGCGGTGATCGAAGCCGGTGCGGTGATCCATCCCTTCACCCACATCGACGGCGAGAAGCTCGGTGTGCGCGTGGGGCCGGGTTCGCTGATCGGGCCGTTTGCGCGCCTGCGCCCGGGTGCGCAACTGGGCGCCGAGGTGCACATCGGCAACTTCGTGGAGGTGAAGAACAGCACGCTGGCCGCGGGCGCCAAGGCCAACCACCTGGCTTACCTGGGCGACGCCACGGTGGGCGAGCGCGTGAACTACGGCGCGGGCAGCATCACCGCCAACTACGACGGCGCCAACAAGCACCGCACCGTGATCGAAGCCGACGTGCACGTGGGCAGCAACTGCGTGCTGGTGGCGCCGGTCACCATCGGCGCCGGGGGCACGGTGGGTGGTGGATCGACCATCACCAAGGACACGCCGCCGGGCGGCCTGGCGGTGGCACGCGGCAAGCAGGTGACGGTGCCCAACTGGCAGCGCCCGGCGAAGACAAAATCCTGAGCGCCTGAGCCCGATCAGGCGCGATGGCGCTGGGTGGAGGGGCGCTGCCGGGCTTGCCGGTCGCTGTCTTCATCACCCAGCTCCATCAGGCCGCTCAAGCCCATGACCTCCGAATCGCGAAAACCGGTTGCAGGGTAGAGCTGGTCAAATTCCGAAAACTTCGACTCCAGCTGCTGGCGCACACTCTCGGACTCGTTCGCTTCCTTCGGTATGGGTTGGGGCAGCATGGCAAAGTCCAGCTGCTTGCGGAACTCGCTGGGCGAAGGCATGCGGTGGATGCCGTTCTTGAGGAAGAGGAAACGGACCCCCGCGGTCTTGAGGATGCGGTTCTTCATCTTCACCTGGTGGGCCTTGGCCTTGGCGTTGCTCAGGTGGTATTGCTCGATGTCGAACGCGAACATGGGTCGGCCGTCCTGGCCGCAGACCACGAAGTCCACCCGCTGCTGGGCCAGCCGCTCCATGGCGCGCTGGCGGTCGGTGGCACGCCGGATGGAGAGCATGTCCTTGAGCTTCACCTGGGGCAACACGACCTGCCCGGGGAAGGTGTCGTGAAGGTAGTCCAGCATGGCGACCTGCTCGGGCGTGAGGATGCGTTCTGGCGTGTACCGGTCCTCCCGACCCGAGGACTTGCGCGCGAAGCGCCGATAAGCCCAGACACCCAGTCCCACCAGGGCCAGGGCAATCATGAATGCGATCCAGAGTGGGAACATGCAACCTCCAATGTGACAGCCGATTGTTTTTTTTGAGCCGTCATTTTAGGATTCTGTAGTCACAAATTGCTACATAGAACGCCTTGTTACTTATTGTCGGCGTGATTGCTTCGCAAGGGAAGTGGCAGGCGGGGATCGAACTTGGCGCGCTTGACGCTGAAGAAGGCCTTCACGTTGCGCACGTTGGCGTCGCTGGTGAACAGGCGCTGGGCGAGCGCCAGATAGCCCGGCATGTCGGGCGTGTGCACGACCAGCATGAAGTCCGGCCCCGGGCTCACGCGGTAACACTGCTGCACGGCGGCTTCGGCCACGGCGCGGCCTTCGAACGCGTCCAGGTGTTCAGCGCCCTGGCGTTCCAGCGTGATCTCCAGCAGCGCTGTCAGGCCGTGACCCGTCGAAGCGGCCAGGCGGTCGGGGCTGAGCAGGGCCACCTGCCGTTCGATCAGCCCGAGCTGCTTCAGCCGCTTGATGCGCCGCAGGCTGGTCGGGGGTGACACATGGGCCAGCCCCGCCAGGGTCTGGTTGCTCAGAGAGGCGTCGGTCTGCAGCAGATCCAGCAGGCGCCAGTCGGCTTCATCCATGAAATCAGATTCCATAGTTTATGTATGTATGGTCGAAATAACGATGATTGTTGTCGAATGAAATTTTAGGTTATCTTAGTCAAATTATTGGTCATTAATTTCTTGCATGACTCGGTAGCATCGCATCTTCTTGGTGTGTCTGGAGACCGATATGTGTGGCATCGTGGCGGGGGTTTCGGGGCGTGATGTGATCCCCGTGCTGGTTCAGGGTTTGCAGCGGCTGGAATACCGCGGTTACGACTCCTGCGGTGTGGCGGTGCACACGGGGGGCTTGCAGCGCGCGCGCAGCACCGCGCGCGTGGCCGAACTGATCGAGCAGGTGAAGCTGGAGGCCATCGCCAGCGGTACCGGCATCGCCCACACGCGCTGGGCCACCCATGGCGCGCCCGCCGTGCACAACGCCCACCCGCATTTCAGCCACGGCCCCGGGAACAGCTCCACCAACGGCACGGCCGGCCGCGTTGCGCTGGTGCACAACGGCATCATCGAAAACCACGACGAACTGCGAGCCGCCCTGCAGGCCAGGGGTTATGTGTTCGAGAGCCAGACCGACACCGAGGTCATCGCCCACCTGATCGACTCACTGTACGAAGGCGACGTCTTCGCGGCCTTGCAGGCCGCGGTGGCGCAATTGCACGGTGCCTTTGCGCTGGCGGTGTTCCACAAGGACGAGCCGCACCGCGTGGTGGGCGCACGCGCCGGTTCGCCGCTGATCCTGGGTGTGGGCGATGGCGGTCAGGAGCACTTCCTGGCCAGCGACGCCATGGCCCTGGCCGGCGTGACCGACCAGATCGTCTACCTCGAAGAGGGCGATCTGGTGGACCTGCAACTGGGGCGCTACTGGGTGACCGATGCCCAGGGCCGCAGTTTCGACACCACCCAGCGCCCGGTGAAGACCGTGCACGCGCACAGCGGCGCGGCCGAGCTCGGCCCTTACCGCCACTACATGCAGAAGGAAATCTTCGAGCAGCCGCGCGCCATCGGCGACACGCTCGAAGGCGTCGCCGGCATCACGCCCGAGCTGTTCGGCGACGGCGCCTGGCGCGTGTTCAAGGACATCGACAACGTGCTCATCCTCGCCTGCGGCACCAGCTACTACAGCGGCTGCACGGCGAAATACTGGCTGGAGAGCATTGCGAAGATCCCCACGCAAGTGGAAGTGGCGAGCGAATACCGCTACCGCACCAGCGTGCCCAACCTGCGCACCCTGGTGGTCACCATCACGCAAAGCGGCGAGACCGCCGACACCCTGGCCGCGCTGCGCCACGCGCAGAGCCTGGGCATGAAACACACGCTGACCATCTGCAACGTGGCCACCAGCGCCATGGTGCGCGAATGTGAACTGGCCTACATCACCCGCGCGGGGGTCGAGATCGGCGTGGCCTCCACCAAGGCGTTCACCACCCAGCTCGCCGGCCTGTTTTTGCTCACGCTGGCGCTGGCCCAGGTGCGCGGTCACCTGAGCGAGGAGGCCGAGACCGAACACCTCAAGGCCATGCGCCACCTGCCCGTGGCGTTGCAGGCCGTGCTGGCGCTGGAGCCGCAGGTGATCAGCTGGGCCGAAGACTTCGCGCGCATGGACAACGCGCTGTTCCTCGGCCGCGGCCTGCACTACCCGATCGCGCTGGAAGGGGCTCTCAAACTGAAAGAGATCAGCTACATCCACGCCGAGGCCTACCCGGCCGGCGAACTCAAACACGGCCCGCTGGCCCTGGTCACCAGCGCCATGCCGGTGGTCACCGTGGCGCCCAACGACACCCTGCTGGAAAAGCTCAAGAGCAACATGCAGGAGGTGCGCGCGCGCGGCGGCGTGCTGTATGTGCTGGCCGACGCCGACACCCGCATCGGCAGCAGCGAAGGCATCCACGTGATCCGCATGCCCGAGCACTACGGCGCGCTCAGCCCCATCCTGCATGTGGTGCCGCTGCAGCTGCTGGCGTACCACACGGCGCTGGCGAAGGGGACGGATGTGGACAAACCCAGAAACCTCGCAAAGTCGGTCACTGTCGAGTGATGAGCTTGGAGGGTTCGCACCGCATGTTCTTGACAATTAAAGTCGAAAACACGTTATTAAAGTCGTAAACATCTTTGGGTGCATTTCTTCGTCGTAGTCGAAGTCCTTCAAGACGGCGAACTCCGCGAACAAGTCGGAACGGATCTCGCCAAGGACACGCAGACTAGGTCGGTGACATCTTCGATGGACGTAGCCAACTGCCGGTTCCATTTCCTCCTCGTCCACCTCGACGACAAGAGCCTTGTTCTCCGAGACCGGATCGCCGCAAACGACGCACCGGAGCAAGTGTTGGTTGCGCTGAATCAGTCCGTCTAACAGTTCTCGATGAGCCTTGGCCCAACAGCTCAGCGCCTGAGCAGTCCGCGGCAATACATGGAGTCCATGTAGGGGCAGTCACCAACTGGACTTCAACTGAGTACATTTGTGAAGTCATCAAGGTTGGCGATGTTGCTCGCAAGGCAGGATACTGGTCCGCATCACGCCGGGGTTCGGACGGTTTCTCTAGAGGGGGTAGGCTGGCCGAGTGCAGCCCATACAATTGCTCACAACCCGCAACGCATTTATGGGAGGCCTTGTGAGCGAACAAATCTCTTTTGGTACCGACAGTTTCGCGGACAACCCGGAGCCACGTTGCCCCTGCGTACTACTCCTGGATGTCTCCGGTTCTATGAATGGGAGACCATTGGATGAACTGAATGCCGGGCTCCAGACCTTTCGTGAAGAACTGGCCTCCGATGCCCTGGCGATGAAGCGCGTCGAAGTGGGCATCGTCACCTTCGGCCCCGTCAAGGTCGAAATGCCGTTTACCGGCGCCTCGATGTTTTATCCCCCTTCCTTGCAGTCGCAGGGGGACACACCAATGGGCGCAGCTATCACGCAAGCTCTCAACATGGTGGAAGACCGCAAGCGAGACTACCGGGCCAATGGCATCTCTTACTACAGGCCGTGGGTATTCCTCATCACGGATGGTGCCCCCACTGATGCGTGGCAAACGGCCGCAGAGGCAGTCCGCGAGGGCGAGGCCTCCAAGAAGTTCGCCTTCTTTGCCGTTGGGGTCAAGGGCGCGGACATGAGCACCCTGAAGCAAATCAGTTCACGAGAGCCGCTGACGCTTGACGGGCTGAAGTTTCGAGAACTGTTCAGCTGGCTTTCAAGCTCGCTGCGGTCGGTCTCACGTTCGACGCCCAACACCGAAGTGCCTCTGGAACCACCAAAGGGCTGGGCAGCGGTGTGACCTGGCGCCTGGTGTACGCATCCGAGGTAGGAACCTCTCACACGCACTCAGGCACGCCGTGCCAGGACAGCTGCCTGGCTCAGGTAGACCTACTTCCAAATCACCAACCACTGCTTTCAATCTTTGTCGCTGATGGCGCGGGAAGTGCCGACAGGGGCGGAGAAGGCGCGGAGCTGGCCATAGAAGCAGCAGCCAGCTTTGTGGCAAAGAAGGTCGCGCAGGGCGAGTTTGGGCTCAGCGACTCCCTGGCGGCGGAGTTGGTCATGGCCGTTCGACAGCACATTTTTTCCAGAGCCGAGGCGGAGAACCTTACGGCCCGGGACTTCGCTTGCACGTTCCTGGGAGTACTGTCAACCGAAGGGGGAACGCTGGTGCTCCAAGTCGGCGACGGGGGCGTTGTGCTCGATGTGGGCCAGGGGTTGGAAGTCGCGGTCGTGCCGATGACAGGCGAGTACGCAAACATGACCCACTTCGTGACCGATGAGGACGCGGTGATCGTGCTTGAAACGAAACCGTATCCAGAGCGAGCGCTGAAGGTCGCCGCGTTTTCTGACGGGGTACAGCGCCTCGCACTGAATATGGCCACGTCAACTCCACACGAGCCCTTTTTTGCGCCCTTCTTTGGCGGAATGGCACAGGCCACAGCTGAGCAAGAAGAGCTGCTCCATGGGCTCTTGGTGAAGTTTTTGGGGAGTTCGCCTGTCAATGAGCGAACTGACGACGACAAGACGCTGGCACTGGCAGTCTGGACTCTCTGAATGAGCCGATGAGCAAGACGCTGTACACCTCCAAGGGCAATCCGGTAGGTATCGGCCGCGAGATTGGCAAGGGTGGTGAAGGCTCGGTCTTTGAGGTTCCCTCATTGGCGAACCAAGTCGCCAAGATTTATCACAAGGCCCCCGACTCGAAAAAGCAGGCCAAGCTCTCGTTCATGTCGTCGACGGCGGACGCAGCTCTGCTCAAGTACGTGGCCTGGCCGCAAGAGACGCTTCATCTTGTACCCGGGGGGCCGGTGCTGGGGTTCCTCATGCCGAAGGTTTCTAGCAGGGACCCAGTGCACATGGTCTACAGCCCCGCCCACCGTAGGCAGGGGTACCCGAAGGCTGCTTGGGACTTCTTGCTCCACGTGGCGCGCAACATAGCCTCGTCCTTCGAAACAGTGCACGGCCACGGCCACATCATTGGGGACGTCAACCAGAACAGCTTCATGGTGGGGCGGGACAGCACTGTTGTGTTGATTGACAGCGATTCGTTCCAGGTCAACGCGAAGGGAACTCTCCATCTGTGCGAAGTAGGGGTTCCGCACTTCACGCCTCCAGAACTGCAATCCTTGTCGTCATTCAATGGGTTCACCCGAACTACGAACCACGACAATTTCGGCCTGGCGCTACTTCTTTTCCACGTGTTGTTCGGCGGGCGCCACCCCTATTCGGGGGTACCCCTGCGCAGCGGAGTGGGGGACGCGCTCGAAAACGACATCAAGAACTTCCGATACGCCTACGCCAGGGACAACCAGGCGCGGGGGGTCGGCCCCCCTCCTCGCTCCATCCCGATTTCAGCTCTGCCCGCGCCGCTGGAGTCTATGTTTCACCAAGCGTTCACTGAGAAGGGGGCCACGGGGGCAAGACCGAGCGCGCAGCAATGGGTTGCATCGCTGGATGCCATGCGCACTCACTTGAGGAAATGCAGCGCATCGAGCATGCACGTCTACCCCGACCACCTGAGTACGTGTCCCTGGTGTGCCCTTGAGCGCCAAGGTGTCGTCTACTTTGTCGACCTGGGGGCGACGTACACCCCAACGCCCTCCGGCTTCGTCCTCACCCGGGCGTGGGCGCTGATAGAGGCAGTACCTGCGCCCAAGCAGTACAACATTCCACAACCAGCCGGCATCTCAGTTACGCCAAAGCGCTTGCCCAATGACATTCCAGGTGACGGGACCGTTGTGTTTTACCGAATAATTGTGGTTGCAGTTGCTATTGCTGTTCTCGCGACTGTTCCGGCGCTTGCGTTGTTTGCGCTTATCGGTGGCCTTTTTGGGTGGGCGATGGCCGGTAATGCTGGTTCTGCAGAACGGGAAGTTGAACGAGAGGCTCGCCGCAAATCCCTTGAGACGGCCCGTC
This sequence comes from Hydrogenophaga sp. L310, assembly GCF_055703065.1. NCBI lineage: Bacteria > Pseudomonadati > Pseudomonadota > Betaproteobacteria > Burkholderiales > Comamonadaceae > Hydrogenophaga > Hydrogenophaga sp. L310. The sequence goes on from NZ_JBVPZA010000022.1 coordinate 40,477, forward strand.
AGAAGTACGAGAGCCTCGTTGCCACCGCCAAGCGAGATGCCGGCCCCGATGGGTTCCAAGCACGTAGAGCTCAGCTCATGAAGCTAAAAGAAGAGTATGAGCGGCTTCCCGCCGAAGAGAAGAAAGAAATCGACAAGCTTCAATTGACTGCCCATCAACGACAGATGCAGAGCTTTTTGGAAAAATTCTTCATTGACAGCGCAAATGTCTCCGGAATTGGGCCCACTAGAAGGGCAGCTCTTACTTCGTTTGGTATCGAAACCGCAGCGGACGTGAATAGAAATCGTGTGATGCAGGTACGCGGGTTCGGTGAGGCGCTGACCTCCACGTTGCTAGATTGGAGAGCTAGCTGTGAGAGACGCTTTCAGTTCAACCCGGCTGCAGCGGCTTCACCGCTCGACAAAAACGCAATCCACATTAAATTCGCTGCGAAGCGGGCAACGCTAGAGAGTTCGCTTTCAGCCGGTCCCGTGGAATTGCAAAAGTTCTGCCAAAGTGCGATGGCACAGCAGACAACGCTTAAGCCCCTGCTTGAGGCCGCAGCGCGAGAAGTCGCTCAAGCGGAAGCTGATTTCCAGTTTGTGTAGGCGTTGACTGGGCGTTGGCGCAACCTGCTCAGTCACCTCAAGGAATACTGCGCATCCTTAGCTCGGAAGTCCCGCACGTGTGACAGGGTAACTTTTGGTTCCGGTATGTCCGTGAGTTCTGTCTATAAGCGTAGTACACCTTGTACTGCAATGGTGCTTGTTGCAAGCCTAAACAAACACGGTGGAATCCTGAGAAATTAATCAGAATTCGCCTTTCACTTTTACTTAATCTGACTAAAAAATGCGACTCCTGTTCACACTACTGCTGATTGCTCTATTGGCTTCATGCGCCGGAACTGCGAAATCACCTTTGCTGAGCTACCTACAAAAATCTGAGGCAGCAATAGCTGAAGAGAAATGGCAGGTGGCCTATCGATTCCTAGAAGATAGTCTGATTTCCCCTATCGCCGAAACCAAAGCCAAAGCGATCACGTTGTATACGAGTCACCCTAAAGTGGGGATCGCTGCTGCGCAAACATTTGAGGATGAACCACTGCAAAAAACCTTGAAAGATCATGGGGTCACCACAGGTACAGCCATTGAGCGAAATCGGCTACGTATGTATGCGGTGGTCGCAAACGACGATGAACTAAAAGTCGCCGCTGACAACCTTCAACAGCTCATTGATCGGATCGCGGAGGCGAAGGCAAGAGCAGATGCTGAGGCTGCAGCGAAGAAGGCAAAGGAAGAGGCGGAAGCCGCCGCCTTGGATCTGGAATTTGAGAGGGCAAAAGCCAGTGCATTCTATCGTTGCAAAGACAAGCTCGAGTGCGAAAAAGCATTTTCTCTGACCCAGATTTTTATCGCAACCAATACAGATATGAAAATTCAGATGGCCAACGATACGATCATCGAAACGTACAACCCAAACAAACTTGCATCGATGGGGGCAGCAGCTTTCAAAATTCCCAAGGAAGGAGCATCTGCGGAAATACGGTTGGTTGTTTCATGTCAAGCAGAAGACGATGAAAGGGCTGAAAAGCTCTGTAAGCGTAAGTCTATTCGGATAAACACCGATTATCCACGATTTCTAAAGGAGCGTCTTGTTAATTGACGCAGAAATCTGTTGTTGATGCCAGTCCCGATTTGAGCTATGCGCCGTTTTTTTGTTGAAACACCGAAGTGAGGGGTAAGTCGTTAAGTCGCTGATATTTCGCGTCCCCTGCCTGGCTCACTCACGGTTCGGCATGTGGATCGAATTGGAGCCGGCGCCCACACATGCTGACCGATACTCCCCTGGGGCTGGTTTGGTAGTCCAGAGAGTTTTCGACTTTATTGAATGAAGCATGCTGCGGCTGGATGTCTGTATCCGTCCGGTGACCCCATATTGAAAGCGCCGTGAGAAGCGGGCATCGTGTCCACGATTGGAGGATCGTGGAGACGATGGAACAGTTTTCAAGCGAAGGCCGGCCGCGCCGGCGTGAATACAGCAAAGCGTTCAAGGCACAGTTGGTGGCAGCGTGCGCGCAGCCTGGGGCCAGTGTCGGTGGTGTGGCCTTGTCGCACGGGCTGCACGCGAACATGGTGCACCGATGGATTCGGGAGGCGGGCCCTGTGCGCGCTCAACCGGGCGTCTGTGCGGATGCTGAGCCCGGCTTCATCTCGCTGCCGCTCACGGCAATGGCGGCCAGCACCCATGACGAGCAGGCGCTGGCTGCATTACCGCCATCCCCGCCTTTACCGCCGCCATCTGCGCCAGTCCAGGTGCGCCTGCAACGCGGCGAACTGGTGGTCAGCCTGCAGTGCCCACTGGGCCAGTGCGGGGCGCTCTTGCGCGAGGTGTTGCGGTGATCCGGGTCGATGCGGTCTGGATGTCCACGCAACCGCTGGACATGCGCGCCGGCCCCGAGACGGCCCTGGCGCGGGTGGTCCAGGTCTTTGGCGCGGCCCGACCGCACCACGCTTACCTGTTTGCCAATGCGCGCGCCACCCGCCTGAAGGTGCTGGTGCACGATGGCTTTGGGGTCTGGCTGGCCGCACGGCGCCTGAACCAGGGCAAGTTTGTCTGGGGCGATGAGCGCCTGGGTCCCCGACTGACGCTGAGCGCCGAGCAACTGCAGGCACTGGTCACAGGCTTGCCCTGGCAACGCCTGGGGGAAGGCGCTGTGATCACGGTGCTGTGATCTTGAACGCCCGCTGGGTACCGTTCAATTCGTGAATATGCCGATAGTCAGCGCCACCACCCATCGGGGATGATGGCGACCATGAACGAAACGGTGGATCTGCAGAGCATGGACGAGGCGCAAATGCGCCAGATGCTGCAGCGCCTCATGAGCGAGCTCAAACACAAGCAGA
>NZ_JBVPZA010000023.1:0-38434 GCF_055703065.1 Hydrogenophaga sp. L310
CGTGACAGCACCGGTGACGTACCGGGACGTGGTGAAAAAGGCTTGACTGTTTGCCTGACTGGCATACCATTCAATACTGGTTATCCATCCAGCATTTACGATGACTGGAGCTAAGTGGATACCCCTTAATTTTATACAGTATTTGCAACTGAAGGGCGCTTTGTCGGCCCAGGGATTCGTGCGTCCCGGCTCGCGCCGTCGGGCTACCCGGGCACTGCCCCGAGCCAGGCGGAGCCCGTCTCGGCCGTTCGGCGGGAATCCCTGACGCCTCCGGCAGCCTGCGCTGCCTGCGCGCTGTGCTTGCCCTGGTACGCGCGAAGTGTGTGGGTGGGGCGTCTTGCTGTTCCCTTCACCGTAGCACGCCGTTCTCGGCGTCAAGGTCGGCGCGCCCTGCCCTGCGGTTGTGCGCTGGCGGCCTGCGGCCGTCTTCGAACCTTGACCCCTGCGCTGCGCCGTGCAGGTGCCGGTCTCGGGCAATCCCGCCCGATTCACGGAGCCGGCCATGGCACACGATCTCTTCTCCTTCGATCCTTCCGTTCTTCTAGTTCGCGACACAGCGGGTGACTACCGCCCGGCGCAGGCCGACGAGGTGCTGCGGGCGGCGCAACGCATCCTGCGACAACAACTGGGCGAGCGGGCACTGTTCGACTCACCGCAGGCGGTGCGGGAGTTCCTGAAAGTGAAGCTGGGTGCGCTGGAGCACGAGGTGTTCGCGGTCCTGATGCTGGATTCGCAAAACCGCCTGATCGAATACCTCGAACTGTTCCGGGGCTCGGTAAGCCAGACCTCGGTCTATCCGCGGGAGGTGGTCAAGGAGTGTCTGTCGCGGAACGCCGCCGCCCTGGTTCTGGTGCACAACCACCCCTCGGGGGTGGCGGAGCCGTCCCGGGCCGACGAGCACCTGACGCAGACGCTGAAGTCGGCTTTGTCGCTGGTGGACGTGCGGGTGCTGGACCACATGATCGTGGCAGGCGACCAAGTTCTTTCAATGGCCGAACGTGGCCTTGTTTGAACCGGGGGCATTGCCCCCTCTTTTGCTTCACCGAGGCATCGGAGTGACCTGGGGAGTTACAAACTGTAGAATCCGGCGAATTGCGCCGCGCCAGCCTAAAAGCAACAACGAATTGCCTTCACCTGAGCGACGGCGTCTAGGGAGGAGTGCTTTGACCATAGCTACTGGCGCGGCGGAAGTTCTGCTGGTCGCAAACAATCCGGGCCTCACTGAGACAGGGGGCGGTCACGGTGCTAAGGGCGTTGACTTTCAGCGATGGTGGGCCGTTCTCAGGCTGCTTGAACTGGAGCAGTCCAATGCCCCAGATTTCCTGCTTCTTTTCGAGGCTGTCCAGGACGTCACTGAGCTCGATTCCGTCAGCGCTCCAACCAAGGCTGCCATCTATCAGGTAAAGAAGAAGGACACGGGAACTTGGTCTTGGTCGGTGTTGACCGGCACCTCAGTACCGAAGCAACCGAAGGTCGCCAAGAAGACCAAAAGCGCTACCAGCGCCCCCGCCGCTCCGACACCTACCGCCCCCCCAAGCTTCGATAAAGTCGGCGAAAGCGTCCTCGGCAAGCTCCATCTGAGCTTGATGGCATTCGAGAAGTTGCCAGCGGAGGGGGTCTTCATCTCGAACGCTGGCTGCGACGTCCCACTCGCTTCCGGGGCAAACGCTGCGACTTCGCTACCTTGTTCCCTATCAGACTTGGCAGCTGACCATGCAAAGCTCCTAACCGACGCGCTCAACACTTTGGGCGCTGCTGGAGCTCCGATTCCAGATCTCAAGAGGGTGCGGCTCGCCCGTGTGGCCATTCATCCGGACGACCCCTCGGCGCCGGCGGTGTCGAAAGCGTTGGAACTGCTCACGCAACGCAGTCCTGGACATGCGGCACAGGCTCGAGCGTTCGTAGAGTCGCTGGTCATGAGGGTATCTGCGTTAGGTCGCCACACGGCGACGTGCGCGACGTTCGCTGACCTGGTTAAAGAACGTGGCTTTTCGAGGGCCGAGTTCCAATCAGCGCTCAGCTCACTTGCAACCATCCCCGACCGAAGCGCTCTCTTCGAGAGCTGGCTAACGAAGCTCCAACAGGAGGGCTATGACTTCAGAGCCCTTACGACGATGCGAATGGCCGCAGCCAGGGCTGCGGCGGAACGACTCACCGGTACATCGACTGAAGCCCAGGCAATTGACGCGTTCTGCGACGACTGGGCGCAGGCAAACGCGTGCGGATCAGATCTGAGGCCCTACGTCGATGCTGCTCTGGTCGCGATGAAGGCGCAATTCGGGCAGTACCGAGACGAAGAGCTTCTGGCGCGCTTTGTGATGAGGGCGGTGACGATATGAATGGACCCGAGCTGAGACTTCTCGTTCGTAGCCTGAGAACCAAGACCTATGCATCGCTTTCGATTTCAAAACATCTGGCTGCTCTCGCTGCAGGACAAGACGGCACGCCACGTGAAGTTCCACCCGAGGAAGAACCTCATCAGGGGGCGGAACCACATGGGCAAGACGACGCTGATTCGGAGTCTTTTTGAGACCCTGGGTGCTACTCCACAGGGGACTCTCGAATCATGGGATGAAGACGCCGTCTCACTCCTCGAATTCTCGTTTGACGGGAAGCACTTCTTCGTTCTCCACCAGAACGGCCGCCGAGCCTTGTTCAATGCCGACCGGGAGTTGGTTGCCACAACCGGAAAGTTCGCCGAATGGACGAAAATTTTCTGTGATGTCACAGATTTCAATCTAGTCTTCTCTGGCAAGAGCGAGTCGGACGTTGTTTCGGCTGACGCCGCGTGCTTTTTCTTGCCTTTCTACGTGAATCAAGACGGAAGCTGGCAATCTGAGTGGAACACATTCACTGGCCTCAAGCGCTTCACTGCGCCCTGGACAGCCATCCTCGAGTACTTCACAGGCGTTTGCCCGCCTGCGTACTACGAAGCGCGCGCAAAGAAAGGCCAGCAGTCCCGTCTCCTAGATGAGCACCGTCGAGAACTAAGGTTGCTGGGGCGAACATTGGACCGCTTCAGCCGCACTGTACCGGTGCATGGGCCGAAGCTGAGCGCTGCGAACTTCGAGGCTGAAATCGAGCAGCTGACCCGTGAGGTCACCGATCTCAACGCTCGCCAGGAGAAGCTCCGGAGTGACGCCGTTCGCGAACAGGAATTGCTAACCAGCCTGGACCACCAGACTCGCATGGCCGACGAGGCGCTGAAGGCATACAACAGTGACGCGGCATGGATTCGGACGGCGGGAAGTCAGCCACTCATTTGCCCCACTTGTCATGCAGAGCACGAAAAACCATTCCTGGACCTGTTGCGGTTTGCAGAGGATGCGCGTGTACTGCGCGAACTAGCAGCACGACTTCGCGACGACGCGGCCGTTGTCCGTGCTCGGTGCCAAAAGGCGTTAAGCGAACTGGCTACTCTCAACGAGAGCTACCTTCGGATCTCTCGGCTGCTTGACACCAGAAAGGGAGAGCTCAAGTTCCAAGACGTGGTTGGGGGTATCGGCGCCGAGGGCGCCCTGGCCGCCTTTGAGGCCGAACGCAAGCAGCTCCAAGGAGCCATTGACGAAGCTGTCTTGGCCGTCAATAAGCTGGATGAGACGATGAAGGAGTTGCGGGCTATCAAGCGGACGAAAGCGATTCTTTCCAATTTCAGAGACTTCTACGCTGCAGGCCGTGTTGCACTAAAGCTTCCTTCTATTGACGTATCCAAAATGAAGCTCGCGGGGCGGCCCGACCTCTCGGGAAGCGGAGGTCCACGCTCCATACTGGCCTACTACGCGGCAATTTGGCGCACGGCACACGGCTCCAACGCCACGTACGATATTCCAGTGGTCATCGACTCACCCAACCAGCAGGCGCAAGATGACATCAATCTTCCCGCAGTGCTTGAGTTCATCGCCAGGGACTTGCCAGACGATATCCAGCTCATCGTAGGCCTTGAGACGACCACAGAGTTTCCGTTCGACTACGAACTGCACCTCGAGAGGAAGTACTCTGTCCTGATTGAGGAAGAATGGGACGTCACCTACGGCACGGTTGAGCCCTTGCTTCAAGCGATGTATGCCAATTTGTTGGCTCACTCGGCCAAAGCGACACCGAAATCGCCTGCAAGCGGCATCTGATTTACCGAGGGATTCCTGCTGTGGACCCCGCGTGCATACGTGTAGCCGTAGCGTTGATTGCGACTGTCCAGAGCTCTACCCCCAGCGACGGCCACCTTGCCTTCAGCGCGTCGAGGCGGCAGCTCCACCTTGCCCCTTGTCGAGGCGCAGTGCGCACCTTTGACGCCTGCCAGCTTGCATTGCAGCGACTCCGCTTGCGCCCGTCGCGGTTATTTAAGTGGCTGTTCGCGAAGGACTCTGAGCAGCCCAGCGAGCCTAGTTGGGGCCGACTCTGCGGCCGCCGCGGACATACTGCCGGTTGGCCATCGGCAGGCTGTGTAGCTTCGCTGGCCGATAAGACTTGCTCCGAACCTCACGATTCCGAAATTCTTGTGTTGCTCGGATCAAGGCTGGCGGCAACGCCGAGAACCCATTCACGCCAAGCATCAAAGTCCTCACTGACCTTGCCGGATGCGTCTCGAAGCCCATCCAAGTGCGCCACATAGCTCAGGAGCAACTTTGACGAATGCCAGTTCTGTGCCTCACGCAGCAGCGCATCTCGCCGGGCTTTCTCCGCAGCATCTCTCCTCTGAACCTCTTCCCTGACCCGTTGCTCCTCTGCCCGGCGGCGAGCCGCTTCTTCTTGTTGCTCGCGCTGTCTCCCCCATCTCGCGACAGCTTCCAGCGAGCCACGGTGGCGGACTTCGGCAGCAGAAACAATCTCGGGCCACCTGGTCTCCAAAGTCGTCGTGGACGTGTCATTCAAAGTCGTCTCTCCAAGGCCCATCTGCTCGATGCTGAGGCTAAGGCGTCCTGTCGGAGCCAACGTCTTCACGTATTCCTTTTCACGCGTGTACGAGTTGATCCTGTCGAAACGGGTACCAGCGTCAAGTTTCTCGGTCAACCTGATGCTGATGTGTGCCTCACCTCGCTTGGCGATCAAGCGCTCCATCTGATCGGCGAACGTGAGCTGAAAGCCGGATTTTTCGAGCTCTGCGACCAGCGAACTCATCAAGCACAGTGCTCGCTTATAGGTCATGAGCGAGACCCGGATCGCAGTCTTTCTGTGGGTCGCCGCAAGGATCTGACCGCGGTCACAGAAGTGTTCCCAGCTGGAGAAAGGCGGTGCGACGCCGCGGTACTGTCGTCCTGGATGCGCCGCTTCCCATTCATGCTTCGCTTTTCGCTGAAGTGCTTCCACGGCCTCTTTTTCGTATTTTGGAAGCAAGGCTCGGATCAGAGGATGAAGTGGCAACGGCTGCATCGCATCAGATCGCTCAGATGGTGGCTGTGGCATTTCACTTCGATCTGATTCTGGATTCTGATCAAACGATGTCTCCCGGGAACGCTTCGCGCCCTTCCGATGCCGACGCTCAACAACCTCGTTCTCAACAACGGCGGCGTCGGGAGGAAGAGAAGGTCTGGGGACATTGTGGCCAGCAGCAAGCCTGGCCCAGTGGCCTCTCGCCGGTATCGGGATGCCCAGCTTTACGCACACCTGTCGAAGTCCTGGGCCTGACAGGCCGTAGCGCTTGCCGAGATGAATCATGGGGACAGACCAAACCTCGATGTAGAGCTGTTCCCGTTCAGGTATCGAACTCATCGCGCGCTCCAAAGGGTTCCATGCTTTCGCCAGCGTCGAACTTCATGATGCCATGTGCTTCCACCTGTCGAGTTTTCGCCGGGACCCCGGGAACGGGGAACGGCCGAATGTCAGCACCCACCCTGTCACGAGCTCTGCTGCTCCGTATAGGCGACGCAACACTGCTGTGGGCCATAGCCTGATGAAGGATGGGAGTGTTTGTCACGGGCATCAAGCCAGCTACGCTGGAGCACGCCTGGCTGGGTTGAAGGCGCGACGCATCCGAACGAGGATCGAGCGCTGTTCCTGTCACCCCGCTTTGACGCGGGGTTTCGGAGAGCGAACACGCGTCATCAACCCCTCGCCCAATTCCATGAACCACCAAGGCATCAGTGAAATCTCCTTTGAAGAAACCTACAGCGTGCCGCCGGAGCAGACCGCCCGGGCGCTGTTTTCTCGGCTCCCGCATGGGAGCGACTATGCGCAGAGGCTGATCGAATGCCTGGCGACCGGGTCTCTGGTCGCCGTCGTGGAATCCATCTGCATCCGTGAGATGCAGCAGCATGTGGATGCCGACTCGGAGGTCGTGGTGGGTCGGACCATCGAACTTGAGCACAAGGGGCCGATCCCGCCAGGATCCACCCTGAAGCTGCGGGGTTGGGTGGAGCGGCTGGGAGAACGGAGCGCGAAATTCCGCGTGCAGGCATCCGACGACCACGAGCTGGTTTGCGACGGATGCGTCATTCTGGTGGTGGCGCCACGAACCTCGATGGAGTCGCGCATTGCTGAAAAAGTGGTGGCGCTCGGGACGAAGTCCGATGTGGACCTCGTTGAGGACGTGCACGGGATGCGTGTCTCGCTGGATTCGGTGAGCCGCCTAGAACCCCAGATTCCCTGAACGCGCCCTGCCCCTCCAGGGAATCAGGGAAATGGGATTGGGCTGGCTTGCTGTTGCACCCAGCGTGCCACGCCGTTCTCGCCGTCAAGGTCGGCGCGCATCGGTGATGCGCTGGCGGCCTGGGCGGCCGTCTACGAACCTTGACCGCTGCGCTGCGGCGTGACCCAGAGGCTGCGGGCAATCCCGCCCGGCATTCCTTCTGGAGTTCACCATGAACGCACTCATCACCGACGAGCAGCGCGTGCTGCTGCTGGCCAATGGCCGCGAAACGCTGCAGAACCCTGACTTCGACCCGGCGCCCGTGGTCAAGCTGTTCACGCCCGACGCCGGCGCGACCTGGCTGCTGACCGAGATCGACCCGGACGACCGCGATCATGCTTTCGGTTTGTGCGACCTGGGTTTGGGTGCGCCCGAGCTGGGCTGGGTCAGTCTTCAGGAGCTGGCCACCGTGCGTGGTCGGCTCGGATTGCCGGTTGAGCGCGACCTGCACTTTCGCGCCGAAAAGCGCCTGAGCGCCTACGCGCGGGACGCGCGACTGGCCGGACGCATCGTCGTCTGACCAGCCGCCAGGGCGTTACAGACGCCCTGGTTTTCAGGGTTTCAGCAGATTCGGCAGGCAATCGGCGAACGCCGGCTGGATCTTGCTCATCGGCTGGACGATGGATTCGTCGCCGGTGAGCACAGCCATCGTCATGCCGGTCATGGTGCTCAGACCATTGGAGTTGCGCAGCACCTGCAGGGCCAGGTGCACGGGGAAACCATCGGCGCTGCGTCGCAGCGGGTGGATGCCGCCGTGCACGAAGGAGTTCATGGCGTTCCAGGACATGTCCTTGAACTGGGTCAGCATCCCGTGGGCCGCTGCGGGCACGCCCTGCCCCACCCGCTTGCCGATCTGATCGATCATTTCTTTTGCGCTGGGCAGGTTCTTGGCAGCCTGTTCGGTTTCGAGTGTGAGCGGAGCCGAGAGCTTCTCGATGGCCGTTTCGCTGGCGGCATAGATCAGCCACATGGCCTGAGTCAGGGCCTCAAACTGCAGGCGCATCAGGCTCACTGCCGAGGTCGGCAGACCCAGCGCCATCAGGGCGCAGCGCTGTCGCATGTTCCATGGCCACCACGCACATGCCCAGGGCTGCTTCGCCTCGCGGAGAACCATCGAACTCGGCGTCGTCGAGCAGCTCGGTCAGTCGCTCCATCAACGCATCGGAGCGGGTGAGCATCTGATCCAGTGGGTCGTCGGAGTGGGCGGTGTCTTTCTCAGGCATGCCGCCATCGTAGAGCCATCCCGGTCACCGGGCGTCTCGGCCATTGGGGGTTGGCCGGCCGCGCTGTCGTGCTGCGCATCGAGCCCACGGGCCCTGCGGCCCCGCCGTCTCGCCCCTGGCGGGCTTCCATCGTTCCCTTCCCTCCGGTCGGCTGACGCCTTCGGCCCGGCCTCTCGGCCGGTCCTGCGCGCTGCGCTTGCGTGGGGTCGGCGCCATCTGCGGCCAGAGGCCACTGGCGCCCTCTTCCCTCGTCCATCACCACTGGCGCGACCGTTGCCCGCCGCCCAGTGCCGTCAAGGCGCGCCAGGCCGTGTCCTCGGCTGCGCCTGCGGGCCGCACCAGCCCTGGCGCTTGCCTCCTTGACGGCACCGGACGGCGCGCTCCTTTGGTCGCGGGCGATGAACTCAGGAAAGACGGTGGCGAAGGGGCCGGCCCAGGTCTCTGCGTCCACCCCACCGGAAGACCCGAAGAGGGCTCCGAATCTAGGAATCCGGTGGGGGTTTTCAACAGCCAGCTTCATTTGGAGAAATGACCATGCAACTTGCTTCCCGTTTCGCACCGCGTTCACCGGTGCTGCGTTCCGAGTCCCCGCTGTCGGACGACCAGATCCGTGCCGTGGCCCCGTCCATCTTTGCCGAGGCGCCACATGGCAGCCGCTCCGAGCGCTACAGCTACATCCCCACCGCCACCGTGCTGCAGGAACTGCGCGGCGAGGGCTTCCAGCCCTTCATGGTGTGCCAGACCCGCGTGCGCCAGGACGACCGGCGCGAGTTCACCAAGCACCTGATCCGGCTTCGCCACGCCAGCCAGATCAACGGTCGCGAGGCCAACGAAATCATCCTGCTGAACTCGCACGACGGCACCAGCAGCTACCAGATGCTGGCCGGCATGCTCCGCTTCGTCTGCCAGAACGGTCTGGTGTGCGGCGACACCGTGGCCGACGTGCGCGTGCCGCACAAGGGCGATGTGGCCGCGCAGGTGATCGAGGGCGCCTACACGGTGCTGCAGGGCTTCGTGCAGGCGCAAGAGTCGCGCGAGGCCATGCAGGCCGTGGCGCTGGACACGGGCGAATCCGAGGTGTTCGCGCGCGCCGCGCTGGCCCTCAAGTACGACGACGCCGAGAAGGCACCGCCCGTCACCGAATCGCAAATCCTGATGCCACGTCGCCACGACGACGACCGGCGAGACCTGTGGAGCGTGTTCAACCGCACCCAGGAGAACCTGATCAAGGGCGGGCTGACCGGCCGAAGCGCCAACGGGCGCCGCCAGAGCACCCGCCCCGTGCAGGGCATCGACCAGAACCTGCGACTGAACCGCGCCCTGTGGCTGCTGGCCGATGGCCTGCGCCAGCTCAAGGGCTGATCCCCATTTCATCCCCCCGCGCGCCGCGTGGGGCTTGGCCCGACCGCCGCGCACCGCCCCGTTTTTCTCACGCACCCACCCACCGGAGTTTCACCATGTACGCACTCACCCATCCCGAAGCCCAGGCCCTGCACGCCATCCCCGCACCGCAGGTGCCCACCCTGCCCTCGCAGCAGATGCTGCTCGTGCCGCTGTCACGGCTGCTCCCGTCGCGCCGCAACGTGCGCAAGACGGCGGGTCCATGCATCGAAGCGCTGGCCGCCAGCATCGAGCGCGTGGGCCTGCTGCAGAACCTCACCGTCACCCTGGCATCGGACGGAGAGCACTACGAGGTTGTGGCCGGAGGCCGCCGCTTCGCCGCCCTCAAGCTGCTGGCCAAGAAGCGCCGCATCGCCAAGGATTGGGACGTTCCCTGCCTGCTGGTGGCCGACGGCAGTGCACGCACCGCCAGCCTGACCGAGAACGTGCAGCGCGAGGCCATGCACCCGGCCGACCAGTTCGAGGCCTTCGCCGCCCTGGTGACCGAAGGGCGCCCGGTGGAAGACATCGCGGCCGATTTCGGCGTCACGCCGCTGGTGGTGCAGCGCCGCCTCAAACTCGCCAATGTCTCGCCCCGCCTGATGGCCGACTACCGCACCGACGCCATCAGCCTGGACCAACTGATGGCGCTGGCCGTGACCGATGACCACGCGGCCCAGGAGGCCGCGTTCTATGAAGCACCCGAATGGCAGCGCAGCCCCGCAGCGCTGCGCCAGCGCCTGACCGAACGGGAAATCGGCGCTGGCCATGCGCTGGTGCGTTTCGTCGGCCTGGACGCCTACACCGCTGCCGGTGGTGGCGTCCGCCGCGACCTGTTCGCCGAAGACGAGGACACCGGCACCACCCTGACCGATGCCGCGCTGCTGGAGCGGCTGGTGCGCGAGAAGCTGGAGGCGATGGCCGAACCTGTGCGCGCCGAGGGCTGGGCCTGGGTGGAGGCGGTGCCGCACCTGAGCCCCGCCGAGCGGCAGGCGTTCCAGAACGCGCCGCGCACGCGCCGCGAACCCACGGCGCGCGAGGTGCGGCGCATGGAGGTGCTGCAAGGCCGCATCGCCCGCACCGATGCCGCGCTCGAAGAAGCCTACGACGCGGACGACGAGGACAAGACTGAAACCCTGCACCAGCGCCGCGAGGCGCTCGCGGCCGAACTGGAAGCCGTGCAGTCTCAACTGAGCGGCCACGCGCCCGAGGTCCGGGCCATGGCCGGGGCCATCGTCACGCTGGACCGCGAGGGGCGACCCCTGATTCACCGGGGGCTGTTGCGCGAAGCCGAAGCCAAGGCGCTTCGCGCACTGGACGTCGCGCGGCAGCGGGCCGCCAACGGTCAAACCCCTGGCGACGATGGCAGCGATTCGGACGGATCAAGCACGGGCGATGCGTCGAACGGCGCGGAACACCTGTCCGACCGGTTGGCGCAACGCCTGAGCGCCCACCGCACCGCAGCCCTGCAGATCGAACTGGCGCGCCAGCCGCAGGTGGCGCTGGCTGCGCTGGTGCACGCCCTGGTGCAGCAGGCCTTGCAAGGTAGCTATCGCAACGCCCTGCCCCTGGGTTTGTGCCTGAGCCTGCGTGATCGCCTGGAGGACCTGGCACCCGACTGGCCCGAATCACCCGCCGCGCTCGCGCTGCGCGAACTGCGGCAAACCTGGGCCGACCGTCTGCCGCAGGAACCGGGCGCGCTGTTCGCCGTGCTGCTGGACAAGTCCCAGGACGAACTGGTGCAACTGCTGTCGCTGTGCACCGCCCCAGCGGTGGACGTGGTGACGCCCCGCGCGACCGCCAGTCTGCCCGGCTCTGAACTGGCGCAGGCGCTGGGCCTGGACATGGCCGCTTGGTGGAAGCCCACGGCCGAGAGCTATTTCCAGCACGTGCCCAAGGCAGCCATCCTGAACGCGGTAGCGCAGTTCGCGCCGAATGAGGTGCCACGTCTGTCCAAGCTCAAGAAGGCCGAGATTGCGCAGGAGGCCGAGCGACTGGCCGAGGGCAGTGGCTGGATGCCCGCCGTGTTCGGCCGTGAGGCGCCAGCAGCAGCAGCAGCAGCAGTGGAGCGCACCGACGCCGAAACGTCCAACGATTGACGCGGGCAGTCGGCAAAGCACTGCAAGGCCCCGGCGCTTGCCGCCCGGGGCCTTGTTGTTTTTTGGCTTGACCTCGCGCAGCATGGGTTGAACGGGGCCTCAGAAAAACGCCACGCCGCCGCCTTCGATCAGGCGGCGGCGTGGCGGCACGCAAGCGCTTGCGCGGACGCTTCCGACCAACGTGGTCGGCATCAGCACGTAAAATGCCAACACAGCCGCGTCCCGCTGAACCTGCTGCCGGGTTAAACGACGTTTCTTGCTTCCCTTCTCTGATCGCAGACCGTGTCCATTCCTCCGGTCGGTGCGTAATCGGCAGTCATCGACCATGCACAAAGGAATTTGGCATGTCTGATTCGACATTCTTCGTCTCCGCTGCGGCCGTGCGCAATCTCAAGCACAGTGCCCAGAACCGCGTCAGCGGTGTCTCGTCTTCTCATCTCAGTGAAGCCCTCGCGTCGGCGCTCGGCTTCAAGACGCATGCGGCGCTGCGCGCTGCTCTCGCCGGTCGAACGACCGTCGAGGTGCCCAAGCCCAGCAATGCGCGCATGGTGCGGCGGCTCCAGGAGCTGGGCTACAACGCCACAGGGGATCTGCGTCTGGTCCCCGAGTTCGAGCACTCGTACTCGCCGTTCCACAACTTTCCTCTGAACAAGAAGCGAAGTGCACGCTGGACGGGCTGGCGCAACCTGATGGTCGCTGCCATCAATGCTGGGCTGGAACAGCGACTGTTCGGCCTGGAGCCCAGCGACAACTGGTGGCCCGGCGGCAACCCGCACAGCCAGCTTTGCAAGCGGCATATTTACCGATTCGACCTTGAGGGTGGCCATGCGGCCGTGGCCAGTGTGAATGCCATCAGCGGCGATGAGCTGTCGATCAATGTGGTGCTCGATCCGCGGCATGAGGGCATTGAGCCCGACCGATTCAACGGTTTGAGCGATGGCAACGCCCATGCTCACGCGTGGGTGGAGCGACGCCTCGGCGCCTGGATTCAGGACGGCGGCGAGGACTTTTCCTGCAAGCGAGCGGTCCAGCCCTGGCTGGCTCAACTAAAGATTGACCCTATGGGCTATTCGGACCAGGGTAGCTTCTTCATGTGACCTGGGCTGTGGCGCGTCTGGGTGGGCGTGTCGGCGCCCTGCGCCGCCAGGCTCTCGGGCTGCGCCCCGTGCCGTCATCGCCGTCACGGCCCTTCGGCTTCGATCCTTCACGCCTGCGCGCTGCGCTTGCCTTAGCGGGCCGGATGCGTTCGTGCTTCGACTCCGGCCCTGCATCACCCCGCCGTGCGAGCCGGGTACTACGCCTCAGCTCGCTGCGCTGGGTTGCCTGGTGTGCCCTCTTCCCCCACGCTGGCGGGCAGATCGGTGGGGGGTGTCGAAGACCGCAAGGTGCTGGCCCTGTCCTGGTGGACCTGGCAGGCGGCGCACGGTGCGAGGCGCCGGGTGGATGCCGCAAGGGCTTCTCGCGCTGTTGCGACTCTGACCGATGGCGCAAGGGTGGTGGCCGCAGAGGTCTCAACGCAGACATGGTGAACGTGCTCGGCCTTGAGGCCTTTCGGGAAAGGTGCATCCCAGGCGTCCTTGTCTTGTCGTGAATCCTGGCGGGGTCGCGGCTGCGCCTCGGGCTTGATGGCCGCAACCGTACGGCCCAAGAAATTTCCCCTCCGCTGCGCGGATTCCTCGCGAGGCAAATTTCCTGTGCCTGCCGGTCCTCCACGCTGTTGCGGCCCCTTCGCTGCGCTGCGGGGTGCGGCCCGCCCGTCCCCCGCCTGACGGATCACAACAAGGACGCGATGGGCGCGACCTTGGCACCCCGAAAGGAAATCACCATGGCCAACATCGGCACCTTCACCACTCAGAACGACGGCTTCATCGGCACCGTTCGGACCCTGACGCTCAACGTCAAGGTCAAGTTCGTGCGCAACGACAAGGGCAGCGAGAACGCCCCCGACTACCGCATCCAGGCCGGCACCGGCTACGACATCGGCGCCGCCTGGAAGAAGGTCAGCCAGTCCGAACGCCCCTACCTCTCGGTGACGCTGGACGACCCCTCGTTCTCGGCGACCATCTACGCCCGCCTGATCGAGGAGGAAGACGGCACGCACAACCTGATCTGGTCGCGCAGCAAGCCCACGGCCTGACGGCCACGCCGATCCCGCCATCCGGCGGGATCGATGCTGCAGGCCAAGCCTGCAGTCTCAGGCCGCAGTCGAACCCAGTTGGGCTTCGGTCGCGGCCATCAGGTCGGTCGCACCGCATTCCAGCGCTGCCGCGATCTTGAAGATCAGCGGCAGCGAGGGAATGTGCTCGCCGCGCTCGATCTTGCCCATGTGCGAGCGCTCGATGCCCGCGCGGTGCGCCAGCGCCTCCTGGGCCATGCCCTGCCCCGAGCGCAGCGCGCGCACCGCCGCGCCGAAGGCTTGCGCCAGTTCGGCATCGAAGGTGGTGGCGCCAGCCGGACGGCCGGCCTGAATGGGACGCTTCTGCATGGACAGAAGCGTCCTGTCGAGAGACAATTAAAACCACGTTATCTTTAACTCATGAGCGATTTGCCCTGCCGATTTGGTGAATCCACTCATGGGCGTTTCCGTGCTTTTTCGTAACAATCGTGTACCCACGTAAAAACTCAAAGCCACATTGGCTCATTCGAGCATTCACGCCATGCCGACTTTCAGCCTTCATGCAAGGGTGTTTTTCTGCAGAAGCGACTCTGCGCCTTTGCGGGGAAGCACGAAGGCGGCTTTGTGATTTGGTGCTTGTGATGCAACGCGTGTTTCCGCCCGGCACCACGCACTCTGACCATGCCGGCTGAACCTCTCATCACCGACGAACAGCGTGCGCAGCTGCTGGCCAACGGCCATGCCCGCGCCACTGACGCGCAGACCGACCTATGGCCAGTGGTGCGCCTGTTCACACCAGACGCTCACGCGACCTGGCTGCTCGCCGCCCTGAACCCCGCAGACGGCGACACCGCCTGGGGCCTGTGCGACGTGGGGATCGGCATGCCCGAGTTGGGCACCATCAGGCTGTCGGACCTCGCAGCCATCCTCGGTCCCGACCAGCTACCGGTGCGGCGCGACCTGCACTTTCACGCCATGCGACCGATGTCGGAGTACCTGCGGCTGGCACAGGACAACGGCTCGATCACGGACTGAGCGCTCCGCGCCACCACACGTCAGACCGGGACGGTCTGGATGTCACCAACACGCGTTCGCCGTCACCATTCAGACCCAAACGGTCATGACGAACGCGCTGTACCACGCCATGGTCGGCCTTGCCACGATGGCATTGAGGCCACGTCGCAGTCGCCTCGTCTGCGCTAACCGCGAGCCCGGAAACCATCGGATGCGACGTCACCGCCCTGCCCCCAACTGGATCGCTGACCGATGACCACGTAGCCGCTGCCGACCGATGCGACGTTCCCGCACGAGAACAGGGAGTTCGCACCATGGCAGACCTTGTCGACGGCCAGCCACAAGCCGCCCAACCGCCGCGCTGGCACGCCAGCGCGGCATACCTCTACGCGCTGCACCTCGACGGGCCGACACTGGCCTGGGAGTACCTGCGACGCCACCCCGGCTACCGCCTGGCCTGGCAATTGCAGGCAACCGACGCCGGCGCAGCGCGGCCCTGGGGCCTGTGCACGCTGGAGGACCCGACGCTGGATGCGCGTGATGCGCTGCCTCACTGGCTCAACTCCCGTACTCATGCCATCCGCGTGGTGCCCGACGATAACGCGGAGTCCGATGGCGCCCCCTTCGAGTTCTGGCGCCTGCCCGGCCGCAAGGCCTTGCAACACGACGGCCAGGGCCTCGTGCTCGCCGCGCGCTGGCCGGGTTGCTGTGCACGCCTGGTGCTGGCGCCTGAGCTGCAAGAAGGTATGCCGCACGCCTTTGCCATGCGCGCCTGCCGAGAGCCCTACTCGCGCTACCGCGACATGGCGACCGATCTGGATCGACTGACCGCCACCAGCCGCTGTGAGCCTTCGGCCGTAGCGCGTCCACGGCCCAGTCCCGGTGCCATGCAGGCCTTGCACACCCTTCAGGCCCTGGACGCGACACAGGCAGGCGCCTCGCTGCGCGAAGTCGCCGAGGGCCTGTTCGGCGCGAAGGAGATGGCGGCCAACTGGCACGCCGACAGCGCCCTGCGCGCCCGCGTGCGCCGCCTGGTGCAGCGTGGCCGCACGCTGGTGAACGGAGGCTACCGCGAGCTGGCCGGGCTCGGTCCGCTGACCGCAACCCGGCAGGGACGAAACCGCCCCACCCCAGATCGACCCTGAGCAGAACGCCCGCATTTCCTGAGACTGCCTCCACCCGGCTGCAACCCCGCAGCCGGGCATTCCTGATCGATGGAGGCGCCTCTCATGCGACCCGCTCCCCTGCGGCCTGCTGCCGTACCCGCTCACCCGCCGCAAGGCACCGCGCAGGCGGCTGTGAAGCCGCAGCCGCCGCGCTACCTCACCAACGACGAGGCTGCTGACTATCTGCGCCTGTCCCCACGCACCCTGGAAAAGCAGCGCGTCATCGGCGGCGGCCCACGTTTCCGGAAGTTCGGCCGGCGTGTCATGTACGCCGTCACCGACCTCGACACCTGGGCCGACCAGCGAAGCTTCGAGGCCACGTCCGACCCTGAGTACGCCGAGCACCACTCGGCCGACAGCCGTGCGCGCTGAGGGGCGCTGCGCGCCCTCTTCGCCGCCTGTTGCTGATGTCTTTTCCTGCACCGCGCTCCCTGCGCCCGGCCGAACAGCTCGACCTGTTCCGCGCGCTGCCGGGCGACATGGCGCCGCGCGACAGCCAGGACCTGATGGCCTACCCCTTCTTCTCGTTGGCCAAATCGCGGCGCACCAAGCCCATCGACTTTCGCAGCGGCAACGTCGCTATCCGGGTGGAAGGCACACAGGAACACGGCATCGCCACCATCTGGGATGCCGACATCCTCATCTGGGCGGCCAGCCAGATCGTGGAGGCGCGCGATGCCGGCATCACCACTTCGCGGCTGATGCGCGCCCGGCCCTACGAAATCCTGCGCTTCATCGGGCGCGGGGTCTCGCTGCGCGACTACCAGCGCCTCAAGGCTGCGCTGGATCGCCTGCAGTCCACCACCGTGGCCACATCCATCCGCGAGACCACCGGCCGGCGCCTGCACCGCTTTTCGTGGATCAACGAATGGAAGGAACTGGCCGACGCCCGCGGCACGCCGCTGGGCATCGAGCTGATTCTGCCGGACTGGTTCTACGCGGGCGTTCTGGACGCTGCTTTGGTTCTCACCATCGACCCGGACTATTTCGACCTCACCGGCGGCATCGAGCGCTGGCTCTACCGCCTGGTGCGCAAACACGGCGGGCACCAGCCCGGCGGCTGGCAGTTCGACTTCAAGCACCTGCACCGCAAGTCCGGCAGCACCGCCAAACCGCACGACTTCGCCTGCGACCTGCGCGCCCTGGTGGCGCGGCAGTCCATGCCAGGCTACCGCCTGGGCATCGTGCGCATGCCGGGAACTGGTGCAGAGGTGTTGACCTTTCGGCCAGTGCCACCCGCGGCACGGGGATAAGCGGTTCATGGCCTGTGGACGGGCTCGTGCCATCGGGCGTGTCCCGCCTCGTGCTATCCGGCGTGCATCCATCGTGCCATCAGGCGTGCCGATCGGCCGCCAGCCCAATGGCGGCGCGGGTTGTCGTCGGCCGTAACGTACCTAACCCAATTCATCTAACTGGTGGTGAGAGCGCGCCGTTTCGGTGGACAAGTGCCGACCGGCACGCTGCCGCCGCCACGCTTCGAGGGGAAGGGACCACGCCGTGATCCTGGCCCTGCTCAACCAGAAAGGCGGCGTGGGCAAGACCACGCTGGCCACCCACATCGCGGGCGAACTCTCTCTGCGCGGTCATCAGGTGGTGCTGCTCGACGCCGATCCGCAGGGCTCGGCACTGGACTGGACCCAGCGCCGCAGCCAGCAGGGCCTGTCCAGGCTCTTCAGCGCCGTCGGCCTGGCCCGCGAAACCCTGCACCAGGAGGCGCCGGAACTCGCCCGGCGGGTCGATCACATCGTCATCGACGGCCCGCCGCGCATCGCGGCGCTGGCGCGCTCCGCGTTGCTGGCGGCCGACCGCGTGGTCATACCGGTGCAACCCAGCCCCTACGACCTGTGGGCCAGCGCCGAAATGGTGGCGCTGATCCGGGAGGCCCAGGTGTTCCGCCCGGCGCTGCGCGCGGCATTTGTCATCAACCGGCGCGTCAGCACCACCGTCATCGGTCGAGAAGCGCGCCAGGCGCTGGCCGAGCAGCCGCTGCCCGCGCTGCGCTCGGAGGTGCACCAACGCATCGTGTTTGCCGACAGCGTGGCCGCCGGGCGGCTGGCCTGCGAAACCGCACCCGACAGCGCGGCCGCACGCGAGGTGACCGCACTGGTCGATGAACTGCTGCGGTGGCCGTCATGACTGCGGAACACCCGTCACGCGGCAAGCGCATCGCCATCGGCGTGCGCCCGCCCGCCACCCCGCAGGCCGATGCCTGGGTGCGCCAGGGTGATGGCGAGGCACTGCAGAAAGGCGATCTGTTCACCGCCCGCTTGACCCTGGACGTCACGCCCACCATGCGCGCGCGCATCAAGGTCTCTGCGTTCACCCAAGGCACCACCGTGGCCGAACTGCTGCGCGCTCTGCTGGAGCGCGAATTCCCGGAATCCCGTTCGGAGACATCCCCATGAACATGCACACCACGCCCGATGGCACGGTTGCGCCCAGCGCAGCGCATTCGCCGCTGCCGCGGCCTGTTCCGCTGCAACACAGCCCGGCGTGCCCCCTGCCACAGACCCGCGTCTCACTGGCCTACATCCACCAGCGGTTCAACCTCTATCTGCGTTTCGGGCAGCCCGAACGCACCTTGCGACTCGACCACTGGCGGCGCTGCGCGATCTTCAATCCGTCTGCCATCTTCTGCCGGGTGCGCTGGCAGGCGAACGACCATGGCACCACGCTGTGGCAATTGATGGTGCTGCAGGCCGGCAATCCGCTGGATACCTTGCAGCGCCTGCCCGGTGTGCGCCCGGGAGCACGCCTGTTGCTGCAGGCCGAAGGCGAACTGAAGGTGCGCACCGTGCTGCAGCATATCGACGCCATCGAGGCTCAAGGCATCGACGCATGCACCGTCGCCGCCGCGTACTGGGGCACGCTGAGCAACCGCCTTGCGGCCTGGACCTCCGGCCCTTCGGTCGCTCCGCTGCAACTACCTACATTCACCGCCGACCGCCACGCCGCAGCGCGGGCCTCGAGGGACTTGCCATGAGCAGCCCGCGCGCTTCCATCCTTGCGCTCGGCGGCACAGCGACCGTCGCAATGGCAGCACTCGCCTGGGCCTCGTTCGCCAAGCCCTTGCCGCGTCTGGTTTACAACCCGTCTGACAGCGTTCCCGTGGGCTGGTACCGCGTCGATCTGTCGTTGCACCAGCCTACGTCTGACGTCTCAACGAAGCCCACATCGCTGCAGGTCGGCAGCATCGTGCTTGTCCGCCTGCCTGGTCAGGCCGCTGCACTGGCCGCGCAGCGCGGCTACCTGCCGCTGGAGGTGCCGCTGCTCAAACGCGTGGGTGCCGTAGCACCACAACGCGTGTGCATCGTTGGCCAGGCCTTGCGCATCGACGGCCACACTGTGACAGCCACCTTGCGCGCGGATCGCCTGGGTCGACCGCTGCAGGGCTGGCCGCAATGCCGCCGCTTGCGGGCTGGCGAAATCTTCCTGCTCAGCGTGACGAACCCGGCGTCGTTCGACAGCCGCTATTTCGGGCCGGTGCGCAGCACCGATGTCATCGGCACCGCGCACCCCCTGTGGCTGGAGACCCAGCCCTGACGGCCGCGCGACGGCAGTCGCCGCAGCCGCCGGCGCATCGCCTTACCGTGCCCGCCGGCCCGGTGGACGGCAAAGAGGCACGGAAAAAGATGCAGGGCAAGATAAAAGGTCGCGGCACCCGGCCGCTTGAAAACCCTGTCTGCACGTGGGGTTGGCGCGGCACGCGCCTGGGAGCGGGAGCGTGCCGCGACAGCGCGCAATGCCGCGGCGGCATTGGCGAAGACGCGTGCTTCGTTCGCCCGGCTGCGCTGCTCTTGGATGGAGACACAGCATGAGCAATCCAGACGATGTCCGCTTCAGAGTGCGGCCCGGTGCTCCGAAACAGCGAGGCGCAGCCTTCATCAACAAGGTGCTGCGCGAGACCAACAAGGCCGGCGCAAAGCTCGGCAAGACGATTGGGAAAGCCAGCCAGCGGCCCGGCTCCAGGTTGGGGCGCGGCCACGTCGCAGCCCGTTTTGCCGGAGCTTCGCTCATGCCCAATGCCCGGCGCGTGACGATCAAGGCTCGGCTGGTCAATCTGTCCAAGGCTGGGCTGCGTTCGACCGCCGCGCACCTGCGCTACATCGAACGCGAAGGGGTGGATCGCCAAGGCGGTCCGGGCCACGCCTATGGTACGACCACCGACGCGGCGGATACCGCTGCTTTCGAGGAGCGCGGGCGCGAGGATCGGCACCAGTTTCGCTTCATCGTTTCACCGGAAGATGCCGAACAACTCGACGATCTGCGCACCTATACCCGGCACCTGATGGCGCGCATTGAGTCCGACATGGGCACCCGGCTGGAATGGGTGGCAGTAGATCACTGGAACACCGACAACCCACACACGCACGTCGTCCTGCGCGGCAAGGACGACACTGGCAAAGACCTCATCATTTCCCGCGACTACATCGCCGAGGGGATGCACCGTCGGGCCGCTGAACTGGCAACCGAGTGGCTGGGGCCGCGCACCGAGCTGGAAATCCAGCGTGCTATGCAGCGTGAAGTCGACCAGGAGCGATGGACGGGGTTGGACCGCACCTTGCAGCGCGAGGTCAAGGACGGCCTGGTGCTGCCGGAGACACTGGCCGCACCCCGGCTGCTACGCCAGCGACAGATGCTGATCGGCCGCCTGCAGCACTTGCAGCGCATGGGCCTGGCGACCGAAAAGCAGCCCGGCATGTGGGCCATTCACGCCGTCGCCGAGTCCACGTTGCGAGCCATGGGCGAGCGTGGCGACATCATCCGCACCATGCAGCGTGCCATGAGCGGCCGGCAGCGCGAGCTGGCCGTGTTCCAACCCGGCGAGCATGGCCGCGCCATCGTCGGCCGCGTCGTCGGTAAGGGACTGGCCGACGAGCTGCATGACAAGGGCTACCTGATCGTCGACGGGATCGACGGCAAGGCGCACTACGTCGCGCTGCCGTCACGCTCGGAGCTGGAGCAATATCCAACCGGCGCCGTGGTGGAGGTGAAAGGCTCGGTCGACGTGCGAGTCGCCGACCGGAACATCACAGCGCTGGCCGTTGATGGCGTGTACCGCACCGATCACCATCTGGCCGTCGCGCAAGGTCAGGCCACGCCCAACCGTGATCCGCGTGAGGTGGTGGCGGCGCATGTGCGCCGGCTCGAAGCCCTGCGCCGTGCCGGCATCGTGGAGCGCGAGGCTGAAGGCGTCTGGCGCGTGCCGGGCGACCTTGCTGAGCGAGGCCGTCAGTACGACGCGCAACGTCTTGGCGGTGGTGTAGCGGTGGATCTGAAATCACGCCTTACGATTGAGCGGCAGGCCCGAGTGATCGGCTCCACCTGGCTTGATCAGCGGTTGATCAGCAGTGGCAAGGGGCTGGGTGACCTGGGCTTTGGTGCCGAGGTCAAGGCTGCGCTGCAGCAACGGGTTGATTTTCTGGCCGAACAGGGGCTGGCTGAGCAACGCGGGCAACGGGTGATTTTGGCTCCCAATCTGTTGGCGACGTTACGCGGACGCGAGTTGGCAAAGGCTGCACAGGACATTGCAGCAAAGACCGGCTTGGAGCATCGCCCGGTATCCGACGGTCGGCACGTGGCTGGCATCTATCGCCGCAGCGTCGTGCTGGTCAGCGGTCGCTTTGCGGTGCTCGATGACAGCATAGGGTTCAGCCTGGTGCCTTGGAAAGGGGCAATCGAGCCTTGGCTAGGACACCATCTCGCAGCGACTGTGCGCGGCAACCAAGTCTCCTGGGAATTGGGCAGACAGTTGGGGACGGCAGTATAGATAGAGGATGTTCGCTTGGACAAGCCAAACTGCAGGCTGGGTTTGTCAACTCAGACGTGAGCGCACCCAGTTCTGACTACGAAGCATGGCCGGCAGCAATTGCTCAATCATTTCACTGGCGGTCATGCGGTCTGCGCGGCTTGAAAGGCTCAGCGCACCCACCACAGAGCCCCCGAAGCTATAGAGTGGCACAGCAATAGACCGAACACCTACTTCAATCTCTTCGTTGCTCAACGCATAGCCGTTATCAGCGCAGGACACCAAGAGCTTACGAAGGCGCACAGGATCCGTGAGAGTGTGCGGCGTCAGCCGACACAGCGGCATGGCATTGAAAAGTGATTCAAAGTCGGCACCCGACTTTGAACTCAATAGCACACGTCCAGTCGCTGAGCAGTGCAGCGGCAATCGTGAGCCAACACCCAGACCCACCGTCAAACTCTTGCGTGCGGTAGAGCGAGCCGCAACCATTGCTTCCATTCCCTGGAGCACGACCACCGAAGCCGATTCTCGGGTTCGCTCACTCAAGGCATCCAGCGTGGGCTGCAACAAACGAGGCAATCGGGTCGAAGTCGAATACGCATAGGCCAAGCGCAGAACCCCGTGATCAAGCCAGAAGCGTTTGCCATCGGTCCGCGCGTAACCCCCTTGACACAGTGTCAGCAGACAACGTCGCGCGGCCGCCGGGCTAATACCGACCCGACGAGCCGCCTCAGACGAGGTCAGCCGCGCATGCTCATCGTCGAAAGCTTCGATCAGGCTCAGCCCCTTGGCGAGGCCGGCGATCAAGTCTTTCTCATGGTTTGGCGGGGGGAAAGAAATCGCATTCATGGGGCCGGCATCACTTTGACAAGCGTCAAAGATATTTTGACGTTTTTGCGATATGCGCAATTTTGACTATATCAACCTCGGGCGACAAACGCACACTACGCCCCGTTTTGACGACATGTCTGGCTTGGCCGGACTTCCACCACCCGAGGAGAAAACTTTTGAAAAAAATCACGATCTGGATCTGCTCGCTAGCCGCCTCTCTCACCTGGACCTGCGCGCAAGCCAACGAATTCCCCAGCAAGTTGCTACGTCTAGTTGTTCCGTTCCCGGCAGGTGGCACGGCCGATGTTCTACCGCGCATCCTGAGTGAAAAGCTGCGCACCCGTTTCCCGGCTGGCGTGATCGTGGAGAACAAACCTGGTGCAGGCGGAAACATTGGTGCCGAGTTTGTGGCCCGCTCCGAGCCAGATGGGCACACATTGCTGGTGTCCCCACCGGGACCCATCGCCATCAATCGCAGCCTGTACGCAAAGCTGACCTACGATGCGAGCCAGTGGGTTCCGGTCACGGTGCTGGCGGCTGTACCTAACGTCTTGGCGGTCAGCAACCGGCTACCGGTCAAGAATGTGGCCGAGCTCATCGCCTACCTCAAGGCCCATCCCGGCACTGTTTCCTATGCATCGCAGGGCAATGGCTCAACCTCGCACTTGACAGCCAACTTGTTCCAGTCCCTGACCGGAACACAGATGGTCCACGTTCCCTACAAAGGCACGGCACCCGCACTGACCGATCTCGCTGGAGGCCAGGTGGATGTCTTCTTTGACAACCTCGGCTCCGCAAGCTCGCTGTACAAGGCCGGCAGGATTCGGATCCTGGCGGTCGCAGACAGCAAGCGCGCGTCCATCGTCAAAGAAGTGCCAACCTTTGCGGAAGTCGGCTTCAGCGACATGCAAGCCGTGACCTGGTTCGCCGTCGTCGCACCACCCGGCACGCCGGCTGCCGTCGTCACGAAACTCAACAACGCACTGGTCGACATTCTCAAGCAGCCCGAAGTGCAACAGCGCTTTGCCGAGCAAGGCGCCGAAGCCGTGGGCAACACCTCAGAACAGATGGCCCAATTCGTTCGCGGAGAAGCCGCACGCTGGGCCAAGGTTATCAAGGATGCCAACGTCACGGTTGACTGACCAGCGACACATCTATCAGCAAACTCAAGGAAGCAACCATGCAACAGACTCACCCCATCACGTGGGTGCGGGGGCTACAAACCCGCGTACCGTATGCCGTCTACCAGCGCCAAGACATCCTCGAACAGGAACAGAAACGTGTCTACGAAGGTCCTGCCTGGAACTACCTCTGCCTGGAAGCTGAGATTCCCGAGCCAGGCAGCTATCGCACGACATTTGTCGGCCAAACACCCGTTGTTGTGGCACGCGACATGGACGGCGACATATACGCCTTCGAGAACCGCTGCTCCCACCGCGGTGCGCTGATCTGCCTGGAGAAATCCGGTACGGCCAAGGACTTCCAGTGCGTCTATCACGCTTGGACCTACAACCTGCAGGGCACACTCAAGGGTGTGGCCTTTGAAGCGGGTCTCGACGGTGCCGGCGGCATGCCGCCCTCCTTCTGCAAGGACAAGCACTCCCCGCGCAAACTGCGTATCGCTGTTTTCTGCGGCCTCGTGTTCGGCAGCTTCAGCGACGAGGTGGACAGCATTGAGGACTACCTAGGCCCAGAAATCTGCGCGCGCATTGAACGTGTGCTGAACAAGCCAGTGGAGGTTATCGGTCGCTTCACGCAGGCGCTGCCGAACAACTGGAAGCTCTACTTTGAGAACGTCAAGGACAGCTACCACGCCAGCCTGCTGCATCTTTTCTTCACCACCTTCCGCCTCAACCGCCTGTCGCAACGCGGCGCAGTGATCGTGAGCGAATCGGGTGGCCATCATGTGAGCTATTCCATGGTGGACGCGCCGCAGGCCGAAGCCGGCAAGCAATACCAGGAGCAGGGCCTGCGCTCCGACCAAGAGGGTTACAAGCTCGCCGACCCGACCTTGCTGGCCGGCTTCAAGGAATTCGAGGATGGCATCACGCTTCAGATCCTCTCGGTTTTCCCAGGCTTTGTGCTGCAGCAGATCCAGAACTGCCTTGCCATCCGCCAGGTGCTCCCGCGCGGGGTGGAAGAAACCGACCTGAACTGGACCTACCTCGGTTATGCCGACGACACGCCCGCTCAGCGTGAAGTGCGCCTCAAGCAGGCCAATCTGATCGGGCCAGCCGGTTTTGTCTCAATGGAAGACGGTGCCGTCGGTGGCTTTGTTCAACGCGGCATAGCGACCGCTGGCGACGACGAAGCAGTTATCGAGATGGGCGGTGACAGCACCTCTTCGAGCCCGTCGCGGGTGACCGAGGCCTCAGTGCGCGGCTTTTGGAAGCTGTATCGCCGCCTCATGGATATCTAGGAGCATCTGACATGAACAACACTCTTTCACTGCGCGAGCGGATCGCGGCATTTCAGGCGGCCTACATCCGCTGCATCGACACCAACCAACTGGAAAGCTGGCCAGAGTTCTTTCTGCCTCAATGCCAATACACCGTGACCACGGCCGACAACCAGCGCGACGGCTTGGCCGCCGGCCTGATCTGGGCCAACAACCGCGCCATGTTGCAGGACAGAATTTCGGCACTGCGCAACGCCAACGTCTACGAACGGCACAGCTACCGCCACCTCGTCGGCCTGCCCTTCATCACTGGCGAGCAGCCTGCAACAGCCAGTTGCGAAACGCCCTTCATGGTGGCCCGCATCATGCACGATGGGCACACCGACCTCTACTTCACCGGCGTCTATCACGACGAGTTCGACGCTTCGGGCGATGCCCTGCTCCTGCGCAGCCGTGTTGTGGTGTGCGACAGCAGCCGCGTCGATACCCTGCTGGCCGTCCCGCTGTGATCTCACAGGCTGTTCGAATTGCATTGCCGTTGGGTGACCCCAACGGCATCGGACCAGAAATTGCGCTCAAGACAGCCGCAGCCTATGCGGGACGCCCCGACGTTTGCCTGACGCTGTTCGGGCCACAGGTTGTACTTCAGCAGACGGCGCAGTGCCTTGGGCTGACTGACCTGTTGGCCGCCACGCCAGTGGTATTCACAGCGGCCATGCCGACCGGGACCTTCCAGCCTGGACGGGTGGGCGCAGAGGGTGGATTGGCCATGATCTCGGCTGCCAGCTCTGCCATCACCGCCACCCGGCGTGGCGATTTCGATGCGGTGGTGGCCGGCCCGCACCACGAAACCGCCGTGCATCTGGCAGGCATCCCTTTTTCGGGCTACCCCTCGCTGGTGGCACGTGTCTGCGGCCAGCCCGAGGACAGCGTATTTTTGTTACTGGTGGGCGGCGGCCTGCATATCGTGCATGCGACGCTGCACGAGAGCGTGCAGCACGCTCTCGACCGCCTGACGTCTGAACTGGTGGTGCAGGCTGCTCTGGCCGGCGTGCGCGCCATGCAGCGACTGGGCATGAACGCGCCGACCATCGGTCTGTTTGGCATCAATCCGCATGCAGGTGAAAACGGCCTGTTCGGAGATGCGGACGAGCGCATCACCAAGCCGGCCGCCGAACGCCTGCGCGCCGTCGGCCTACAGGTAGACGGCCCTATTGGGGCAGACACTCTGCTGGCGGAGCGCCGCCACGACTTGTATGTCGCCATGCTGCATGACCAGGGCCATATCCCGATCAAGCTGTTGAGTCCCAAACAGGCCAGCGCCATGTCAATCGGTGCCGACGTGATTCTGTCCAGCGTGGGTCACGGCAGCGCTATGGATATCGCTGGCCGGTGCATTGCCGATGCCAGGGCCATGATCAATACCGTCGCTCGGCTTGCTGCCGTGCCGGTCCCAACCTGAACCATTCAATGACGAATCAGATCAAGATCGAAGGCAGCGAAGTCGCCTTCTCCTGCGAGCACGGCGAGACTGTTCTCGATGCCGCCACACGCAACGGTATTGAACTGCCTTATTCGTGTCGCAAGGGCGTATGCGGCAATTGCCGCGGTTTGGTGCTCGAAGGCCAACTGGTGCCAAGCACCGCCGGCGGAAGCGCCGATGCCGGCATTCACGCGCCCAACGAGCATCTGTTCTGCCATGCACAGGCTGCCAGCGACTTGCTGATCCGGCCTCGTAGTTGGCAGCGCATCGACCCGGACGCGCGCAAGACCCTGCAAGCCAAGGTGTTCCGCGTGACGCAGGCGGCCAGCGACGTGACCGTGCTGCAACTGCGCTTTGCCGCCGGCATGCGTGCGAAGTTCCTGGCCGGTCAGTACCTGCAGGTAGTCCTACCCGATGGCCAGCGCCGCTCTTACTCCATGGCCAATGCGCCGCATGAGAGCGATGGCGTGCAGTTGCATATCCGTCATGTGCCCGGTGGCCACTTCAGTATGGACGTCTTGCCAGGCCTCAAACCTGGCGACTTCTTGCAGCTCGAATTGCCACATGGCGATTTCTGGCTGCGCGAGGACAGCGAGCGCCCCTTGGTCATGGTGGCTGGCGGTACCGGATTTGCCCCGCTCAAATCGATCATTGACCACATGGTGCGCCGCAAGATCTGGCGCCCACTGACGCTGTACTGGGGGTCGCGCCTGCCCGAAGGCCTCTATGCCCAAGAGACTATCGCCCGGTGGCAGCAGGGCCAGCTACGCGATCTGCGCTACGTACCGGTCGTCAGCGAAGTCGGCAATGACGTATTGTGGCGAGGCCGCACCGGCCTTGTTCACGAAGCCGTACTCTCGGATGAGGCCGACCTGAGCGGTCATGACGTTTACGCCTGCGGTGCTCCGGTCATGGTGGCAGCACTACGGCGCGCCTGTATCGAGCAGCGGGGCTTGCCGGAACAACGATTTTTCAGTGACGCCTTCGTAAGCCAGGCACTCCATGGAACTCGGTAGTCGAGCCTTGGCTAGGGAAGAAGCTCGCAGCATGGGCGCGCGGCAGTCAGGTCTCCCTGAAATTGGACCGTCAGTTGGGAACAGCGGTATTGATCAAGGTTGATTGGCGGTTACGACCCCATTGAGCATCGTGCTTTCGCATCGAAACACAGGGTGTTATCCACCACACGAACCGGCGCCACTATGGCAAATTCAACTGGTCACCGCACCAGCTTTCGCCGAGAGTTCGCGTGAAGCATCAAGCAACAACGCCACGATCTGCCGCACGCGCACGTCATCCAAGCGCGCGCTCGGGCCATAGACTGCAAGGGACCCAATCACTTTGCCTGCGGCGGTACTAAACGGCACTGCCATGGCCACCGCGCCCTTGATAAGCTCGTCTCGACTGATGGCGTAGCCAGCCTCTCGGATACGAACCAGTCCTTCAAGGTATGCCGGCTGCTGATCGGGCGGCACTTTACCGTCGAGGTAGCTGGCCGCGTCCTTTACAAAGGCTAGGATCGCTCGCCCGCTCGCACCCAGGATCACACTCTCACTGTGTCCCACTCCCCGCTTGAAGCTTAGCGGCTGCGGACTGGGAATTTCCGCCACGCAGACCCGCTCCCGGCCATGGTGAACCAGCAGCGCAACGGTCTCGCCAGTCTGCTCCCACAGGCGGCGCATCATGGGCTGCGACAACTCCGCCAAGTCTAAGCCTGAGGTCCAGACGTGGGCTAGGTGTGCCACCGAGGGTCCGAGTTGGAAGCGCTGCGGCTCGCCCACAGCCACTATGAAGCCACGCAACTCCAGGGTCTTCAGCAGACGATAAAGGGTGGGCCGGCTCAAGTCGACACGCCGCAAAAGTTCGCTTGCGCTCAGTTGCCGGTCGCCCGCCCGAAAGGCCAGCAGGATGTCAAGCGCGCGATCCACCGAGCGCACCCCCTCCCCCGATTTCTCTGCTGGAGCCCAACTGACGGTGCTTTCGTTACTCATGATCGTCCCGACTACTTTGTGCTGGTAGGTGGTGATTGTACGAAATACGTCCATCAGGCGGACATTTTGTCCATTTTCTTTGACATTAATCAAACGATCCAGATAATGGACAGGCGTCTCATCTGACGTACACCAATAGGAGACCCCAAATGAACAAGGAAATGTCTGAAACGCTTACCCGCGTCGGTCCCGGCACGCGCATGGGCAACCTGCTGCGCCGCTACTGGGTGCCAGCGCTGATGTCGAACGAGATCGCCGAGTCGGATAGCCCGCAGGTACGCGTGCAACTGCTGGGCGAAAAGCTGCTCGCGTTCCGCAACTCCGACGGCAAAGCCTGCTTGATCAGCGAGTTTTGCTCCCACCGCGGTGTGTCGCTGTACTTCGGCCGCAACGAGGAAAACGGCATTCGCTGCGCCTATCACGGTGTCAAGTTCGATGGCATGGGCCAGTGCGTGGACGTGCCGTCATCGCCCCAGGCTTGCGCCCGGATGCACATCAAGGGCTACCCCTGCATTGAGCGCGGCGGCATCGTTTGGACCTACATGGGTCCGGCCGACCAACAGCCTGCAGCGCCTGAACTTGAGTGGTGCACGTTGCCACCCGAGCATGTGTTTGTGTCCAAACGGCTGCAGTATTCGAACTATCTCCAAGCTATGGAAGGCGGCATCGACACCGCGCACGTGTCATATGTGCACAGCTTCGAGGTGGACGGCGACCCCATGCACCAGGGCGTCAAGGCGCTGGACTACATCAAGGCCGACGGCAATGTGAGCTTCGAGATCGAAAAGCAGCCCTTTGGACTGAGCCTGTTCGGCCGTCGGCTGGGCGAGCCCGACTCCTACTACTGGCGCATCACGCAGTGGTTGTTCCCCTGGTTCACACTGATCGCGCCATTTGGCAACCACGCGCTGGGAGGCCACGTTTGGGTGCCGATCGACGACCACAACTGCTGGGCCTGGAGCATCAACTGGCAGCCTGATCGACCGCTCACGGCCGAGGAGCGCACCGCAATGGAGGCCGGCAAGGGCATCCACGTCGAATACGAGGCACCGGGCAGCTATATCCCGAAATTCAGCCGCGACAACGACTACGGCATGGATCGCCAGGCCCAAAAGGACAAACGTTCCTATAGCGGCATCTTCGGCTTCGCGGCCCAGGACTACTCGTTACAAGAAAGCATGGGCCCCATCCAGGACCATGAAGCGGAAATGCTGTTGCCAACCGACAAGGCCATCGTGATGGCGCGGCGCATGCTGCACGAAGCCGCATTGGGCTTAGAGCAAGGCGACACACCGCCAGCGCTGAACGCCAGCGAGCAACACGTGCGTCCTGCCGGCGTGCTCCTGCCCCGAAACCAGGACCCCGTCGAATGGGCTCGCCAGAACCTAGCCGATGCCACTAGCAAGCCGGTCTTCAGCCTTTGAAGACATCTATTGCCATCCCTACGACAACAAGGAGACAACCCATGACATTCATCCGCAGGATGCTCGCCGCAACACTGATCGCCACTGCGACGACCTCTTCCGCCTGGGCTCAGGGCACGCCAAACTGGCGTCCCAGCAAGCCTGTACGCATCGTCGTACCCATAGTC
Source organism: Hydrogenophaga sp. L310 (assembly GCF_055703065.1). Lineage (NCBI taxonomy): Bacteria > Pseudomonadati > Pseudomonadota > Betaproteobacteria > Burkholderiales > Comamonadaceae > Hydrogenophaga > Hydrogenophaga sp. L310. The sequence continues at coordinate 29,661 of NZ_JBVPZA010000023.1, forward strand.
GGTAGCACCAACGACGTGTTGGCCCGTCTGATCGCCCCGGAGTTGCAGAAGGCTTTCGGTCAACCCTTCGTGGTGGAGAACAAACCCGGCGCGGGCGGCAACATCGGTGCCCTTGAAGTCTCGCGCGCTGCGCCAGATGGCCATACGCTGCTGGTGGGCTACAACGGACCACTGGCGATCAACGTGACGCTGTTTGACAAGATGCCTTACGACCCGACCAAGGACTTGGCACCTATCACGCTGGCAGTCAAATCGCCTCAGTACCTGGTGGCAAATCCTGCGGCAGGCTTCACCAACGTGAAAGACTTCATCGCCAAGGTCAAGGCTGAACCTGCCCGGTTTTCCTACGGCTCCGTGGCCATGGGCAGTGCTTCGCACCTGACCATGGAGATGATGAAGTCTGCGGCCGGCTTCCACATGACGCACATTCCCTATCGCGGCGCTGGTCCTGCTGTCACCGATCTGATCGCAGGCAACGTGCAGGCGGGCTTTTTCGTACCCGGCAACGTGCAGGGGTTCGTGAAGGAAGGCCGTCTCAAGCTGCTGGCCTCCACTGGCCAAAAGCGATTCCCGAGCACGCCGGATGTTCCAACGCTCGCCGAGTCGGGACTCAAGGACTTCGAGGCCACTTCATGGATCGGCTTCCTCGCGCCGCCGGCCACGCCACCGGGAATCATCAACCGTTACAACGAAGAGATAGTTCGCATCCTGAAGTCACCCGAAACACAGAAGCGGTTGCATGAGATGGAGTTCGAGATCGTCGCCAGCAGCCCCAAGGAGTTCAGTGACTGGATTGGCACTGAGATTGGGCGCTGGGGCAAAATCATCAAGAGCACGGGCGCCAAAGCGGAGTGAGCTGAGATGAACACTTCCCGACTGGCGGGGCGCACCGCACTGATCACCGGCGCTGGCGCTGGCATCGGTGCGGCCGCCGCCGCGATTTTCAGCCGCGAAGGTGCGGCTGTACTGATGGTGGATGCGAACACGCAAGCGCTGGAGAGCACGCGCGCATTGATCGAAAAAACGCAGCCCGACGCACGACTAGCGTGCGTGGCGGCCGATGTGGCAGACGAGGCCGCAGCCCTCGCGGCGGTAGCTCAGTGCATCGCGCTCTGGGGCGGGCTGGACATCCTGGTCAACAACGCCGCTATGCGCAATTACAGCGCAGCCGCAGATGCCACTCCCGCCGAATGGCAGGCCATGGTCAATGTCAACTTGGTGGGTATGTCCAACTACTGCCGCGCTGCGTTGCCAGCGCTGCGGCACTCCGGCATCGGCAGCATCGTCAACGTCTCCTCGTGCTATGCAGTCACTGGCCGCAAGGGCATGGCGCTGTACGACGCGACCAAGGCAGCGCAGTTGGCCTATACGCGCACGCTGGCCTTCGAAGAGGCACCGTGCGGAGTCCGCGCCAATGCCATCTGCCCCGGTTCGACGTTGACTGACTTCCACCTTGGCCGAGCGAGCAGTGCCGGCAAGAGTGCCGATCAGCTGAGGACCGAGCGCAAAGACACCTCACTGGTCGGCCGCTGGGCCGACCCCGCCGAGATCGCTTGGCCCATCCTCTGGCTCGCGTCCGGCGAGGCCTCGTTCATCACCGGCACCACGCTGATGGTGGATGGCGGCCTGCACATCATGTAAGTCATGGCCACAACTACTCTGCAGGCGCTCGTCTTCCAGATGCGCCACGAAGCCTCGGGCATTATCAGTGTCGAACTACGACCCACCACGCCAGCATCTGCATTTCCCGTTGCCGCCGCCGGCGCGCACGTGGACCTGCACCTAGGCAACGGTCTGGTTCGCAGCTATTCCTTAATCAACCCGGGGGACACACATCGCTACGTTGTGGCGGTGCTCAACGACAGACGCAGCCGGGGCGGGTCACGCTTCGTGCACGAACAGCTTCGCGTTGGGCAGGTGATCACCCTCGGCGGGCCGCGCAACCACTTCCGACTGGACGAGGACGCGCGACACAGCGTGCTACTGGCCGGTGGCATTGGCATTACACCGATCTACGCCATGCTGCAACGCCTCGCGGCGCTAGGGCGCGAGGCGCACCTCGTCTATTGCGCGCGAAGCCGTTCCGAGGCGGCCTTTCTGGCCGAAATCGAGGCAATTGCCAGTGCAAGTGACACCCGGCTTTCGCTGCGATGCCATTTCGACGGCGAGCAAGGCGGACCGCCAGACCTTGAACGCTTGCTCGCCGGCCATCCACCGGACGCACACTTTTATTGCTGCGGCCCCGGGCCCATGCTCGATGCCTACGAACGCGCTTGCGAGCGTTTGGGACAGCACAACGTCCACCTAGAGCGCTTTGCTGCTACCACGACGGCCCCCCCAGCGACACCTTCAAGTGGCTACACGGTAGAACTGCGCAGGAGTGGCCGCACGGTCCAGGTGCCACCCGGCATACCTCTGCTCGACGCGCTCATCGAGGCCGGACTCAACCCCGACCACAGTTGCCGCGAAGGCGTGTGCGGAGCGTGCGAAACCAGGGTTATCTCTGGTGATGTCGATCACCGCGACCAACTGTTGTCCAAACAGGAACGCGCGGCCAACAAGTCCATGATGATCTGTGTCTCATCTTGCCGCTCGGGCTGCCTGGTACTTGACGCCTGAAGTCCAGCACCTCGTTCACAGCAATTTCTCAGTCTTCAGCTGGTGACGCAAGGTCGCTCGCGTGAGGCTCAACCACGCCTTTCCATCTGGTGACTTTGCAAGCCACTCCACGGAGGTCTTTACTGGAAATTCAACTCGACAAGTCACTCCCAAAACAATATTATTAGCAATCTAACTATAATTGGAGACGTACTGTGGCGTTCGCCAGCCAGAAAGATTTTGTGTCCGGACTCATGTTCATGGCCGTGGGCGGCGCGTTCGCCTGGGGTGCTGTGGACTATGAAATCGGCAATGCCGCCCGCATGGGCCCCGGCTACTTTCCCTTCATGCTCGGCCTCATCCTGGTCTTGCTCGGGGTTCTGGTCACCTTCAACGCGTTCAAATCCGGCCCGCCCGGTGGCGACAAGATCGGCGCACTCGCCTGGCGTCCGCTGGTGTTCATCCTGGGTGCCAACCTGCTGTTCGGTGCACTGCTGGTGGGCATTCCCGCCTTCGGCCTGCCGGCTTTCGGCCTGATCGTGGCGATCTTCGGCCTGGTGATCATGGCCGGCTACGCCCGCGAAGGCGCCCAGCTCAAAGAGTCGGTGATCCTGGCCGCCATCCTGGCCGCCGGCAGCTACCTCGCTTTCGTGAAACTGCTGAACCTGCAGTTCCCGGTCCTGCCCTGGTTCCTCGCGAACTGAACCCGAGGAGACACGCACATGGATCTGATCAACAACCTCGCGCTGGGCTTTGGCGTTGCCTTCACCCTGCAGAACCTTGTCTACGCCTTCATCGGCTGCCTGCTGGGCACGCTGATCGGCGTGCTGCCTGGCATCGGCCCGCTGGCCACCATCGCCATGCTGCTGCCCGCCACCTACGGCCTGCCGCCGGTGGCCGCGCTCATCATGCTGGCCGGCATTTACTACGGCGCCCAGTACGGCGGCTCCACCACTGCCATCCTGGTCAACCTGCCGGGTGAATCGTCCTCGGTCGTGACGGTGATCGACGGGTACCAGATGGCCCGCAAGGGCAGGGCAGGCCCGGCACTGGCTGCGGCCGGCCTGGGTTCGTTCTTCGCTGGTTGCGTCGGCACGCTGATCCTGGCGGGCTTCGCGGCGCCGCTGACCGAACTGGCGCTCGAGTTCGGCCCGGCCGAATACTTCTCGCTGATGATCGTGGGCCTGATCGGTGCCGTGGTGCTGGCTTCCGGCTCCCTGCTCAAGGCCCTGGCCATGATCGTGCTGGGCCTGCTGCTCGGCCTGGTCGGGACCGACGTGAACTCCGGCGTCGCGCGCTACAGCTTCGACATCCCGGAACTCACCGACGGCATCAGCTTCCTGGCCATCGCCATGGGCGTGTTCGGCTACGGTGAAATCATCCAGAACCTGTCGCACCCGGACGAAAAGCGCGAAGTGTTCACCGGCAAGGTCAACGGCATCATGCCCACCGCTGAAGACTTCAAGAACATGATTCCCGCCGTGCTGCGCGGCACCGCGCTGGGTTCGGCGCTGGGCATCCTGCCCGGCGGCGGCGCGCTGCTGTCGGCCTTCACGGCCTACACCATCGAAAAGAAGACCAAGCTCAAGCCGGGTGAAGTGCCCTTCGGCCAAGGCAACATCCGCGGTGTGGCGGCGCCCGAGTCGGCCAACAACGCCGGTTCGCAAACCTCCTTCATCCCGCTGCTGACGCTGGGCATCCCGCCCAACGCCGTGATGGCGCTGATGGTCGGCGCCATGACCATCCACAACATCCAGCCGGGCCCGCAGGTCATGACCAGCAACCCCGAACTGTTCTGGGGCCTCATCGCTTCGATGTGGATCGGTAACCTGATGCTGGTGGTGCTGAACCTGCCGCTGATCGGCATCTGGATCAAGCTGCTGACCGTGCCCTACAAGTGGCTGTTCCCGGCCATCGTGCTGTTCTGTGCGATCGGCGTGTACTCGACCAACAACAACAGTTTCGACATCTGGATGGTGGCGCTGTTCGGCCTGATCGGTTACGGCTTCATCAAGCTCGGCTGCGAGCCCGCCCCCTTGTTGCTGGGCCTGATCCTGGGTCCGATGATGGAGGAGTATCTGCGCCGTGCACTGTTGATCTCGCGTGGCGACTGGTCAGTGTTCGTCACCCGTCCGCTGTCCGCCAGCCTGCTGGTCGTCGCTGCGATCTTGTTGGCGGTGGTGCTGATGCCCTCGGTCAAGAAAAAGCGCGAAGAGGCTTTTGTTGAGGACTGAAAGTGCCGTAGTACTAGAGGCAATATTTGCGTTTCCCGCAATGACTACATGAGGCTATCAATATGACCGAAATCATAAAATCGAACAACGATTCGCCCCTTGACAATTTTTCCAACTGTCATGAAGGAATTATTTCACATCTTAATGAATTTGGACAAATCACTGACCTTATTAAAGCCGCAACAAGTGCTCGCAAGATTGCCGACGATACCGTCACATTTTTCAGAGTCGCTGTATTTGATCATCACGCAGAAGAAGAAAGAGATCTATTTCCTGCAGTCCTTGCCAATGCAAAGCCTGGCGAGGAGCAGTCCGTCGTGCAGATGATGATCGACGGACTTATAGCAGAGCACCGCGAGATCGAATCCCAGTGGAGTCGTATAGAACCGAAGCTTGTGAAACTTGCCAAAGGGCACCTCATCGAAATCGATGACACGGCTGTTCAACGGCTCGTGATTCAATACACGGCACATGCTAGACTGGAAGAGCGCGAATTCTTACCTCTAGCAGAAAAGATCCTTGGTCGGAAAGATCCCGAATTGGCGACGCTTGGACTCGCTCTACACACACGCCACGTCATTCGTGCAGCTCGTCGCGGCTTACGGGGCTCCTGAATGCAGAATGACGAGACCCAAAAACCACGAGGATGGAAAATGCAACAAGCATGTGAAGTCCCCTTGAAAACCTGAACCACCCGGAGGTAGAGAATTCCCTCAGTCCCCCAACCTCTACTTCTGATTGACTCGGGAATTCAAGGGGACTTCAAGCTCCACTCTAGTTGTCCGTGGCTATTGCCGTAAGCTCTGCTGCGCCGGTTTCATTACCTTTTCGTATAACTATTTTCGAAGCCGCCGAGCTCGAACAAACCAGTAGTTCGGATAATTCAGCGAAGCGATTTCGATGCCTATTGCAGCCTGTTTCGCCCATTCCGGGCGCATGTACCCCACGGCTTATGCATGATGCGCGTCCCACCAGCCGCCTATGCTGCCCATGCGCATCGGGTTGTAGGTTGCAAAGCACAGCAATGCCTGGTCCGTGAGCTTGGCCTGACCAATGACTTTGGTCTTTGCTTCAGCTTTATTTGCGCCTGTGCATGGTGGCGGGCGTGTCGCCGAACTGGCAAAACGCGTTGGGTACTTTGCTCACTCGCGCACTCGCCGGCTCAGTCCAGCGCCCTGTCGGCGCTCGGTTCTGAATAAGTCAGGGGCGACCATGTAAGGTTCCCTAGGGAAGGTCTGCACAACACCTGCCGCAGCGTGAGTTGATGCACGTGATTTCGGATGGCCGCGATTTCAGGCTTGCAAGGTCGGTTTGAAGGCCGATTTCTCCCCGATTCGCCGCCCTCTGGCTGCTTGCAGACGCACTCATTCCCGCATCTCCTGCAGCAACGTGCGCCGCACCATCCACAGGTTGGACAGCGCAAACAGCGTGTGCAACTGAGCCGTGTTCTTGGCCAGCCCGCGGTAGCGCACCTTCACATGCCCGAACTGGTGCTTGATCACCCTAAACGGGTGTTCGACCTTGGCCCGGATGCGCGCCTTGACCTGTTCGAGCTGGTCCAGGATGGCGCCCCTGGGCGTGCTCTTGTCCAGCACCTTGCGCTTGCCCGGCCGCATCGCCACGTGCCAGTTGACCCCAATGTCTTGCGTCTCTTGTCGTTTGCTCACACCCTGGTAACCCGCGTCGGCGAACACATCGGTTTCTGCCCCGTGCACCAGCGCATGCGCCTGCGTCACGTCGTTGACGTTGGCCGCCGTGCCCACCACCGTGTGCACCAGGCCCGAGTCGGCATCCACACCGATGTGTGCCTTCATCCCGAAGTGCCACTGATTGCCCTTCTTGGTCTGGTGCATCTCGGGGTCACGTTCTCCGCTGCTGTTCTTGGTCGAACTCGGCGCAGCGATCAGCGTGGCATCGACCACGGTGCCGCTCTTGAGGAGCAAGCCCTTGGCAGCCAGCGTGGCGTTGACAGTGGCCAGGATCTGCAAGCTCAGGTTGTGAGCTTCGAGCAGATGGCGGAACCGAAGAATCGTGCTCTCGTCGGGCAGGTTGTCTTCACCGGCGTCCAGCCCCGCAAACTCGCGGAACAGCGCCATGTCGTACAGCGCTTCCTCCATCGCCGGGTCCGAAAGGTTGAACCACTGCTGCAGGAAGTGGATGCGCAGCATGGTCTGGACGGCAAACGGCGGGCGTCCGCCCTTGGCGCCGGGAGCAGGTGCGTGTGGTGCGATTAAAGAGACCAACTCGGCCCAGGGCACCACAAGGTTCATCTCGTCCAGGAATTCGCGCTTGCGCGTCCTCTTGGTCTTGCGCTCGAATCCGCTCTCGCCCAGGCCCATTTGCTTCATGCCGACACTGTCTCACATCAGGCCAGAACGGCCGAGGTTGTGCAGACCTTCCCTAACTCACCCGACCATTTCAGAAAAAGGCAGCCTACGGGTAAAGAGATCGAAGATGAAATCAAGACCTATGATCACGGCTCAATGCCGTTTTGCATGGAACTTGACCTTCAACTCCGATGCGTGGTGAGGCCTGCGAAGCGCGGCGCTGCGTGCTCGAACGGGTTGGCTGGAAGGTGCTTGAGCTTGGACAGGCGCAGGTACGCAATGGCGATGAAGTTCCTGCTCGTTCTGAATCCGCGTGCGGCCCGCTTGGCGTTTTGCATTAGCCCATTCATGGCCTCCACAAACGCGTTGCTGCGTCCTTGCTGCATGCCCGCGATGACGCCTTCAAAGTGCGTCTTGAGCGTGCGTGCGAGCCGCTTGAAGGGCTCCAGGCGCGAGCGCATGGCCCAGGCGATCCAGCGCCCAAGTCCCGTGCGCGCCACCTCCTCGCTCTGACTGTGCGCCGCTGTCTCATACACCTCCCGCAGCGCCCCCTTCATGCGCCAGGCCCGTGCGCTTTGCAAGTTCGTGCGCTGCAGGGCGTACATCGCCTGTATGTGCCGCTGATTCCAGCTCGCATGGTGCGTGCGCATGGCCCAGCTCAGACTGCGCCTGCTGGCGCGGTCCAGCTCGCCCAGCGCTTGCGCCACGGCGTTGGGTCGGCTTTTGAATTCGGCCGCGCGCACCTCATCCATGGCCTTGCCCGCCAGTGCCGCCACATGAAAGCGGTCATAACAGATGGCCGCCTGCGGCAGTTGCTGCTGTGCCCCCTTCAGGTAGGCCGCACTCATGTCCATGCTCACATGGCTGATCGCCTGGGCGCTGCCGCCATGCTCGGACAGGTCTTTGGTGAAGGCATTGACCGTCTGGTGATCGCGTCCCTCGGTGACAAAGAGCAGGCGCTTTTGCTGCAGATCGTGCACGGCCGTGACGTATTCGTGGCCCTTGCGCAGACTGGTCTCGTCAATGCCGATGTGGCGCACGCCGCTCATGTCGTCCTTCTGACGCGCAAGCTTGACGTAGTGGTCAATGCGCCGCCACAAGGCTTTGGCGTCGGCGCGCAGGTGACGGGCCGCGTGGGCCACGGGCAGTTCTTTGCACAGGCTCAGCGCCAGCGCTTCAAACAGCAGCGTGAAGCCGCTGCCCTCGCGCGCCCAGGGCACCGGCACCTGGCTGGTCTTGCCGCAGGCGGTGCAGGCTACGCGGGGTATGGCCGCGTGCAGCCAGGCCTCGAACTGGAAGAAATCCAGATGGCGCCACGATCGCTCAATGCTCTCGTGGATGCCTTGATCGGGTGCGCCGCAGTGTGGGCAGGTCAGACGCCGCTCGGTGCAGACCACTTCAAAGTCAATGCGTTTCTTGGCGGTGCTCAACTCGGCGCGCTCGACACGCCAGGGGGCTTGCAACCCAAGGGCTGCGGTGAACAGGGCTTCGGTGCTCAGGCTCATGGTCGGTTACGAAGTTGTCAGGGTGGCGGCAACCAGAGTATCCAGCAACCTCACTCACTCACCACGCATCGGAGTTGAAGGTCAAGTTCCATGCAAAACGGCATTGAGCC
>NZ_JBVPZA010000024.1:0-32842 GCF_055703065.1 Hydrogenophaga sp. L310
GGCTCAATGCCGTTTTGCATGGAACTTGACCTTCAACTCCGATGCGTGGTGAGTGAGTGAGGTTGCTGGATACTCTGGTTGCCGCCACCCTGACAACTTCGTAACCGACCATGAGCCTGAGCACCGAAGCCCTGTTCACCGCAGCCCTTGGGTTGCAAGCCCCCTGGCGTGTCGAGCGCGCCGAGTTGAGCACCGCCAAGAAACGCATTGACTTTGAAGTGGTCTGCACCGAGCGGCGTCTGACCTGCCCACACTGCGGCGCACCCGATCAAGGCATCCACGAGAGCATTGAGCGATCGTGGCGCCATCTGGATTTCTTCCAGTTCGAGGCCTGGCTGCACGCGGCCATACCCCGCGTAGCCTGCACCGCCTGCGGCAAGACCAGCCAGGTGCCGGTGCCCTGGGCGCGCGAGGGCAGCGGCTTCACGCTGCTGTTTGAAGCGCTGGCGCTGAGCCTGTGCAAAGAACTGCCCGTGGCCCACGCGGCCCGTCACCTGCGCGCCGACGCCAAAGCCTTGTGGCGGCGCATTGACCACTACGTCAAGCTTGCGCGTCAGAAGGACGACATGAGCGGCGTGCGCCACATCGGCATTGACGAGACCAGTCTGCGCAAGGGCCACGAATACGTCACGGCCGTGCACGATCTGCAGCAAAAGCGCCTGCTCTTTGTCACCGAGGGACGCGATCACCAGACGGTCAATGCCTTCACCAAAGACCTGTCCGAGCATGGCGGCAGCGCCCAGGCGATCAGCCATGTGAGCATGGACATGAGTGCGGCCTACCTGAAGGGGGCACAGCAGCAACTGCCGCAGGCGGCCATCTGTTATGACCGCTTTCATGTGGCGGCACTGGCGGGCAAGGCCATGGATGAGGTGCGCGCGGCCGAATTCAAAAGCCGACCCAACGCCGTGGCGCAAGCGCTGGGCGAGCTGGACCGCGCCAGCAGGCGCAGTCTGAGCTGGGCCATGCGCACGCACCATGCGAGCTGGAATCAGCGGCACATACAGGCGATGTACGCCCTGCAGCGCACGAACTTGCAAAGCGCACGGGCCTGGCGCATGAAGGGGGCGCTGCGGGAGGTGTATGAGACAGCGGCGCACAGTCAGAGCGAGGAGGTGGCGCGCACGGGACTTGGGCGCTGGATCGCCTGGGCCATGCGCTCGCGCCTGGAGCCCTTCAAGCGGCTCGCACGCACGCTCAAGACGCACTTTGAAGGCGTCATCGCGGGCATGCAGCAAGGACGCAGCAACGCGTTTGTGGAGGCCATGAATGGGCTAATGCAAAACGCCAAGCGGGCCGCACGCGGATTCAGAACGAGCAGGAACTTCATCGCCATTGCGTACCTGCGCCTGTCCAAGCTCAAGCACCTTCCAGCCAACCCGTTCGAGCACGCAGCGCCGCGCTTCGCAGGCCTCACCACGCATCGGAGTTGAAGGTCAAGTTCCATGCAAAACGGCATTGAGCCATAGGGAATCAGGCGGAAGTAGATAACGATATTACGCGAGCCAGAAAACAAAATACGCGACTGAAGGAAGAGTCGGATAAAAGGTATTTGCTCGGAAAATCACAAGAAGAAACAAACCGGAAGGAAAGAGTTGGTGGATTAAAGGCCTGTTTAGATGCCAATGCTCGCTGTACCACCTTACGTTTCGATATATCTTTAACCGGAAATCAACTTAAAGGTGAAAAGGGGCTTAAAAAAAATGATGTTACTGCGGCGTTGGGAACGCCGGAAAATGTGCAGACGATGGGGGGAAAGGACTTATGGTACTACTCGATTCCTGTATCACTCGATGGAGATGATCGGTCCCGCGGCAAAAGGATTCAAATAATTTTTGATTTATCTGGGGTGTCTCAGGTCAACTTCTATTAAGGAAGGTTTGCGAAAGTCCTTGATGTGATGAATGAACCCACCAGTTCTTGCTATTGGTGAGACATCTGGCGACTTGCATTCATGACCCCTGGGTGGTCTCGCCAAACCCACACAAAACAGCTTTCCCATGACTCCACTCCCGCCAGCCGCCCTCTCCGAAGCCCTGGGCCATGCCGCGAGCGACAAGCGCCTGGAGGTCCTGCGCCGGGTGGGTGAGACCGGCTCGATCTCGCAGGCCGCGCGCGATGCGGGCATCAGCTACAAGGCGGCCTGGCAGGCCATCGACACACTGAGCAACCTGAGCGGGCAGACTTTGGTGGACCGCACGGTGGGCGGCTCGGGTGGTGGCGGGGCGAGCATCACGCCGCAGGGGCTGCAGCTGCTGGCTCTGGCGGACGAGCTGGCCCAGGCGCGTGAGGCGGTGTTGACGCGCTTTGCCGGCGGGTCCTCTGGTCTGCGCTTCGGTCTGGGTTTGCGCACCAGCATGCGCAACCAGTTGCCTTGCCGTGTCGAAGCGGTGGAGCCGCTGGGGCAGGGCGATCCCACGGTGCTGGTGCGGATGCGCACGCCGGGGCAGGCGCTGCTCACGTCGAGCGTGACGCGTGAGAGCGCCGATCTGCTGGGTTTGTGCGTGGGGCTGGAGGCGCTGGTGTTGTGCAAGGCCACGGCGGTGCGGGTCGGCCGGGGTGAGGTGGAAGACGCGCCCGGCCAGTGTGTGCTGCCCGGTCGCATCGAGCGGCTGGCGCGCGGGCAGGTGCGTGACGAAGTCGTGCTCGCACTGGATAGGGGTGGTCAGTGGGTGGGCTTTGCGGAGCACCCGTTCGCGGCGCGCAAGGGGCAGCGGGCCTGGGCTTCGATGGACGTTTCGTCGCTGGTGATCGGTCTGGCGGGGTAACCGGTATCGAGCGTTGGCACCGGCGTTCATATGAACGGGTGTGCCGTACCAAGCTGGCACAGTGCGCTGCGGTGTGGGCCTGAATGGCGCAACCTTTCACTTTGTGTTGTCAAAAAAGTGAGCAATCGTCTCAATTTGAGTCGGTCTTCTGGCGTGGCACGGAAGTTGTGGTGATGAAGGCAGCCCATCGGGCGATTCACTTTTTATCCACCATCCCAGAGGACGACAAACATGATTTACGCAGCCCCAGGCGTCGCCGGCGCCAAGATCGCCTACAAACCGCGCTACGACAACTTCATCGGCGGCAAATGGGTGGCACCGTGCAAGGGCCAGTACTTTGACGTGATCACGCCCGTGAGTGGTCAGGTCTACACGCAGGCCGCGCGCTCCACCGCCGAAGACATCGAACTCGCGCTCGACGCCGCCCATGCCGCGGCCGACAAGTGGGGCAAGACCGACGCCGCCACGCGCTCCAACATCCTGCTGAAGATCGCCGACCGCATCGAGCAGAACCTGGAGTTGCTGGCCTACGCCGAGACGGTGGACAACGGCAAGGCGATCCGCGAGACGCTGAACGCCGACATCCCGCTCACCGTGGACCACTTCCGCTATTTCGCCGGTTGCGTGCGTGCGCAGGAAGGTGGCGTCAGCGAGATCGACGAGAACACCATGGCGTACCACATCCAGGAACCGCTGGGCGTGGTCGGCCAGATCATTCCCTGGAACTTCCCCATTCTGATGGCGGCCTGGAAACTGGCCCCCGCCATCGGCGCGGGCAACTGCGTGGTGCTCAAGCCAGCAGAGTCCACCCCGATCTCCATCCTGATCCTGGCCGAGCTGATCGCCGACATCTTGCCCCCAGGCGTGCTGAACATCGTCAACGGTTATGGCCGCGAAGCCGGCATGCCGCTGGCCACGAGCAAGCGCATCGCCAAGATCGCCTTCACCGGCTCCACCACCACCGGCCGCGTGATCGCCCAGGCCGCTGCCAACAACCTGATCCCGGCCACGCTGGAACTGGGTGGCAAGTCGCCCAACGTGTTCTTCGCCGACATCATGGACAAGGACGATGCATTCCTCGACAAGTGCGTTGAAGGCCTGGTGCTGTTCGCGTTCAACCAGGGCGAGGTCTGCACCTGCCCGAGCCGTGCGCTGATCCAGGAAAGCATCTACGACAAGTTCATGGAACGTGTCTTGAAGCGCGTGGCCGCCATCAAACACGCCAACCCGCTGGACACCGACAGCATGATGGGCGCACAGGCCTCCAAGGAGCAGCTGACCAAGATCCTGTCGTACCTGGAACTGGGCAAGGAAGAAGGCGCTGAAGTGCTGGCCGGTGGCGGCCAGGCCCACCTGGGTGGTGATCTGGAAGGCGGCTACTACGTGCAGCCCACGCTGTTCAAGGGCCACAACAAGATGCGCATCTTCCAGGAAGAAATCTTCGGCCCTGTGCTGGCCGTGACCACCTTCAAGGACGAAGCCGAAGCCCTCGAAATCGCCAACGACACGCTGTACGGCCTGGGCGCCGGTGTGTGGAGCCGCAACGGCAACGTGGCCTACCGCATGGGCCGCGCGATCAAGGCCGGCCGCGTGTGGACCAACTGCTACCACGCCTACCCGGCACACGCCGCTTTCGGTGGCTACAAGGAATCGGGCATCGGCCGCGAGACCCACAAGATGATGCTGGACCACTACCAGCAGACGAAGAACCTGCTGGTGTCCTACTCGGAAAACAAGCTCGGGTTCTTTTGATCCACACGGATTGAAGTGAGATCAAAGGGGAGCTGGCAACGGCTCCCCTTTTCGGCTTTTCAGAACAAGGAGACAAGAGATGGTTGAAAAAGTCATTGCCACGCCGGCCGCGGTCGAGCTGATTCAGTTCCTCAAGACGAAGCACGGCCCCGAGCTCATGTTCCACCAGAGCGGCGGCTGCTGCGACAACAGCGCGGCCAACTGCTACCTGCCCGGCGAGATCACCATGGGCGCGGGCGACGTGTACCTGGGCCACATCGGTGGTTGCCCTTTCTATATCGGCAGGGCGCAATATGCTTACTGGCGCCACACCCAGCTCATCATCGACGTGATCGAGGGCCATGGCGGCACCTTCTCGCTGGAAGGGCCGGAGGGCAAGGCGTTCCACACCCGCTCGCGCGTGTTCAGCGAGGCCGAGATGGCCGATCTGGCTGCGCAGGAGGCGCAAGAAGCGGCCAGCGGCGACTGATCCGCGGGGCAGGTGTTCCATTCCTGAACAGGGGGGCGATGGATCCGCATGGCACGGAACTTGTAGTCAGAATCGGGCAAACAGAGGCAACACCGCACTGGCGCACATCCGCATGCGCCGGGCTCTCCACCGGAGACCGACATGACCCGATATCCCACGAACAAGACCCGCTGGCCCCTGAACCGCCTGGCCGCTGCCGCGTTGCAGACCCTGGCCCTTACCAGCACCGGCCTGGCCGGTGCCCAGACCCTCTCCGAAGTGGTGGTCACCGCCAACCGCGAGGCGCAGCAGAGCTTCGACGCGCCCGCCGCCATCCAGGGCGTGGGCCGCGAGACCATCGAAGCCGCCGGGCCGCAGGTCAACCTGTCCGAAGCCATCAACCGCATTCCGGGCATCACGGTGCTCAACCGCCAGAACTACGCGCAGGACCTGCAGCTGTCCATCCGCGGATCGGGCTCGCGCTCACCGTTCGGCATCCGCGGCGCGCGGCTGATCGTGGACGGCATCCCCGCGACCATGCCCGACGGGCAGGGCCAGGCCTCCACCATCAGCCTGCCTTCGGCCCAGCGCATCGAGGTGCTGCGCGGCCCGCTGGCCCAGCTGTATGGCAACGCGGCGGGCGGTGTGCTGCAGGTGTTCACCGCCGATGGCCCGGCGCGGCCGGAAGTGCGCACCAGCGTGGATGCGGGCAGCGACGGCTTGCGCCGCTACGGCCTGCAGGCCGCGGGCCAGAGCGGATCGCTCAACTACCTCATCGACCACAGCGACTTTTCCACCGACGGCTGGCGCACCAACAGCGCCGCCAAGCGCCGCCACACCAATGCCAAGCTGCGCTGGACGGCCAGCGAAAACACCAAAGTCACGCTGGTGGCCAACGCCTTCGACCAGCCGGTGTCGGGCGACCCGCTGGGTCTCACGCGCGAGCAGTTCGAGGCCGACCCGCGCCAGGCGGTGGCGAACTCCACGCTGTACCACGCGGGCAAGGACGTGTCGCAAAACCAGGTGGGCCTGGTGGTGGACCACAAGCTGGATGCGCAGAGCGACATCAGCGCCCGCGTCTACAGCGGCCAGCGCGACCTGGACAACCGCCTTTCCATTCCCCTGTTTGTGCAGACCGCGCCCACGGCCGCTGGCGGCGTGGTGCAGCTGGACCGCCGCTACAGCGGGGCCGGCCTGCGCTACACGCGCCGCATCCCGGCCGGTGAGGGCCAGGTGCAGCTGACGGCGGGGCTTGACCACGAGCGCATGAGCGAGCGCCGCCGTGGTTTCATCAACAATCTGGGCGAACAAGGCGCGCTCAAGCGCGACGAAGACGACAGCGTGCACAGCACCGGCCTCTATGCCCAGGCCGACTGGGCCATCAACGAAGCCTGGAGCGCCGTGGCCGGCCTGCGCGCCAACCGGGTGAACTTCCGCGTGCAGGACTTCTACATCCGCCCTGGCAACCCGGACGACAGCGGCCGCGCGGAGTTCAGCGCCACCAACCCGGTGATCGGCATCACGCGCCACCTGAGCCCCGACACCAACGTCTACGCCAACGTGGGCCGCGGTTTCGAGACGCCGACCTTCACCGAAATCGCCTACACCGCCAGCGGCAGCGGCCCCAACCTGGGCCTGCAGTCGGCGCGCAGCACCCACGCCGAAATCGGCGTGAAGACCCGGCTGGCCGAAGGGCACCGGCTCGACGCGGCGCTGTTCCACATCGGCACCACCGACGAGATCGTGGTGGCCTCCAGCAGCGGCGGTCGCACCATCTACACCAACGCGGGCAAGACGCGCCGATCGGGCCTGGAAGTGGCCTACAGCGGCCAGCTGTCGCCCGAGTGGCGCACGCACGTGGCGCTGTCCACGCTGAACGCGAAGTTCGCCGACGCCTTTGCCAGCAGCAGCGGCGGTGTGGTGGCCGCCGGCAACCGCATTCCCGGCACCGTGGACCGCAGCCTGTTTGCCGAGCTGGCCTGGCAGCCGCGCGCCGTGCCCGGCATGACCGCCGCGCTGGAGCTGGTGCACCAGGGCAGCATGGTGGTGGACGACCAGGGCAGCGACCGCACCGATGCGGCCACCGTGTTCAACCTGCGCGTGGGCTTCGAGCAGAAGCTGGGGGCCTGGACGCTGCGCGAACACCTGCGGGTGAACAACCTGGGCGACAAGGCCTATATCGGCTCGGTGATCGCCAACGACGGCAACCGACGCTTCTTCGAGCCTGCGCCGGGGCGGCAGTGGGGCCTGGGCCTCTCGGCGACCTACGCTTTCTGATGGCGCTGGCCGCTCAGCGCCTGCTTAGGCCCAGCGCCTGAGGGGGCGCCCAGCCCAGGGCACCGCCGGGCCGGCTTTGCCGGACGGCCAGTGCCGCCCCCTTCAGGGGGTAGCGCGAAGCGCTGCGGGGGTGTTCTTCAGACGCCAGGCTTTTCCAGCGCGCGAAGCACCTCGGTCTGGAAGTCCGGTCCCTCGGCCGCGGACATGAAGGCGTCGATCGAACCGTCGAAGCGCACCGTGCCCTGGTGCAGCAGCATCAGGCGATCGGCCACCCTGGCTTCTTCGATCAGGTGCGTGGCCCAGAGCACCGCCATGCCGCGGTTGTGGCACAGGCCGCGCACGGTGTCGAGCAGGTGCTGGCGCGAGGCCGGGTCCAGCCCCACCGTGGCCTCGTCCATCAGCAACACGGCCGGTTCGTGCAACAGGGCACGCACCAGTTCTACCTTGCGCCGCGTGCCGCCTGAGAGGCTGCGCACCATGGCCCTGGCCTGATCGCCCAGGCCCATGGCCGCCAGCCCGTCGGCGATGCGCTGCCGGGCTACCGCGCGCGGCAGGCCGTGCAGATCGGTGTGGAACAGCAGGTTGGCCATCACCGAGAGGTCCATGTCGAGCGCGCTCTGCTGGAACACCACGCCAAGCGTTGCCAGCGCGCGGCTGGGGTGGCGCTGCATGTCGTGGCCCATCACCACGACCGTGCCCTGGTCGGGGCTGAACAGGCCGGTCAGCAGCTGCAGCAGGGTGGACTTGCCGGCGCCGTTGGGCCCCAGCAGGGCCAGCATTTCACCGGCCTGCAGCGCCACGCTCACGCCCTTGAGTGCGGGTTTGCCGTTGTAGGCCTTGTGCAGGTTCTGCGCGGTCAGCAGGCAGGTTTCTGGCATGGTTGTTGTGTTCGTGGTGGACGGTTCAACTGGCGGATCGGGCCAGCAGGTTCATGCGCTTGAGCAGGCGCTTTTCGCGCTCCACCGTGGCCAGCACGGCCTGGCGGTAGTCGTGCGTGTTGAGGTAGTCCAGGCCCTGATCGTATTTGGCCAGTGCCGCCTGGTGCCGCTCGCTGAACATGGCGCGGCGGAACACCTCGTGCAGTTTCTGCACCACCGCCTCCGGCGTGCCGCTCGGTGCGGCCAGACCCCAGGGCGATGTGTACACCGCCTGTGGGTAGCCCAGCTCGCGCATCGTCGGCACCTCGGGCCAGCGTGGGCTGCGCTGCGCGCTGAAGGTGGCCAGCAGGCGCATCTGGCCGCGGTCTACCCAGGGGGCGAAACCGGTGGAATTGACGCCGGCCATGATCTGCGCGCCGGCGATCGCCAGCATCTGGTCGGCTGTGCCTTTGTAGGGCACGTGCACATAGCGCACGCCGTGGTTCAGCAGGATCTCTTCCATCGCCAGGTGCGCCGTGGTGCCGATGCCGGTCGAGCCCAGCACCAGTTCGCCCGGGTGTCTCTGCGCCCAGTCCACCAGATCGGCGAGCGTCTTCCAGGGGCTGCTCGCGGGCACCAGCACGCCGAAGGTGACGCCCGACACCTGCAGAATCGGGCTGAAATCCACCACAGGGTCCCAGGGCACGTGGTTCATCAAGGCATGGCGGTACACCGTGATCGGCACCTGGCCGATGGTGTGGCCGTCGGGCTCGGCGGCCTTGAGCAACGGCGCCACCTGCGTGCCCGCCGCGCCCGGTTTGTTGATGACCACGATGGGCTGGCCCAGCAGCGGCTCGGCCTCTTCGCACAGGATGCGCAGCGTCAGGTCGGTCTGGCCGCCCGCGGGCCAGGGCACGATGAGTTGCAGCGGTTTTCGCGGCCAGGTGTCGGTGGTGCCGCCGCCCGGTTGCGCCCCTGCACGGGGCAGTGCGGTTGCGAAAGCCAGCGAGGCGCCCAGGGTCATGACACTGCGCCGCGAAACCCCGTTCGTGCAGCGGTGGAACGCATTGAGGGTTTTCCCTGTGCCATTTTTGAACGCTGGGCGTGACGGTGTGTGTCTCATGGGGCGGTGTTTGTGTCTCCAGCGCCCGGGAAAGCCCCGGACACCGGTTGTTTTCAGGCAATTTCTGTTCCCGTGCGCCTGGCACCGTTTTTGCAGATCGACTGTGCGCACTTCGATGCGTGCAGGACGAACACCCGTTCACCGATTTCAACAAGACAGGAGACTTTTCATGGCCCTTCGTGCCCCTTTGGCTTTCGCCCTCCGTGCCGTGTCCCTCGCCGCAGCCGCCGCTTCGCTTGCCTTGTCGGCTCAGGCCCAGGGCGCCGGTAAGGTCTATGTGTCCAGCGAGAAGGACAACAAGATCTATGTGTTCGATGCCCAGGGTGAGCGCACCGGCGCCATCGACGTCTGCAAGCGTCCGCGCGACATGAGCTTCAGCGGCGACGGCCAGCAGATCCTGGTGATCTGTGGCGACAGCAACGCCATGGGCCTGGTGGACGTGGCCACCGCGAAGCTGACCGGCACGGTGCCGCTGGGCGACAGTCCCGAGATGTTCGACCTCAGCCCCGACGGCAAAATCGCCTACGTGTCGATCGAAGACGAGAACGTGGTGGCCGCCTACGACATCGGCACGAAGAAACCCCTGTTCGAAGTCAAGACCGGCGGCGAGCCCGAAGGTGTGCTGGTCACGCCCGATGGCAAGACCGCGTACGTCACCTCCGAAGTGGCCAACGTGGTCCACGTGATCGACCTGGCCACGAAGAAGGTCACGAAGAACATCAAGGTCGGCAAGCGCCCGCGCCGCTTTGTGCTGTCACCCGACGGCGCCGAACTGTGGGTCACCAACGAACTGGATGCCACGGTGAGCGTGGTCGACACCAAGACCCACACCGAAAAGCAGAAGATCAAGTTCGAGGTGAAGGGCATGCGCCAGGCCGACATCACGCCCGTGGGCATGACCCTCAGCCCGGACGGCAAGAGCATCTGGGTCGGGCTGGGCAAGGCCAACCATGTGGCGCAAGTCGACGTGGCCACCAAGGCGGTGAAGAGCCAGATCCTGGTCGGCAAGCGCGCCTGGGGCATGGGATTCCAGCCGGATGGCAAGACGCTGTACGTGGCCAATGGCTTGTCCGATGACATGACGCTGGTGGACGCTGCGAGTGGCAAGGCGATCAAGACGGTGCCGGCCGGACGGGTGCCGCACTCGATCCTGGTCAGTAAATGATCCCCCTCCGTTGCTTGCTCGCTGCGCCCCGAATTGCCGCCGCTTGCGGCAATTCGCTCAGCCGCATCCCCCCCCAGGGGGGCGCTCCCAGCGGCCCGGCGAAGCCGGTTCCGCGGGAGCCCTGGACGGGGCTGTGGCGCTCGACCGCTCTGGCTTTGATGGGTGCCTTTGCGTTCTCTGCTTTCGCGGCCACCAAGATCACCATCGCGGTGGTGTCGCTGGACGGTGACCCGCGCCACGCGCCGCGCCGCATGGAGAAGGCCTACCCGGGCCACCCCACTGGTCGTGCCATCGACGGTGTGACGCTGGCGGCCGAGGACTCGGCGTTTGAGCTGGACGCGGCGGGCATCGATCTGGTGGTGAAAGACGTGGTGCTGCCCAATGCCGCTGCGCTGCCCAAGGCGCTGGCCGAGCTGAAGGCTTTGCGGGTGCAGCACGTGGTGGCTGATCTGCCGCTGGCCGAGTTGCGCGCGCTGGTGCAGGCCGCGCCTGCTGCACTGGGCGGTGCCATCGTGTTCAACGCCGCGCTGGACGACGACCGCCTGCGCGGGGCGATGTGCGCGGCCCACCTGCTGCACACCGCGCCCAGCCGCGCCATGCTGAGCGACGCGCTGGCGCAGTACCTGGCCGCGCGCAACTGGCGCAAGGCGCTGCTGTTGCAGGGCCCGCTGCCGGGCGACGCGCTGATGACCGAGGCCTTCAACCGCTCGGCCAAACGCTTCGGCATCAAGGTCGTGGCGCAAAAGCCGTTCAAGCTCACCGGCGATCCGCGCGAGCGCGACCTGGGCAACACGCGCCTGCTCACCGGTGACCGCGAACACGAGGTGGTGGCGGTGATGGACAGCGACGGCGAGTTCGCGCGCCTGTTGCCCTACGCGACGCAATGGCCGCGCCCGGTGGTGGGCGCCAACGGGCTGGTGGCGGCGGCCTGGCACCCGCAGTGGGAACGCCACGGCGGCCCGCAGCTCAGCCGCCGTTTCTTCAAGCTCGCGCAGCGCCCCATGCAGGGCCCCGACTGGGCGGCCTGGGCGGCGGGCCGCGCGCTGGCCGCCGTGCTGGCCGAGAACCCCAAGGCGCCGGTCGCGCAGCAGCTCAAGGCCTTGCGCGGTGGCGGCACCACGCTTGACGGCTTCAAGGGCCGCAGCCTGTCGTTCCGCGCCTGGGACGGCCAGTTGCGCCAGCCTTTGTTCCTGAGCCATGTGGATGGCGTGGTCGGCACCGCGCCGCTCGACGGCGTGTTGCACCCGAAGGAAGTGCTCGATACCCTGGGCGTCGACCAACAGGAGAGTGCATGCAAAGCGCGCCCATGAACGTGTCCGTGATACCGCTCGCAGCGCCCTCGCTGCCCCTGCACCTGCTGCGCGCGCTGCGCGCGGTGGTGGGCCGCGAGCTTAACCGCTTCCTGCGCCAGCCCACGCGCCTGGGCTCGGCGCTGGTGCGGCCGCTGCTGTGGTTCGTGGTGTTTTCGGCCGGCTTCAACAACGTGTTCGGCGTCGCCATCGTGCCGCCCTACGAGACCTACATCGAATACAAGGCCTACATGGTGCCCGGCCTGCTCGGCATGGTGGCCCTGTTCAACGGCATGCAGAGCTCGCTTTCCATGGTCTACGACCGCGAGATGGGTGTCATGCGCCTGCTGCTCACCGCGCCGCTGGCGCGTGGCTGGCTGCTGGCCTTCAAGCTGCTCGCGGGCACCTGCCTCTCGGTGCTGCAGATGGGGGTGTTCCTCGCCATCGCCTGGGCCTTTGGGGTGGAGGTGCCGCTGGCCAACCTGCCGGGGCTGCTGATCGCCATGGCCTGCGGTGCCACGATGCTCGCCGCGCTCGGACTGATGCTCTCGGTGTACGTGAAGCAGCTGGAGAACTTTGCCGGCACGATGAACTTCGTGATCTTCCCGATGTTCTTCATCAGCCCTGCGCTTTACCCGCTGTGGAAGCTTGAAGAGTCGGGCGCGTGGTGGCTGCTCAAGCTGGCCGAGTGGAACCCCTTCACCCACGCCGTCGAGGCCATGCGCTACGCCATGGTGGGGCAGTTCACGGCGTTGTCGTGGTCGGTGGTGGTGGGCTGCGGCGTGGTGTTTTTCGTGGCTGCATTGTGGGGTTACGACCCGCAACGCGGCTGGACAAGACGATGACCCCCTGCGTCGCTTCGCGCCTCCCCCCAGGGGGCGATGCCAGTGGCCCGGCAAAGCCGGTTCCACGGCATCCTGGATTGGGGCACGCGCTCCGGCACGTTTTTTAGGCTTGACCAACATGCAAGTGATGCCATCCCGTCGTGATGTATTGGCATTGGGAGCAGGCATGGCCTGCGGACCATTGGCCTTCGCGCAAGGCGACCAGACCGGTGGCGACCCACTGGGCTCCATGCAGTACCCCAGCCTGCGCGAGCAGACCATCGGCAAGGCCACGGCGAAGTTCTCCGACGCGGTGACGATCAAGGGCCCGGCCTTTGCCGACGACGCGATGAACGTGCCGCTGCTGGTGGACGCGCGGGGGCTCGACCAGGTGGGCGGCGGCGTGGCGCTCATCCGTGTGTCGGTGGACCGCAACCCGGTGCGCCAGGTGCTGGACTTTGAACCGCTGCGCGCGCTGCCCATGCTGGCCTTTCGCATCCGCATGGAACAGGCCTCGCCGGTGCGCGCCTTCGTGCAGACGCGCGACGGCCAGTGGCATGTAGGCAGCACCTGGGTGCAGGCGGCGGGCGGTGGCTGCACGGTGCCCGGCCTCACGCGCGCCGACGGTTCCTGGAGCAAGACCCTGGGCCAGGTGCAGGCACGTTTTTTCAACAACGTGCTCGAAGGCAGCCGGCGGTTGCGCGTGCGCGTGATGCACCCCATGGACACGGGGCTGGTCGCGGGCATTCCGGCTTTCTACATCGAAGAGCTGCAACTGGTGGACAGCTCGGGCCAGGCCTGGTGGAAGCTGGCGCTGCACGAGCCGGTGTCGGAAAACCCGCTCATCACCTTCGAGTTGCCGCCACAGGCGGTGAGCGGCCTGCGCCTGGTGGGGCGCGACAACAATGGCAACCGCATCGACGCCGAGGTGGGTGCATGAACTTCGCGGAGGGCGTCGGTACCCGATGGAATCCGTGGTGGTTGACGGCGCTCGTGCTGGCGGGCAGCGCGCAGGCGCAGACCATCGCCGCGCCGCCGCTCGTGTCGAAACCCGACATGGCCACGTTCAACTACGACCTGCAGCCGCGCCAGATCGCCGAGGGCACCTGGGTCATCGAAGGCGCCGTGCAGGACTTCAGCCGCGCCAACGGCTGCAACATCATCAACACCGCCTTCATCACCACCGGCGCGGGCGTGGTGGTCATCAACACCGGGCCTTCGCGCCTGTACGGCGAGCAGCAGCGCCGCGCCATCGAACGCGTCACGCGCGAGCCGGTCTTGCGCGTGCTGGAACTCAACCTGCACCCCGACTATTTCTTCGGCAACCAGGCCTGGGCCGACCGGCCCACGCAGGCGCTGCCCGGCAGCATCGCCGGCATGCAGGCCGAAGGCACGGCCTACGCCGACAACCTCTACCGCCTCTGCGGCGACTGGATGCGCGGCACCGAGTCCACCCCCGCGCGCGAGGCTGTGTTGCCGCAGACCCTGCAGCTCGGTGCTCACAAGCTGGAACTCAGGCGCCTGCACGGCCACACCGCGGACGACCTGGTGCTGCTCGACCACCGCACCGGCGTGCTGTTTGCCGGGGGACTGGTGTTTGCCGAGCGGGTGCCCACCACGCCGCACGCCGACTTCGCCGCCTGGCTGAGCAGCCTGGACACACTGGAGCAACTGATCACCAGCGGCCAGGTGAAATCCGTGGTGCCCAGCCACGGCCCGGTGCACACGGGCCTGGCCGGTGTGCAGCAGACGCGCGACTGGCTGCAGTGGCTGACCACGCTCATGCAGACCAGCGCCGAGCGCGGGCTCGACCTCGGCGAGGTGCTGGGCACGCCCGTGCCACAGCGTTTCGCGCACTGGGCCGCGCAACCCGCCGAGCTGCACCGCTCGCTCACGCAGTGGTACCCGCGCTACGAGCTGCGGGCGTTGATCAAGCCCTGAGCCGCCACCGGTGTTGCAGCCCGACCGGGTTGCAACGTGGGCACTGCGACATTTCTGAACACTGTCACAAGGGTGTCTCTTCATCCGGTTCGCGTTTGGCGCATTTGCAGGCGTCCGGGGCCGCTGGCGTGGCCTCGTGGGGGTATTTCGATCAGTGAAAACCCTAGGCTTTGGCGGGTATCGGTTGCTGGCACAGAAGTTGCCATTTCTGCTCGCGTGCATGCCCCGGCTGGAGAGGGACAACACCAGCGAGCCGCTGGGGCGGCACGGCCAGTTCCCACAAGCCATCAACCTCACAAACGAGCAGGAGACCACCCAGTGAAACGCACTCTATTGAGCCTTTTGGTCATGGCCGCCACGGCCCACGTCAGCGCCCAGGGCGTGACCGACGCGATGATCGCGGACGACGCCAAGACCCCCGACAACGTGCTCAGCTGGGGCCTCGGCACCCAGGGCCAGCGCCACTCGCCGCTGACCGGCATCAACGAAAAATCCATCAGCAAACTGGTGCCCGTGTGGTCCATGTCCTTCGGTGGTGAAAAGCAGCGGGGCCAGCAAAGCCAGCCGCTGGTGAACAAGGGCAAGATGTTTGTCACCGCGTCTTACTCGCGCATCTACGCGGTGGACACCAAGACGGGCAAGAAGCTCTGGAAGTACGAGCACCGCCTGCCCGAGGGCATCATGCCCTGCTGCGACGTGATCAACCGCGGCGCCGCGCTGTACGACAACCTCGTCATCTTCGGCACGCTGGACGCCCAGCTCGTGGCGCTCGACCAGGAAACCGGCAAGGTGGTGTGGCGCGAGAAGATCGACGACTACTCCGCCGGCTACAGCTACACCGCAGCGCCACTGATCGCCGAGGGCCTGCTCATCACGGGCCTGTCGGGTGGTGAGTTCGGTGTGGTCGGCCGCGTCGAAGCGCGCGATCCCAGGACCGGCAAGATGGTCTGGGTGCGCCCCGTGGTGGAAGGCCACATGGGCTACAAGGACGGCAAGGAAAACGGTGTCACCGGTACGACCAATGCATCGTGGCCGGGCGAGACCTGGAAGACCGGCGGCGCCGCGCCCTGGCTCGGCGGCAGCTACGACCCCACCACCGGTCTGGCCTATTTCGGTACCGGCAACCCCGGCCCCTGGAACAGCCACGTGCGCAAGGGCGACAACCTGTATTCCGCCTCCACCGTCGCCATCGACGTGAAGACCGGCCAGATCAAGTGGCACTACCAGTCCACCCCGAACGACGGCTGGGACTACGACGGTGTGAACGAGTTCGTCACCTTCGACATGGACGGCAAGCGCGTCGGTGCCAAGGCCGACCGCAACGGCTTCTTCTACGTGAACGACGCCACCACCGGCAAGCTGATCAACGCCTTCCCGTTCGTGAAGAAGGTAACGTGGGCCACCGGCATCGACCTCAAGACCGGCCGCCCCAACTTCGACCCGGCGAACCGCCCGGGTGACCCGACCGCTGCCGGCGGCGACGGCGCCAAGGGCAAGTCGGTGTTCTCGGCGCCGGGCTTCCTGGGTGGCAAGAACCAGATGCCCATGGCCTACAGCCCCAAGACCGGCCTGTTCTACGTGCCCACCAACGAATGGGGCATGGAGATCTGGAACGAACCCATCACCTACAAGAAGGGCGCCGCCTACCTGGGCGCGGGTTTCACCATCAAGCCGCTGTTTGACGACCACATCGGTTCGCTGCGCGCCATCAACCCCAAGACCGGCAAGGTCGAGTGGGAAGTCAAGAACGAAGCCCCGCTCTGGGGTGGTGTGCTGACGGCTGGCGACCTGGTGTTCTGGGGCACGCCCGAGGGTTACCTCAAGGCCGCCGACGCCAAGACCGGCAAGGTGGTCTGGCAGTTCCAGACCGGCTCCGGCGTGGTGGCTCCTCCCATCACCTGGACCGAAGGCGGCGAACAGTACGTGAGCGTGGTCTCCGGCTGGGGCGGCGCGGTGCCCCTGTGGGGCGGTGAAGTGGCCAAGAAGGTCAACTTCCTCGAACAGGGCGGCTCGGTCTGGACCTTCAAGCTCATGAAGTGATGCAGCGGCAGCGGGGCGCAGCCTGAAGGGGCGGCCCTGCCACATTGGGCGGTGTCGGCCGCCGCACGCGTGTGAACGGTCGACCCCGCCCTTTTTTTGTCCCGTGTTTGTTTTCCATCTCTCTTTTCTTCTTTCAGGTAGCCCTGCCATGCGTACCGTTCTGATCCTCGCCTCTGCCCTTGCCGGCCTCAGTGCCCCGGCCCACGCGCTCGACGTGACCGCCGCCATCGAAATGGCCAAGGCCAACGGCTGTTTCTCCTGCCACTCGGCCAACGAAAAAGTGGTCGGTCCGTCCTACAGCGCCGTGCATGAAAAATACAAGGACGACAAAGACGCCGTGGCCTCGCTGGCGCAGTCCATCCAGTACGGCTCCAAAGGCAAATGGGGTCGCATTCCCATGCCGCCGCACCCCGGCATGAGTGCCGCCGACATCAAGACCCTGGCCGAGTGGGTCATGACCATCAAGCCCTGAGCGGCCGAGATCCTTCGGCGCAGGGCGCGTGACGGCGCGGCAGCGCTTTTCAGGGGGTTGCGCATTTTTCCGGTAATGTGCCGGCATGCCACTCGCCCACCCCATCAAATACGGTTTTCTCAGCCTGCTGGCGGTGCTGGGCATGGTCGCCATCGTCAATGCCCCGCCCGACACCGCCAGCGGCCTGCTCGCCAGCCGCATGCTCGAACTGCACCTGGTGCTGGAGCTGTTTGCCATCGTGATCGCCACGCTGGTGGTCGTGGTGTCCTGGCACACCTTCGAACGCCGGCAAGACCGCAGTGCCAACGCCCTGCTCGCGGGTTTTGTGGTGGTCATCGGCTGCGATCTGATGCATGCCCTGACCTACGAAGGCATGCCGCCCTTGCTCACGGAGAGCAGCACGCCCCAGGCCATCTTCTTCTGGCTCATGGGCCGCAGCTTCGAGGTGTTGACACTGGGTGCCGTCACGGCGGGCCTGGCGCCGCGCTGGCCCCGGACGGTCTTGCTGGGGATCGGCCTGTTGGTGGCGGTGACCACCATTGCCTTTGGCTCCTTCGCGCTCGACCGGTTCCCCGTCACCTTCGTGCCGGGGGTGGGCGTGACCCCTTTCAAGGCGGGCTACGAATACGTGCTGGTGGGGCTCAACGGACTGCTGGCGCTCGTGCTGTGGCAGCGGGCGAAATCCGAACAATCGCGGCAACACGCGCTGCTCGCACTCTCCTGCCTCTTCATGGGCTTGGGGGGATTTGCCTTCGCCGCCTACGTGGCGCCATCGGACTTCCAGAACGTGGTGGGCCACCTCTACAAGGTGGTGGCCTATGCCCTGCTGTACCGCGCCACCTTCATCACCAGCATCCGCGCGCCTTTCGAAGCCTTGCGCGTCTCAGAAGCCCGGGTGCGTGAAAGCCAGGCCCGCATGCACACGCTGGGCGCCAACCTGCCGAACGCCGTGCTGTACCAGGTGGTGCTGGAACCCGATGGCCACCGCCGGTTCACCGAGGTGTCGGACTCGGTGGAGCGCGTCTGCGGTGTGACCGTGGCCGAGGTGCTGCTTGACCCGATCGCGATGTACGGCGGCATCCACCCGGACGACGTGGCCATCCTCGCCGCCGCCGAACAGCGCTGCGCCGAAACGCTGCAGGTGTTCGACTGCGAAGCCCGCTTCTGCCGGCCCGACGGCAGCGTGCGGCGCATGCACCTGGTGTCTGCACCGCGCGCGCTGGACGGCGGCGGCATCGTGTGGGACGGCCTGCTCACCGATGTCACCGACCGCACCGAAGCGCAGGAGGCCCGTCGCCGGCTGGAGCAGCAGCTC
This sequence comes from Hydrogenophaga sp. L310, assembly GCF_055703065.1. Taxonomy (NCBI): domain Bacteria; kingdom Pseudomonadati; phylum Pseudomonadota; class Betaproteobacteria; order Burkholderiales; family Comamonadaceae; genus Hydrogenophaga; species Hydrogenophaga sp. L310. The sequence goes on from NZ_JBVPZA010000024.1 coordinate 18,272, forward strand.
GGCGAAGTGCAGAAGATGGAGTCCATCGGCACGCTGGCCAGCGGCATCGCCCACGATTTCAACAACGTGCTCGCTGCCATCCTGGGCAACGCCCACATGGCCCGGGAAGACCTCAAGGGCGGCAACCCGGCCGATGTGGCGCTCAGCCTGGACCAGATCATCAAGGCCAGCGACCGCGCCCGGGCCCTGGTCGACCGCATCCTCAGCTTCAGCCGGCGCGACACCGCCCGGCGCCAGGTGCAGCCTCTGCTACCGGTGGTGCGCGAAAGCCTGTCGCTGCTGCGCTCCACCCTGCCGGCCGGCGTGCAGCTGCTCGAACACATCGACGACCCCGAGGCCAGCGCCGAGATCGACCGCACCCAGTTTGAGCAGGTGCTGCTCAACCTCTGCACCAACGCCTGGCATGCCCTGGGCGACAAAGGTGGGCTCATTGAAGTTCGGCTGGGCACCGTGGTGCTCGGCGCAGCGGCGTCCTTTCCCCTGGGCCTGCTGCCCGGGCGCCATGTGCACCTGTCGGTGCAGGACAATGGCTGCGGCATGGACGAGCTGGTGCGCCAGCGCATCTTTGAACCCTTCTTCACCACCAAGCCGGTGGGCAAGGGCACGGGGCTGGGGCTGTCCGTGGTGCACGGCATCGTGCGCTCGCACGACGGTGCCATCGGTGTGCATTCACAGCCCGGTCAGGGTACCCGGTTCGACATCTTCATTCCGGCCCCGCCCGGCGCGGTGGCGTCCGTCCCGGCCCCAGGCGCAGCGGTACAGCCTGCTGCCGAGAGCGGACACGGCGAACGGGTGCTGCTGATTGAAGACGACCTGCTCATGTCCTCCATGCTGAAAAAGCTGCTTGCCCGCCAAGGCTACCGCGTGTCACACCACAGCGACCCCGAGCAGGCCATGGCCGCGGTGCGTGCCAACCCGCAGGCGTTCGACATCGTGGTGACCGACTACAACATGCCCCAGCACTCTGGGCTCGACGTGATCACCGCCATCCGCCGCATGCGCCCGGGTCTGCCCACCATCCTGGTCTCGGGTTACGTCAACGACGAGTTGCGCGCCCGCGCTGTCGCGCAAGGCGCGCGCCATGTGCTGGAGAAAACCCGCGTGCTCGATGAGCTGGTGAAGCTGCTGGGTGACACGCTGCGTCCTGCAGCGGACCAGGCGGTTGAAGTCTGACCCTGCTGGGTCGAATCACGGGCTGTTGCGCTGTCGTCACCGCCGCCGTCGCGCGGTGTTTCAGCGATACGTGTTGTCACATTTGAAGGCCGGACTGGTCCTGTACCCTGGGTAGCATTCAGTCCGTCTTTTCGTTCACATGGAGAACCGCATGAACACAACACACCGCATCAATGCCCTGAACACCCTGCGCCCGCTCGTGCTGGCCGTCGCCTGCCTGGCCGCTGGCGCCAGCGGGGCCCAACAAGTCACCGTGGATGTGGTGGTCGGACCGGCGCCGACCGTCGTCGATCCCGTCGTGGCTGCGCGGCAGCAAGAGATGGCCCTGCAGCTGGCCCGGGCCAACCTCAGCCAGCAGGGCATCACCGAGCCCAGCATCGGGCAGCTCGCCCTGGCCACCAGCGATGTGCAGGCGCAACGCGACAGTGGCATGGGCTGGGGCCAGATCGCGAACAGCCTGGGCCTGCGTCTGGGCTCCGTGGTCAGCGCGGCCAACCAGGCCGACCAGGCCGACCGCCGGGCAGGCTTGGCCATTGGGACCCGCACCACCCGCCCTGCGGCAGCAGGCAGCAAAGCAAATGCTGGTAACAGCGGCAACAGCAATGCCGGTGGTCAAGGTGCTGGCAGCAGCGGCAACCGGGGCGGTGGCGCCAGTGCAGGCGGCGGTTCCAATGCGGGCGGTGGTGGCAATGCCGGCGGCAAGGGTGGCAACTCCGGCAATGGCGGTGGCGGCAACGGGGGAGGGAAGGGCGGCGGTAACGGTGGCGGCAAGCGCTGACCTGCCCGCTGGCGAACCGCGCTTCAGGAGCCGTTGCCCGGTGACGCAGCCGTGATCAGGGCTCCCTCTCCGCCGTGAGAACGCCCCCGGTGAGAAACCCCCTGGGCACTTTTTCCTCGCGCTCGAACTTCACCAGCCCCTCGCCCTGGCAATACCACTCGCGGCTGATCAGGGGCACGTCGGTGAAGCCGTTGACCGGGTCGGTGTAGAGGTTCAGTCGCGCCTGGCCGACCACGCGCAGGCAGGGATTGTGTTCGCTTCCGTCGGCGAGCTTCACGCTGTCGTCCACCGCTTCGATGCGCCAGGTCATCTGCGCCTTGTGGGTGTACTTCAGGTCGCGCGGGTGTTCGTTCCTGCGCTGGATCAGGTAGGGCACGGTGGGCGTGGTCCATTCGGTGCCGACCTGGTAGGGCGCCTTCAGCACCCACAGCGGCTCGGCGTCTGCCGTGGGCTCGCTGTCGATGTCGGTGCGGGTGGCGATGCGGCGGATGCCTTGCTCGTCCACCTGGAGGTAGTAGCTCACGCCAGCGGAGTGGTGGCGCACGGCGACGGTCCGGTCCTGAAACGTTTCAGGTTGGGTCACGCGCAGGGTCCATTGTTCGGGCTCGCGCGGTTCTTCGCCAACGTATTGCACAGCGTAATCCTGTGTTTCGCCTTCGCGCAGGGGGAACCAGTCATTGCCCTGGTTGCGGTTGCCGCACCCGGTCGCGAGCAAGGCGATCACAACAGAAGCCAGCCACGTGTGCGCGCAACCCAACACCCACCGTGGAACTGGCTTTGCCAGGCCACTGGTGGGGTCCCCCCCGTGGGGGGGAAGACGCGAAGCGGCGCAGGGGGGGCTCATCATTTCTCCGGCAGCTGCGCGCGCGGCAGGTCCGTCAACTTGATTTCCACCTTGTCGTTGCTCGCGGGCAGCAGCCAGGCCAGGCCGCCCTGGCCGCGCTTGGGTTCGGTGCTGCCCATCTGGGTGTTGCCTTCGCGTGCTTTCTTGATGCCGTCGCCCAGGATGCGGTGCAGGTCTTTTTCGTACGGCAGGCGAAACACGCGCGGCATCTCCAGCGGCGCGTTGTCTTTCATGGGGTTGACCCAGATGTAGATGGCGCCCTTGTGGCCGCGACCGGGGCTGGGTTCTTCGAAAACGGCCGAGAGCAACATGAAGCGCTTGGGCAGGGCGTCGTCGCTCGGCCAGCCCGCGATGCCTTGCAGCGTGTGGTGGCCAAACACATAGAAGCCGCTCACCAGCAGCACCATCGCGCCCTTCACGGCCCAGGGCCAGCGCGTGGCCAGGCACAGGCAGAGCAGCAGGAACGCCAGCAGCGCGTACACCAGCACGAGCAGCAGCAACTGGGAGGAGACGGCAGGGATCATGGTTGTTCTTGTGGGGGGTCAGAGGCCGGAGCGTTGCACGATGGTGAGCGGTCGGGTGTTGAGGTCGATGACGTTGCCGCCCTCGTCGATGCTGAAGCGCACCAGGGTGCGCTCGTCGCCCTTGGCGGGGATTTGCTGCGTGCCGGTGTAGACGATCTCGGCCTGCGGGTTGACCTTCACCACCGCGACCGACACGTCCACCGGCAGCTTGTCCTTGCTCTCGTAGTAGTGCGCGTTCACCACGTATTCGCCCGGCACCAGGCCGCGCAGGGTGACGATCTCCTGGCGGATCGGGCTGGTGATCTCACGGCCGTTGACGATGACGCTGTTGTTCTTGGCGCCGCGGTCGTCGCGGTCCAGGTGCAGCATGCCGGCGTCGCGCTGGCGGAACCACAGCGTCTTGCCGCCGGGTTCGAGCACCCAGGCGTCGACGTCGTTGGGGTTGTTGTCGGGCCAGGACACCGTGACGATGAACTCGGCCTTGGCCGGGATGTCGCCGGCCTTGCGGGCCTTGGGGTTGAACGAGAGGATGGCGATGACGAACAGGAAGACGAAGGCGATCAACATGTTGAACAACATGTCGTAGAACGGATCGGTCTCGGTGTCACGGACCGCTCGGCCGATCGCCATGGGGCGGCTCCTGCAGTGGGGTGGCGGGCGGCGCGAGGCCGGCGGCCAGGGTGTCGGCCACGAGGGCGTCGGCAAAGCGGTCGAGGCGCATGAGCTGCAGGCCGAGCAGGATGTTGCCGGTGAGGCCGGTGACGGTGGTGAGCAGCGCGATGCCCAGGCCACCGGTGAGGTTCTTGAGCAACTGCGACGACTGGCTGGCGTCGAAGCTGTCCATCTGCCCGAGCTGCAGCGCGAGGATGGAAAAGCCGATCACCTTGCCCAGCAGGCCCAGCTTGAGCTGGATGCCGTTGAGCCACCAGGCCATTTCGTGCGGGCCGTGGGCGCGCTCGCCCAGCACCTGCAGCCAGATGGAATGGTCGGCGCCGGGCAGTGCGCAGCCCTGGTGGTATTCGGCGCTCCAGCCGGTGGGCTCTCTGAGGCTGGAGGCAGCGAGCCGCGCGTCGAGCCGCTGGCGCTGCTGGCCCAGCACCCAGGCGCGCTTGCCTGCCCAGATCGAGCAACCGGTGAACAGCAGCACGATGGTGACGGTGAGCCCCGTCGGGTCGGCGTCGATCAGCCGGTGCCAGGCGCCGGCCTGCCACAGCAGCAGGGCGCCAAACACCAGCAGGCCCATGTAGGCCAGCCAGAGCAGGAACAGACCGTGCTCCATGCGTTCCAGCGCGAGCGGACTGTGGCGCGCGCCCGGAATGCGGCTCGCCAACGCTGCACCGAGCATGCGGTGGTGCGGGGCGCCCGCGGGGGTGGGTGGGCTCATGCGTTGGGTTCGGCGTGCAACAACCGGGATTCGGCGTCGCTGCGGAACACGATCGGGATGCTGCGTCGCGTGGGCGCCTGCTTCACCAGTTGCACCACTTTTTCGTGGTGCGGCGATTTGCTGCACACCGGATCGGCCTCGGTGGCGTCGCCGGTGATCAGGAAAGCCTGGCAGCGGCAGCCGCCAAAGTCCTTGTGGCGCTCGTCGCAGGTGCGGCAGGGGGCCTTCATCCAGCTGTCGCCACGGAAGGCGTTGAAGGCGTTGCTGCGTTGCCAGATCTCGGCGATGGACGTGTCTTTCACGTTGGGCAGTTGCAGGCCGGGCAGGTCGCGCGCGTTGTGGCAGGGCATGGCCAGGCCGTCGGGCGCGATGGAGAGGAACACCGAGCCCCAGCCGTTCATGCAGGCCTTGGGTCGCTCCTCAAAGTAGTCGGGCACCACGAACAGCACGCGGGTCCTGGGGCCGGTCTTGCCTTCCTGCTCGGCGCGGAAGGCGTTGACCACGGCCTCGGCCTCCACGAGCTCTTCGCGCGTGGGCATCAGGTGGTCGCGGTTGATCCAGGCCCAGCCGTAGTACTGCGTGTTGGCGAGTTCCAGGTACTCGGCTTCGAGCGCCACGGCCATTTCGATGATCTTGCCCACGTGCGGCAGGTTGTGCCGGTGCAGCACGCAGTTCATCACCATCGGCCAGTCGTGTTGCTTGATGAGCCTGGCCACGCGCTGCTTGAGCTCGAAGGTCTTGGTGTGGCTCAGAAAATCGTTCATCTCCTTGGTGGAGTCCTGGAACGAGAGTTGAACGTGGTCGAGCCCGGCGTCTTTCAGCTTCTGCGCGCGAGTCGGCGTGAGGCCCACGCCGGAGGTGATGAGGTTGGTGTAGTAGCCCAGGCGGTGGGCTTCCTGCACCAGTTCTTCCAGGTCGTCGCGCAGCAGCGGCTCACCACCCGAAAAACCGAGCTGCGCCGCGCCCAGCTTGCGCGCCTGCTGCATCACGTCCACCCACTGCGCGGTGCTCATCTCGTCGTTGATGCGCGCGTGTTGCGTGGGGTTGTAGCAAAACACGCAGTGCAGCGGGCACTTGTAGGTGAGCTCGGCCAACAGCCACAGGGGCTGGCCGATCACGGGTGCGGTGCCGGTGGGTTCAGTCGATCCAGCCACGGCGTTGTCCTTCTTCGAGCAAGTTGCGGACTTCGGGTTCCAGGCCCTGAGCGTTGAAGGCGGTCTCCAGTTCGGAAACGATCCCTTGCAAGGTGCGCTCGCCGTCGCATCGTTGCAGGATCTCAGCCGCAGAAGGGTTGAGCTGCACCATGCCCTCGGGATACAGCAGCACCCAGCGGCTCTGCGCTTCTTCGTATTGCAGGCGGAAGCGGCGCGAGAGCTTGGGGCGCTCGGGCAGGGTGGCTGTCATTGACATGCCTTTTCAATCGCATCCAGCATGGTCCACAGAATGTCCAGCTTGAACTGCAGGATGTCCAGCGCATGGTGCTGCGCTTCACGGGTATTGAAGTGCGACAGCGTGACCTGCAGGCCGTGTTCCACGTCGCGGGTGGCGAGCGGGATGCGGCTGCGGAAATAGGCCAGGCCGCTGGCCTCGATCCAGGGGTAGTGCGTGGGCCAGGTGGCGAGGCGGTCCTTGTGGATCTGCGGCGCAAACATTTCGGTGAGCGAGGAGCACACGGCTTCCTGCCACGGCGCCTTGGCCGCGAAGTTCACGTACGCATCGCAGGCGAAGCGCACCGCGGGCGCAACGCCCTGCAAAGACCACAGGTCTTCGCGCGAGATGCCGACCGCTTCACCCAGGCGCATCCAGGCCTCGATACCGCCCGCGGACGAGCCCTCGTAGTCGCCGTGGCCGTCGTGGTCCAGGATGCGCTCGATCCACAGCCTGCGGTGCGCGCGGTCGGGCATGTTGGCAAGGATGGCGGCGTCCTTGCGCGGGATGCAGATCTGGTAATAAAAGCGGTTGGCCACCCAGCAGCGGATCTCGTCGGGCATGCAGCCGCCCGATTTCATGCGCACGTTGAAGGGGTGGTGAATGTGGTAGCTGCGGCCCTTGTCGCGCAGCTGGGCCTCGAACGCATCAGGGCTCCAGGCGGGCAGGTGGCTGTGATTGCGGATGGCTTGAGCGATTTCCATGATCAGATTTCTATGCAAACGGGTTGATCAAGCGATGCCTTGCCCAGCGCACACCGTGGAACCGGCTTTGCCGGGCCACTGGTGTGGTCCCCCTGGAGGGGGAAGACGCGAAGCGGCGCAGGGGGTCATAGGTCAATGCTCATGCCGTCAAAAGCCACCTCGATGCCGTGCGCGGTGAGTTCGGCGCGTTCGTCGGAGTCTTCCACCAGCATGGGGTTGGTGTTGTTGATGTGGATGAGGATCTTGCGGGTGCCGGCGGGCAGGCGGTCGAGCTGTTCAATCATGCCGCCCGGGCCGCTCTGCGGCAGGTGGCCCATGTCGAGCGCGGCCTTGGCCGAGAGGCCCAGGCGCTGCATTTCGTCGTGGGTCCAGAAGGTGCCGTCGATCAGCACCACGGCGCAGCCGCTCATGAGCTCGATCAGCGCGGGCGTGACCTCCGCCAGGCCCGGCGCGTAGAACGCGCGCTGCCCGGTGGCGGGGTTGGTGATCAGCAGGCCGATGTTGTCACCGGGGCGCGGGTTGCCGCGGAACGGTGAATACGGCGGTGGCTTGGACGAGAGCGACACGGTCTGCACCTGCAGACCTGGCAGGCCGGGCACGTTCACCGTGCTGCCGTCGATGGGCAGCTCCTGGCGTTGCACGCCGCAGTAGTGCGACAGGATGCCGGTGATCGGGAAGCCGCTGGAGATGTCGGAGAACACCTCGGGCGTGGCGAGCAGGGGCAGCGGTGTCTGGCGTTCGCGCAGCATCAGCAGGCCGGTGACGTGGTCGATCTGCGCGTCCATCAGCAGCACAGCGGCGATGCCGCTGTCGCGGATGGAGCGGGCCGGCTGCAGCTCGGGCGCTTCCCGGATCTGGGTCAGGATGTCGGGCGAGGCGTTGACCAGCAGCCAGTCGCTGCCGTCGGCGCTGATGGCGATGGACGACTGTGTGCGCGCATGCGCCTTGAGCGTGCCACGGCGAAAGCCGTCGCAGTTGGGGCAGTTGCAGTTCCATTGCGGGAAGCCTCCGCCGGCCGATGAGCCGAGAACCCGGATGCGCATGGTCGAGCCTGTTGGTCGTTGGGGGTGGGGTGAAGAAAAAAGCGCACGGAGGTGGGGCCGTGCGCTTTCGGGTCAGAGGCTGAGCGTCCTTTGGGCGTGCCCGAGCAACGCGCCAAAACGTGCCCGATCAAGGCGCAAAGCACAGCCGTAGCTTGAGCTACGGCGCGCATTTGCAACGCCGAGCGGGTGCGTTCTGGTGAGGTGAGCGGGTATGAGCAAAGGGTGCTCAGCCTCTTAGAGCCGCCGCGTTTCAGCGGTTGGCGATGTACATCGTGATTTCAAAACCGAAACGCAGGTCGGTGAAGGCGGGGGTGGTCCATTGCATAGTCTGTCTCCGGTAGGTGGGTTGGCATGAAACATGTCTGCTAACTTGTCAGCACCACTGCACCTCAAGTTGCACCCCATGAACAGCAATATCGATGCCACGAAAGACCAACCTAGGGATACCCCTGAGGCGGCGCTTTCCGCGCGTCGGCGCAGCGCCTGGCCGTCGCCGGCCTACCTGTCTGTTGGACGCGGACACCGCATGGCATTTCGCACCGTGGGCAACCCAGATGGCGAGCCCTGGCTGCTGGTGCACGGTGGCCCCGGCAGCAGTTGCCAGCCGGGCATGCTCGCGCCGCTGGACCTGTCGCGCCAGTGGGCGATCGCGCCCGACCAGCGCGGCTGCGGAGCGAGCCGCCCCAGAGGGAAAACCGCGGCCAGCACCACCCACGCGCTGGTGGCCGACATGGAGTTGTTGCGGCAACATCTGGGCATTCAACGCTGGTCGCTGCTGGCGGGTTCGTGGGGCACCGTGGTGGCGCTGGCCTATGCACGAGCACACCCGCAGCGGGTGCAGCGCCTGGTGTTGCGCGGTGCGTTTGCGCTCAGCCGGCGCGAGGTGGGCGGGCTGTTGCAGCCGTCACGCCGGGTGCTACAAGCCCTCGGCCGCGAGGCCGCCTGGCCCGCCGCGCCGGGTGTGTCACTGTCCGCGGTGCTGGCCCGGCTGAGACAACTGCTTCAAAGTGGAACACCCGGTGTTGCAGGCCTGCGCGTGTCGCGGCGCTGGGCCTTGCTGGAGACGGCCTGCGTTTCGAACGGCATGCGCCGCGCGCTGCGGCGGGCGGTGACGCAGGCAACGGCTGCCCAGGCCGCCGCGATCCGGCGCGACTGGGCCGCGTTGCGGCGCCGGCAACGGAAGGCACAGGCCAGCCGACACCGCCACACCGCGCAGCCGCCGGATCGGGCGGCGCTGCACAAATTCCGCATCCAGGCGCACTACCTGCAGCACCGCGGCTTTGTGCGGCCCGGCGCGCTCGATGACGCCGTGCTGGGCCTGGCGCGCCAGGGCGTGCCGGTGGACTGGGTGCACGGCGCCTGCGACGCCGTCTGCCCGCCCGCCAACAGCCGCGTCTGGGCCGCGCTGGGCCGGCGCCTGGCGCCACAGCAGGTCACGCTGACCGAGCCCCTGAGCGGCCACCTGGGCGCCGAGCCGGGCATGCTCGCGGCCTTGCGCGCGGTGGTGAGGCGACTCGGATGAAAACGCTCAGGTACCGGGCAACGCACGCAGGCCCTGCGATGAGCACCGTGCTGCGCCGCTGGCTGATCGCGCTGCTGTGCTTCGGCGGCTTTGTTGTGCCCGCACTCGCGGTCGGCCCACCGGTGGATTGCAAGGTGGTGAATGCCGTGCCCTGGCAAGCTGTGGCGCCGGGCATCTGGGTCTGGCCCGCGGCGGAGAACGGCGAGGTGGCACCCGCCAACGCTGGCCATGTGCTGCCCACCAGCGTGTTGGTCAGCCGCGGTGAGGCGCTGGTGATCGACCCCGGCCCGAGCCACCGCCACGGTCATCGCGTGCGCGCGTCACTCGCCTGCCGTTTCAAGGCGCAGGTGCGCTGGCTGGTGAACACCCACGCCCACGCCGAAAACGTGATGGCCAACTCGGCCTTTGCCGACCTGCTGGACGCCGGCCAGCTGGAGATCCTGGCCAGCGCCGCCACGCGCAGCGGCATGCAGCAGCGCTGCCCGGACTGCCTGGCGAGCCTGACCACCCGCGCCGGTTCGGAGGCGCTGGCGGGCACGCAGATCGTGCTGCCCAGCCGCGTGCTCGCGGTGGGCGAGCGGCTGCAAGTGGGCGCGCTGAGCCTGCGGGTGATGGCCATCGAGCCCGGCCACACCGAGGGTGACCTGGTGCTCTGGAACGCCCGCCACCGCGTGCTGTGGGCGGGCGGCCTGGTGTACGACGGGCGTGTACCCGAACTCGCGCAGGGCAGTGTGGACGGCTGGCTCGCGGCGCTGGAGCGGCTGCAGGCGTTGCGGCCACAGCAGGTGCTGGGCACGGTGTGGTCGCGCGAGCCAGTGGCGGGCGATCCACCCCCGGCGCTGGCGGCCACACAAGGCTACCTGGCGGCGCTGCGAGCGCGCGTTCTGCAAGCCATGGACGAGGGCCACCAGCCGCAGGAAACCGCCTGGGGCGATCTACCGGCCTACCGCGACTGGGCCGGCTACAGCGAGCGCCACGGCTTCAACCTGCAACGCGCCTGGCGCGAGCTGGAACCAGTGTGGATGGAACAGGGCGCGACGCCACCCAAATAGCTCGGAGCACAGTGCCTCCATCCCAGGATGCGGTGGAACCGGCTTTGCCGGGCCACTCGCATCGCCCCCTGGGGGGTGACGCCGAAGGCGGCGCGGGGGGTTACAAAGTGCCTGGTGGGAGCAGGTCCTTCTTGCGGTAGATCGTGTTGCGCGAAACGCCCAGCGCCTTGGCCGCGGCCGACACGTTGCCCTTGTGCAGCCGCAGCATCTGCGCCATGGCGCTCAGGGCCACGTCTTCCAGGCGCGTGCCTTCGGGCACCGCGGGTTCGGGCATGGGGGCGGTGTTGGGCTCGTCGGGCAGCGGCTGGGCCGTGCCGATCGCTCCCATCAGGCGCGGCGTGATCGGGTTGGGCAGGCCGTGCTCCAGCTCTTCCATGAAGTCGTCGGGCAGGTGGCTGAGTTCGATCATGCCCTGGCAGCCCACCATGACCACGGCGGTGCGCAACAGGTTGTGCAACTGGCGGAAGTTGCCCGGCCAGTGGTAGCGCCTGAAGATGTTCATGACCTCGGGCGAGATGCCGACCTGTTCGCCGTTCTCGCACAGGGCCTTGAGGATCTTTCGCACGACCAGCTCGAAGTCGGAACGCTCGCGCAGCGCCGGCAGGCGCACCACCAGGCCGTTGAGCCGGTAGTAGAGGTCTTCGCGGAAATCGCCGCGCGCGATCATGTCCTTGATGTTCTTGTGCGTGGCGCAGACCACGGCCACGTCCACGTCCACTTCCTTGCCCGCACCCAGCGGGCTGACACGGCGCTCCTGCAGCACGCGCAGCAGCCGCGCCTGCAGGTGTTTGGGCATGTCGCCGATTTCGTCGAGGAACAGCGTGCCGCCGTTGGCTTGCAGGATCTTGCCGATGGCGCCCTTCTTGCGCGCGCCGGTGAAGGCGCCTTCTTCGTAGCCGAACAGCTCGGACTCGATCAGCGTCTCGGGAATCGAGGCGCAGTTCACCGACACGAAGGGCTGCCCGGCACGGTTGGAGTCGCCGTGGATGGCCTGCGCCAGCAAGTCTTTTCCGGTGCCGGTTTCGCCCAGGATCATGACCGGGATGTCCTTGCCCGACACCATGCGCAGCTTGTGGATGACCGAGGACACCTGCGGGTCGCCTGTGTCCAGGTACTGCAGTGACGAGAGCTGCATCTTCCTGCCGGGGGTCTTGACCGGGGCCTGCGCGGCCGCACCCTGACTCGCCGCTGCGGTGAAGTCCTGCGGCTCCTGGCCTTGCGCCGACCGGGTTGCCGACCAGGGGTGGGCCGTCTTGACCTTGACGCGGCACCACACCGAGACACCGTTGTGCAGCACCAGCTGCTTGGGGTTGGGCAGCGTGCCGCTGAAGAGATCGAACAGCGACGAGATCGGGATGCCGAACAGCGAAGAAAAGGTGTGGGCCTTGAGCGCGGTGAAGGGCAGGCCGATCTGGAACTGCCCGCTGCGGTTGGCCGAGATGAAGCGCCCCTCGGGCGAGAACACCGCGATGCCTTCGACCAGCGTGCCCAGGAACTCGGAGCGGGTATGGAAGTGGATGCGGATCGCCTTCGGGAAGATGTCGGCGAACATGTGGTTCTCGATCATCTGCGCCGACATGCGCACCAGCGCCAGCGTGTGCTGGTGAAAGCTGCGGTGGTCGCCCGTGACATCGAGCGCCCCGATCACCTGGCCATACGGGTCGAAGATGGGTGCGGCGGAGCAGGTAAGGAACTTGTTGGCGTTCAGGTAGTGCTGGCTGCCGTGCACCGTGAGCGCTTCTTCTTCGGTGAGCGCAGTGCCGATGGCGTTGGTGCCCTTGTTCTGCTCCGACCAGTCCATGCCTGGCGTGAGTGCCACGCGCGAGGCCTTTTCGAGAAAGTCGGTGTCGCCCAGCGAGTGCAGCACCATGCCGCGCGACGAGGTCAGCAGCACCATGCTGTGGGTGTTGACGATCTGGTCGTACAGCGTCTCCATCACGGGCGCCGCGTGCTGGAAGAGAAAGCGGTTTTCGTCCAGCGCGTCGTTCAGTACCCCGCGCGAGGGGCTGGAAAAGTCGGGCTCTTCCTGAGTCGTCAGACCGTAGGACTTCGAGCGCTGGTGGGACTGACCGATCAGGTCGGAGTTCGGAGAGGCGCCAGCTGACGCAGCCCCGACGCGCCCCTCTTCGGGCTGCGTGTATGTGGCGGCACTCATGTCGTCTCCAGGGTCGGGCGGAAATCCCCCCCAGTAGTCCATGGCCCATGGCGCATTGCGTGGAGGCTGGAGGGGGGTTGTCTCGTCTGTGTCTTGTTGGTCTTGGCTCATGTGATTTTCTTCATATCTGTTCCATGAATCAACACTGGGTATTCCCTGTGAGAAACACGATGTAGCAATTGCCTCCTTCTGGCACATAGCAATTAGCCCGCCACCACACAATGCCGCCTGCAGCGGGTGCCTGTGTCGCTGTGGATGTCAGTCTGTGACAGCTGGCCGGTCACGCGAGGTGCAATTGATTCAATTTGGAACACCTGGACCGGGCCCCGTCTGCGGGGAATGCCGGGGGTCAGGGATTTCCGGTGGCTGGCCGCCGGTGGCCCGCATATTGCTGACTGGGGGTGTGAAAGCATTTTTTCAACAGGAGACACCCCGATGAAATTCCCTCTCTTCAACAAACCCTCCCGCACCACGCTGCGCGTGCTGGCCCTGGCAGCCAGCGGTCTCGTGGCCGCCGCCGTCATGGCCCACGGCGACGTTGTGCCGCAGAGTGTGGACACCACCAGCCTGCCGCAGCTCGGCGAAAAATGGCTCGACGCCAACCCCTACAACGAACAGAGCCCGGCGCGCAAGGAAGCATTGCGTATCGGCACCTCGGCTTACAACCAGAACTGCGCGCGCTGCCACGGCCTGGAAGCCATTTCCGGTGGCATCTCGCCAGACCTGCGCAAGATTGACGGTGATTGCACGGGCCTGGCGGACGTGGCCAAGAAAGCCGCCTGCTTCAAGGAAATGGACGACTACTTCATCTCCACTGTGCGGCGTGGCCGCGTGCGCGATGGCCGCGTCTACATGCCGCCCTTCGAAGGCACGTTGACGCAGGAAGCGGTGTGGGCCATCCGGACCTACATCGAAACCCGTCGCGAGCCCTGAAACCGCCCCCGCCGCGCCTTCCACAAACACAAGAGAGACAAACCATGCCGTCCGTTTCGAAAAGCTTCCAGGAACTCGCGCCTGTGACTCGCGGGCTCACCCGCAGGCAGACCCTGACCGTGCTGATGCCGCTGGTCGCGGGGCACTACTCGGTGTACGCACAGACCGAGCTGACCGACCTTGCCCGCATCCGCGCCAGCGGCATGCTGAAGATCGCGGTCTACAAGGACAACGCCCCGTTCTCCGACGGTGCCACAGCCGACATGAGGGGGCTGGACGTTGCGCTGGCCGAGGCGCTGGCGCGGCAGATGGGCCTGAAACTTTCGCTGCTGCCGTTTGACGCCGGCGAGAACATGGGCGACGACCTGCGCAACATGGTCTGGAAAGGTCACTACCTGGGCTACGGCCCGGCCGACGTGATGCTGCAGGTGCCGGCCGACAAGTTCCTGGCGCAGAAGAATCCGCAGGTGATGATTTTTGCGCCGTACATGCGGCAATCGGTGGTGCTGGTGCACGACACGCGCAGGCTGGCCGTTGCGGCAGCGCCCGAAGACCTCAAGGGCGTGCAGCTGGCGGCCGAGCGCGGCGCGGGTGCGGCCAGCGTGCTCATGGGCTACGGCGGTGGCCTGTTGCGCAACCAGGTGTCGATCTACAACACCGGCACGGAAGCGGTCCAGGCCGCGGTGGACGGCAAAGCGGCGGCGGCCCTCGTGACGCGGGCGCAGGCCGAGTCCGTGCTGTCACGCAACCCGGACATCGCCACGCATTTCCGCATCACCAGGCTCAACTTCAACAACGGCATCGCCGACACCGGCTGGCCCGTGGGCATGGCGATCAAGTCGGGCAACAAGGAGCTCGGTCTGGCGCTGGAAGCGGCGCTCAAGTCGCTGCGCGAGACCGGTGAGCTGCTGAAGATTTTCCAGCAGCACGGCATGACACTCACGGCGCCTTGACAGGTTCCCCCCTGCGCCGCTGCGCGGCTTCCCCCCCAGGGGGAGAAACTACAAAGAAGAAGGGGGGGGGGGACCCCC
>NZ_JBVPZA010000025.1:0-30290 GCF_055703065.1 Hydrogenophaga sp. L310
TGCGCATTCATTTTTTGCAGCAGTGGTTCGGCCTGTCGGACCTGGCCATGGAAGAAGCCCTGTTCGAGACGCCGCTGTACCGTGAATTCGCTGGTCTCTCGGGCAGCGAGCGCATTCCGGATCGCGTGAGCATCCTGCGCTTTCGCCACCTGCTCGAAGAGCACCAACTCAGCCTGCAGATACTGGCCACCGTCAACAGCACGCTGGCCGCCAAAGGGCTGCTGCTCAAGAACGGCACAGCCATCGACGCCACGCTGATCGCAGCACCCAGCTCGACCAAGAACAGCAGCGGCGAGCGTGATCCTGAGATGCACCAAACGAAGAAGGGAAACCAATGGCACTTCGGCATGAAGGCGCACATTGGCGTGGATGCCGATTCGGGACTGGTGCACACGGTGGTGGGCACAGCGGCCAACGTCAACGATGTGACGCAGGCCGGCGCGCTGGTGCATGGTGAAGAGAGCGATGTGTTCGCTGACGCAGGCTACCAGGGTGTGGCCAAGCGCGAGGAGACGCAGGCGATCAATGCCAACTGGCACGTGGCCATGCGCCCGGGCAAACGCAAAGCGTTGGACAAGAGCACGCCCATGGGCGCGATCATGGACAAGCTCGAACATGTGAAGGCCAGCATCCGGGCCAAGGTGGAGCACCCGTTTCGGGTGATCAAGCGCCAGTTCGGGTTTGTGAAGGTGCGCTACCGCGGATTGGTCAAGAACACGGCGCAACTGCACACGCTGTTCGCACTTTCCAACTTGTGGATGGCGCGGCACCGGCTTTTGCAGAAGGCGCAGGGATGAGTGCGCCTGCAACGCGCCCATGGGCCTCGATGAGGCCCCGAAAGGCCGGTAAATCGACCTTTGAACGGTGGAAACTGATCGAAACGGGCACGGCGGTTTCATGTCGCGAGATCCATGCGCTCAACGCCCTTCACCGCTCCGGTTTTGAACATCATCCTTAGCTTTAAGTTCAATAACGGGATTCTATCCACAATTGGATTGAATGCCGGTTATCTTTCATACCTCAATCGACAATAAGGTCTTGCAAAAACAAAGCGAAGGACGCATGTGCAACCAGATCAAAGCGAAAGACAAAAATGTTCTTTTTAAGAGTACTCGCGCTATTAAGCATTGTCTCATCATTTACCGCGAATGCGGAACCAAAAACGTATGCTTTAAATGATGGTGTAAAAGCTAAGATATTGTCAGTCTTTGATTGCACGCCAGCTTTTAGTGGAAAAGCGGCATTGGGCGACGATAAATTCGTTTTTAACTGGGAGTGCGAGAATAATACAAACACCAAATATGCAATTTACAAAACATCGTACACATCACGTTTCGATTTTGCCTTTTCTCAGAAAAGCGAAGTTGTTGATTTCTTTAATAAATATTTACAGAATAAGGCTTCAACGTACTATCAAAATCCTAGGATGACAGACGTAAGGTACGGCATATTATCCGCAGGTTTCACATCAAGGGAGTCATCTTATGCAGATTACTACATATTCTACAAATGGGACCGAAAATTCCGCCTACAAAGGCAAGGAAGATTCATCTTTAGAGGTGGTTACATTGCTGATTGGTCGGTCACGAGTCAGACTGAGTCGGGGATTGCAGCTGAGGAATTTAATCTTTATGTGAAATACTTTGATGTTGTTCCATGACGATACTTGGCGCAATTGGTTTTAAATGCATATGTAGTTTGAGCTATATTCAAAGATCAATCAGAGCGTAGAAAGTATCTTTTGAATTGGCCGCATTCCTAACGACAAGCTGCGTGCGGATCCAAATTTCTACGTGTGTTTTGTATAGTTGATGCGCTCCATTTTCTATAAAGCGCTCTCCTTCATATGAGTTGGTGAGTTAGGTGCAAGGATAATCTATCATGTCAGCTGATTTAATATCGTTTCCACGTTTTTCCGAAAACATCTCAGCATTCTGCGAGGCTTCGGATGATTCAATAATTAGTGCCGCGCCCCAATGGGTTCAAGGTTTTCTAGAGCTAGACCAGACGCTTCCTCCGAAATTCGGCTGGCGCTTTTCGGACGTCGAATCTTTTCAGAAACAGATGGTAAATCAACTTAGTCCTTCCGAATTCAATCACGGATTTTGGACTGATCAGGCACGCAATGTAGAAGCATATTCAATCATGTGTATGTGGCGCGGCGCAGAATTATTGAAACCTGCTATCAGAAGTCTCAACTTAGGTGAGGTCATCACGTCGTCAGTACTGGCGCGATCGCTTCTTGAGCTGTCAGCGACATACCTCATCCACGCCAACACCATTGAAACCATTTTTAACGATCTCGCGTTTCCCCCAAACACCTTAGTTATCTCGAAAGAGTTCGAGGAACGTGTCTTGAAGATGATTTGGGGCACTCGGCTTGGTGAACCGGAGCCGCATCTAAAGCAGATAAACGTCTTAACGCTTATTCAGAAACTAACAAAGAATCCGAATGCTGCTGACTTGCTGCCGCACTACGAGTTTCTTTGCGAGATTGCTCATCCAAACGTGGTTGGCAACAATCGATATTGGTCACATATCGAGCGTGTCAACGACGATGGCAGCGAAGTACGTATATTTTCCCGCATTGCTGACGGCGAGCACGCCAACGAAATTCGCGCAAAAATTATTTGGAGTCTTGCATGGTCTGCTGGATCTCTGCGAAATTCGTTCTCAATGATTCACAATGCCCTCAGTAATCTCCGTGCCAAACTCAGCAACTCCTAACACTGCGCACCCTGAGCTTGGTCATTGAGCGACAGCTTTTCCCCTTGAGCACTGACTGCTCGTGGCCGATCTTGAACATTCACGGCAGCGGCACTTCCGATCTGACCAACACATACCCTGTGCTCCGCCCCCCGCCCTCCAGCCTGTGCAGCACCCCACGCGCGCATACTGGTGGAGCCGACCCCTAGCCGTTCACCAAAGCGTCCTGGTGGATGACAGATCTTGGGACGACACGCGACGCTCAACAATGGCCGCGTGGCTAGGTCCACCAGAAGGCAGGACGGTGCAACCCTTGAACCAGGAGACCCTTATGCCGACCACGATTTTTGAAGCCCTTCGCGAAAGCCACGACATCCAGCGCCAGCTTTGCACCCGACTGGTCCGTTCCAGGTCGGGCACGGCAGCAAAGGAGGCGACATTCATGGAGCTCAAGATTGAACTGGAGGCCCACGCAGCCGCTGAGGAGCGCTACCTTTACTGTCCCATCCTGATGGACGACAACGGTTTGACGCCTTCGCGGCATGCCTTGTCGGAGCATCACGAGATCGAGGAGATTCTGGAAGACATGTCGGTCAACGACAAATCCACGGCCGCATGGCAAAAAAAGGCGGTCGAGCTCAGCCAGACAGTTCGCCACCACCTGAAGGAGGAGGAACGCGGCTTTTTTCAGCAGGCTGGAAAGATCCTGACAGACAAGCAAAAGATCTCGCTGGCGGGCAAATACGGGCGAGATCTCAAGCGCATGAAGAAAGTGCTGTCGAACCCATGATGAAAAGGCGGGGACGGGGCGATACCAGATGAAGTCGCCTTGGGGTTGCTCAAGTCACTTCTCCAGCGTCACGACCGGGGTGAACCCGGCATAGATCATCCGCTGGGCGTCGAACGGCCAGTCCATGCCCTCGGGCGGCTTCATGCGCTCGTCCTTCACCATCTTGTCGTGCGCGGCGTCGCAGACTTCGCGCGAAGGCCATTCCATGAAAGAGAACACGATGTTCTCGCCCGGCCCGGCTTTCACGGCGCGGCGAAAGTCGGTGAGCTTGCCATCGGGCACATCGTCGCCCCAGGCTTCGACCACGCGCAGCGCGCCGTAGTCCTTGAACAACACCCACGCCTCTTCGGCCATCTGGCGGTAGTCTTCGCGCCGGCCCGTCGGAACCGGGATGACGAAGCCCTGGACGTAGCTGTCGGCGGTCGCAGCGCCTTGTTCGACGATCGGCTCAAAGCCGCCGTAGATCATCCGCTTGCCGTCGAAGGGCATCGGGTTCTTTGCCGGGTCGCAGCGCTCGTCGGTCTTGGCCAGTTCGTCCATCCGGCCCATCACGCCGTCGCGCGTGGCCTTGTCGGGCCACTCGATCCACGAGAACGCCACCGTCTCGTCGTCCTGCGCCGCCACAGCGCCCTGGAAGTCGGTGGTCTTGCCCTTGGGTACATCGGCCCCCCAGCACTCGACCACCCGCGTCGCGCCGTGATCGATGAAGGCGCTGTCAACCGTGTTGGCGTGGGCAATGAACTGCTGCTGTTTCCCGGTCGGGACCGCGATCACAAAACCGTCGATGTAAGACATGGGGGTTCTCCTGTGTGTTGCGCGGCGGAGCCCAACGGTCGCCGACCGGTCGGGGTCGGAGAACTCGGCGATGAGCGCGCGCGGGGTGGTTTGCCACGATACGCCCCCTCTTTTTCTTGCACCAGCCACATGGGCTTTCCCCGCCGCCATGGCCGACGACTTCACTTCTTCTGTCGAGCCGCCTTCACTGCCTTGCCCTTGCCCGCCGGCGCTTTGAGCTGCCCCTGCGCCTGCTCCAGCCAGAGCAGGGATTCGGTTTGGGAGAGGAAGCGCCGCAGGTAGTGCGGCGAGAGCTCGCGCATGAGGCCGAGCGTGCGCAGCACGAGCATGTGGGAGTTGAGCGGGCCGGCGTTTTCAGGCGCGCGGTGCGTGGCCTTCACCACGGCGTCTTCGGCGCCGAGGCGTTCCCAGGTTTCGCGGAAACGCTGGGCACTGCGGAGGTCGGGCCACTGGTCGCCGTTTGATTTTTGTCCGCCTGCTGCGGCCTGGCTGGCCTGGGCTATGTGGGCGTTGAGGTCTGCCAAGGGAGAGCGCTTGGTGTTCATGGCTTGGCGGTGACCGCTGGCGCCGCCGTGCTCGGCGTGGGCGCGGCGCGGGGCACGGGGGCCATTTCCACGCGGCGGTTGAGCGCTCGGCCCTTTTCATCCGCGTTGCTGGCCACGGGCTGCTCGGCGCCGAAGGCGGCGCTGAACACGCGCTGGCGCGGCATGCCTTCTTTGACGAGCGTGCGCGTCACGGTGAGCGCGCGCTGGGCCGAGAGTTCCAGGTTGTCTTCGAAGCGCTGGTGGGGGCCCTGGATGATGGGCTTGTCGTCGGTGAAGCCGCTCACCATGAGCATCTCGTCGCGCTCGCCGAGGTACACCTCCAGCGGCGGCACCAGGCTCTTGAGCAGCTGCTGGCCTTCGGGGCGCAGCTGGTCGGAGTTGAAGTCGAACAGCACGCTGCCGCTGATGCCGATGCGGCCGTTGTCGAGCGTGACGCGGCCGCTCTGCAAGGGAACAGCGAGCGCTTTTTCCAGCGCCATGCGGCGGGCTTCTTCCTGCTGGCGTTTGGCGATCTCGGACTGCAGGCTGCTCACCAGGTCCATCTGCACCAGCAACACACCGATGAGGATGAGCACGAACGCGCCGACCACGCCCGACATGAGGTCGCCGAACACGGCCCAGACGGGCGCGGTCTCACCGAGGCCGTCGTCGATAGCGGTGTCGTCCATGCTGCTGCTCATCACACTGCTCCCTGAGCGGAAGGTGCAGCGGGCGCGGCGGCTTTGGCGGCCACGGGCTTGATGGCGCGCAGGCTGCGCATGTCTTCCACGATGCCTTGCTGCGCACTGATGCTGAGGTCGATCACCTCGCGCGCCTGCGCCACGTAGTAGGCGAGCTGTTCGTCGCTGCGCGCCATGTGCTGGCCGATGGCGCCTTCGACGCGCTGCAGGCCGTCCACCAGCTTTTCATTGGTGCTGCTGAACAGCTCCACACCCTGCTGGAAGGCCTGGCCGAGCGCGGCGAGTTCGGCGGTGCTGGTGGCAAGTTGTGCAGTCTGCTCGTCGGCCCGGCCCGCCTGCGCGCCCAGGGTCTGCGCGAACTGCGCGCCGGTCTGGTTGAGCACGGTGGTGGCCGAAGCGACCAGCGATTCGATGGCGGCGCGCTGCTCGCCGGTGGTCTGCTGCACGTTCTGCAGCAGGCTGCTGATGTGCGCCACCAGCTCGGTGCGTTCCTGCAAAGCCAGGTTGTCGCGCTCGGTGAGTCGGCTCATCTCCTGCCGCAGCTGGCCAATGACTTCGGCCGCGGCCTTGGGCGCCTCGGACGCCGTTTCAAGCAGGCGCGACATGGGCGCTTCGAGCGAGGTGCCGAGCGTGGCGAGGTGTTCGGTGACGGCGGCCTGCAGCTCGCCCAGGCGCTGCACCGCGGCCTGGCCGCGTGCGGCTTCTTCGCTGCGCAGGGTCTGCAGGTGCGTGGCTTCTTCTGCGCGCAGCGCTTGCAACTGGGTGCTGATGTCGCGGTGCAGCGCAGCGGCTTGCTCGGCGTCGGCCTGGCCGCGCGCGGCTTCTTCGCTGCGCAGGGACTGCAAGTGCGTGCTTTCTTCGCTGCGCAAGGCGGCGAGTTCGCTGCGCCAGAGGGCGGCCAGTTGATCCATGCGCTGGCCGTGTTGTTGCGTCCATTGCGCTTCCGACTCGGTGCGGGCCAGCACCAGCGCTTCGCTCTGTGCCAGCAGGCGGGCCACGCTTTCCATGCTGCGCGTGGCCTGCTCGCTGGCGCTGTGCTGGATGGCGCTGGCGGTGTGCTCCAGCGTCTGGCACACAGCCTGCTGCTGCGCAAGGTTGGCCGCGCCCACCTGCTGCCACTCGGCCTGCAGGCCGCTGGCCATGCCTTGCAGCGCGGTGGTCCACGCAGCCTGTTTGAGCGCTTCGGCCTGGGCCTGCTCGCTGTGCTGCTGCGCCGTGGCCTGTTGCACGTTGGCCAGCAGCTGGGCGGCGCGGGCCTCGAAGCTGGTGTTGAACTGGTCCAAGGCGTTGCCCAGGCCGCTCACCAGTTGCTCGCTGGTGCGGGCGTGGTTCTGCAGCGCGGTGGCCCAGCCTTCGGCCACGCTGCCGGTGGTGGCGGCGAACTGGGTGGACAGGCCGGTCAGCTGCGTCTGCACCGCCGCGCTCACGCGCTCGTGCAGGCGGGTGGATTCCTGCGCGATGGCGGCCATGGCGTTTTCCACCACGGGTTTGATGCTGTCGCTGGCCACGCGGGCGCTCGACGACAGGCTGTGATTGAGCGTCTGCGCCACCGACTGGCCGAGGCCGGTGTAGGCGGTGGCGGCTTCGCGGTGGAACTGGTCCTGCCGCGCGGTGAGCTGTTCGTCCAGCTGCTGGTGGCGGCGCTCCACCTGCTCCATCAGCGCCTGCAGCTGCGTGACGACCTGGGGCAGCGCGTCGGCCTGGCGCTGCAGGGCGGCGAAGGTGTGATCGCGGTTCTCTGCGGCGATGAAGGCGGCGGTGAAGGGGCGCAGAGCGCCGGCGGTCTGCTGCTCCAGCGCGCGGGCCACCTCGGTGCGCTCGCGGCGGGCGATGGCCGACATGAGGCCCAGCATGGCCGAGCTGGCCACACCGGCCACCGAGGTGCCGAAGGAAATGCCCAGGCCCTTGATGGGCGCGGCCAGCGCGCCGCGGATGGCGCCCAGATCGGCCGAGCCTTCGAGCGCGAACACGGCGCCCTTGAAGGTGACCACCATGCCGAGGAAGGTGCCGAGCATGCCGAGCATGACCAGCAGGCCGATCAGGTAGGGCGTGAGCGACAGGCCGGGCAGTGCGCCGCGCCCGCTCTCGACGCGCTGGCGCACGGCGTTCTGCAGCGGCGCGGGCACGCGGGCGAGCCAGTCGGCCAGGCTGTTGAGCGGCTGCGGGATGTGGGCGAGCGCCTGGGCCAGGCCGTGGCTGGCGCTGCGGAAGCGGCGGATTTCGAGTGCGCCCACCAGGTAGGCGACGGCGATGGCCACCGTCATGACCAGGGCGAGCCAGCTGCTGGTGCCGATGAAGCCGAAGCCCACCCAGGCGATGGCGAAGAGGCCGAGCAGGAAGGCACCGATGAGCAGGGGAGCGTTGGTGGAACGGTTCATGGGGGTGGCTTCAGGGCTCATGGGAAATGGATTCGATCATTCCGGCGACTGGCTGCAGACGGTGGTCGAGTTCGGCGAGCAGGGTCTGCTCCAGCTCGGTGTTGAAGGTGGCCAGCCAGTTGTTTTCGGCGGTCAACGGCTGGCGGCGCAGTTCGGTGAACCGCAGCTTCAAAAAAGCAGGCACGTTGTTCAACAGGCGCTGCTCGCGCCCGCCCAGCATCTCGCCCAGCACCGCGTCGAGCGCAGCGAGCTGGGTCAGGCGCGGCGGGCCTTTGGCGAGCGTCTGGCGCACGTGTTCTCGCAGCGCGTCCACGCTCATCTCCAGACGGCGCTGCTGGTCCTGGTAGCGCTGCAGGCAGAAGGCGAACTCGGTGTCGAGGTCGTCCGGGTCGGGCTGGTGGCGCGCGTCGCGCGTGGTGATGGACTGGCTGAGCACGGCGCGCACGCGCTCCAGCTCGGCCTGCAGCGTTGCGGCGCTGGTGGCCAGGTGGCCGGGAGCGCGGGCGGCCTGCCGCCCGGCGGCGGCGATGGCCGCGTGCGCCGAACTCAGGCTGATGGCGTCGGCCACGTTGAGCCACTGCCCCAGGCGCTCGGCCATGTCCTGCCGCGCCGCGTCGCCGGGCGCAACCGCCCCCGCGGGCAGAAAGCCCGCCAGCTGACGCACCAGGGCGGTGGGTTGGGTGTGGAAGAAAGAACTGCGCAAAACGGTCCGCAGCGCCCCGCAGGGCGCCTGAGCGTGGAGGAAAACAGGGGATTTGCCGGCCCGAACGGGGGGCTGGCGCCGGACCGGCCGATGGGCCGGGCGGCAGGCCGTAATTAGAAACCATCCCGCCGGCGGGTTTGTAACCGCCGGTCCGGCCCGGGTTCACACCACCAGCACGGCCCGGAAATCGTTCACGTTGGTGTGCGTGGGGCCGGTGATGACCAGATCGCCGAGCGGTTCAAAATAGCCGTAGGCGTCGTTGCGGGCCAGGTGGTCGGTGACCTTCAGGCCCAGCGCGGCGGCGCGCGCCAGGGTGTCGGGCGTGACCAGCGCGCCGGCGTTGTCTTCCACGCCGTCGATGCCGTCGGTGTCGGCCGCGAGCGCCCACACACCGCCCTGCCCGCCCAGCGCCTGGGCCAGACCCAGGCAGAACTCGCCAGCCCGGCCGCCGCGGCCTTTCTTCTGGCCTTCGGCGCGGGGGCGCACCGTGACGGTGGTTTCGCCACCGCTGAGGATGACGCAGGGTTTGGCGAAGCTGCTGCGACCGAGCGCCGTGGAGCGCGCGAGCGCAGCGTGCACCTTGCCGACCTCGCGCGACTCGCCTTCGATCTCGTCGCTGAGCACCACCACGTTCAGGCCCAGCGCGCGGGCCGCGTCGGCGGCGGCGTCCAGGCTTTGCTGGGGGGTGGCGATCAGGTGCGTTGCGATGCCGGCGAGCGCGGCGTCGCCGGGCTTGGGGGTTTCGAGTGCGCCGCTCTCCAGCTGCGCGCGCACGGCGGGCGGCACCTCGATGGCGTAGCGGCGCAGGATGTCGAGCGCCTCGGCGCAGGTGGACGCATCGGCCACGGTGGGGCCGCTGGCGATGACGCTCACGTCGTCACCGGGCACGTCGCTGATGGTGAGCGTGACCACGCGCGCCGGCGCGCAGGCCGCCGCAAGGCGCCCGCCCTTGATGGCCGAGAGGTGCTTGCGCACGGTGTTCATCTCGCCGATGTGCGCGCCGCTCTCCAGCAGCTGGCGGTTGATGCGCTGCTTGTCTTCGAGCGTGAGGCCGTCGCAGGGCAAGGTCAGCAGGGCCGAGCCGCCGCCCGAGATGAGGCACAGCACGAGGTCGTCAGCGGTCAGGCCCTCGGCCAGCTGCAGGATGCGCTGCGCGGCTTCCAGGCCGGCGGCGTCGGGAACGGGGTGCGAGGCTTCGACCACCTCGATGCGCTGCGGCAGACCCTCGGGGCGCGGGGGGATGTGGTGGTAGCGCGTGACGACCAGGCCCGACAGCGGGGCGTCGGCCGGCCACAGCGCTTCGACCGCCTGCGCCATCGCGCCACCGGCCTTGCCGGCGCCGAGCACGAGGGTGCGGCCCTGGGGTGGCTGGGGCAGGTGGGCTGCGGTGTTGTGCAGCGGCAGGGCGCGCTGCACCGCCACGTCGTACAGGTGGCGCAGCAGGGCACGGGGGTTGGCCAGGCTGGGGACGGTGGGGGTGGCGTCGGTCATGGGCAGGAAGTGTAAGGAAATGACCGGCGCCTGGCTGCCGTGTTGTTACGTAGGCGCTGACCCTCACCCCAGCCCCTTCCCACACGCGGGAGAGGGGTCATGCCCGCCCTGCTCCTCCAGTGCCGCCGGGATCTTGCTGCGGCGGCTGACGAACAGCGGGTGCCCGGCCTGGCTGAGGTTCAGCGCCATGGGCGTGCCCATGATGCCGAGGCCCATGGAGCCGACCCGGAGTCCGCTCTGGATCGTGTGCCTGTCTCCTGGTTGTTGTGTTTACAGCTGCTGTCCGTGCGCAGCGATCCAGCCAAGACCGCGGTCGGTACCGCCGGGTGTCGCGTCCTTCGGCTTGTATTCGCAGCCGATCCAGCCGCTGTAGCCCAGCGCGTCGATGTGGTCGAACAGGTTGCGGTGGTGGATCTCGCCGGAGCCGGGTTCGTGGCGGCCGGGCGTGTCGGCCAGCTGCATGTGGGCGATGCGCGGCAGCAGGTCGCGGATGGTGTTGCACAGCTCGCCTTCCATGCGCTGCGCGTGGTAGATGTCGTACTGCAGAAAAACGTTGTCGGCGCCGACTTCGTCCATCATCTCGATGGCCTGGCGCGGGCGGTTGACGAAGTAGCCCGGCATGTCGAAGCTGTTGATGGGTTCGATCAGCAGCGGCAGGCCCAGCTTCTTCGCCTCGGCCGCCGCAAAACGCACATTGCCCACCCAGGTGGCGCGTGCCTGCGCCTCGCTCACGCCCACCGGCTTCAGCCCGGCCATGCAATGCCAGCGCTGCACGCCGATCACCGGCGCGTATTCAGCCGCCTTCGCCACACCGGCGCGGAACTCACCCTCACGGCCCGGAATGCAGGCCATGCCGCGCTCGCCCGCCGCCCAGTCGCCGGGCGGCAGGTTGTGCAGCACGAGTTCCAGCCCGTTGGCCTTCAGCACCCGGGCAATGGCTTCGGCCGGGTGGTCGTAGGGGAACAGGAACTCCACCGCCTTGAAGCCAGCCTTGGCGGCGGCTTCAAAGCGGTCGAGGAAGGGCAGCTCGCTCCAGAGCATGGAGAGGTTGGCGGCAAAGCGGGGCATGTTGGTGTTTTTTCAGTTCATCGATGTTGGTCATCTTTTCCAGGATCACCTCCACGACCACCGGCACACTGTAATGGTGCGCCATGAACTGTGCCTGGCGCAGCTGCAGCGTGGCAGCCGGTGACCGTGTTCGACGGGTTCACCCTGCCCGCCTGCGACATCCCGGGCGCCTGCCCTTCGGCGGCGAGCAAGATGTCTAGGCCCTCAATCGGCGCACCAGCGTGGCGTGCAGCTCCCCGACAATGCCTTTGCGGAACGCGAGCACACAGACGACGAAGATCACGCCGATGATCACGGTGACCCAGGAACCCACCTTGTCAGCCAGCAAGTTCTGCAGGGCGATCACGATGCCCGCGCCGAGCACGGGACCGAACAGGGTGCCCACCCCGCCCAGAAGGGTCATGAGGATGACCTCTCCCGACATGCTCCAGTGCGCGTCGGACAGGGTTGCAAAGCCCATCACCAGCGTCTTGAGTGAACCCGCCAGGCCAGCCAGGGCGGCTGACAGCACGAACGCCACCAGCTTGTACCGATCGGTCTGGTAACCGAGGGAGATGGCACGCGGTTCGTTCTCGCGGATCATCTTGAGCACCTGTCCGAAGGGCGAGTGGACGATGCGGGATATGCCCAGGAAGCAGGCGACGAAAATCGCGAGCACCAGGTAGTACATGCTGGTGTCCGAAGCCAGCGAGATCAGACCAAACAGTTCTCCGCGCGGCACGCTTTGCAAGCCATCCTCGCCACCGGTCTGGGGCAACTGCAGACAGAGGAAGTAGACCATCTGCGCGATGGCCAGGGTGATCATGGCGAAGTAGATGCCCTGGCGGCGGATCGCAACCAGGCCCACCACGAGACCAATCAGCCCGGCGCCCACCGTGCCGGCCAGCAAGCCCCACTCGGGTGTCAGCGCATAGGTCTTGATCATGTGGCCCGAAATGTAGGCCGCAGAACCGAAGAAAGCCGCGTGTCCGAAGGACAGAAGTCCGGTGAAGCCGAGCAGCAGATTGAACGCACAGGCGAACAGCGCGAAGCACAGCAGCTTCATCAGGAACACGGGGTACAGGCCCACCAGGGGGGCGACCACGGCCAGCGCCAGCAGGACGGCGTAGGTCAGGCGGGTGGAGTTGGACAGTTTTTTCATATGTGTGGCTGGGCGAACAGCGCGGGTGAGCTGCTTGTGACTTCAGGCCTCTTTGCCGAACAGGCCGGCCGGGCGCACCATGAGAACCAGGACCATGATGACGAACACCACGATGTTCGACGCCTCGGGATAAAAAACGCGCGTCATGCCTTCGACCACGCCCAGTGCAAGGCCGGTGAGGATCGAACCCATGATGGACCCCATGCCCCCGATCACAACGACCGCAAACACCACGATGATCAGGTTGGAACCCATCATCGGACTGACCTGGATGATGGGTGCGGCCAGCACACCGGCCAGTGCGGCGAGCGCAGCCCCTGCGCCGTAGGTCAACATCACCATCATGGGCACGTTGACGCCGAAGGTCTGGACCAGGGCCGAGTTTTCGGTGCCAGCCCTCAGGTAAGCGCCCAGGCGCGTGCGCTCGATGAGATACCAGGTGCCGAAACAGACCGTCAGCGATGCAAACACCACCCACGCGCGGTAGTTGGGCAGGAACATGAAACCCAGATCGGTCGCACCTTGCAGCAACTCGGGGACCGGGTAGCTCTGACCCGAGGCGCCGTAGATCTCGCGAAACACGCCTTCGAAGATCAGGGTGAGGCCAAAGGTCAGCAGCAGGCCGTACAGCGGGTCGAGCTTGTACAGGTGCCGGAGGAACAGGCGCTCGATCACGACGCCCAACGCCCCGACGATGAGTGGTGCGACCAGCAACGACACCCAGTAGTTGACGCCGAACTTGTCCAGCAGGATCCAGGCGGCAAACGCGCCCAGCATGTAGAGCGTCCCGTGCGCGAAGTTGACCACGCCGAGAAGACCAAAAATCACCGCCAGACCGAGGCTCAGCATGGCGTAGAAAGCGCCATTGACGAGCCCGAGCAGGATCTGGCCCATGAAGGCCTGATGAGGTATGCCGAAAATTTCCATGGAATCGCGTCCGGTCAGGCCAGACATAAAAACAACCAGACAGCAAAAAAGCGCGCCCCGCCTGGGGCGCGCCTTACTTCAAGCGTTTACTTCTTGATCAGTGCGCACTTGGACTCGGCCACCGTGGTGAACGCCTGCTCGCCAGGGACCGTGGCCACCAGCTTGTAGTAGTCCCACGGCTTGGTCGATTCCTTCGGGGTCTTCACCTGGTACAGGTACATGTCGTGGATCATCCGGCCATCGGCACGGATCTGGCCTTTGCTGTAGAAGTCGTTGACCTTCGTGCTTTTCATGGTCGCCATGACCTTGTCAGCATCGGTGGTGCCCGCCGCCTGAACGGCCTTGAGGTAGGTGGTGGTCGCCGAGTAGTTGGCAGCCTGGATGGAAGAAGGCATGCGCTTGTACTTGTCAAAGAAGCGCTGGGCAAACTTGCGCGAGGCATCGTCCTGGTTCCAGTACCAGCTGTCTGCCAGCTGCAGGCCTTCGGTATTGGCCAGGCCCAGGCTGTGCACGTCGTTGATGAACACCAGCAAGCCGGCGATCTTCATGCTCTTGTTGATGCCGAACTCCCTGGCTGCCTTCATCGCGTTGGTGAAGTCGCCGCCAGCGTTGGCCAGCGCCAGCACCTGGGCCTTGGAGGTCTGCGCCTGCAGCAGGAAGGAAGAAAAATCGGACGCGTTCAAGGGATGGCGGACTGCACCGGCCACTGCACCGCCATTGGCCTTCACCACTGACGTCGCATCGGCTTCCAGGGAATGGCCAAAGGCGTAGTCGGCGGTCAGGAAGAACCAGTTCTTTGCGCCGCCTTTGACCAGGGCATTGCCAGCCACTTTGGCCAATGCCACGGTGTCGTAGGCGTAGTGCACGGTGTAGGGTGTGCAAGCCTCGTTGGTCAGGCGCGCCGAGCCGGCACCGATGGAGATGAAGGGCAGCTTCTTCTCCTGGGCCACTGTGGCCATGGCGAGCGACGTTCCAGAATTGGTGCCTCCCACCAGCATGGACAGGCCGTCCTTGTCAATCCATTCGCGCGCCTTGGAACTGGCCACGTCGGCCTTGTTCTGGTGGTCAGCGGACAGCACTTCGATCGGGCGACCCAGCACCTTGCCGCCAAAGTCTTCGGCCGCCCACTTGACCATCTCGGCGCCGGCTGGACCGTCGATGTCCGCGTAGAGGCTGGACATGTCGGTGATGAAGCCGATCTTGACGGGGCCGGTGCCCTGTGCGGATGCAGCGGTTGCCAGCGCGATGGACGCGGCGATGACGACAGGCTTGAGTTTCATGGTGTCTCCTTGGGGTTAAAAAAACAAGGGCGCAATGTCCGCTGCGGAAGCCGCGGTCAAACGCCCAGGTACTCCTGCAACATGGCCATGTTCTGGCTCAGTTCCTTCTTTTCGAACTGCTTGACGATGACGCCGTGCTCCATCACATAGAAGTGATCGGCCAGTGGCGCTGCAAAGCGGAAGTTCTGCTCGACCAGCACGATGGTGTAGCCCTTCTGCTTGAGGGCCAGGATCATTTCCGCCAGCTTCTGCACGATGACGGGCGCCAGTCCTTCGGATATCTCGTCCAGCAGCAGCAGCCGTGCGCCGGTGCGCAGGATGCGGGCAACCGCCAGCATCTGTTGTTCACCGCCGGACAGACGCGTGCCCGGGCTGTTGGCGCGCTCTTTCAGGTTGGGGAACATGGCGTAGATTTCGTCCAGCGTCATGCCTCCTGGCCCGAGCACGGGCGGCAGCATGAGGTTCTCTTCTGCACTCAGGCTGGCGAAGATGCCGCGCTCTTCGGGGCAATAGCCGATGCCCAGATGGGCCACCTTGTGCGGTGCCATCCCGATCGATTCGTTTCCCTGGATGCGAATGGAGCCCGTGCGCTTGCCCGTGAGCCCGACGATGGCCCGCATGGTGGTGGACCGGCCGGCACCATTGCGACCCAGCAGCGTGATGACCTCGCCTTCACGGACAGTCAGGTTCACGCCATGCAGGATGTGGGACTCGCCGTACCAGGCGTGCAGGTCTTCGATGCGAAGCATTTCCTTGGCCATGGTCAGTGCGCTCCCTGCAGGCCGGTGTCCGCCGAGCCCATGTAGGCCTCGATGACCTGGGGATTGCTGGAGACCTCCGCGTAGGGGCCGTCGGCAATGATCGCGCCCCGCTGCAGCACCGTGATGCGGTCTGCGATCGAGGCAACGACGTTCATGTTGTGTTCCACCATCAGGATGGTGCGGCCCACAGACACCTTCTTGATCAGCTGCGTGACGCGGTCCACGTCTTCATGGCCCATGCCCTGCGTGGGCTCATCCAGCAACATGAGTTCCGGCTCCAGGGCCAGCGTGGTGGCGAGTTCCAGCGCACGTTTGCGTCCGTAGGGCAGGTTCACCGTCAACTCGTCGGCAAAGTCCTGCAGATCCACCGCGGCCAGCAGCTCCCGTGCGCGCTCGTGCAACGGATGCAGTGAACGCTCCGCCTTCCAGAAGTGGAACGAGGTACCGAGGTTGCGCTGCAAGGCCGCGCGAACGTTCTCCAGCACCGTCATGTGGGGGAACACCGCAGAGATCTGGAACGAGCGCACGATGCCGCGCCGTGCGGTCTGCGCGGGCTTTTCATGGGTGATGTCCACACCGTTGAACCGGATGCTGCCGCTGCTGGGCGGCAGGAACTTGGTCAGCAGGTTGAAGAACGTGGTCTTGCCGGCGCCATTGGGTCCTATCAGGGCGTGGATGTGGCCGCGCTGAACCTTCATGTCCACCTGGTTGACGGCCACGAATCCCTTGAATTCCTTGGTCAAACTCTGTGTTTCGAGAATGCACTCTGCTGACAATTTGCTCTCCGGCGACGGGTTATCTTGGGGTACGTCGGCTTGCGCCAGACAGCGACCGATGGTGATCGATTGGTCGTGATTCCGCCACCGGGTTGGTACTAGTGTAGTTCTACGCATCTGCATGCGTACACGGCTTCGTCGGGCAGCCGTGCAGCACCACCCGGGCGCTGGTGCGTGCCAGTTCCCGGGCCATGGCCAGACCCAGGCCTGTACCGGACCGGTGACCATGCCGCGGCGGTTGTGCAGGGACATGGATGTCAGGCAGGTCTTGCCGCCACAATCCGGATCTATGACCCCAACCGTGATCAAGGCTGAATCGCTGCAGTCGATGCAAATGGCTTTCGACCTGGCTCCAGTGGGCCTGTGTGTGTCGCGCCATCGTGTGGTGGTGTTCTGCAACGACGTCTTTGCCCGGCAGTTCGGGTACGAGGTGGCAGAGCTGACCAACGCCCCTTTTGCACTGCTGTACCCCACGCCGGATGAATTCGCCAACATTGGCGAGCAGGGCCAGGCGGTGATGCGCGAGACCGGCGTGTACAGCGACGAACGCATCATGCGGCGGCGCGACGGAACCCTGTTCTGGTGCCACGCGTCGGGTCGTGCCAGTGACCGCGCCGACCCGTTTGCCTGTGCGGTGTGGATGTTCGAAGACATCTCGCAACGCCGCCCCGTGACCACGCCGCTGACCCCGCGCGAGCGTGAGGTCGCCCAGCATCTGGTGGCAGGGCTCACCAGCAAGCAGATCGCCCGCGTGCTGGACCTGAGCCCGCGCACGGTGGAGGCGCACCGCGCGCGCCTGATGACAAAGCACAAGGCGGCCACGCAGGGTGAGCTGGTGGCCAAGCTGCTGGGACACGTCTGAGGCGGGTTCATCGGCAGCGCGTCGCTGGCGGCGAACGTCACTTCAGCAGCTTGCCATTGCCACCGATCACCGTCACCTCGACGTAGCGCGAGCCGATCCGGTTGTCCGGCGCGTAGCGCACCGAGGTACCGCCCAGGTCAAAGTTGTTCATGCTCTCCAGCGCCTTGATCACCTGGGCGCGCGTGGGCCTGGGGCCGGCGCGTCGCAGGCCTTCGACCAGCACCTTGGCGCCCAGGAACTGCTCGAAGCTGGTGTAGTTCACCAGCTCGCTGGGTGCGTACTGCCTGAGCAGGCGCTGGTATTCGCGCACCACCGGCATGGCGGGCATGAAGGGATAGGGCACCACCTGGCTCACGCCCAGGCCGTGTGCATGCTTGAGTCCGGCCAGCTTGACGATCTCGGCCGGGTCGACCACCGAAATGTTGTAGAGCTGTGCACCGCCACCGGCTTCCCGGTAGCGCCTGATGAAAGCCGAGGTGGACCGGTTCACCGAAATCATGATGACCGCCTGCGCGTCGGACGCGCGGATGGTCTTCACGGCATCGTCCACCTGGTCGGTGTTGCGCTCGTAGGGTGCGGCGACGGCAAGCGTCAACCCGCGCTTGCCCAGGGCGCGCTCAACCCCTTCCAGGCCGGCCTTGCCGAAACCGTCGTCCTGGTACATCACGGCCACGCGCTTCATGCCCAGCGTGGTGACCTGCTGCACCATGTGCTCGGTTTCGTCACCGTAGCCGGCGCGCACATGGAAGATCCAGGGATTGAACGGCGTGCGCAAGGGTTCACCACCGGTGTAGGGCGCCACCAGCGCGGCACCGCCCTGAGTCAGCACGCCATCGGTGAGCAGCTTGCCCACGTTGGCCGTTCCGGCGAAGCCGAACAGGGCCACCACCTCGGGCCTGGCCAGGGCCTCCCTGGTGAGGCGCACGGTCTCGTCGACCTTGTACCCGTCGTCGGTCACCCGCAGCCGGATCTTCTGGCCGTTGACGCCGCCGGTGGCGTTGATGTGGTCGAAATAGATCTGACCGCCCACCACCATCTGTTTGCCCGTGCTGGCAAGCACGCCGGTCAGGGGTGCGACCTGGCTGATGACGATGTCGTTGGCCGAGACCATGCCGGGCAGCAGGAACAGGGCCAGCGCGCCCAGGGATTGTTTGAAGGTGGTCATGCAGATCTCCGTCGTTTGGGATAACTCGTTGGGAGCTGCCATGGTGGGCTTTGTCGGGTTGCGCAGCAGCGGGGCAATCCATGAGGTATTTCTACGCTATGGCTGGATCGCTGAAGCCGTCTCTCGGGGTGCGCTCACGGCACCCGGGAAGCTCGAAAAAAGAAGGGGGTTACTGCGCAGTCCAACCGCCATCGACCGGCAGCGCGACGCCCGTGATGCCCGACGCGGCATCGCTGCACAGGAACACCGCCACGTAACCAATCCGCTCTGGCGGAAGCAGGGTCAGGTTGGGTTGTTTCTCGCGCAGCAGATCGCGAATGCCCGCTTGCCGGTCACCGGCGAACAGGGCTGCCCGGGCCTCGATCTGCGGCGCGATGATCGGTGTGTCGGTCCAGCCCGGGCAGATGCAGTTGACGGTGATGCCTTGAGCTGCCGTCTCCAGCGCCACCCCTTTGGACAAGCCCACCAGGCCATGCTTGGCAGCGAGGTAGGCGGCCTTGTTGACCGAAGCCACCAGACCGTGTACCGACGCGATATTGACGATGCGGCCCCAGCCACGCGCCCGCATGCCAGGCACCGCAGCGCGCATGGCCAGAAAGGCCGCCGTGAGGTTGACCGCCAGGATCGCGTTCCAGCGGTCGGTGGGAAAGCTCTCGATGGGACAGGTGTGCTGGATGCCAGCGTTGTTGATCAGGATGTCCGGCGAGCGCATGGCCCGCGTTGCCTGGTCCACCAGGTCGGCTGCGGCCGCCTGGCTGGAGAGGTCGGCCTGCACATACGCGGCGTGCACACCCGTGGCCTGGGCCAGGGAGCCAGCCACCCTGGTGCCCAGTTCCTGGGCTTCGATGCCATGCAGGATGACGTCGCAGCCCGAGGCGGCCAGGCGCCCGGCGATGGCGAGGCCTATGCCTTGAGTAGCACCCGTGACCAGGGCACAGCGGCGTGGCGAAGGGGAGATGCTCATGGCGTGGTTCCTTGAAGTTGTCGGGCGTCCAGCTCGCGCAAGGCGGTCTTGAGCACCTTGCCGTAGTGGTTCTTCGGGAGTTCCGGAACGAATTGGTAGTGCTTGGGCCGCTTGAAGCGCGCCAGCTGGCTGAGGCAGCAGGCATCCAGGGTTGTCGCATCGGCTTCACCCTGCAGCACCACATAGGCCACGACCACCTCGCCCCATTCGGGATCGGCGCGTCCAATCACCGACACCTCCGCGACCGCCGGATGCGTCAACAGGGCTTCTTCCACCTCGCGCGGATAGATGTTGGTGCCACCACTGATGACCAGGTCCTTGGAACGGTCCAGCAGATACAGGAAGCCATGCCCGTCCAGACAACCCACATCGCCGGTGGCCAGCCAGCCGCCGCGGATGGCTCTTGCCGTGGCCTCGGGGTCGTTCCAGTAGCCCGCCATGACCACGTCACCGCGCACACAGATTTCTCCGCTGGCACCGGCCGGCAGCGGGCATCCATCGTCATCGCACACGGCGACTTCCACCATCGACTGCGCAGTCCCCACCGAACGCAGCCGGTCGCGCCACTGCGGATGGGTGTGATCGGCGATCAGGCAACGCTGCAGCACGCTGATCGACATGGGGCATTCACCCTGGCCGTAGATCTGGGCGAAGTGAGGACCGATGACTTCAACAGCCGCCTCGATGTCGGCCAGGTACATGGGGCCGCCGCCGTAGACGATGGTTTCGATTCCCTTGGCCGGCTGCTCGCGTGTTCGCGCCACCTCCACCAGCCGGCGCACCATGGTGGGCGCCGCAAAGAACGAGGCCCGGTTCCAGTGGGCCGCCAGATCAAGACACTCGACGGCATCAAAACCGTCCGACCGCGGAACGACATTCATGCCGGCTTGCAGCACGTAAGGCAGGTGGTACAGGCCTCCGCCGTGCGACATCGGAGCCGGATGGAGCATGCTGTCGCCCGGACTCACCGGCTGGACCGATGCCAGGTAGGCCAGGCTGCACCAGCGCAGCTGGCGCGGGCACAGCACCACCCCCTTGGGCCGCCCGGTGGTGCCACTGGTGTAAAAAAGCCAGGCGGGATCGTCGTCACCGCGCGGCGAAATCGGCGCCAGCGGCAGGTCGCCGAGCATCAGGCCCCGGTTGCTGAAAACCGTCGAGGACGCACCCGTTTCGGCGAGGACCGCCTGCAACCCGGAAGACCGGTCGGCATCGCAGAAGCTGACCCGGCATCCGCTGTGCTGGATGATCCACGCCGCTTCACGGGGATGCAGCTTGGCGTTGATCGGAACCACCACGGCGCCGGCCCACCACACGCCCCAGAACAGCGGCAGGTACTCCGGGCAGTTGTACATGAACAGGGCCACACGGTCGCCCGGCTCGACTCCCTGGGCCTGCAGCCAGCTCGCGGTGCGGGCGGCGCGCTCGGCAAAACCAGCGTAGTCGCACCACACCTCGGTGCCATGGGCGATCGCCGGCGTTTCGGGATGTGTGTGGGCGCTGCGTTGCAGCCAGTGAGCGAGGTTCATTCAGCGCACCCGTTCCAGCACCGAACCGTAGTTTGAAACGCCCGCACCGCCCATGTTGAGAATCGCTGCCAGCCGGGCCCTGGGCAAGGGCGCGCTGCGCCACCGGCCCAGCAGCTGCCAGGCCGCCATGACGTGCATCGAGACACCCGTGGCCCCCACCGGATGACCTTTGGCCTTCAGGCCACCGGACAGGTTGACGGGCAGGCGGCCACCGGGCATCACCCAGCCCTCTTCCAGGGCCTGCATGCCGCGACCTGGGGCGCACAGGCCGATGGCTTCGTACTGCATCAACTCGGCGATGGTGAAGCAGTCGTGGGTCTCCAGCAGGTCGAGGTCGTTCAAGCCGATGCCTGCGCGATGCATCAACTGGCTCCAGGCCGCGCGTGCGCCTGCGAGTTCGCTCATGTCGCGCTGCGACAGCGGCATCAGGTCGGTGGTCTGGGCCGTGGCACGCAATCTCACGAAACCGTCGCGGCGGTCGTGCGCATCCGATGCGCTGACCACCAGTGCGGCAGCGCCGTCGGAGATGGGCGAGCAGTCGCTGCGCAGCAGCCGCCCCACCACACGGGGATTGCGCTCGGACTCGTTGGCGCAACAGGCCTCGTCCAGCGCCATGCGCAACTGCGCCAGGGGGTTGTGAACACCATTGGCATGGTTCTTCGCCGCAATC
The DNA here is from genome assembly GCF_055703065.1 of Hydrogenophaga sp. L310. Classification (NCBI taxonomy): domain Bacteria; kingdom Pseudomonadati; phylum Pseudomonadota; class Betaproteobacteria; order Burkholderiales; family Comamonadaceae; genus Hydrogenophaga; species Hydrogenophaga sp. L310. Next base: position 21,229 of record NZ_JBVPZA010000025.1, read on the forward strand.
TTGGCCATGGCGGGATGCGGATCACCAAAACGTTCGGCATAGGCATCCGCCAGGCGCGAGAACATGCCTGCAAACCCTGCCGGTGTGTCGCCTTCCTCGCGCACATAGCAGGCCTGCAGCAAGGCCTTGCCGACCTCCCGGGTCGGAACGCCTGACATGATCTCCACACCAATCACCAGCACCCGCCTGGCCTCGCCGGCGCGCACCAGGTTGGCGGCATGGTGCACGGCGGCGCTTCCGGTGGCACAGGCATTCTCGACGCGAACCGACGGCTTCATCTGCAGCCCCGGCAGCAAACCGGCGGCCAAGCCCGCAGTGAAGCCTTGAGCCACCAGACCCGGATTGAAATGGCCGACCACCACGGCGTCGATGTCAGCACCGCTGAGTCCGACGTCCGACACGGCGATACCGGCCACCTCCCTCATCAGGCTTTCCAGTTCGGCGCCCGGGAGTTTTCCAAACTGGCTGTGCGCAAATCCGATCAGATCGACCATGAACCTGTCCTTGAAAGTGTGGCGCTATAGTAGAAAGCGTGCGCCTTCAATGACAGTCGTATAACCACCCCGGGAGAAACCCGTGCGTAAAACTACGCCCACCAGCACGGCCTTCGATCAGGCTTTTTCTCCAGAGCTTGCAGAGGCCATCGTTGACCTTTGTCCGCTCGGGTTGATGCTCTCATCCAACAGAAAAATCGTGACCTGCAATCAGCGATTCGCAAGCATGTTTGGCTACTCGATGGAGGCATTGCAGGGTCAGGACCTGCTGGCGCTGTACCCCAGCGAGGACGAATACCAGCGCATTGGCCAACGCGGACTTCAGGTCATGACCCAGAAGGGTGAGTACCACGATGAGCGATTGATGCGCAGGCGTGATGGCGCGACCCAATGGTTCCGGGTTCACGGCAACACATCCGATCTGTCCAACCCTTTCGGTAACGCATGCTGGGTGTTCGAGCCGCTGAACGCTGGCGCGGATGTTTCACGATTGACCCCGCGTGAGCGCGAGATTCTTGCGGGCATGTCCCGCGGACATACCGCAAAAGAAGCGGCCAGAGAACTCGGGCTGAGCCCCCGTACCGTAGAGAAGCTGCGCGCTGGGCTCCGAGCCAAGTTTGGTGCCCACAACGCGGTGGAGCTGATGAGCCGGGTCAGTGGTCTGCCGGGTTAAGAAGCTGCTTTCCCCTGCGCTCCTGCACCATGCGCACAGCGCGTTCGGCCTGAACCAGTCGAAGGGCTCGCTGGAGTTCGGCAGCGCATGTCCTGAGCCGGTTGAAGGGCTCAGCCCGAACGGCAGCTATCAAGGCACATCGACATGAACACCCTGCTGATCCACAACGCCACCTGCATCGCCACCTTCGACCACGCCGACCCGGCACAGGGTCGCGAGCTGAAGAACGCTTCGCTGTTCGTTCGCGACAACATGATCGAATGGATAGGGTCAACCAGCGAGCTGCCGCGCGCACTGCTCGAATCGGCGGGCGAAACCATCGACGCCCGCGGCCACCTGGTCATGCCCGGCCTGGTGAACACGCACCACCACATGTTCCAGAGCCTTACGCGGGCCATCCCCGGCGCGCAGGATGCCGAGCTGTTCGGCTGGCTGCGCGGTCTGTACCCGATCTGGGCCGGGCTCAGGCCGGAGATGGTGCAGGTCTCGACCCAGGTGGCGATGGCCGAGCTGCTGCTGAGCGGCTGCACCACCAGCAGCGACCACCTCTACATCTACCCCAACGGCGTGCGGCTCGAAGACAGCATCGAAGCCGCGCAGCAGATCGGCATGCGCTTCCTGGCCACGCGCGGCAGCATGAGCGTGGGCCAGAGCGCGGGCGGCCTGCCGCCCGACAGCGTGGTTGAAAAAGAAGACGCGATCCTGAAAGACAGCCAGCGCCTGATCGAAACCTGGCACAGCGCGGACCACGGCGCCATGGTGCAGATCGCGCTGGCGCCCTGCTCACCCTTCTCCGTCAGCCCGGCGCTGATGAAGCAGAGCGCCGAACTCGCGCGCAGCTTCAAAGGCCAGGGCGTGCGTCTGCACACCCACCTGGCCGAGAATCACCACGACATCGCCTACAGCCGCGAGAAGTTCAACAAGACGCCCGCGCAGTACGCACAGGAGCTGGGCTGGCTGGGCGAGGACGTGTGGCACGCGCACTGCGTGAAGCTGGACGACGAAGGCATATCGCTGTTTGCCGCCAGCCGCACCGGCGTGGCGCACTGCCCCTGCAGCAACATGCGCCTCGCCTCCGGCATCGCCCCCATCCGCCGCATGCTCAACGCCGGTGTGCCCGTGGGCCTGGGCGTGGACGGCAGCGCCAGCAACGACGGCGCGCACATGGTGAACGAAGCGCGGCAGGCGCTGCTGCTGGCCCGCGTGGGCCGCGCGCTGATGCCGCCCGAAACCCGCGATGGCCAAACCTTCTTCGGCTGCGACCTCGGCCCGGCCGAGATGACCGCACGCGACGCGCTGCACATCGCCACCCGCGGCGGTGCGATGGTGCTGGGCCGCCAGGACATCGGCCACCTCGCGGTCGGCATGTGCGCCGACCTCGCGCTGTTCGACCTGCGCACGCTGGGCTTTGCCGGCGGCGCGGTGCACGACCCCGTGGCCAGCCTGCTGTTCTGCGCCAGCCCGCAGGCCGCGTACACCGTGGTCAACGGCCGGGTGGTGGTGCGTGAAGGCCAGCTCACCACCGTGGACCTCGGGCCGCTGGTGGTGCGGCACAACGGGCTGGCCAGGATATTGGCCGACTCGGCGCGCACAGCCTGAGCCCCTGCGGGACAATGGCCCCGATGACCCCTTCCCACTCCATCTGGAGTCCCCTGCGACAGCCCGCTTTCCGCGGGCTGTGGCTTTGCGGCGCCGTCTTTTTCATCGGCGCGGGCATGCAGACCATGGCGGCGGCCTGGCTCATGATCGAGCTCACCGGCTCGTCCTTCCTCGCCGCGCTGGTGCAGACCGCGGTGTTCCTGCCGATGTTCCTTCTGGCGCTGCCCGCGGGCGTGCTGGCCGACACCACCGACCGCCGGCGCCTGATCTCGGGCGCGCTGATCGCGCAGGTGGTCGCCTGCGTGCTGCTGGCCGGGCTGGTGCTCGGCGGCTGGGGCGGGCCGGCGTCGGTGCTGTTCCTGGTCTTCGTGTGCGGCTGCTGCACGGCCGTGCTCACCCCGGCCTGGAACTCGTCGGTGATCGACCCGGTGCCGCGCGACGAATGGCCGCAGGCGATCACGGCCATCGGCATCGCCTACAACGCGGCGCGCGCGATCGGCCCCACGCTGGCCGGCCTGCTGTTCGCCTGGATGGGCGCGGGCTGGGTGTTTGTGGTCACGGTGTTCACCACGGGCGTGATGTGGGAGTCGATCCGCCGCTGGCCGCCCAAGGCCCACCCGCCCTCGCGCCTGCCGGCCGAACGCCTCTGGGGCGGCACGCTGAGCGGCCTGCGCTTCGCCTGGCACTCGCGCATCATCCTGGCGCAGCTGGTGCGCGTGATGGCGTACAGCGCCGCCGGTTCGGCGCTGTGGGCGTTGCTGCCGGTGATCGCGCAGCGCCAGCTCGGCACCGGCGCGCAGGGCTTCGGCCTGCTGATGGGTTGCATGGGCACCGGCGCGGTGGCCTCGGGCCTGGTGATCGGCCGCCTGCGCACCCGCTTCGGGCTCGACGCCATCATCGCCACCGCCTGCGTGGCGTTTGCCACCGTCATGCTGCTGGCCGCCTGGGTGCGCGTGCCGCTGCTGGTGTACACCGCCATGGCGGTGGGCGGCGCAGCCTGGATGGCGGCCATGTCCACCTTCAACACCGCCACGCAGGCCAGCGCACCGCAGTGGGTGCGCTCGCGCGCGGTGGCGCTGCACATCGTGGCTTCGCTGGGCGCGTTCGCCATCGGCTCGGCGTTCTGGGGCGCGGTGTCCGACATCGCCGGCCTCACCACCGCGCTGGTGGCCGCCGGCGCCCTGATGGCCGCGGGCCTGCTGCTGGCACGCCCGTTCCCGCTGCGCGTGGGCGAAGCGCACGAGGTGACGCAGGGCACGCCGTGGGACGAGCTCTTTGTGGAAGCCGAACCCAGCCCCGAGGCCGGCCCGGTGGCGGTGGAAGTGGGTTACCGCATCCGCGCGGGCGCGGACAAGGCGTTTCTTGACGCCATCAGCCGCATGAAGGCACCGCGCCGGCGCGACGGCGCCACCTTCTGGCGCATCTACCGGGACCTGGGAGAACCCTCGCGTTATGTCGAGCGCTTCATCGTCACCTCGTGGGCCGACTACCTGCACCAGCGCGCCCGAGCCACCGTGGCCGATCACGCGCTGGAGGCCGAGGTGCGGGAGTTCCTGGCGCCCGGCGAGAGTTCGCACATGTCGCACTACATCGCTGAACGTTGAGCGCCGCGCGAGACCTGCGCAAGGACAAACGGCATTCCACCCGCGTCCGTTACGATTTCCCCAGAGCCACACGGCACCACAGGGAGGAAATCAACCGATGGACAGATTCAAAGTCACGGCGACGCTGGGCAGCCCCCTTGTCGTCAATGGGGGCTACATGACCCTCGATGCCCTGCTCGCGGCGCTCATCTATGAACACACGGGCGATCTGGAGCGGGCACATGCCGACATTCCGCTGCACAACACGCAAGGCCTCTGGCACGGCAGCGCGGCCATCTATGAAAAGTGGGATGAACAACGGGTGGGTTTCGTTGCCAACCTGCAGGCCCGGCACGATCTGGACCTCGATCTCATTGCCCAGAACAAGCAGGGCAAGACCCACACCATGATCGGCATGACGCGCCGGCGCGAGTTCGGCGCCGTCATGAACAGCTACCGGGCGGTCACCACCCCCGCCGTCACCTGGTACGCCCAAGGGGATGCCGACGCCGTGCGCCGCCTGCTCGCCAACGTGTCCTTCATCGGCAAGCGGCGCGCCAGCGGCTTTGGCCAGGTCACGGGTTTCGACATCGAACCCGACGAACTTGACGGCGTCACCGGCTTCTTTGGTGAACCCTTGCGCCCCGTTCCCATTGACCTGTTCACCGGCAACGGCAGCACTGCGCTGAAAGCCGACGCGGCCTGGCGCCCCGCCTATTGGCACCCCACCAACCGCGCCATCTGCTGCGTACCGGAGACGATGGCATGAACACCTTCGAGTTCTTCAACGAACACTTCGGGCGCCACCTCGTCCGGCTTGACGGCGCTCCCCACGAAGCCGCCTATCGGGCCCTCAGCAGCAACCACCGGCTCGCCAAAGGCACCGAAAGCCGCCTGTCGTCTGGCTGGGCCATCGTGCGCCCCGGCACCTCCAGCGTGCAACTCAAGCTCGCAGCCGCCCATCTGCACTTCGACGAACGCACCCGCATCGAGGCCTTCATGGACGAGCTCGCGAACTGGGACGAAAAACAACCCCGCATCTTCCTCATGTTCGACAAAGCGCCCGTGCCCCTGGCCAACCTGTTCCTCACGGTGGACAAGCGTGCCGTGCGCATCTGCTCGCCGGCCGGCGTCGAAACGTTCAACTGGCACCTGGCGCCCACGCCAGAAGCTGGAGGCATCCAGAAAACACTTTGGAAAAGGAGGCACCCCGCATGATGGACCACACCATCCCCAAGCCCACGCAAACCGCTGGCTACCCGCTGCACCGCCTGGTGGCCGAGCTACTGAACGGCGCGCCCGCGCTTTTTGCCGACCAGGGCGATCGCCTGATCGTGCGCACCGAAAAGCCCATCACGTCGCAGGGGCGCCGCGTCGAACCGCCGAAACTGGGCGACGTGATCGCCTTCGAGCTCAAGGCCTGCGCAGCCCAGCGCCACGGCGGACGCAACATCTACCCCGAACGTGGGGACTGGCGCACCCGCCGCGCCTGGCTCGAAGCCGAAGGCGCCAAACACGGCTTTGAAGTCATGGCGGTTCACGTCAACGGCGACCGCCTGCAAGTCAGCGCCAGTGGCGGACGCCGCTTCTGGATCGACGCAAGCCAGTTCACCGGTGTGCTCAAAGTCACCGAGGCCACCCGCTTTGCCCAGGCGCTGTCCACCGGCATCGGCCGCGTGGGCAAGGCCTTCGGCATGGGCCTGCTGATCATCTGAACCGCTGTCACACCACCCCAGTCACCCCCATCAAGGAGCCCACATGAACACCCGCATCGTCATCAACGCCACGATCACCACCGTTGGCCCGCTCTCCATCCGCATGCCCAAGCCCGAAGGCGCGCGCGAAAACGAGTGGGACAACTTCCCCGTCATGACCCGCGGGGTGGACGAAGCCGGCAACCGCCAGCAAACCGGGTACCTGCCCGCCACCACCGTGCGCGGCTTCCTGCGCCGCGCTGTCACCCTGCGCAACATGCGCAGCGCCGCCGAGGCCGGCAAGCCCTACAAGCTGCCGCAGATCTACAGCGAAATGATTGGCCAGGACGCCGAGAGCGAAAAACAGGCCGGCGACATCGATCTGCTCGCGCTGCGCCAGGCGCGCGAAGCCAGTCCCGTGCTCGACTTGTTCGGCAGCGGCCTGGGCATCAAGTCGCGGCTGAAGGTGAGCCACTTTCTGCCCGCGGTCAACGTGTTGCCCGAAGCCTTCACGGGCGTACGCAAAGACCTGGACGACACCGAAGAAGCGCTGGAGCTCATGGACCCCACGGATATGGCCGCCTTTCTGGGCCGCAGCGACAGCAACAACCGGCGCGCCGCATCGGCCGCTCTGGTCAAGCAGCTGGAAAGCCAGGTCAGGAAGCTGGAGAAAAAAGGCGAAGCCGTCCCTGACGATGTGGCCAAGGCCCTGCAGGTGGCCCGAGCCGAAACGGAGAAGTTCAAGGACGCCATGGGCGAGATGCAAAACAGCACCCGCACCATCGTGCAACACCACGCCCTGCCCGCGGGTCTGCCACTGAGCGGGCGCATGGTGATCGACAACGCCCGCGAACGCGACTTGGAGCTGCTTGACGACGCGCTCAACGCGCTCAGCCTGCGCCCCCTGCTCGGTGCACAGAGCGCGCGCGGTTGCGGGGAGATCGCGGGCCAGTTCCAGTTCTTTGACGGCGAGGGAAAACTGATGAAAACCGTGACCGTGGGCGGGTTTCAGCCGGCGCAGGTTGCGAATATTTGAACGGCCTATTTCCGCATTCTTGTTTGAGTTCAACAGCTTGGAAAACAACTGTGCAAGCCACCCTGAAAAGGGGTGGCTACTAGAAGTCGCCTTGTCTTGCGGGACGGCCACAGAACGTGCAAGCCACCCTGAAAAGGGGTGGCTACTAGAAGGAGATTGCGGTGTACATGGCCCGGTGGTTCGTGCAAGCCACCCTGAAAAGGGGTGGCTACTAGAAGAAGACCTACGACGGCACCTACAGCGCCCAGGTGCAAGCCACCCTGAAAAGGGGTGGCTACTAGAAGTAGCTGTCAACGCCGCCGAACACGCTGGCGGTGCAAGCCACCCTGAAAAGGGGTGGCTACTAGAAGTACAACTACATCAAGACCACGCCACCCATTGTGCAAGCCACCCTGAAAAGGGGTGGCTACTAGAAGCTGATCTGCGGTGCCCCGCGCATGCCGTCGGTGCAAGCCACCCTGAAAAGGGGTGGCTACTAGAAGATGACATTCTTCGAGAAGTCCATGCGGATAGTGCAAGCCACCCTGAAAAGGGGTGGCTACTAGAAGAGCTCAATGGCTCGGGAGAAGTCGAACGCCGTGCAAGCCACCCTGAAAAGGGGTGGCTACTAGAAGAACGGGATGGTCAAACTGGAGATTGGTGATGTGCAAGCCACCCTGAAAAGGGGTGGCTACTAGAAGTATGACCTTGCCCTCGTTTGGTGTAGCTCTTAGCCCGACGATTACGCGGCCTTTTTGCGCTGTGCCTCGTACCAGCGTTGCTCGAACTGCATCGGGCTGAGGTAGCCCAGCGAGGAATGAAGCCGGCGGTGATTGTAGAAAGCCATCCAGTCCATCACAGCCTGTTTGGCCTGCTCTCGCGTGGCGAACTTGTGCCCATGCACGCTGGCCGTTTTCAGGCGGCCCCAGAAGCTCTCGGTCGGCGCGTTGTCCCAGCAGTTGCCCTTCCTGCTCATCGAGGAACGCATCTTCCAGTCTTTCAAAGCATCCTGGAATTCGCCGCTGCAATACTGGCTGCCCCTGTCGCTGTGGAATATCAGACCAGTCGGCGGGCGCCGCCGCCACCACGCCATGGCCAGCGCGTCCTTGACCAGGCCCGCCTGCATGTGCGGCTGCAGGCTCCAGCCCACCACCTGACGGCTGAACAGGTCGATGACCGCAGCCAGGTACAGCCAGCCCTCGTCGGTGGCGATGTAGGTGATGTCTCCACTCCACAGCTGGTTGGGTGCCTCGGGGGTAAAGCGCCGCTGCACCAGGTCTGGTGCCACCGGCAGACTGTGGCGGCTGTCGGTGGTGACCACAAACTTGCGCTTGGTTCTGGCACGGATACCGTGCTGCTGCATCAACTTGCGCACCCTGTCCTTGCCCACCCGGATGCCCCTGGCCAGCAGTTCCTTGTGCATCCGAGGCCAGCCGTATTCCCCCTTGACCTCGGCGTGGATGGCGCGGATGTGTGCCAGCAGTGCTTCGTCGCTGTGGCGCCCGCCGGGCCTGCCAGCGATGTCCTGTGGGCGGCGCAGCCAGTTGAAGTAGCCGCTGGCGCTGACCTCCAGCACGCCGCAGGAGACGCTCACCGGGTACTGCTGCCTCATTTGGTGAATCCAGGCGTACCTCGCAGCGTGTCCTGCGCGAAGTACGCCGCGGCTTTTTTTGCGATGTCGCGCTCCATCCTCAGGCGCGCAACTTCCGCTCGCAAACGCGCTATCTCCATCTGCTCGGGCGAGACCCCCACGGCCTTGTTATCGCCCCCAGCGCCGCTCAACGCGCCTTTGGCTGCCTGGCGAACCCAATTGCCCAGACTGGCCTTGGGGATCCCCAACACCTTGGCCACCACAGCAATGGCCTGACCGGCGCTCACCTGACGGACCGCCTCCAACTTGAACTCCTGCGTGTACTGCGCACGCACCTGCTTTGCTGCTGTCATTCCTTGACTCCTTGTCGGTATTTTCAACAAGGACTAAGAACTCCACTTTTCAGGGGCAAG
>NZ_JBVPZA010000026.1:0-28930 GCF_055703065.1 Hydrogenophaga sp. L310
AAGGGGTATCCACTTAGCTCCAGCAGATGCAGAATAACTGGATGGATATCCATACTTTAGCGCCAACGCCCGGAAAAGACTATCCGCAGACTTGGAACGAGTTTCTTGACTGGTTTGCCACCGAAGAGGCGTGCCTTGCCTATCTGGAGCGGCTGCGGTGGTCCCAAGGTTTTGTCTGCCCGCGCTGCGGCTGCGTAGGCGATGCCTATCGTGCGACGCGTACCCGGCTGATGTGCCCGAGTTGCCAACACCAGAGTTCGGTGACCGCCGGCACCATCTTCGAGAAGACCCGAACGCCACTGCGCGTTTGGCTGGCTGCGGCTTGGTACCTGACCAATCAGAAGCAAGGCGTGAGCGCGTTGGGTCTACAGCGCGTGCTGGGACTGGGCAGCTATCAGACCGCTTGGACCATGCTGCATCGGCTTCGTCGTGCCATGGTTCGACCGGGTCGCGAACAGCTCAAAGGGTTGGTCGAAGTTGACGAGACCTATCTGGCCATCACAGACAGGCGAAACCCCATCTCACCCAAAGGGCGCAAGAGCAGCACGAGCAAGGTGCTGGTGGTCATGGCCGTGGAGATGCTGGACCCCAAAGGATTCGGCCGCATCCGCCTGCGCCGCATTGCCAATGACTCCGCTGCTTGTGTGATTCCGTTCGTGGAGGAGGTTATCGAGCCTGGCGCACAGGTGCGTACCGACGGCTCGGCTGCCTACCTGACATTGAAAGACCTGGGCTTCGTCCATCAGCGCACGGTCATGTTGGGCTCCAACGTTCCGGCTCATGTCTCGATGGCTGGCGTGCATCGGGTGGCGGCTCTGGTGCAGCGCTGGATTCTGGGCACACACCATGGCTCGGTGCAGCCCGAACACCTGGATGCCTACCTGGATGAGTTCGTGTTCCGCTTCAATCGCCGCACATCCAACTCACGCGGCATGTTGTTCTATCGGTTGCTGCAACAAGCGGTCGTGACAGCACCGGTGACGTACCGGGACGTGGTGAAAAAGGCTTGACTGTTTGCCTGACTGGCATACCATTCAATACTGGTTATCCATCCAGCATTTACGATGACTGGAGCTAAGTGGATACCCCTTATGCATAAACAGTATCTGATGGATCATGCCCTCCCCCGCCCCAGCCCGCCTGCCCGACCCTCCGTTGGCCCGGCCTGCCCACAATGCCCCCCGCCCGGTGCCCGCACCGGGTGCGCTCTCCAGCGCACTGCCCGCCGCCGTGGCGGCTGCGCTCTGGCGCGCCGACCAGCTGGGCAGCCCGGTGGCGGCCACCTGGTCCAGCGGCTTCGAGGCGCTGGACGCCGCCCTGCCCGGTGGCGGCTGGCCCGGCCACGGTGTCACCGAAATACTGAGCGCCCAGAGCGGCACGCTGGAATGGCGGCTGCTCGGGCCGCTGCTGCGCCAGGTGTGTGCCACCGGTCGCAGTGTGGTGCTGGTCGGCCCGCCCCGGCCGCCGCACCCGCCGGGCCTGCGGCTGGACGGCATCAACGAGCGGCAACTGGTCTGGGTACAGGCCGAGACGCCGGCCGAGCGCCTGTGGTCCACCGAACAGCTGGTCAAGGCCAACGCCTGCGGTGCGCTCATCGCCTGGCTGCCGCAGGTGCGCGCCGAGCAGGTGCGCCGCCTGCAGGTGCTGGCCGCGGGCTGCGCTGGCCCGGTGTTCCTGTGCCGGCCCGCCACGGCGGCCCGCGAATCGTCGGCCGCGCCGCTGCGCCTGCTGGCCCGCGTGGGGGCCGACTGGGAACTGCTGGTGAACGTGTTCAAGCGCAAGGGCCCGCCGCTGGAGACCACGCTGCACCTGCCCTCGGTGCCCGGCGGCCTGCAGACCATCCTGACACCGCGGCTGCAGAAGCCCAGCACCCTGCTGCCGCTCGAACCGGCGCCGCAGACCGCCCCGTTCCCTTCTCCCAGCGAGGCCGGCCATGCTCTGGTCAGCGCTCCGGCTGCCGGCACCCGACGACACCGCCTCGCCCACTGACGCGGCGCTGCAGGCGCTGGCGATCTGGGCCCTCCAATTCACGCCCCGGGTTGCTGTCGCTGACGAAGCCGTGGTCATGGAGCTGGCGGCGAGCGTGCGCCTGTTTGGCGGCTGGCACGCGCTGCGGGAGCGTGTGGTCTCGGAGGGCACCGAGCTGGGCGTGAGCCAGGTCGCCTGGGCGCCCAACAGCCTGGCCGCGCTGGCGCTGGCGCGCGCTGGCGTGCAAGACGGTTTTCGCCAGCCGCTGGACGTGTTGCTCGACGCCCTGCCCATGGACACGCTCAGCGCCGTGCGTCCGCACCGCCTCACGCTCGCGCACATCGGCTGCCGCAGCCTGGGCGACGTGCGGCGCCTGCCGCGCGGCGGCGTCGGCCGGCGCTTTGACAAACAGCTGCTCGCCGCGCTCGACCGGGCCTACGGCCGTGCGCCCGAGGTGCACCGCTGGATCGCGATGCCCGAGCGCTTCGCGCAGCGGCTGGAGCTGATGTTCCGCGTGGACGATGCGACGGCCCTGCTGTTCGGCGCGCGCCGCCTGCTGCTGGCGCTGTGTGGCTGGCTGGCCGCGCGCCACAGCGGCACCACCGCCTTCACGCTGCACTGGGCGCACGATGCCATGCGCGCAAAATCGGCGGGCGATGGCGGCAGCCTCACCGTGCGAACGGCAGCGCCCACGCGCAACATTGAGCACCTTTGCCGCCTGCTCGCCGAGCACCTGGCCCGGGTGGAACTGCTGGCCCCGGTGGGCGATCTGCAACTGGTCGCCGACGAGGTGATGCCGCTGGAGGAAAAAAGCGCCTCCTGGCTGCCCGACGACAACGCCGGCAGCGAGACGCTGCCCCTGGTGCTGGAGCGCATCGCCGCCCGCCTGAGGCCGCAGCGTGTGGTGCGCCCGGTGCTGTGCGAAGACCACCGGCCCGAGTGGATGTGCCGCTGGCAACCGGCGCCCGAACCCCTGCCCCGAAAGCCCGCCATGGGCAGCGAGCTGCCGCAGCCCGGCTTCATCCTGAGCGCCCCGCTCAAGCTGCTGGTGCGCGCCAACCGGCCGTATTACCAGGGCGAACTGCAATTGCTCGCCGGTCCGCAACGGGTGGAAGGCGGCTGGTGGGACCGCGACGAAGCCGCCGGCCAGATCCGCAACGTGGTGCGCGACTACTGGGTCGCGCAGTCGGCGCACGCGGGCGTGTTGTGGGTGTTCCAGACGCGGCTGGATGAGGCGCCTGCGTGGTTCCTGCACGGCGTATTTGCATGACCGGAATCCCTCCCTACGCCGAGCTGCGCTGCCTCTCCAACTTCAGCTTCCTGCGCGGCGCGAGCAAACCCGAAGAGCTGGTGGAGCGCGCCCAGGCGCTGGGTTACACCGCCCTCGCCCTCACCGACGAATGTTCGCTCGCCGGCATCGTGCGCGCCCACGTGGCCGCCAAAGAGCAAGGCCTGAAGCTGCTCGTGGGCAGCCAGTTCCAGGTGCAGAGTGATGCGCCGTTCACCCTCGTCGTGCTCGCCATCAATCTGAACGGCTACGGCAACCTCTGCGAGTTCATCACCCGGCTGCGCCGCACCGCGCCCAAGGGCACGTACCGCCTCACGCTGAACGCCATCAGCCCCAACGCGCTGGCCGACTGCCTGGTGATCGCCGTGCCGCAGCGCGGCAGCACGCAGGCACAGATGGACAGCGTGGCGCGCTGGCTGCTGTTGCACTTCATGGGCCGCTGCTGGCTCGGCGTGGAGCAGCTGCGCCTGATGGACGACGAGATGCGACTGCACCGGCTGCGCCAGAGCAGCGAGCTCACCGCCGTGCCGCTGGTCGCGGTGGGCGACGTGCACATGCATGTGCGCTCGCGCAAGGCTCTGCAGGACGTGCTCACCGCCACGCGCATCGGCAAGCCCTTGACCGAATGCGGCCACGCGCTCGCGCCCAACGCCGAGCAGCGCCTTCGCTCGCGCCTGGCGCTGGCGCAGCGCTACCCCGATGCCCTGCTGGCCGAGACGCTGACCGTGGCCGAGCGCTGCCACTTCTCGCTCGACGAGCTGGCGTACCAGTACCCGAGCGAGGTGGTGCCGCCGGGCGAGACGCCGGCGAGCTACCTGCGCCGCCTGGCCTACGAAGGCATGGGCCGGCGCTGGCCCGCAGGTGCGCCCGCCTCGGTGCAGCAGCAGGTGGAGCACGAGCTGGCGCTGATCAGCGAGTTGCAGTACGAGCACTACTTCCTCACCGTGTATGACATCGTCGCCTTCGCGCGTTCGCAGCACATCCTCTGCCAGGGCCGCGGCTCGGCGGCCAACAGCGCGGTCTGCTACTGCCTGGGCGTGACCGAGGTGGACCCGGCGCGCACGGCGGTGCTGTTCGAACGCTTCATCTCGAAAGAGCGCAACGAGCCGCCCGACATCGACGTGGATTTCGAACACGAGCGGCGCGAAGAAGTCATCCAGTACCTCTACGCCAAATACGGCCGCGAGCGCGCCGCGCTCACCGCCACCGTCATCAGCTACCGACCCCGCAGTGCCCTGCGCGACGTGGGCAAGGCACTGGGCTTCGACGAAGCCGCGCTCGACGCGCTGGGCAGCGGCCACCGCTGGTGGAGCGAAGACGGTTTTGCGCCCGAGCGCATCCTTGAGGCCGGACTCGATCCGGACAGCCTGAAAGTGCGCCAGCTCGTGGCGCTCACCGGCCAGCTCATGGGTTTTCCGCGCCACCTCTCGCAGCACACCGGCGGTTTCGTGCTCACCCAGATGCCTCTGTCGCGCATGGTCCCGATCGAAAACGCCGCCATGGCCGACCGCACCGTCATCGAATGGGACAAGGACGACCTCGACGCCATGGGCCTGCTCAAGGTGGACGTGCTCGCGCTCGGCATGTTGACAGCCATCCGCAAGTCGCTCGATTTCATCGGCCAGCGCAAGGGCTTCGACTTCCAGATGCAGGACATCCCGGCCGAAGACACCAGCACCTACGACATGATCTGCGCCGCCGACACCGTGGGCGTGTTCCAGATCGAGAGCCGCGCGCAGATGAGCATGCTGCCGCGCCTGCGCCCGCGCGAGTTCTACGACCTGGTGATCGAGGTCGCGCTGGTGCGCCCAGGCCCGATCCAGGGCGGCGCGGTGCACCCCTACCTGAACCGCCGCCAGGGCAAGGAACCCGTCGACTACCCCAAGGGCCTGGACGCCGCATTGAAGCGCACGCTCGGCGTGCCCGTGTTCCAGGAGCAGTGCATGCAGATCGCCATCATCGCGGCCGGCTTCACGCCCGGCGAGGCCGACGGCCTGCGCCGCGCCATGGCCGCGTGGAAGCGCAAGGGCGGGCTGGGCAAATACCAGGAGCGACTGATCAACGGCATGACCGAGCGCGGCTACCCGCTCGACTTCGCGCAGCGTGTGGTCGAGCAGGTGAAGGGTTTCTCCAGCTACGGCTTCCCCGAGAGCCACGCCGCCAGCTTCGCGCTGCTGGTCTATGCGAGCTGCTGGATCAAGCGCCACCACCCGGCCGAGTTCCTGGCCGCCATGCTCAACAGCCAGCCACTGGGTTTCTATTCGCCGAGCCAGCTGGTGCAGGATGCCGTGCGCCACGGCGTCGAAGTGCGTGCAGTGGACGTGATGGAGAGCGATTGGGATTGCACGCTGGAAGAGCAGGGCCTCGACTCACTCTCCCCCTGGGAGAGGGCTGGGGTGAGGGCCGCCCCCGATCCCACCCTGCCCGCCGTGCGCCTGGGCCTGCGTTTGATCAGCGGCCTGTCACACGACGAAGCGCAGCGCCTCGTGTCTGCGCGCGAAGAAGCTGCATTCACGGACTCAGAAGACCTCGCCCGCCGCGCTGGGTTGGACCAGCAAGCCATGCAACAACTCGCCGCCGCCGATGCCCTCATGAGCCTGAGCGGCCACCGCCGCCAGCAGGTCTGGGACGCCGCCGCCCTCAAGGCCCCGCCCGCGCTGCTCAAGGAAGCGCCGGTGGACGAAGACACACTCGACCTGCCCGAAGCCCCCGAAGGCGAAGCCATCGTCTGGGACTACGCCAGCCTGGGCCTCACCCTGCGCCGCCACCCGCTGGCCCTGCTGCGCGAGCGCCTGCAGGCGCGCCGCTTCATGACAGCCGAAGCGCTGAAAGACGCGCCCGACGGCCGCCTCGTGCGCGCCTGCGGCATCGTCACCGGGCGTCAGCAACCCGGCACCTCCAAAGGCGTGGTGTTCGTGACGCTGGAAGACGAAACCGGTGTGGTGCAGGTCATCGTCTGGAAAGCCCTGCGCGAGCGCCAGCGCAGCGCCCTCACCCGTTCCCGGCTGATGGCGGTGCACGGCGTGTGGCAGCGCGAAGGCGAAGTCTGCAACCTCATCGCCGGCCACCTGGAAGACCTCACTCCGCTGCTGGGCCGGCTGGCGACGGAGAGCCGGGATTTTCATTGAGAAACGTCTGTATCGGCGGACCGACCTTCACGCGCCCGACCGCTTGTGAGAGACTGCCCCACCCCCGAACACACAGCGCATCCACCCAGGCGCCGCCCATCCGATGTCCGATTGGAAACACCAGCAAATGATCAAGGCGTCGGGCTGGCCACTGGCCGCCGATCTGCTTGCGCCCGATGCCGATTTCACGGCCCGGCTTGACGGGGGCCTGGTGCCCCTGCATTGGGCCTGCCAGGCCGGCAAGGCGAGCCTGCTCAAGCACATGATCGAGCATGGCGCGAACGTTCATGACCTCACCGAAAGCGGCCAGAGCATGCTGGAACTGGCCATCACGTCCGGGCACTTTCAAACGGTCATGCTGCTGATCGATCAGCTCAAGGCCACCGGCGCACCCGTGCCCGCCGAAGCGCTGAAAAAGCGGCTGGCCGAGGCCTTCAGCAACGGCCACCCCGACGCCAGGAACCGCTTGCAGCAGACGCTGCGGGACTGGGAGCGTCTGGCAAAAAAGCCCCCTTCACCCAGACCGTCCTGATCGACGGAAACCCCAGGCGGCGGCTCAGGGTTTCAGCCGTCGTGTGCGATAACGCACGGACACCAGCGCCGTTCGAGCGCAACCTTGGTACCGCATGTCTGCGCCTTTTCCATCCGTCCCCAGCGCCTCTCCGACACAGGCCGCGCTTGCGCCCGGCCCGGACGGGGTCTGGACCCTGCACGGCCACTGGACACTGCAGGGACTGGGGCCGCTGCTGAAAGCCCAGGCCCTGCCGGTCGCCACCACGCCACCGCTCACACTGGACGGCTCGGCGCTGCAGGACATCGATTCGGCCGGTGCCTGGGTGCTGCAACGCTGGCTGCCGGCCGGCAGCGCGGCGCCGAGCTTGCGCGACTGGCCTCCGCGGGCAGCGGCGCTGATGCAGCAGGTGCAGGCGGGTGCGGGCCAGTCCCTGCCGCAGGAGCCGCGACACGGCCTGCTGCACCAGACCGGCCAGCGCGCGGTGGCCGCGGCCCAGCAGGTCCTGGCGTATCTGCACTTCATCGGCGAGATCGCCATCGCGGCGATGCGGGTGCTGCGCCATCCCGGGCAGTGGCGGCTGCGCGCGATCTGGCACGAGGTGCAGATCGGCGGCTTCGATGCCCTGCCCATCATCGGCCTGACCGCCTTCCTGCTCGGCATCGTGGTGGCCTACCAGGGCGCCGACCAGCTGCGCCACTACGGCGCCAACGTCTTCGTGGTGGAGCTGGTGGGCTACGCCATGCTGCGCGAGTTTGCACCCCTGATCGGGGCCATCATCATTGCCGGGCGCTCCGGCTCGGCCTACGCGGCGCAGATCGGCACCATGGTGGTCGCCGAAGAAGTCGACGCCTTGCGCACCATCGGCATCGACCCCTTGCAGCGCCTGGTGCTGCCCAAGATCATCGCCCTGGCCATCGCCCTGCCCTTGCTGACGGTGTTCGCCGACATCGCCGGCGTCTTTGGCGGCATGGTGATGGCGCGCTCGCAACTGGACATCGGCTTTGGCGAGTTCATCGACCGCTTCGGCCGCGTGATGCAAGGCTCGGCCCTGCTGGTCGGCCTGGGCAAGTCGCTGGTCTTCGCGTTCATCATCGCCACCGTCGGCTGCTTCCAGGGCCTGCGCACCTCGGGCAGCGCCGACAGCGTGGGCCGGCAGACGACGCTGAGCGTGGTGCAGTCGATCTTCACGATCATCGTCGCCGACGCGCTGTTCTCGGTCGCGTTCAACATGCTGGGGCTGTGAGATGGCGGCTGCCAACGACCACGTGATCGAGCTGCAGCAGATCTGCACCCGCTTCGGCAGCCACACCGTTCACGAGGGGCTGGACCTGAGCGTGAAGCGCGGCGAGATCCTGGGGCTGGCCGGGGGCAGCGGCTCGGGCAAGTCGGTGCTGCTGCGCGAGATGATCGGGCTGCAGCAACCCAGCTCGGGCCAGGTGCGCGTGCTGGGTGAAGACCTCACGGCGCTCAACGCGGTGCAAGGCCTCGCGCTGCGCAAGCGCTGGGGCGTGATGTTCCAGCGCGGTGGCCTGTTCGGTGCGCTGACGGTGCGGCAGAACGTCGGCCTGCCTTTGCGTGAGCACAGCGCGCTGGACGACACGCTGATCGACCGCATCGCCGAGTGGAAGCTGGCCCTGACCGGCCTGCCGCCCGAAGCCGGGCTCAAGCGGCCCAGCGAACTGAGCGGCGGCATGCTCAAGCGCGCGGCGCTGGCGCGCGCCATCGCGCTCGACCCCGAACTGCTGTTCCTGGACGAACCGACCTCGGGCCTGGACCCGGCCAGTTCGCGCGGCGTGGACGACCTGATCCTGGCCACGCGCGAGCTGTTCGGACCGACGATCGTGATCGTCACCCACGACCTGGCGCTGCTGTGGCGGGTGTGCGACCGCGTCGCCGTGCTGGCCGAAGGCCGCGTGATCGCACTGGACACGATGGACGCGCTCTCGCACCACCCGCACCCCACGGTCGCGGCCTATTTCAACCAGCCCAGCGGGGAGCCACAGCCGGCGGCCCCTGCGCTGGCCTGACCCAGACACAGAGACACAGCGATATGGACGACAAGGTCAACTACGCACTGGTCGGCGGCTTTGTGCTCGCGCTCGGCGCCTTGCTGGTGGCCGGCGTGCTGTGGCTCGCCGCCGGGCTGGGCGGCCGCCAGGCGATGGACACCTACCAGGCGGTGATCGAGGAATCGGTGGCCGGGCTGAACGTCGATGCGCCCGTGAAGTACATGGGCGTCGACGTGGGCAAGGTGGCGCGCATCGAAATCGACCCGCTGAACTCGGAGCAGGTCCGCCTGCACTTCCTCGTGAAGCGTGGCACGCCGATCAAGCAGGACAGCGTGGCCGTGCTGAAGGCGCAGGGCCTCACGGGCATCGCCTACATCGAAATCAGCGGTGGCAGCGCCGGTTCGCCACCGCTGCTGGCCGGCGCCGACGGCGTGGCGCCGACCATCCCCTTCAAGCCCTCGCTGAGCGCCCGGCTGGAGAACGTGCTGAGCAATGTTCTGGCCAACGTGGACCGCGTCTCGAACAACCTCAACGAAGTCTTCGGTGCCGACAACCAGGCGGCGCTGAAGTCCAGCCTGGCCGACATCGCCACGCTGGCCCACACCCTGGCCGGGCAGCAGGCGGCGATCAGCGCCGGCATCGCCGATGCCGCCAAAACCGCCAAGCTGACCGCGCGCGCGGGTGAGCAGCTGGGGCCGACGCTGGCGCGCATCGAGAGCAGCGCGCAGGCCGTCGAACGCATGGCCGAGGTGGCCGGGAAGGCCAGCACCCGCGCCGGTGCGGCCGCCGACGCCGCCGCCACCAGCGTGCAACAACTGGGCAGCGAGACCCTGCCCGAGCTGGCGCGTCTGATGGCCGAACTGAACCAGCTCTCGGCCTCGCTGCGGCAGCTCAGCGAACAGACCACGGTCAGCCCCAGCAGCCTGCTGCTGGGCAGGCCTGCGCCGACACCTGGCCCTGGAGAAAGCCCGCCATGAAACACCTTCACCCCAACCCCAGTGCGGCACCCCAGGCACTGCCCAGCCGCCCGGGCGGCGTCGCCCGCCGGCTGCTGCTCGCCGCGGTGGTGCCGCTGCTGCTGGCGGCCTGCGCCGGCACCTTGTTGCCCAAGCCGGCATCACCCCCCGCGCGCTTCACGCTGGACGCCGGCACCGCGGCGCCACCACCAGCCACCGCGCAGGTGGCCACAGCGGGCGCGCCCGCCCTCACGGTGGACCTGCCGCGCGCTGCGCCGGGCTACGACAGCCGACGCATGGTCTACCAGCGGCGACCCCAGCAGCTGGAGGCCTTCGCCTTCAATGAATGGGTGGAGCCCCCGGCCCAGATGCTGGCCCCGTTGCTGGTGCGCGCGCTGCAGGACAGTGGCGGCTTTCGCGCCGTGCTGCGGGCTCCGTCGGCTGCGGCCGGCGGCTGGCGGCTGGAAACCGAGCTGCTGCGCCTGCACCAGGACTTCAGCCAGCGGCCCAGCCAGGTGCGCCTGAGCGTGCGCGCCGTGCTGCTGAACAGCACCACGCGACAGGCGGTGGCCTGGCGCGAATTTGATGTCAGCGTGGCCGCGGCCAGCGAAGACCCGGTGGCCGGCGCCGCAGCCGCACAGGCGGCCACACAACAGCTGCTGGCCGAAGTGGCCACGTTCTGCGCCGAGCAGGTGCGAGAAGCGGCGCGCACGCCGGTCCGTCCACTTTGAACCGTCGCTGCGAGGCGCCAAATGCTCCGCAGCTGAACCGGCGCGCCTCGTTCAAGGGCCCAGCATCCGCTCCGTGATCCAGCGCCAGTGCGCTTCGCTCACCGGCGTGATCGACAGCCGGCTGCCGCGCTGCAGCACCACCATGTCGGCCAGCTCGGGCGTGGCGCGCAGTTCGGGCAGTCCGATCAGCCGCGTCTTTTTGAGCGCCTGCACGTCCAGCAGCAGCCAGCGCGGCGCTTCCGGTTGGGACTTGGCATCGAAGTAAGGCGATAACGGGTCGAACTGCGTCGGATCGGGGCGTGTGCCCGAGGCCACGCGAGCAATGCCCACGATGCCCGGCTCGGCGCAGCTGGAGTGGTAGAACAGCACGCCGTCGCCCACCCGCATGGCGTCGCGCATGAAGTTGCGCGCCTGGTAGTTGCGCACGCCGGTCCAGGGCACGCTGGCCTGCGGCGCGGCCAGCGCGTCGTCGATCGAGCACTCTTCGGGCTCGGACTTCATCAGCCAGTAGGAGGGCATCGCGCGATCTTAGCGAGACATCGAATCCCACGCTGGCGCTACAGTAGCCCAGCCTGCCACACGCCCCGGCGCCCCACCATGCCCACGATCACCACCGCCCACACGCCCCTTCGACGACGCACCGCCCTGTGGCTGCTCCTGACGGGTGTGCTGGGTCTGCTGGTGGGTTGCGCGTTGCCGCGCCCTGCGAAGGTGCCCATGGATGCGCTGTGGTTGCCGGCGTCGTCGAGCGGCCCGGGCCACACCCTGGTCGTGTTCATGCCGGGGTCGCAGGAGGTGCCGCAGGACATCGTGCGCGAAGGCTTCGTGGACCAGCTGCGATGGCGCCACCCGGGCGTGGACATGGTGGTGGTGGATGCGCACATGGGCTACTTCCGCAACGGCAGTTTTGAAGCCCGCTTGCGGGCCGATGTGATCGAGCCGGCGCGCGCCCGGGGCTACCGGTCGATCTGGCTGGCCGGCATTTCGCTCGGCGGGATGGGTTCACTGCTGTACGCCAAGAGCGCGCCCGGCGAAATCGATGGGCTCATCGCTCTCGCCCCGTTCATCGGGTCGTACAGCGTGCTGAGCGAGGTGGCCGAGGCGGGTGGAATCGCACGCTGGCAACCCGCGTTGCCGCTGCAGCCCGGCGACTTCCAGCGCGATCTGCTGCGGTGGCTGAAGGGCTACGGCGACCCGGCGCAGGCGCGCCCGGTGCTCTTCATCGGCTACGGCACCCGCGACCGGCTGGAGCCGTTCCCCGGCCTGTTCGATGGTCTGCTGCCGGCCAATCACCTGCTCAGCGCGCCCGGCGGCCACGACTGGGCGCCCTGGAAGGCGATGTGGGTCGATGCGCTGGAGCGTGCGCCTCTGCGACCCTGAATCCCACGGCACCGATCCATTCCGGGTAGCCTTGCGCCTTCGCTGAGGCCTGCGCCACCACCGGGCGGCGTCGCCCTGCCGTGAGACCTTCGCCCAGCCACACCCCTTGTTTTCTTCGGCCACCCGCGGGGTGCCGACCACCGATTCCGCCCTTCCATGACGTCTCCGACAACCCGGCCCGCACCCTCCGGCCTGCTGATCGCCAACCTGCTGGCGCAACTCGCCTTCGGCCTGCTGGCCATGACCATCTGCCTGCCTTCGATGCAGGAATGGGGCGCCATCTTCAACACCGGCCAGGCGGCGGTGCAGCTCACCTTCAGCGGCTACGTGGTGGCCTACGGATCCCTGCAACTGCTCTACGGCCCGCTGTCGGACCGCATCGGGCGCAAGAAGATCCTGCTGTTTGGCCTGGCGGTGGCGTTCCTGGGCTCGGTGCTGGCGGCGCTGGCGCCCAACCTGCCGCTGCTGGTGGCCGCGCGCGTGCTGCAGGGCGCGGGCGCCGCGGCGGGCATGGTGGTGGGCCGCGCCATGGTGCAGGACCTGTTTCAGGGCCCCGAGCGCACGCGCGTGATGGCCTACGTGGGCATGGCCATGGGCCTGTGCCCGCCGCTGGCCACCATCATCGGCGGGCAGCTGCATGTGCGCCTGGGCTGGCAGGCCAATTTTGTGGTGATGGCGGTGCTGGCGGTGGTGCTGTTCGCAGCGGCGTGGCGCGGCCTGCCCGACCACCAGAAGGCCACCACGGTGCAGCCGCACTGGCTGCGCGCCATGCTGTCGTCGTACGCGCGGCTGGGCCGCGAACGCGCTTTCATCCTGTATGTGGCCCTGCTTTCCATGACCACCGCCACCTTCTACGCCTTCCTGGGCGGCGCTCCCATCGTGCTGGGCAGCTACGGCGTGGGGCCCGATGGCATCGGCTACTACATCATGTGCGTGCCGGGCGCCTACATCGTGGGCAACTACCTCGCTTCGCACATGGCGCACCGCACCGGCGAACGCGTGATGATGGGGATCGGGCAGGCCTGCACGCTGGCGGGCATCGGTCTGGTGGTGGTGCTGGCCCTGGCCGGTCTGAACACCCCGCTCGCGTTTGCCTTGCCGCTGATGCTGGTGGGCATCGGCCACGGCCTGCTGGTGCCGCCGGCGCTCGGCGGCACGATCGGGCTGGTGCCCGCACTGGCGGGATCGGCTGCGGCGGTGGCCGGGCTGATGCAGCAGATGACGGGCGCCGTCGGCGGCTTTGCCGTCGGCCTGTTCCGGCACGAGGGTGCGCTCAACCTCGGGCTGCTGATGCTGGGCTTCGCCCTGTGCGGGGCCTTCGCGCAGTGGCTGCTGCACCGGCGCCTGGCCCGCACCCACTGAGCGACATCACATGCCGCCGTGCGGGTGCGTCGGATCCACCCACAGCACCTGCTCGGGTTTTTCCACCGGCTCGATGTCCAGGTTCACCGCCACCGCCTGGCCGTCGCTGCGGCAGAGCACACATTCCAGCACCTCGGTCGGGCTGGCGTTGATCTCCTGGTGCGGCACATAGGGCGGCACGTAGATGAAATCGCCCGGTCCGGCCTCGGCGGTGAATTCGAGCTTGTCGCCCCAGCGCATGCGCGCCCGGCCCTTCACGACGTAGATCACGCTCTCCAGCGGGCCGTGGTGGTGCGCACCGGTCTTGGCGTTGGCGTGGATGGTCACGGTGCCGGCCCAGAGCTTCTGGGCGCCCACGCGCGCGAAGTTGATCGCCGCCTTGCGGTCCATGCCCGGCGTGCTCGGCACATTGCCGTCGAGCTGGTTGCCCGGCACCACGCGCACGCCGTCGTGCTTCCAGGCCGGTTCTTGTTCGTGGCTGTGTGAATGCGGGTGCTCGTGCTCGTGTGACATGGCGGGTCTCCTGGCGGTGGTGCGCCCAGTGTGCCAGCCTGGCCGCTGCCTGTGCAGCCCTGGGGCATCGCACCGACTTCAAGCAGCCTTCAAGCGGTCGGTGCCGCGGCCCACCCCGTGCCGCTCAGGCGTCCGGCTCGCTGAGCTCAATCCGCGCCGGATCCAGCTCCCGGATGCGGCGGTCCTCGTAGTAGCCCCCGTATTCGGTGTAGCGCAGGAAGGGCTTGCCACAGGCCTTGCAGGCCCAGACCTGGCAGCGGTTGCAGGGATGGAAATGCAGGGCGATGGGCGCTTCGGCCGACCACTGGTCCACGCCGGGCGGGCGCTGCTCCTCCAGCGTCGGCTCCTCGTCACCGGGCAGCCACAGCGCACCCAGCAACTGCAGGGCCTCGTCGCTGACCGTGCCGGGAAACGAGTCCCAGCCGGGGCTGGCGAAGGGCGCGCAGGCGGCGCAGGTGTCGCGCCACTGACGCCGGGCGAGGTCGAGCACATCCTGTGCCTGCAGTCGGTTCGAAGCGGTCATCACGAATCGGGATGGAAAGGGAATGGAGGTACCGCAGTATCCACGCACCCCATGACCTTGAAGGCATTGCGGCCGGCCCGGGACGGCGATCACGGCCATCTGGGAAAATCGGGGTTCAGTCACTTGTTTCGCCGAGGTCCCGTTTTGCCACTGCCCACGCCCCATCCCCGCAAGCCCATGCACACCCGAAAAGTCGAATACCGGGGGTTCGAACGCGACGATGGCCTGTGGGACATCGAAGGCGAACTGCAAGACACCAAACCCCACGCCTTCGAGATCGAGGGTGAGGGCGAGTGGGCACCCCACGAGCCCATCCACCACATGCACCTCCGCGTCACGCTGGACAACACCATGGTGATCCGCGACATCGCGGTGGCCATGGACGCGCACCCGCACGCGCCCTGCCCGCAGGCCATGGAACCCATGCAGGGCCTGATCGGCGAGACGCTGGGCCGCGGCTGGCGCAAGACCATCGAACGCCACCTCGGCGGCATCCAGGGTTGCACCCACCTGCGCGAGCTGCTGTTCAACCTGGCCACCGCCGCGTTCCAGACACGCTCGGCCTCGTTCGCGCCGACAGCCGACGGCCGCCCGCCGATGCACCTGGGCCAGTGCCTGGCCTGGGACTTCAACGGCCCGGTGGTGGAAAAGGTCTACCCGATGTTCTTCCGCTGGCAGCCGCCCGCGCGGTCAAAGGCCGGCGTGACGGGTGCGCTGCAGGAACCGGGCGCATAGGGTTTTCGGGAAGCTCAGTCGCCCAGGTTGTCGTGGTGCGCCGCGGCACCGCGTGTCCATGGGGCCAGTGCACGCACGGCGTGGCGCTCCACCTCCCAATCCGACCGAGGGCGCAGGCTTTCTCAGCCGCTCTTCACCGTCGATTCCATCAGGCACCGCGTGACGCGCGGCGCCTCGTCGCCCAGGTGGAACCCCAGCTTGCGGTCGCGCAGCGCCACGTCGGCGGCGGTGACGCGGTCGAAACGCCGCAGGTGATCGGTCCAGGATTCGTCGACGATGACCTCGACGAACCGGCTCGGTTCGTGGATGTCGTGCAGCAACTCCCACGACAGGGCCCCGTGGCGCAGGCGGCTGCGTCGCCCCTCGCCCAGCATCAGTTCCCGGAAGTCGGCCGCGCGTGCCGGGTCGATGCGGTACTCGATCATCACCATCACATGGCCCTGAGGCGGTGGCTGGTGGATCTGTGGCGCCGGGAAGATGCGCCTGGGCGTGATGTCGTCCTCCAGACCGGTGTCGGGCCGCAGCCGGTTGACCAGCGCCATGGCCAGCACGCCGGTCGCGGACGCGATACCCAGGCTGACCGGCACGCTGGTCCAGGTGGCCACCTGACCCCAGATCGCAGCCCCGCTGGCGCCCGCGCCCATGATGGCCATCTGGTAGATCGACATGCCACGCGCGCGCACCCAGTCGGGCAGGCCCATCTGGATCGAGACGCTGAGCGTGTTCGCGGTGGTGATCCAGGCGGCGCCACCGAGCAGCATCGCCGGCACCGCCACCCAGACCTGGTCGGTCACGGCCATGACCGCCATCGAGGCGGCCTGCACGGCCGCACCACGCAGGATGAGGCCGTCGCGGGGGTAACTGCGGCGCAGCCGGGTCAAGAAGCCGGAGGCAACGATGGCCCCTGCACCCATGGCGGCGAGCAGCAGGGTGAAGGTGCCGGCACCACCGCCCTCCATGCCCCGGGCCAGCAGGGCGAGCAGCGCCATCAGCGCGGTCGAGTGAAAGAAGAAGATCGAGATGCGCAGCAGCACGCCCTTGAGGTGGTAGGACTGGACCACGTACTGCAACCCGACGCGCATCGCGGGCCCCAGGCGCTCGCGCCCCAGCGGATTCGGTTGGTGCTCCCGCTTCCAGCGGCTGATGATGACCGCGGCCCCGATCGACAGCAGGGCGTTGAGCAGGAACACCCAGGCGCTGCCGGCGCTGGCGATCAGCGCGCCCGCCACCAACGGGCCGATGATGCGCGAGGCGTTCATCGACACGCCGTTGAGCGCCAGCGCCGCGGGCAACTGGAACCGGGGCACGATCTCCGGCACGATGGCCGAGAACACGGGCCAGCGCATCGCCAGGCCGATGCCGTTGGCAAAGGTCAGGGCCAGCAGCACGGGCGGCGACATCATGTCGAGGAAAACGAAGGCACTCAGGATCGCTGCCACCACAGCCACCCACAGCTGCGTGAAAAGGAAGTAGCGCTTGCGGTCGAGACCGTCGGCGAGCGCACCGCTGGGCAGGCCCAGCAGGAACACCGGCAAGGTGGCCGCGGTCTGCACCAGCGCGACCCAGATCGGCTTGGTGGTCAACGAGGTCATCATCCAGGCCGCCGCCACCTCGGTCATCCACATGCAGACGTTGGCCATGAGCCAGGTGATCCACAACATGCGGAACACGGGGCGCCGCAAAGGGGCGACAGGGGAAAGATCGTCTTCGGTTGCGGACATGAACGAACTGTAATGGCCTGGCAGGCATCTTCGGCTCCGACCACAGCACCCGCTTGCAGTGAACCGCCCCCTATGATCAACGGGAACAGCCCTACACAGGTTCCCATGCAAGCCTCTGAACAACCCATCCTGCGCGACCTGGTGCTCGTCGGCGGCGGCCACAGCCACGTGGTCGTCTTGCGCATGCTCGCCATGCAGCCCGAGCCGGGCCTGCGCATCACGCTCATCTGCACCGACATCGACACGCCCTACTCCGGCATGTTGCCCGGCTACATCTCGGGCCACTACAGCTTTGACGACGTGCACATCGACCTGGGCCGCCTGGCGGCGTTCGCCGGGGCGCGCTTCATCCACGGCGAAGTGACCGGCCTGGACCGGGCCAACCAGCGCGTGCTGCTGCGCGACCGGCCTTCGGTGCCCTACGACCTGCTGTCCATCAACACCGGCTCCACGCCCAATGTGCGCCAGGTGGACGGCGCGCGGGCGCACACCGTGCCGGTCAAGCCCATCGCCCATTTCAACCAGCGCTGGTTGCAGCTGCTGGACCGCGTGCGCGGGCTGCACAGCCGCTTCACGATCGCCGTGGTGGGCGGTGGCGCAGGCGGTGTGGAGCTGGTGCTGTCGGTGCAGTTCCGGCTGCGCAACGAGCTGCAGAAGCTCGGCCGCAACCCCGACCTGCTGCGCTTCGTGCTGCTCACGGCGGGCGACACCATCCTGCCGACACACAACCCCGGGGTGCGCGCGCGCTTTGCCCGTGTGCTCAAAGAGCGCCACGTGGCCTTGCACACCCGCGCCGAGGTGACGCAGGTTTCGCCCGGCTGCCTGCACACGCAGGACGGCCGCACCTTCGACGCCGACGAAACCCTGTGGGTCACACAAGCCGGTGGCCCGGTCTGGCTGCAAAGCACCGGCCTGGCGCTCGATGAACACGGCTTCATCCAGGTCAATCAACAACTGCAGACGCTGGACGACCCGAAGATCTTTGCCGCGGGTGACGTGGCCTCGTTCACGGCGCGCCCGCTGGAGAAGGCCGGTGTGTTCGCGGTGCGCATGGGCCCGCCGCTGGCGAAAAACCTGCGCCTGAGCCTGCGCGGCCAGCCCCTGGTGGCCTACAACCCGCAGCAACGCTGGCTGGCGCTGATCTCCACCGGCGACCGCTACGCCGTGGCCTCGCGCGGCGCCATCGGCTTTGCCGGAAACTGGGTCTGGACCTGGAAGGACTGGATCGACCGCCGCTTCATGCGCAAGTTCACCGAGCTGCCGGCCATGGCCGATGCCAGCCCGGCAGCGGCAACGCCCACCAGCAGCCTGGTGCTGAGTGCCGAAGAATCGCGCCAGGCGATCTCGGCCATCGCCATGCGCTGCGGCGGCTGCGGTGCCAAGGTGGGCGCCAGCATCCTGACCCGCGCACTGGGCAGCCTGCAACCGGTCGAGCGCGACGACGTGCTGATCGGCCTGCACGCGCCCGACGACGCCGCCGTGGTGCGCGTGCCGCCGGGCAAGGCCATGGTGCACACCGTGGACTTTTTCCGCAGCTTCATCGACGACCCTTACCTGTTCGGCCAGGTCGCGGCCAACCACGCGCTGGGCGACATCTTCGCCATGGGCGCCGAGCCGCAGTCCGCCACGGCCATCGCCACCGTGCCACCGGGCCTGGAAGCCAAGGTGGAAGACCTGCTGCTGCAGATGATGACCGGCGCGGTCGAGGTGCTCAACGCCGCGGGGTGCGCCCTGGTCGGCGGCCACACCGGCGAGGGGCGCGAGCTGGCGCTGGGCTTTGCCATCAACGGCCTGATCGACGAGCAGATGGACGGCGTCATGCGCAAGGGCGGCATGTTGCCCGGCGACGTGCTGCTGCTCACCAAACCCATCGGCACCGGCACCCTGTTCGCGGCCCACGCGCGGCACGCGGCCAAAGGCCGCTGGATCGACGCGGCGCTGAAATCGATGGTGGTGTCCAACCAGGCCGGCGCGCAGATCCTGCGCGCGCACGGCGCCACCGCCTGCACCGACCTGACCGGCTTCGGCCTGCTCGGGCACCTGGTGGAGATGACGCGCCCCTCGGGCGTGGACGCCGAACTGCAACTGAGCGCCCTGCCCCTGCTCGACGGCGCGGTGGAATGTGTGCAGGCGGGCATCGTCAGTTCGCTGCAGCCGGCCAATGTGCGCCTGCGCCGCGCGCTGCGCAACGCCGAAGACTTCGTCAAGGACCCGCGCTACCCGCTGCTGTTCGACCCGCAAACCGCCGGTGGCCTGCTGGCGAGCGTGCCGGCCGACCGGGCCACTGATTGCATCCGCGCCCTGAAGGCATCGGGCTACCCGCAGACCGCTGCCATTGGACGCATCCGCGGTGCGTCGGACGCGCTGGAGCCCGTGGTGCTGACCGCTTGATGGCGTGAGACGGACCAGCGCCAAGCCCATTCGACGCCATCGACGTTGACCATGCGTGTCTCGATCATCGTGCCCATGCTCAACGAGGCGCCTGGCCTGCCCGGCGTGCTGGCGCGGCTGGTTGAACTGGAGCGCCAGGGCTGTGAAATCCTGATCGTCGATGGGGGCAGCGACGACGGTTCTGTTTCGCTGGCGGAGCGTGCCGGTTTTCGGGTGCTGGCGTCACCGAAAGGCCGGGCCCGTCAGATGAACCTGGGCGCGGCCCAGGCGACCGGCGACGTGCTGCTGTTCCTGCACGCCGACACGCTCTTGCCCGAAGGCGCCCTCACCACCCTGCGCCAGACCATGCTGAAGACCGCCGCCGTGTGGGGCCGCTTTGATGTGCTCATCGACGGCGCACACCCCATGCTGCGCGTGATTGCCACCCTGATGAACCATCGCTCGCGCTGGACGGGCATCGCCACCGGCGACCAGGCCATCTTCGTCACGCGCAAGGCCTTCGAGGCCGTGGGCGGCTACCCCGATCAACCCCTGATGGAAGACATTGAACTCAGCCGACGCCTTCGGGCGCTGGCCCGCCCCGCCTGCATCGGCACCCCGGTGCGGACCTCGGGGCGGCGCTGGGAAAGCCGCGGCGTCTGGCGCACCGTGCTGCTGATGTGGCGCCTGCGCTGGGCCTACTGGCGCGGCACACCGGCCGAGCAGTTGGCGCAGCGGTACCGCTAAGACCGCCATGGCCCAGCCACCCCGCATCGTCATCTTCGCCAAGGCCCCCGTGGCGGGCCTCGCCAAGACCCGCCTGATCCCGGCGCTGGGTACACAGGGGGCCGCCCGGCTGGCGGCCGCGCTGCTGAAGCATGCGGTGGCGCAAGCCCTGACCAGCGGTGTGGGCCCGGTGGAACTGTGTGTGACGCCCGCGCCCGCCGACCCGCTCTGGTCGGGGCTGGCGCCGCAGGCAACGCTGACCTGGAGCGACCAGGGCGACGGCGATCTGGGCGAGCGCATGGCCCGCGCGGCCCAGCGTGTGCTGGATGCGGGAGAGCCCGTGCTGCTGATGGGCACCGACTGCCCCGACCTCACGGCCGGGCGCATCCGGGAGGCCGCGGCCAGCCTGATCGCTGCAGACGCCGCCCTGGTGCCGGCCTTCGACGGCGGCTATGTGCTGCTCGGGCTGAAACGCTTCGACGCCAGCCTGTTTGCCGGCATCGCATGGAGCTCGGCCACCGTGGCGCAAGAAACGCGGCTCCGTGTGGAACAACTCGGCTGGTCGTTGCAGAACTTGCCGACGCTGCACGACATCGATGAACCGGCCGACCTGCGTTGGCTGCCCGACGACCTGCAAGCATCTTTTTGAAACGCTGAGATGCGGCCCTGCGGTTCAGTCGCGCAGCGCGGCAGCCGAAAGTCCAACCACCTTTCCGAGATGAAGTGCACGACCCAGAACGCCGCGGAACCGGCTCTGCCGGGCCGCCAGCGTTGCCCCCTGGAGGGGGTCGCGCGCAGCGCGGCGGGGGTGCCGCCTAAACCTGCCATTGGTGGATGTCCAGCACCCGCCCGCCGGGTGGCACGTCGTCCGGGTCGTGCGTGACCAGCAAGGTGGGGATGCGCTGGCGCGCGATCTGCTCGAACACGAAGCTTCGGAACTGCGCGCGCAGTTCGGCGTCGAGCCGGGAAAACGGCTCGTCCAGCAGCAGTGCGTCGGGCTCGGCCAGCAGGGCGCGCATGAGGCTCACGCGGGCGCGCTGGCCGCCCGAGAGCGTGGCGGGATCGCGGTCGTGGAAACCCTCCAGCCCGATCTCGCGCAGCGTCTGCTCCACCCGCGCGCGGCGAGCGGCGGCGCCCTTCCGCGCAGCGGGCAAGGCGAAGGCCAGGTTCTGGCCCACGCTCAGGTGCGGAAACAGCAGGTCGTCCTGAAACAGGATGCCGACGCCCCGCGCTTCCACCGGCAACTGGTCGCGCCGCTGGCCGGCCAGCCACAGTTCGCCGCTGGCCTGGAAGGCCGGGTCCAGATCGCCCACCAGCCAGTTGAGCAGCGTGGACTTGCCCGAGCCCGACGCCCCGGTCACCGTCGCGATGACGCCGGGTTCGACCTGCAGGTTCAGACCCGCAATCAGCACGTTCTGGTCCTGGGTGATGGTGAGGTTCCGTATATCCAACATGTCAACGCAGCCCCTTCCGGCAACGGCCGGCCCAGTGTGAGATCAGCGCTGCGAAGCCAAAGCCCAGCAGCGGCAGCGCGATCTGCAGCATCGCCTGCACGGCCAGCACGCGGCGGTTGCCGCCGGCGCTCAGGGCCACGGCTTCGGTGGTCACCGTGACAAAACGCCCACCACCCGCAAACAGCGTCGGCAGGTACTGCGCCACGCTCACCGCAAAGCCCACGGCCAGCGCAGCCAGCATGGGCTTCAGCAGCATCGGCCACTTCACACTCAAACAGGCCCTCAGAGGGGAATGCCCGAGCGCCCGCGCGGTGGTCATGAGGCGGCGATCAAAAGCGCGGTAGGGGCCGATCAGCGTGAGCACCATGTAGGGCAGCACCCACAGCAGGTGGCTCCACACCAGGCCCAGCGCGGTGCCGTCCACCTGCAGCCGCAACAAGGCCGCGTACTGCGCTGCCACCAGCGGCAGGGCGGGAATGATCAGCGGCACATACAGCACGGCGTTGTAGCGCTGCGGCCCCCACTCCAGCCAGAGCAGCGCCGCCGGCAGGCACAGCAGCACGGCAGCCGCACCGAGCCACAGCGTGGTCCAGAACGGCGCCCAGTCGGCCTGCTGCCAGGTCTGCAGCGACAGCGATTCGGGCCACAGCGCGGGGAAGAACCAGCTCTCGGCCAGCGACCACACCAGCAGCACCGCCACCACCGCATAGCCGATCAACAACAAGGGCAGGTGCAGCCCCACGCGGGCCGGTCGGGGCGCCGGCCGGCGCTCGCCCGCCGGGTAGGCCGCGCGGTGCACGGCGTGGCGCCACAACCATCGTGCGGCGCCAGCCCCCAGCAGGAACAGCGCCAGCAGCACCAGCGACGCGGCACCGCCCTTGGCCTGCATCGCGGCATCGGGATCGATGAGCCACTGCCAGATCAGCACGGCCAGGGTGGGCGGTGTGCCCGGCCCCAGGATCACCGC
The DNA here is from genome assembly GCF_055703065.1 of Hydrogenophaga sp. L310. Taxonomy (NCBI): domain Bacteria; kingdom Pseudomonadati; phylum Pseudomonadota; class Betaproteobacteria; order Burkholderiales; family Comamonadaceae; genus Hydrogenophaga; species Hydrogenophaga sp. L310. The sequence goes on from NZ_JBVPZA010000026.1 coordinate 22,346, forward strand.
CATGTCCACCACCGACAGACCGTAGGCCCACACGGCGGCCAGCGGCCAGCCCAGGCGCGGCAGCAACTGCGGCCACAACACCCGGCGCCAGGCCTGCACCCGGCTGTAGCCCAGCGAGCGGGCCACGACCATGTGGCGCTGGACCTGCTGCTCGCCCAGCACCGCCACCAGCACCCAGAGCAAAAACCAGCTCTCCTTGATGCCCAGCGCCAGCGCCAGGCTCAGGCCATAAGGGTCCTGCACCGTGATCCAGGCGGGCGGCTCGGCCCAGCCCAGCGCCTGGGCCAGCGCGCGCGCCAGCCAGCCCGAGGGCGAGAGCAGGAAAAACAGGCCCACGGCAAAGGCCGCGTGCGGCACCGACAGCAACAAGGGCATGCGCCGTTGCAGGTCGGCCCAGCGACGGCCTGGGTAGTACAGGGTGGCGAGCACGGCCGCGATCGCCACACCGAGCGCGGTCCCCAGCAGGGCCGACAGCAGGGTGGCCTGCAAGGCCAGGGGCCATTGGGCGTCGGCCCACAGGGCCCGCCAGACAGCGGCGTCCAGCGAGGGCGCGAGCGCCCAGTAGAGCCCGGGCAGCAAGGGCCCGAGGATCAGCGCCACCGGCAGCACCGCCAGCCACACCGCCGACGGTCGCCGCCCGTGGCCCGGTGGCCCTTGCGGCGACAAATGCCGGATCAGCGCGCGCCGTACCGCTTCAGCCACTCGGCCTCCAGCGCCTCCACCCAGCTGGCGTGGGGCTCGGCGAGCGTGGGCACGGCCTCGGCCAGTGCGCCGGGTGCGGTCTTGCGCATGGTGGCCTGCAGGGCGGCGGGCAGTTTGGCCAGGTCGAGCACGCTGCGGTCGCCCCAGACCGCCACGTCGGCCTTGTGGGCCTGGGCTTCGGGCGACAGCAGGAAGTTGGCCACCACCTGGGCGCCGGCCCGGGCCTTGGCGTTGACCGGGATGGCGACAAAGTGCACGTTGCCGATGGTGCCGCCCGTGAAGCCGAAGCTGTAGGCCGTGGCGGGCAACTGGCGCGTGGTGATCAGGTTGGCCGCTTCGTTGGGGTTGAAGGTCAGCGAGAGCTTCAGTTCGCCATCGGCCAGCATGCGGTGCATTTCAGCGGCGCTGGCCGGGAAGGTCTTGCCGCTGCGCCAGAGCTGCGGGTGCAGCTGGTCCAGATAAGCCCACAGCGGCGCCGTGGCCGAGGCAAAGCTGGCGGTCGACACCGGCGCCTGCAGCAGTTTTCGATCGGGCGCGAGTTCGATCAGCACCTGCTTGACGAAGGTCGTGCCGTGAAAGTCGGGCAGCTTGGGGTAACTCACGCGGCCCGGGTTGGCCTTGGCAAAGACCAGCAGCTCGGCCGCCGAACGCGGCGGCGTGGGTGTTTTGGCCTTGTCGGCGATGAAGGTCAGCTGCGCCGCGCCCCAGGGCGCTTCATAGCCGTCGGTGGGCACCGAGAAGTCGCTGCGCACGGGCTTGTTCAGGTCCACCGAACCCCAGTTGGGCAGGCTCTCGGCCCAGGGGCCGAACAGCAGACCGCCCTGCTTCAGGTTGCGGAAGTTTTCGCCGTTGACCCAGATCAGATCCACCGAGCCGTCGGTGCGGCGCCCGGCGGCCACTTCGGTCTGCACCCGTTTGACCACCTCGGCCGCGTCCGTCACCTTGACGTGGCGCAGCTCCACGCCGTAGCGGCCCTTGACCTGCTGCGCCACCCAGCCGATGTAGGTGTTCGTCGCCTCGCTGCCGCCCCAGGCGTTGAAGTACACCGTCTGGCCCTTGGCATCAGCCTCGACTTTGGCCCAGTCGGCGTGCGCCGCGAAGGGGACCGACAGGCTCAGCGCCAGGGTGGTGAGGGGCAACCAATTCATGTGCAAGCACTCCGAAAGCAAAGGGGTAAAGCCCATAGTCGGGCGAAGCCGTCAAAGCTTACAGCTTCGCCCGCTTCATGTGACCAACACGGTTTGCAGCTCGTCAAACTCCGCCAGCAGGCGTTCGATGCAACGGCTGGACAGGTAATCGTTCACCCGGTCCCGCACGTGCTCGATCAGCGCAGCTTCGCTGTTCCGGGCCGACCAGTCTTCGCCATCGCTGCGCACCCCGTGGCCGCCAGCCGACTCGGCCAGCCACTTGGCGCACCAGGTCACCGACCAGAGCCACATCATCTCGCGCAACGGCACCAGCGCGCGCCGGCACGGCCCGGCAATCGCCTCGCCCACCGCCGCGGCCCAGACCTCGTAAGCGCGTGCCACCGCTTCGGTGGACAGCTGAAACGAGGCGTCGCGGTCCCAGGTGGTCGAGGTGTAGAGCGTCGCGTGCGCCAGGTCGAGCGGCGGGTAGCTGTAGCGCAACTTCTCCAGGTCCACCAGCACCGCCTTGCCAGCGGGCGTGATCAGGAAGTTGCCCGGGTGGGCGTCGAAGGTGATCAGGCGCTGCGGACAGGCCATCACGGCCGGCGCCATGCGCTGCGCCAGGTCCGCCAGTCGCGCCTTCACCGCCCGGGCCGATGCGGGTGGCACGGCGGCATGGTCCAGGTAACGGGCCTGCGCGTCGATGAGCGCAACGAGTCCTGCCAGGGGATTCCGTTCGTTGAGCAATGGCGCGCGCTCTTCCGGCAAAGGCACGGGCAGCGCGTGGATGGCGGCGAGCGCCTGCATGATGGGCGCGAGATGGCGGGGCTCGCTGGCCGGCGTGCCCACGATCTCCTCCACCAGCAGCGCCCCCCGGGGCATCCCGTCCGATGGCTCGATCACGCTGTGCAGCAGCGGAACGTGCCCCGACGGTGCGGCGCGCTGGAAGCAGGCGCTCTGGTAGCGCAGGTTCTCCAGCGCGGCCAGGTCCATCTGGCTCTGTTTGGGAATGCGCGCCAGCCACCCGGTTCCGATCAGCCGCACATGCCAGTGCGCCAGGCCTTTGTCGGGCAACGGCTCCAGGCCACGGGGTGCCGGGATGTCACGGGGGAGGTTCGCCAGCAACTGGCTGCAGACAGGGTCCATGTTCATGGTGGACCCGAGCATAGGCGACGGGGTGAAAATCGGCGTGTCCGCCCTCAGCCCTCAACCGAATTGTCAGGAATCGTTTGCAAGTTCTGCTGGTCACCGTGCTGCGCTGGCTGCTGCGCCATCTGCTGTCTTTGGTGCTGATCATTGCCGTGCTGCTGCTGGGCCGCGCCGGCTGGGTCGAGTGGCAGGCCTGGCAGTCGATGCGTGCCGAGTCAGCGCGGCTGATCGACGCCGATCAGATCATCCATGCTTCACTGCAGAAGCTGGCTCAGGAAGTCAATGCCCGCGCCGCCAGGCTGCAGACGGCGACCTTGGACACGCTGGAAACGCGCATCACGGCGGTGGACAGTGAAATCGCGCGCAAACGGCTGGAACGCCAGCCGTTGACCGGTCTGGCGCCGTTTATGGCGGGTCAATCCATCGTCCACGCGCAATTGCTGGCTTTGCAGATCGACGGCGCAATCGGGCTGCTGCAGCAAGAACGCACCTGGCTGCAGGAGGCCAAGCTGCGGCTGTTGGCCAAGCAATCTGCGCAGGCGCAGCGCGTCGAGCTGGAGCGCCTGCGCCTGGGTCACGCCAGGTTGTACGCTCGATGGCAGGCCGTCGGGCAGGAACGTGATGCGCTGGAACAAAAGCACTGGGTCAAGAGCCGCCTTCCGGGTGCCGCCGAGTACCAGCAGCTACAAGCTCTGAATCAACAGCGCGCGCAGCTGCTGACCGACAACCAGCGCGCTGACGCCGACTACCGGCGTCAGCTGGCCCTGGTGAACGGCGTCCGGACCCTGGCGCCACTGGCCCCGCTGACGCTGTCCCCAAGCACGGTCAACGACGCGCTCCAGCCGCTGCGTGCGCGCATGGATGAATTGCAGAAGCTTGAGAGCGCCAACTGGGTCGGCAAGTTATGGCGGCCAGTGCAAGAGGTTATGCCCACCGCACTGCTGATCCTCATGGGGGTCATCCTCACGCCCATCGCCATCAAGGCGCTGTTCTATTTTGTGCTCGCACCACTGGCCGCCCGCCGCCCGCCGGTGCGGCTCCTGCCGGACACCGGCGGCGTGCTGACCCTGGAGACCGGTGCATCGTCGGTGTCGCGAGCCATGACCGTCGATTCCCTGCATGAGCTGTTGATACATCCCGAGTTTTTGCAGAGTGCATCCGTCGCTGGCGAGAAAACGACGCAATGGCTGCTCAGCTGGCGCTTTGCATTGACCAGCTTGTCGGCCGGCATGGTGGCGCTGACACGTATCCGCTGCGATGTGCCCGAATCGTTCGTGATCTCGGCCACGCACAACGCGCTGGCCGAGATCGGCGTACTGAACGTGCCGGCCGGCAGCGCGGTGGTGATGCAGCCGCACAACCTGGTTGGCGTGATGCAACGGCGAGACACGCCGCTGCGCATCACCGCGCACTGGCGACTGACCAGCCTGCACGCCTGGCTGACGCTGCAGTTGCGCTACCTGGCGCTGCACGGCCCAGCGCGACTGATCGTGCAGGGTTGCCGGGGCGTGCAGGTGGAACCTGCCCATGGAGGCCGCACCATCAACCAGGCTGCCACGATTGCCTTCAGCGCCAACCTGCCCTATTCCACTCGCCGCTGCGAAACCTTTGTTGCCTATCTGCTGGGCCGGCAGGCGTTGCTGAACGACTGCTTTGGCAGCGCGCGGGGTGCTGGCGTGAGTGAAGCGCGTGACGCCGGCTTCTTCGTCTACGAGGAAATGCCGAACGCTGACCGCAAGACCGGCATCACCGGCCGTGGATGGGCGGGCTTGACCGATTCCGCTTTGAAGGTGCTGGGAGTCTGACGGCTGGCTATTCCGTACGGTGTGAACGATGTTGCATTTGGACGCCCTCGTGCCGCGGCTGCGCACAAAGGTTGGACGACTTCTTCAAGACGTCGAATCTCGCCGATCAGATGCCCGCAACGGGTCGGGACCGTCACTTCGATCGGTGGAGAAACGGTCGTTGATGCGGTGTTCCCGACAATTAAAGTCGAAAACTGATGTCTAGGAGTTATGCGGGCTACGAAGGCATGATCCAGAAGCACTGCAGAGCCGAAGTCGAAAACTTCTTACGCTAAGACATCCGTATCCGTCCGGGCACCCCATATTGACCGCCGCTGGCGGTCATGGCTGAGAATCAGATGGCAGCGCTCTGCCACCGATGCGGCAGCAGTTCCCCGATGCGGCTGGCCTTGTGCGTGGGCAGCCGGGTCATCACATCCTTGAGGTAGGCGTGGGGGTCGTGGCCGTTGAGCTTGGCCGACTGGATCAGGCTCATCACGGCAGCCGCACGCTGTCCCGCCCGTAGCGAGCCGGCAAATAACCAGTTCTTACGACCGAGCGCGACCGGACGCATCTGGTTCTCGATCCAGTTGTTGTCGATGGGCAGTTGCCCGTTGTCCAGGAAGCGCGTGAGCGCCTGCCAGCGCCGCAGGCTGTAGTCGATGGCCCGTGCCGTGGCTGAACCCTCGGGTACCTTGCTGCGGTGTTCGCTCAGCCAGGCGTGCAACTTGTCCACGATCGGGCGGCTGTGCTGCTGGCGCATTCGCAGCCGCTCGGGGCCATCGACATTGGCCACCTGCCGCTCCACTTCGTAGAGCTGCCCGATCTGCACCAGCGCCTGCTCGGCGATCTGGCTCTTGTTGGCTGCGTGCAGCTCAAAGAACTTGCGCCGGGCATGGGCCCAGCAAGCCGCTTCGGTGATGTGCTCGCCCATGAGCTGCTTGTAGCCCGCAAAGTCATCGACCAGCAGCGTGCCGCGCCAGTCCTTGAGGAATGCACCGGCGTGCTTGCCCGCGCGGCTTTCGCAGAAGTCGTAGACCACGGCCTTGAGGTCTTCGTGCCGCCCCGGGGTGTAGGCCCACAGGTAGGCGCGGTGCGTCTTGCCATCGCGCTCGCTGCCGCGCTTGAGCATCTGCACCGGGGTCTCATCGGCGTGCACGATGCTGTGTGCGAGCACCTCCTGGCGCAGCGCATCGACCAGCGGCTGCAGTTGCACGCCGCAGCTGCCCACCCACTGCGCCAGGGTCGAGCGTGCCAGCGGCACCCCAGCACGGGCATAGATGGTCTCCTGGCGGTACAGGGGCAGGTGGTCCGCGTACTTGGCCACCAGCACCTGGGCCAGCAAGCCGGTGGTGGCCAGGCCCTTGTCGATGATGTGCGCCTGGACCGGCTGCTGCTTGAGTGTCTGGCAGCAGGCGCACACCCACTTGCCGCGCACATGGCGGTGCACCGTGAACACGCCGGGCGTGTAGTCGAGCTTCTCGGCCACGTCCTCGCCCATGCGGCGCATGGCCTGGCCGCAGCAATCGGTCACCTCGGGCTCGTGTGCGAATTCCTGGCGCGCCAGCTGGGCCGGCAGTGGCAGGCGCTTCGGTAGCTGGCGTGTGGTGCGTTCTGCAGCAGGGCGCAGCTGCTCGATCTCGTCATCCACCGCCTGCAGGTCTTCTTCGAGTGCTTCTTCCAGCAGGCTGCGCTGATCGGCGTTGAGCGCCTCGGTCTTGGCGGCAAACTTCAACCGCTTGAGGATCGCCATCTCGTAGGTGAGCTTGTCCAGCAGGGTCTGCTTGTGTTTGAGCTCGCTCATGAGGCGCTGCAGCATCTGG
>NZ_JBVPZA010000027.1:0-28173 GCF_055703065.1 Hydrogenophaga sp. L310
TGCGCATTCATTTTTTGCAGCAGTGGTTCGGCCTGTCGGACCTGGCCATGGAAGAAGCCCTGTTCGAGACGCCGCTGTACCGTGAATTCGCTGGTCTCTCGGGCAGCGAGCGCATTCCGGATCGCGTGAGCATCCTGCGCTTTCGCCACCTGCTCGAAGAGCACCAACTCAGCCTGCAGATACTGGCCACCGTCAACAGCACGCTGGCCGCCAAAGGGCTGCTGCTCAAGAACGGCACAGCCATCGACGCCACGCTGATCGCAGCACCCAGCTCGACCAAGAACAGCAGCGGCGAGCGTGATCCTGAGATGCACCAAACGAAGAAGGGAAACCAATGGCACTTCGGCATGAAGGCGCACATTGGCGTGGATGCCGATTCGGGACTGGTGCACACGGTGGTGGGCACAGCGGCCAACGTCAACGATGTGACGCAGGCCGGCGCGCTGGTGCATGGTGAAGAGAGCGATGTGTTCGCTGACGCAGGCTACCAGGGTGTGGCCAAGCGCGAGGAGACGCAGGCGATCAATGCCAACTGGCACGTGGCCATGCGCCCGGGCAAACGCAAAGCGTTGGACAAGAGCACGCCCATGGGCGCGATCATGGACAAGCTCGAACATGTGAAGGCCAGCATCCGGGCCAAGGTGGAGCACCCGTTTCGGGTGATCAAGCGCCAGTTCGGGTTTGTGAAGGTGCGCTACCGCGGATTGGTCAAGAACACGGCGCAACTGCACACGCTGTTCGCACTTTCCAACTTGTGGATGGCGCGGCACCGGCTTTTGCAGAAGGCGCAGGGATGAGTGCGCCTGCAACGCGCCCATGGGCCTCGATGAGGCCCCGAAAGGCCGGTAAATCGACCTTTGAACGGTGGAAACTGATCGAAACGGGCACGGCGGTTTCATGTCGCGAGATCCATGCGCTCAACGCCCTTCACCGCTCCGGTTTTGAACATCATCCCTAACCTGCTGACTCTTTATTTACTTGACTCCACGACCTGGACTTGAATCAGTGACCTGCGGATCAACAGCCAGCATCCGGGCAGCGCGGTTTCTAACGATGGTCGTGAACCGATCGGGTCACGGCCCAGGAAGGTTGTGATACCGTCAAAGCCATTCTTGAATACCTTCTTCATCCTCTGGAGCGAGTGCCAGTTACCTTCATTGCGTTGCAAAACATGCCACTCTCGCATTCCAATCGCTGTCATGAACCATCGATGAGTGAGATCGAGAGCAAAGAGCCCTGGGAGGGCTCTCGAACGTGACGGCAGATCTGTCGGTATCGGGCCCGTCCTCGGCTGGCACGCAGCGCGCTTTTCCTCTGAGCCGTGACCGACTGTTGACCATAGAGTGGGAGTGACGTCACAGGGGCTGCGCGACCCGTTTGAGTCGCGGGTCTCGTCAGGCATTTCACCCTGAAGCCGGCTGGCTTCGTCGCGCGGTGGTATCTTTTCGGACCATGAACGATCAGTTCAACCTGCCAGGTTTTGACCCACCGACCGGCGGGCCGGTGCCGTCGGGCCAACACAACCTGTTCTTAGCGTTGATGCCACCGGTTGCGGTGGCAGAGCAGGTGATGGCGCTGGCTGGGCGTCTGCGTGGCATGCACGGGCTGACGGGCCGGCTGATCGACCGGGACCGTCTGCACGTCTCCCTGCTGGGCGTCGCGCCGGATGTATCCCCGCCCGTTGTTGAAGCGGCAAGGGTTCTGGCGGCCCGTGTGAATTCAGCGCCTTTCGACGTGGTGTTCGACCGCGTGCTCAGCTTTGACCGGGGCATGGATCGCAGCCAGCCCCTGGTCTTGTGCCACTCGGATCACAGGTCGCTGCACGGCCTTCACCTGTTGCAGCAGATGCTCGGACTGGAAATGAAGCGGGCGGGATTTCCCTTGCCGGCAGGCCGAAGCTTCAATCCGCACATGACCTTGCTGTACGACCACCGGCTCGTGGCCGAGCAAGTCATCGACCACCCCCTGCACTGGACGGCCACCGAATTTGCGTTGATCGACAGCCATGTCGGCCATAGTCACTACGAATGCTTGGGCACCTGGCCCTTGCACCCATGAAGGGCCAGATGAAGCGCCGCGTATGTGTGGTGGCCCTGGTGGCCATGTTCTGGACCCAGGTCCGGGCCCAGAGTGATGCACCCGCTGAACTGCGCTGGAAAAAAGAGCTGGACGTGTTTGTCGCGGCCGACCGGCAGGAACCGCCGGTGGTGGGTGGCATTCTGTTCGTGGGCAGTTCATCGATCCGGATGTGGGCTGGCCTGGAAACGGCCTTTCCCGAGCAGCCGGTGGTGATCCGGCGGGGTTTTGGCGGCTCGCGCCTGTCGGACTGTGCCGATCTGGTGCACCGCCTCGTGCTGCCGTACCGGCCAAGGCTGGTGGTGCTTTACGCGGGTGAAAACGACCTGGCCGAGGGCGCCAGCCCACAGGACCTGCTGGCCCATTTCGTCAGGTTCGTACAGCGGGTGCAAATGGCCTTGCCGGATACCCGGATCGCCTACCTCTCGATCAAACCCAGCCCCTCGCGGCTGACACACATGATGGCCATGCGCGAAGCCAACCTGCTGATCCAGACCCACGTGCTGGCGCACGACCATCTCGACTACATCGACGTGCACGCCGCGATGCTGGACAACGACGGACGGCCTCGGCCCGAGCTGTATCTGAGCGACCAGCTTCACCTGAGCGCCGAGGGCTATGGCCTCTGGCGCCAGGTGGTTTCAGCGCATCTGCGCCCCTGAACGCCATACCGGCGCCGGCGGGCGCCAGCCTCGGCCCTCATGTGCTTCTACCGCCATCGCGACGGCGAACAGGCCGGCGAACGCGCTGGCCAGCAGTGCGAGATCGGTGGTCCAGGGACGGATGACCTGGGTGGACCCAAAGAAGGCGAGCGTGAAGAGCGCGATCACGATGTGGGCGCAAAACACCGGCAGCGAGTTGCGCCCCAGCAGTTCCAGTGCCCGGGGACGAGGCAACAACCGCTTCAGCCAGGGGCCGGCCGACACCAGCAAGACGAACACGCTGGCAAAGTTCAGGACCCGCAGCGGTCCGAGTGACCATTTGTCGAGCAACTGACCAACCGCAGGCACGCCGGGCATCGGGTCCTGGCCCACCATGTGGCGCCACAGCAGCATGCCCAGCGCGTACAGCGCTGCCGGCACCAGCAGCCACCACGGGAAACGCGGCAACGGTTGCTGCCGCGCGCCGAGCCACAGGCCGGCCACCCACAGCGCCTGCCATGCCAACCAGTGGAAGGCGCCCATGTCTTTGTAGGGCACGGAAAAACCGGTGCCTTGAACGAACCACCCGTACAGCGCCAGGCCCAGACCCCATTGTTGTGCCAGCCAGAGCAGGGCGCTGAACGTGAGCACGCCGCGCCAACCCTGCTGCAGGCCTCGGCGCAGCAGCCAGGGACTCAGCAGCATCAGGGCGATGTACAGCGGCAGGATATCCAGCAGCGGCGGGTTGTAGAGCAGCAGGGCGGCTCCCACCACAGCGGCCGAGCGGTCGATGAAGAAAAACTCGAGCAGGCCGGTCACGCCGCCCTGCCGGTTGTACACGCCGAGCCAGGCGATCAGCGTGAAGGCGAGCAGCAGCAGGCCGAGCTGGCACAGGTAAAGTTTGAGCGCGCGGCTGTGGAAGGCGGCCTGCATGGCGGGCAGGCCATCGCGCCGGGCCCGACCGCCGTACACGCGGCCCGCCATGAAAGCCGACAGGAACACGAAACCCTCGGCGGCCGAGACAAAGCCGAACGGCTGGCCCGATGGCAACGAATACATCGTCGGCATGTGGGTCAGCGTCATCAGGACGAGCATGATGCCCCGCAGGGCGTCCAGCTCCCAGCGGCGTTGAGGGGCGATTGACATCAGGGTAAACCAGAGGAACCCATGATCATGCCAGAGCCTGCAAGGCCTCGCCTACACTCGCCGCATGTCCGCAACCGAGTCCCACGCCGACCACCCATTCATGCGCCTGGCGCTGTCCGAGGCGCGGCGCGCGGGCGAGGCGGGCGAGGTGCCCGTGGGCGCCGTCGTGGTGAAGGACGGGCAGGTGATCGCCACAGGCCGCAACGCGCCGATCGACGGCCTCGACCCCACCGCCCATGCCGAAATCGTCGCGCTGCGTGCGGCGGCCCGGGCACTGGGCAACTACCGGCTGGACGACTGCACGCTGTACGTCACGCTGGAACCCTGCGCCATGTGCAGCGGAGCCATGCTGCATGCGCGGCTCCCGCGCGTGGTGTTTGGCGCGGCCGACCCCAAGACCGGCGCGGCCGGCTCGGTGATCAACCTGTTCGCAGAACCACAGCTGAACCACCAGACCGCTGTGCAGGGCGGGGTGCTGGCCGAAGAATGCGGCGCGCTGCTCAGCGATTTTTTCCGGCAGCGGCGCGAAGACCAGCGCCGCGCCGCGCATCCGTTGCGGGAAGACGCCCTGCGCACGCCCGATGCGCGTTTTGCCGGCTTGCCCGACTACCCCTGGGAACCCCAATACGTCAGCGACTTGCCGTCACTCAACGGCCTGCGTCTGCACTACCTCGACCTGGGGCCGCGCGACGCCAGCACCACCTGGCTGTGCCTGCACGGCAACCCGGCCTGGAGCTACCTGTATCGGAAGATGATCCCCGTGTTCGCCGCCAGCGGCGCGCGGGTGGTCGCACCCGACCTGATCGGTTTCGGCAAGAGCGACAAACCCAAAAAAGAGGGGTCCCACGGTTTCACCTGGCACCGGCAGGTGCTGCTGGAGCTGGTCGAGCGGCTCGATCTGCGCAACGTGGTGCTGGTGGTGCAGGACTGGGGTGGCCTGCTCGGCCTGACGCTGCCCATGGCCGCACCCGGGCGCTACCGTGGCCTGCTGGTGATGAACACCACGCTGGCCACCGGCGATGAACCACTCTCGCCCGGCTTTCTGGCCTGGCGAGAGATGTGCGCCAGGAACCCCGAATTCGACGTCGCCCGGCTCTTTGCCCGCGGCAACCCGCAGATGAGCGCCGAAGAATGCGCTGCCTACAACGCGCCCTTTCCGGACCGGGGCCACCGCGCCGCGTTGCGCGCCTTCCCGGCCATGGTTCCAGAACAGCCCGACGACGATGGCGCAGAAGTCTCGCGCCAGGCTCGCGAGTTCTGGCGGCACGACTGGCAGGGACGGACCTTCATGGCCATCGGCCAGCAGGACCCGGTGCTGGGCGAGCCGGTGATGCATGCGCTGCAGCGCGACATCAGGAACTGCGCCAAGCCTCTGCTGCTGCCCCAGGCCGGACATTTTGTCCAGGAGCACGGCGAGCGCATCGCCCGTGAGGTCGTCGCTGTTTTTGGGCGATGATGCCCGCTGTTGCCCCATTCACCTATCGCCCATGAGCCACATCTACATCTACTCTCCATCCAGCGCGGTGCGCGACAAAGCGGCGTTCAAACGCGGGGTGGCCCGCCTCAAGACCCTGGGGCACGAGGTCGAGATCGACGAGGCCGCGCTCACCAGCCACATGCGCTTTGCCGGCGACGACGCCACGCGTCTGGCGGCCATCACCCGCGCCGCGGCCAGTGGTGCCGATGTGGCACTCACCTCGCGCGGTGGCTACGGACTCACGCGCCTCCTGCCCGAGCTGCCCTACAAGCAGATCACCAAAGCCGTCGAAAAAGGCACCCAGTTCGTGGGCCTGAGCGATTTCACCGCGCTGCAGTGCGCGCTGCTGGCCAAGACGGGCGCCACCACCTGGGCCGGTCCGGCGCTGGGAGAAGACTTCGGCTGCGAAGACACGCCCGACGACATCATGGAAGCCTGCTTCGACGACATGGTCTGCGGGCAGGGCGAGGGCACGGGCTGGCAACTGCCGAAGTCCGATCTGCCGGCGCTGGCCGTGCGAGCCAAGCAACCGGGCGAGGACGCACCGTTACTTCAAGTGCGCAATGCCGTGCTTTGGGGTGGCAACCTGTCGGTGCTGTGTTCGCTGGTCGGCACGCCTTGGCTGCCCAAAGTCAAGGGCGGCATCCTGTTTCTGGAAGATGTGAACGAACATCCCTACCGCATCGAGCGCCAGCTCACACAGCTGCTGAACGCGGGTATTCTGGGAGAGCAGAAAGCTGTGCTGCTGGGCGCTTTCAACCGGTACAAGCCCAGTCCGCACGACCGCGGCTTCAAGCTGCAGACGGTGGTGGACTGGTTGCGCAGCAAGACAAAAACGCCGGTGCTGACCGGACTGCCGTTTGGTCATGTACCGACCAAGGTGTTGCTGCCCGTGGGGCAGAAGGTGGAACTGCTGGTGCAGGGCCGGGACGCCCTGGTTTTCTGGGGTTGAGAGGGTTGAACCGGGCCGTGTCACTGCTCAGCGGCGCATGCGGCAGGCGTCCACCAGGCTCTTGGGCAACAAGCCGTGAAACACGTGTGACAGACTCTTGACGGCCTCGACCGCATGGGCCTCCCCGTGCAGGCTGCTGAGCACGGCCACCATTTCCGAACGTGCGTACCACAGGCCGTGGGCGTCGTGCAGGTATTGCAGGCGGTGTTTGAGGCGAGGATTGAGTCGTGCACCGTCTTCGCCCAGGGCGGCGAGCATGGCCTGGCGAACGGGTTCCAGCGATTCCGGAGAGTGCTTGCGCACCTCGTTGCCCAACAGGGCTGAAATGCTGTTCCTCAAAGCAGGTTTGATCCAACGCATGGTGAAACCTCAACGACTGGTTTTTTCTATTGGCCCTCAGAATACGACAGTCAACACCTTGAATGCAACCGCTGCAACTTGAGCCAAGTCAAGAAAACAACAGGCAAATCATGGGCTTAGCAGAAGTGCTTAAGATGATGGGTGCGATTTATGAGTACCTTGGAGATAGAAAAACACCAGCAGCAACTTGGTTTTACTTTGAAACTAAGTCCTTTTTGCGCTATCCGGATCGGCCCTTGGAGCAGCGGGTCGGACCAGGTTCTTGTCCGGCCCCTGGGCGGTTGGTATTGAGATAAATATCACGCGACCTTGGTGAGGCCCGCGCTGGATCCGTGGCGTTTGTGGCTGAGAGCGGTGTGTTGTAATTCCAGACAGATGTTGATCATTCATGGCTGAACTGACGATTGCTTTTGTCGACCTCACCGGTAGCGTGTCCGTGTTTGAAACACTGGGCAACGACCGTGCGGCCAGAGCCGTGACCAAGCTGACCCAGTGGATCGGTTCTGTGGGGCTGGTGCACGGCGGCAAGGTGGTCAAGATGCTGGGCGACGGTGTGCTGCTGTCTTTCACCAACAACCGGCTGGCCGTCGAGTGCATGAGCCAGATCCAGCAGGAGCATGCCGAACGCGTGGCCCGGTGGCCCAACCGGCTCAGGCTCATGATGGCTAAATGCGCCCATCCCCTCGAAAAGGTAAAACGAGCGGATTTCCCCTCTGAAACAGAGGATTTGAGGCCAAAAACGTAAACCCGCTTCAGGCACAAAGCGGGTCTACCAGCTTGCGATCTGACTGCTCCATAGCGGCTATTGGCCGACGGGGACCGACGGGCAGTTTTGAGGCAAGCATTTCATCAAATCGGGCACCCTCGTTGGGCTGGTTTGAGCCATTCGCCTTGTCGAACCTGGCCAACGCTTTCTGCAAAAGCCAACGACTACGAACATGAAAACGTATGTCGCCTTCCGAAGGTGTTGCGGCCATTGGTGATGGCCTAGGGGGCGCAGCCTCGGCGGCACAATGTGAGGTCGCCAAACCCATGTTGCTTTGTGGCCGAAGGCTTACTCTTCGAGCAAGCTACGCAGCATCCATGCCGTTTTCTCATGGACGTCGATGCGCTGGGTCAGTACATCGGCGGTTGGCTGATCGTTGGCTTCGTCCACAACGGGGAAGAGCTTGCGGGCAGTGCGGGCCGTGGCCTCCTGCGCCGCCACCAGATGGCGAATCATGCCGGTGGACTTGGGCACACCCTCAACTTCCTTGATCGAGGCCAGTTTGATGAACTCCTTGTAGGTGCCGGGTGCCGGGAAGCCCAAGGCGCGAATGCGCTCGGCGATGACGTCCAGTGCGTTCCACTGTTCGGTGTACTGAGCCATGAACATGGTGTGCAGGCTATTGAACTGCGGCCCGGTCACGTTCCAGTGAAAGTTGTGGGTCATCAGGTACAGGGTGTAACTGTCGGCCAGCAGTGCCGACAGTCCTTCTGTGATCTTCTTGCGATCAACCTCTGCAATGCCAATATCCATCGCCAGTGGTTTAGTTTTCTTCTCTTTCATGATGATTTCCTAATTTTTTCAGTACGAGGTTAATGTCATGCAAGCGATTACGTTCATCGCTGCGTCAATCGGAGTCTCTCTTTCCCTGCAACAGGCCGAGGGTTCTGAAATCCAGAGGTATGGACCGACTGACCTCCCGGAACCCCCTTCCTACATCACTTCAGGTCAAAACGGTCGGCATTCATCACCTTGACCCAAGCGGCGACAAAGTCGTGGACAAACTTTTCCCTGTTGTCCTCCTGCGCATACACCTCCGCATAAGCCCGCAAGACGGAGTTTGAACCGAATACCAGATCAACGCGGGTGGCGGTCCATTTCGCCGCTCCACTCTTGCGTGCCTGAATGGCGTAGGTATTCCTGCCTGTGGGCTTCCACGTGTAGGCCATATCGGTCAGATTCACGAAAAAGTCATTCGTGAGCGCGCCGACACGGTCGGTGAATATGCCATGCTTGGTGCCGCCGTGATTGGTGCCCATGACACGCATGCCCCCCACCAGCGCCGTCATTTCGCACGCCGTCAGACGCAGCAACTGGGCGCGATCGAGCAGCAGCTCTTCAGCGCTGACCACGTAATCCTTCTTCAACCAGTTGCGGAAACCATCGGCCACGGGCTCCAGCACATCAAAGGACTCGGCATCGGTCATGGCGTCGGTGGCATCGCCACGGCCCGGTGCAAAGGGCACGGTCACACTGACGCCTGCAGCCTTGGCCGCCTGCTCGACGCCGACGTTGCCCGCCAGCACGATCATGTCGGCCACGCTGGCGCCCGCTTCCGCGGCGATCTTGTCATAGACCGCCAGTACCTTGGCGAGGCGGGCTGGCTCGTTCCCTTCCCAACCCTTTTGCGGGGCGAGACGGATGCGCGCACCGTTGGCGCCGCCACGCTTGTCCGAGCCACGGAAGGTGCGAGCGCTGTCCCAGGCGGTGGCGACCATTTCGCCGATCGAAAGGCCGCTGGCGGCGATCTTCGCCTTGACGGCAGCCACGTCGTAGTCGCTACGGCCTGCGGGTACCGGGTCTTGCCAGATCAGGTCTTCCTTGGGTACGTCCGGGCCCACGTAGCGTGCCTTCGGGCCCATGTCACGGTGCGTCAGCTTGAACCAGGCTCGGGCGAAAGCATCTTCAAAGGCCTTTGGATCGGCACGGAAGCGCTCAGAGATCTTGCGGTACTCCGGGTCCATCTTCATCGCCATGTCCGCGTCGGTCATCATCGGTTTGCAGCGGATCGAGGGATCCTCGACATCGACAGGCATGTCCTCTTCTGCAATGTTCACCGGCTCCCACTGATGCGCGCCTGCCGGGGATTTTTGCAGCGCCCAGTCATAACGGAGCAACAGGTCGAAATAGCTGCCCCTGCCCGTGTTCCACTTCATCGGGTAGGTTGTCCAGGCACCCTCAATACCGCTGGTGACGGTATCGCGGCCAATACCGCGGCTGGTGTGGTTGTTCCAGCCCAGCCCCTGTTCGTCCAATTCTGCACCTTCCGGCGCCGGGCCGAGGTTCGCGGCACTTCCGTTGCCGTGCGACTTGCCAACGGTGTGGCCGCCAGCAGTCAGGGCGACGGTCTCTTCATCGTTCATCGCCATACGCGCGAAGGTAATACGCACGTCGTGCGCGGTCTTGAACGGGTCGGGCTTGCCATCCACACCTTCCGGATTCACGTAGATCAGGCCCATCATCACGGCGGCAAGCGGATTTTCCAGGTCACGTTCGCCGGAGTAACGGCTGCCCTCACCACCGCTCGGCGCCAGCCATTCTTTTTCAGAGCCCCAGTAGGTGTCTTTCTCGGGGTGCCAAATGTCCTCGCGGCCAAAGGCGAAACCGAAGGTCTTGAAGCCCATCGATTCGTAGGCCAGAGTGCCAGCAAGGATGATCAGGTCGGCCCAGCTCAACTTGTTGCCGTACTTTTTCTTGATCGGCCAAAGCAGGCGCCGCGCCTTGTCGAGGTTGGCGTTGTCGGGCCAACTATTGATCGGTGCGAAGCGCTGGTTACCGGTGCCGCCACCGCCACGGCCATCGGCAATGCGGTAGGTGCCCGCCGAGTGCCAGGCCATGCGAATCATCAGGCCGCCGTAGTGGCCCCAGTCGGCTGGCCACCAGTCCTGGCTGTCGGTCATCAGGGCCTTGACGTCTTTCTTCAGCGCTTCGATATCAAGCTTTTTGAGTTCTTCACGGTAGTTGAAGTCAGCACCGAGCGGGTTGGTCTTGGTGTCGTGCTGGTGCAGGATGTCGAGGTTCAGGGCCTTGGGCCACCAGTCTTTGCTGGCCATGGTGGCCGACGTGACTCCGCCGTGCATGACTGGGCATGTGCCCTTGGATTGGGTCGCTGTGTCGTTCATGTACTTCTCCTTTGCTGATGAGCGTAAATCTGAGGTGGGGTGACGAGTTCATCCTACAGCGCGATGGGTATTTGACAAAGTTTATTGTCGCAATCATCGCCATATGCAATCGCTATCGAGGTGCCACAGTTCGGCTCCGGACGCGTAGGTTCTAGCCATGCGCCATGACGCAATGGCGTGAAGCCATTGCGTTCGGGCGCAGTCACTTCGGACGAGAGCGTCGAACCTTGCGACTGTGGGGGCTCGGCAGGAAATGGCTTGCGGCACATTACATAGACTTGCCGGCTAGTTGAAAGTTGGATGGGTAACTTGCTTCGAGTAGCGGCCCATAGTGATGTGCAATTGTTTTGGGGTTCTGACTTCAGGACGCAGATGCCTGCGCATTCGATTTTTCCGATGCGCGGTACTTTTTGGTACCCATAAATCCTATGATAGTTATCGGAGATTGAGCGGCCATCCGATTTGACGCCCACCGGGATTGGTATCGTCAAGAAAACTTTTCGTCGTCACGAATCTGCTAAGAAGGCAACCGCGGAGTCTGCGAAGTTCGCGAACGACTTTTGATGGGCAATACGTTGGACTTCCTGTAACCCGCTGTTCGCGAGTACCCGCAAACGCTGCCATGCCGAAATACACCGCGCTCCATACCTGACCTTCATTTCAGCGGCTTCGGAACAGTGGATTTTAATCAAAAAGATCCCCCTGGCCAAGCTGCGTGGCGTTGCTCCAGAACACAGAGTCGGCATACCTTGCAGCCAAGGCCTCCAGGTCAATGCTCTGCTCATCGTCGCTGAATTCGAACGACCCAAACATGTTCACGTGTTGCCACGCCACTGGCGACATCCCTTGAATGAACGCAATGGCATCCAGATCCCCGGCCGCCACCTTCTGTTCGTAGACCTTGGACAACAGCGCCGTGTTGTAGTAAATGACCGCGTTGGCAATCAACCGCGCGCAATCGTTCCAGACCTGCTGCTCGGTTTCAGTCTGAACCTTGAACTTTCCACCATTGATAAATGACACCGCGCGACGGAATCGGTGATAGGCCTCGCCCCGGTTAAGCGCCTTTTGCACGCTCTGGCGCAGTTCTACATCGTCAATGAAGTCCAGAATGTAGATGGTGCGAAGGATGTTGTCCAATTCCCAGAGGGCCTTTTTGGTGTTGTTTTGCCTGGCGTAGCTGCTGAGTTTGCGCACCACGGTGGCCTGGGTCGTGTCTTTTTGCGCCAGCGAGGCCATGATGCGCTGGATGTTGGGCCATTCGCTGATGATTAGGTCCACATTGACCTTATTGCTTGGTCGAATCAGCATGTCGGCCGGATACTGACTCGGCAGTTCGAACCCAACCAGCGACGCGGTCTTCTTTTGCAATGTTTTGTAGCGGGGTGCAAAGCTGTAGCCGTAGGCAAACAGGCTCCAAAAATTGACCTGGTTGGTGCCGTGTGTATCGGTCGAGTGCCGCGTGGGCTTGATGTCAGACGTATTGTTGTACAGCAAATCGAACACGAAATGGCTCTCATGTTCATGGGTGCCAATGATTTTGGCATTGATGGGCACGTGGTTGGCAACCACGGTGCAGGCACTCACGCCCTTGTCCCAACCGAAATACTTGGGTGAATATCGGGAGTTAAAGGTGTTGATCTGGGTTTCGAAGCGCTGGCCATCACTGCTGGAGTGCAGCTCATCGCGGATGTTGAAGAGCTTGAAGGCCGGCAGCGCGGCCGTGGCGTTGCTGATGGCGTCATTGGCGGCATGTACGGTTTCCGGACGCAGATAGCTGCGGGCGGTGGTAATCAGGGATGCGTGGCTCAGGCCAGAAACTTCGGCCATTTTGCCCAATCCCATGTTGGTACCGAACGCCACCACGCAGGCCAGAATTTCGCGAAGGTCCGGCGCGTGCTTGACGGAGCGATTCACCACATGCTCGAAGGCTCCCAGAAATTTCGTATTCCCATTCACAAACCGCAGCAGTTGGGCAACGGGAATCCCTGGCAATTGGTTGTAAAACGGAGCATTGCCGGTCTCTGGGATCGTTGGGTAGATCAAAGACCAGCGTTTTTTCTCGCCTTGACCGGCAACTTTGATATGGGCGTTGACGCAATTGGCCACGCGTTCATTGACCTTCACAAGGCGGTCTTCAAGCTTGGTGCGCAATGTGGCCAAGGTTTCTTCGATTGGGGCGGTCAAAATCGGCTGTCCGATTTCAGCAAGCACAGCGTCTTTGTGTGCCCAGCGGGCATCGCTGATAAGGTCATCTTCAAACTGGCGGAATTCGTTGCTGTGATTGACATACAAGTCACCGGACTCCAGTGCATTGCGCAACAACCGGTAGACCAGAAACTCGTACCGATCGACATCCAGGGCTTTGCGTTTTCCCCCGTCCGTGATGGACTCGGTAAAAAGGTGCTTTTTGAGAATCTGGGGGATCACACTCTCCGGAAACTGTGCGGAATCTGCTTGGCGCAGTGATTTGCTGCGGCGCAACAAGTCTTGCATCACGGTGATTGCGGTGACCAAGGGGGCATTCTCCAGGCGGCCGGCGAAATCGAGGTCACAAAATAGGTGTCGCAAGTTGCGTTTGATGGTTGGCGACAACATGGTGAAGTAGGTCCACTCGTAATCCAGCTTGTCAAAGGTGACGTTCCGCAGAAAGTTGGACACCGAAGAAAAGGCGGTGGGTTCCAGCAAGCCGAACGCGCGCTCCTTGACCGTGGAAAAGAGGCAATCACTCGCAATTGACTTATCGATAAAAAGACCCAGCACCTCGCCTGCAGCCTTTAAATTGCTATTGGCCTCCTCGGATGCCTGCTGCATGGCCGTTTTCGCCGCCAGTTTGGCGTGCTTATCAAACTGGCCGACCAAGTGGATGAACGCCTCAATCAGGTTGTCGTTGATTTGGCGGAACCGGTGGAAGGCAAAACACAATAGATACAGGCGCACCGTGGAGATATCCATGCGGCGCAGCTTGTAGATGGTGTAGAACTGGACCAGTCCGGCGTAGTACTTGATGCTCTCACTGGACAGTGAAGCATCGATCAGAAATGATTGGGCGAAGGCATACAAGGGGGACAGTTGCTTGCGCCGACTCACCTCTCGGCGCAGTTCCTTGTTGCTGAAATCACTCGCCTCGTGTTTCAGGACGTTGATCAGGTGGATTTTGTCGTCCGCGTGCAGCAGGCTATTGAGGGATTGCTGCAGATCGGTGGGCAAGGCGGCATCCAGCATTCGGGTAACTCGCTTGCGCTCGTCTGTCACAGCCTGACTCACCAGGTCTTGCAACGAGGTGTAGCCCGGAGCCACAACGCGCTGGCTTGAAAGATGCTCCAGCACTTCACGCAAGATGAATTTTGGCTGAGTGGACAGCATCGCCGCCCGTTGCGCAAAAGCAATCAGCGCTTGCTTACCGTCGCCGCCATACAGGCGATAGTCCAGCAGTTCAAGAATGGTTCTTTGTTGGACCAGTCGGGTCGGCTTTGACAAAGCGCCCACCTCGGCCATAAGCCTGCCCGGGAAATAACGCGTCAGTATGTGCGCAATGTCAGGCTGAACATGGTCAAGACCAAAAACGAAGAACTGTGCCTTGGCCTTGAAGTAACCCAGTTGCAATACGAGGTGGACACCCGCCGTTATGGTGCGTGCCGCATCAATGGTCTCCCGTTCTTTCGGACTCAAATCAAAATGGATGTGGCGTTCACCATCGTTGAAGTGTGGCAAGCCGTACAGGCTGTCAACTTCTTCAGTGGACAGAATGGAAAGGCGCCTGGAGGCTTGTGTTTTGGTACTTGGCAAGGCTGTGTTACTCCAACGGCGAGCGCAGCCAGCTGCTGAGCCCGTAAAAGTGAAATGGGAATGGAGAGATGCTGCAGAGATGCAGACAGTGGCCGCCTTACCTGTCATTTCACGGGCAAACGTGCGAATGACCAGCCTAAAACCCCGACGGGGTTATGTGTTTTCAAGTATTCTATTGCGATAATCCTTCTTATCACAGTAGAGATATCAAGTTTACTAACTGGAATCCATGAAAAATCCACCGATCTCACTTTCGCCAGAATTGGGGTATGGTTCTGGCCTGGATGCATTCCCCGGTGAAGCCGAGCTCGCCGCATTGCGTGGCTGGTACGCCGGATTGTCATCGCGCAAATCCGTGGCCCATTACCTGGATACGCACAAGGTTTCGGGGCAGTCGTCACGGGGAATGATTGGAGGCATCCGCCGTCAACTGATCCGCATTGCACGCAGGCGGCACCGGGCCGATCTAGGGATGGTGTTCAAAACCGGAGTTGCGAAGCACGCTGAGCGCACAAGTCTCGCGACATGAAACTCCCGCGCCCGTTTTGATAGATTTCAACGCCATGGAGGTCGAGCTCTCGGCCTTTGAAGGCCCATCCTGGCCTTTGGGCGCTCTGCAGGCGCACTCATCCCTGTGCCCTCTGCAAAAGCCGGTGCCGCGCCATCCACAGGTTGGACAGGGCGAACAGCGTGTGCAGTTGCGCCGTATTCTTGGCCAGCCCGCGGTAGCGCACTTTCACAAACCCGAACTGGCGCTTGATCACCCGAAACGGGTGCTCCACCTTGGCCCGGATACGCGCCTTCACATGCTCGAGTTCATCGAGCACGCGCCCCATCGGAGTAGCCTTGTCCAGCACCCGGCGCTTACCCGGTCGCATGGCCACATGCCAGTTGGCCTTGATGCCCTGCGTCTCTTCGCGTTTGCCCACACCCTGGTAGCCCGCATCCGCAAACACATCGCGCTCTTCGCCGTGCACTAGTGCGCTGGCCTGCGTCACGTCATTGACGTTGGCCGCCGTGCCCACCACCGTGTGCACCAGGCCTGAATCGGCATCTACGCCGACGTGCGCTTTCATACCGAAGTGCCATTGGTTTCCCTTCTTCACTTGGTGCATCTCCGGGTCACGCTCGCCGCTGGCGTTCTTGGTCGAACTGGGTGCAGGTATCAAGGTGGCATCGATGGCTGTGCCGCTCTTGAGCAGGAGGCCCTTGGCGGCCAACGTGCTGTTGACGGTAGCCAGTATCTGCAGGCTGAGCTGGTGCTCTTCGAGTAGGTGGCGAAAGCGCAGGATGCTCACGCGATCTGGAATGCGCTGGCTACCCGAAAGACCAGCGAAGTCGCGATACAGCGGGGTTTCGAACAGAGCCTCTTCCATGGCCAGGTCCGACAGGCCGAACCACTGCTGCAAAAAATGAATGCGCAGCATGGTCTCGTGCGCAAACGGTGGGCGCCCCGTGCTGGCCACCGGCGAGGCCGCTGCGATCAACGCGATGAGTTCGCGCCACGGCACCACCAGCTCCATCTCGTCCAGGAAAACCGCCTTGCGCGTGCGCCTTGTGCTCAAGTTGAGTCCCAGTTCGGCTTGTTTCTTCATGACCTGATTGTTCTGCTTCGCTGGCCTTCACGCCATCGGGGACTGCACGGGGTTTTGAACACCATCCCTAGTGGCCCTACTTGACCATCCGATCGGTGAGCGGGTTCAACATGCGAAAGCCGTTGCCCATGCCATCGACGCACTGCGCACTGCGCCTGAACCGGCTCCCAAGATCACTGATGACGTGAGTCTGTGGCTTTCTGTGCGTTCTGCGAATGCCCTGTACGCCCAAGATATCAAGACGCTGGCACAGCTGACTGTGCGGGTACCCCGGCGCAAACGCTGGTGGACCATGGTTCCAGGACTGGGCGCACAAGGGGCTCGTCAAATCGAAGTCTTCTTTGCGGCACATCCGCAACTGACTGATCGGGCACGTGAACTAATGGTCAACGAAACGGTGCAAGCGGTTGTTCCCTGGGAACGCCTGAAATTGCCGGAAGAACTCAACGGATCGAGGGGCACCTTCCGTGGACCGCCATCCAGTTGCACGCTGAGCGCTGACAATGACTACGAAGCCGTGCAGGCATGGCTGGCACTGCACGAGTCCAGTGCGACAAAACGGGCCTATCGCAAGGAGGCCGAACGCCTGATTCTGTGGGCAGTTGTTGAACGTGGACGTGCAATGTCGTCGCTCACAACCGAGGACGCAACGGCTTACCGGGGGTTCCTGCGCAACCCCGCACCACGCAGTCGATGGGTGGGGTCACCACAAACAAGATTCTCTCCGGAGTGGCGGCCATTCTCGGCGGGTTTATCTCCCCGTTCGACGGCCTATGCCCTGAGCGTCATTGGTGCAATGTTTCGATGGCTGATTGAGCAGCGCTATGTGCTGGCCAACCCGTTTAGCGGCATCAAGGTGCGCGGTAGCGCCCGCAGCACCCCCATGGATGAGGGGCGCGTGTTTTCTGAGGGTGAGTGGGCCATTATCCGAGCCGTTGCCAACGGACTGGAATGGTCCTACGGCTGGAAGCTTGCGGCAGCTCAGCGGCTGCGCTTCGTTGTGGACTTTGCTTATGCCACGGGCTTGAGATCCAGTGAGTTCGTGGGGGCGACTCTGGGGCAGATTGAAACGGATACCCAGGGAGACCAGTGGCTCAAACTGGTCGGCAAGGGCAGAAAGGCAGGGAAAGTGGCCTTGCCTCCGCTGGCCCGGGTGGCGCTGGATCATTACCTGATGCAGCGCGGTGTGCCAACCACACCAGCCATGTGGAAGCCGTCCACCCCGCTCATTGCTGACCTGCAGGCTGGGAACGGTCAGAACGGTATTACTACGACCCGGCTGTGGAACGTCACCAAGCGATTTTTCGTGACATCTGCCGACGTCATTGAAGCCGAATCGCCAAAGACTGCCGAAAAGCTGCGCCGGGCAAGTCCACACTGGATGAGACACACGCACGCCACACATGCTTTGGCGCGCGGTGCAGAGCTGACCACGGTGCGTGACAACCTGCGCCACGCATCGGTTTCCACCACTTCGGTATACCTCCACACCGACCAAGCCAAGCGCGCACGACAAATGAGGGATGCCTTTGGAACGCCAAATACCTGAAGCGTCAAAGCCGTGAGTGAGGTCGGAAAAGGGATATTCCACTCACATTGATCATTGAAACACTTATCGTTTCATGATATGCTTTAGCATGGGTTCACAAAGTTCACCGGCCACTGGTTTGGAATATTTGCTTGGCTTGGATGGCAATATTGAAGTCCAAAATGATGCGGGCTACTGGGTCAAGATGGAAGTTGCGAGTGTGCCCGTAACGGCGGAACGACCGCACGGCATCAGGTACAGCCTGACACTGCATGCGCCGGATAACACCCGGCTCATTGGTTTTGATAATGCCCATGGCGTGAAGCCGGTAGGCTCGCGTTTTAAGCATGCTGGCAAAAGGTTTCCGTACGACCACCGCCATCGACACGCTCTGGACGAGGGAGTTTTGTACGAGTTTGACACTGCTTACCAGTTGGTCAGTGATTTTTATGCTGAAGTAGATCGCGTTTTGAAGGAGATCAGTCCATGAACAAGGTATTGAAGTTCGGTATTGCGCCAGTGCCTGTGCAGCGCGCCCGCACACTGGCGATTGCGGCGGGAACACGCCAACGCGGCAAAGATGAACCCAACGTTTGGTTTCCCACTGTGACCGCCATGGCACGGGTGCTGTCCGATGAGAACATGGCCTTGCTCAAGGTCATTCGTGAGAGTCATCCAGACTCCATGGACGCCTTAGCCAAGGCGGTCGGGAAACATGCGCCCAACGTGTCGCGGTCGCTGCATACCATGGCCCAATATGGTTTGGTCAAGCTCACCAAGCATGGCCGAACGGTCATTCCGCAGGCAACCTCCGAGAGGGTTACTGTCGATTTTTCCTGGGGTGGCTGACATTACACCGCTGAATCAAGCGATTTCAGCAAATATCGTGTCACTCTTTCATTGGGGAAATCCGCTCGTTTTACCTTTTCGAGGGGATGGGCTCATTTAGCCATGAAGCGCTTACTACCTTTTTAGACCAGCCTAAAAAAGGACCTTCATGGCAGCTTTGTTCAACGGTCTACGCAAGTTCAGCGGTCCCACCACGGGATCCCATTCGTTCGCGGTCCGGACGACCAATCGGCTGCCCCATATCGTCTTTGACAGCGCATTTTGGAACCGAGAAAGCTTCAACAGCGTCGTGACCAACAACATCATCTAGCGGTCGCACTACCCGAGCTGCCTCGACTAGCACCACATTGCGAACCAATTCTGCAATGTGACGAGTTAAGGCTTGTGAAGACGGCCCGTTATCGTTGATACGCATGGCGACACTTACGTCGGGAAGCATCGGTAGGCCCAAACCTGGCGATACCTTCACGAGGTCTCGCGTCAGCTGCTGAGGTGAACGAACTGTTATGCCCAGACCAGCTTTGGTCGCACTGAGTAACCCCTCTAGGCTGGTGCTGACACAAGCTGGTCTCCACGAGATGCCATGTTCTACAAGCGCACGCAGCACGATGTCACGAACAATGCAGGGCTCCGGAAATAGGACTAGCGGAAGTGGCGCACCAGGAGTCAGCTTGAAATCCCGCGCGGCAATCCAAATGAGCTCTGTATCCAAAAGGCTCTCGCCTAAGGGCTCCCCTAGCGGATCAGACGTTGCGATCGCCACGTCCAGTTCGCCTCTTTCAAACGCGGCATGAATGCGCCGGTTTAGGTCGACCACAAGATCGATCTGTACCTCTCTATGAGCATCCTGAATCTCGCGTAGCAACATGATCAGTGCGCCTTCGGCAAAGTCCTGCGCAACGCCTAAGCGAACCCTGCCACGGAAATTGGTCTGAGTGAACTCGCTGAGTGCCAGATCATTCAAGTGCAGCATGCGGCGCGCATGCTCAAGGAGCCGTTGACCCTTATCCGTAAGACTTTTCCCGCGTCCGTCCTTGTAAAAAACGTCTCCCCCAAGCACGGCGTCAAGCCGCTTCATTTGCAAACTTATGGCGGGCGCTGTCAGACACATTCGCTCGGCAGCCCGAGCAAAGCTGCCCTCTCGTACAACCGCCTCGAAAGTGCGCAACACGTCTAGCTCCAGATGCTTGGCCATAGGTTTCAACCGCTTATGCATTCGTTAAAAGATTCAACTTTACTCATGTAAAGCCGCTATGGCAACCTTCCGGGGCGTCTTCAAAAGGCGTTCACCCACAGGTAGGAAGGAGACATGGATGGCGAACTTTCACCCGCCGCTTAAGGCAGTTGCATTCGATGCCTACGGCACGCTATTCGACGTTTACTCGGTTGGTGCCACAGCCGACCGATTTTTCCCCGGGCGAGGCGAAACCCTCGCGCAGCTCTGGCGCGACAAACAAATCGAGTACACGAGACTCCGAACACTTTGCGACAAGTACGTCTCGTTCTGGCAGGTGACCGAAGACGCACTCACATTTGCCTGTCTTCGCCTGAACCTGACTGTGACCCCTCCGCAACGAGCAGAGCTACTTGATCAATACCGCCGACTGAAGGCGTACGACGAGAACAGCGGTGCTCTAAAGCGCCTGAATGCGATGGGACTTCCCCTCGCAATCCTGTCCAACGGAGACCCAGAGATGCTCGCCGATGCAGTGTCCGCCGCTGGCCTCGGCTCACACTTTGATCATCTGTTGAGCGTCGACTCAGTTCAACGCTTCAAGACGGCGCCAGAGGCGTACCAGCTAGGCCCTGACGCGCTTGGCTTCAGGCCCGAAGAAATCCTCTTTGCATCCTCGAACGGCTGGGATATCGCTGGAGCTACGTGGTTTGGCTACACGACCTTTTGGGTCAACCGCACTGCCCAGCCGATGGAGCAACTTGGCGTGCGGGCTCACGCAGAGGGACGCTCGTTGGACGACTTAGTGAAGTTTGTCGCCCAGCGAGTCTGACCTTCGTCCACACCGGCCTGGCCGAATTCAAAGCCCGCCAGATCGCGGTGCGCGGGGAAGCGTGCCGCGCCCATCTGGTACGCCATGGAGCGCACCGTGCGCTCGGCCTGTTCGGCGCGCAGCAACTGACCCAGGAACGCCTCGGGACTGAACTCGGTGTGCCGCGCCTGCGCGGCCACCTCGGGGTAGTTGGCGGCCATGCCGTGCAGCTTCAAGGCCTTGAGCGCTGTGACGATGGCCTGGCTCATGGCTGCGCTCCTGGAGCATCGTCGCCATCCACCGAGCGCAGCCGGTCGTAACGCTGCACATTGGCCAGCGGCTGCACCGTCAGCGTCAAGGGCGTCTTGACCTCCTGGGCATCGCCCGTCTGGCCACCAGCCTTCAAACGTGCCAGCACGTTGAGCACATGCTCGCCACTGGGCTTGCCGCTCTCCAGTGCCAGCTCGGCCGCCACCAGCACCGGCTCCAGACCATGCACCGGCACGGCCGCCAGCACCTGCGCCATCACCCGGTCACCGCCCTCGTGGCGCAGCAGGATGGACTGCAGCTTCTTCAATGGTTCGGGCAGGGTCTCGAAGGGCGCGCCGTTGCGCAATGCGCCGGGCTTGCGTTCGATCAGGCTCACGTAGTGGCGCCAGTCGTAGAAGGTCAGGCTGCGCTCGAAGCTGCGCGCGTGGCTGGCGATGCGGATGTTCTCGGCCACCACGTCCAGGCGGTCCGGGTACAGGCGCAGGCTGACCACCTCGTGGACGTGCTCGGTCGGTACGCTGTAGCGGTTGCGCTGCAGGTGCACCAGCGCCGTGCTGGAGACCCGGGCGAGCACCTCCACGTAACCATCAAACGGCTTGGGGTTGGGCATGAGGCGCAGTTGTTCGTCTTGCAGCACGTCGGCCACCTTCAGCGTGGGCCATTCGGGGTGGTTGAGTTCGGCCCACGCGGCGCGGCACTCCTGGGCCAGCCAGTCGTTGAGCGCTTCCATGCTGGGCCAGCGCTGTTTGAGCGCCTTGTGCCAGATGCTGCTGCGCCGGTCGCGCACGTTCTTCTCCACGATGCCCTTCTCCCAGCCGCTGGCGACGTTGCAGAACTCGGGCTCGAACAGGTAGTGGCCCGTCATGGCTTCAAAGCGCGCGTTGATCACACGCTTCTTGCCCGCGCCGACCTTGTCCACGGCGGTCTTCATGTTGTCGTAAATACCGCGCTGGGGCACGCCGCCGAAGGCGGCAAACGCCCGGGCATGGGCGTCAAACAGCATCTCGTGACTCTGGGTCGGATAGGCCACCAGCCAGAAGGCGCGGCTGCCACACAGCTTGGTGTGCGCCACCTCCAGGCGCCGGCGCAGCCCGCCCACCCAGGCATATTCGGTGCTCCAGTCGAACTGGAACGCGTCGCCCAGCGCAAACTTCAAAGGAACGAAGGCGGCCTTGTCGACCTTGCCCGACTGATCCTCTCGCCAGCGCCGGGCAAAGGCGGCCACCCGGCCGTAGCCGCCGGTGTACCCCTGCTCGGTCAGGGCTTCGTACAGGGCCTTGATGGTGCGGCGATCGCGTTTGCCGCGATGCTGATCGGCCTTGAGCCAGGTTGCCAGCATCTCGGTGAAACCGTCGAGCTTGCTCACCACCACCCGCTGAGGGTACTTGGGCTGGACCATCTCGCCCTTGCGCAGCCACACCTTGATGGTGTTTCTGGCCAGGCCCGTGCGCCGCTCGATTTCTTTGATTGGAAGGCCGTCGCGCAGGTGCATCCTGCGGATCTTTGCCAGTGTTCCCACGTTGATCACTCCTTGAACCCTCCTGCTCAAAAAACAAGCAGAAGACCTTACTCAAGGGGTCAAAGTTGGATGAAAAAACTCAGCTCAGAGGGGGGTGCGGATAAAAACTTGGACTGGTTTTATGCCGCAAGTCCAAGGCTCACCCGGTATTCGATCGGGCTGAGGGCCCCCAGGGAGATCTTGATCCGCTTCTCGTTGTACCAACGGATGTAGTCGTCGAGCACCTCAATGAACTGCTCAACTGTGACGCTCTTCCAGTCCCGAGGATAGAACAGTTCATTCTTCAACCGACCGAAGAAGCCCTCGCACGCTGCGTTGTCAGGCGAGCAGGCCTTGCGGGACATCGAGCGGGTGAGCTTGGCCTCGCTCATTCTGGATAGCCAGCCAGGCCAGCGGTAGTGACCTCCGCGGTCTGAGTGGACCACTGGTCGATCGCTTGTCTCTGTGACGGTCTCGATGGCTGCATCCAGCATGGTGTTGACCAGCTCTGCATCCGGACTCGTGCCGATGGTCCAGCTCACCACCATCCCGTCGAAGCAATCGATGATCGGCGACAGGTAGACCTTGCCTGCAGGGATCTGGAACTCCGTGATGTCGGTCAGCCATTTCTTGTTGGGGGCTGCTGCCTGGAAGTCACGGTTGATGATGTTCTCTGGTGCCGGGCTGATCTCGCCCAGGTAAGACGCATACCGACGCCTCTTGGGTTTTGCAACGACCAGGCTCTCTTGCTTCATCAGCCGCTGTATCACCTTCTCGGAGATCGGGCCTTGCTCTCTGGCCAGTGAGGCTTGCAGCCTGCGGTAGCCATAGCAGCGGTGATTGGACTCGAAGATCTCGGTGATGGACTGGCGCACCCTCACGTACTTGTCTCCGATTGCCGCGCGGGCCCGATGGTAGAAGTACGAGCTACGCGCAAGACTCAACTGTGCAAGGAGCTCTGGCAGGCCATAGTGCTCCCTGAGGGCGTCAATCAGCAGTGTCTTCTCCCGGTTGGACAGGAGCTGCAGATCGACGCCCAGGCCTTTTTTTAACAGTTCATTGGCCTTGTTCAAGAGGTCCTGCTCAAGGCGCAGTTGCCTGACTTCGTGGCGCAGTATCTCAACTTGGCGCTCGAGCTCTTCACGCTCTTGCGCCTGCGGTGATCGATCGGTGTGTTTCATTGATGCGGGTGCCTCACGCCCCAGAAGCTGGTTCTTCCAGTTGTACAACGTTGGCCGGCACACGCCGAGCCTGTCGGCAACAGCCTGTGCACTTTCCTGCCGGGTGCAAAGCTCCATCACTCCCGCGTGCTTCAAGCTCTCGGGATATCTTCGCTGGCCCACACTGCCGACAAGGGCCATCCTGGCTTCAGGGAATGCCTCGCGGACCCACTTGGTTAGCGTTCCACGCCCTGGATAGCCCAGCGCCCTCATGGTGGCAGCGATGCATCGATCATGTGTGAGGTAGTGCTCGATGGCCGCTGCCTTCTGGCCCTGCGAGAACTTCGGCTCCCGACGGGCATATCCCAGCGGCAGGTCGAGCCGCTGCTGATACTCGCGGTACCACCCCTTCAATGCATTCTTGGTTGGGTAACCCAGCTGACGGATGGTCGGGCTGGTGCGTTTGCCGAGCTTGATGTAGAGCTCAACGGCTCGGATTCGGTCTTCGTAGGAATACATGAACTACCTTCTAGTAGTCCAAGTTTTCGTCCGCACCCCCGAGGGGTCAGATTTACGTGGAAATCAACATGATGCCCGCAAAGCGAGTGTTCTAAGAGATGAAAATCACAAAAGGCAAGCGCAGCGCGTCAGGCCCGTGGGCGCCTGTGGGCAAGGGGGTGCGAGGGGTGGGAATGTGGGCAAGTCGCAGGCTTGTCCATATTTCCATGCCGATCCCCGCTTGTCCACGGGATCAAGACAGATCACTTGGTTTCAATTTGGACGCCGAAGACACGCACAGCCAGACCTTTGTTTCCGGGCTGGAGGGCAAGGCCAACGAGGGAGGCAATCACGAGCAGCACGATGAGGCGGTTTGCGTGTTTCATGCCTCCCATCATGTTGTCACGACGAGCAAAAGGCACTGCGGCCCAATTTCGCAATTACGTCGTGAGTCGCCGCCGAGCGGCCCAAGGTGCGGTGTTATACGATATAGATTATGTTAAATGGCTTCAACATAACATTGCATCATATAGTGGGCGGGGTGCGGCGTCTAGCGCTCGTGATCCTTGCTTGGGGTGGGAGGCGTTGACTTGTCGGTTTCGGTGGAAGCGCTTTGGCCTGGAACCGGGCCGCGCTCAATGGCCCTGGCCATGTTTTCGTGCAACCGATCCATGACCGTTGCCTGTTCAGCAGCCGTGAGGTGTTGACCCTGAATTTGCTTTTTGAGCGCATCGAGCTGGACGAAATTTGCTTGCAATTCCGGGTGTTGCTTGACGGCTTCCTGGCGAGGCAGCTCTTTGAATGCTTTGCTTCGGGCTTCCCGCTCTATGCGTTGAACAATTTCCTCAGCAGGAATTTTCCCCTTGTCGTAAGCGTAGGTGATTTGGGCGTAGCTGCCGTTGTCAAAATCCCGCTTGGGGCCGAGCGCTTTGTCGTGAATAACGAATCCGCGATCTTCGGATTCCTGCAGCGCGTGGTGCGCCGTTTGATCAACAACCTTGCCACGATAGCTTCGGCCATGCTGGGCCGCGGCTTCTGAAATCGTGATGTTGGGGGCCGAGCCTTTGGCGACCGCATCCAACTGCTTCAGCGAGGCCTGGCGAGCCCGGTATGGGGCCGCAAACTGCGCCTCCACCCATTGCGGGGCATTGGGCTCAAACACCACGTCCGGGCCGTTCTTTGTGACAACGCGAATGGGCGTGGTGCCCGAATTGTCAAAAATCAGCGCCTTGTCGGAGTGCTCCACTGCAGCCGGTAGGGGTCTCCTCGTTTTCAGTGCAATAAGTGACGGTACGAAAAGCTAGCACTGGCGCGGAGGTGGTGTTGGTAGATCGTTGATTTCATTGACTTTCCTGTTCACTTTCAAATCTGCGATTCGTGGCGTCAAACCGTGGTCGGTTTCATCCATTGGTGCCAGTTATCGATGCATTTGGCCGCGAAGGCAGGATTTGGTCAGCATAGCGGTCAACCGGGAAGCGAAACACACCCCGCAAGTTGATGCTCTCCAGCCTGGTGGGCGCAATCTTCCCGATCAGTTCCGGTGGAATGACCTGGCGGCGGTTCGACCAGCGATCCAGGACCGCCTGCATCTGTGAGGTATTCCACGCCATCACGATGTTGGCCATCAGGCTCAACGCATCGGCCACAGCCTGCATTTCATCGACACGTTTGGCCTGCGCCGGGCTGATCCGGCCGGTATAAATGGCGCGCTTGAGGGCGTTAACAGCCTCGCCCCGATTGAGCACCCGGCGCAACTCGTTCCTGAAAGCGTCCTTGACAAAGTAGTCAGCCAAAAACGCCGTACGCAGCAACCGCCCCAATTGCACGCCAGCCTCATAGATTGGATCGCCCTGGGCGGCAGAACCGAACCGCGCAAGAGCTGCCACCGCACTGGCATGTCCGCTCATGACCGAGGCTGCCAGGTGCACCAGACTATCCCAATGCTTTTCGATCAAAGCGACGTCGACATTGGCTTCGCACACCGCAGCGATTTCTGCGGGCACTTTGGTGCCGCGTGGCACAAAGAGGTGGCGCTGTTTGAGTTCCTTCAACCGCGGGCAAAGATCAAAACCAAGCAAACGGGCATGTGACATGGCAAAGTCGGTGTAGCCATGGGTATCCACAGCAAGCTGGCTGGTCTCCAGCTTTTCTTGGCGGATGACACCTTCAATGGCCACGCCCGCCTGGCGCTCATTGAGCACAAAGGGCTGCGCATGGAAGATGCCCCACCGGTCTTTTACATGGGAGTAGATTCCAATGGAAGGTGTGTTGCGCCGAGGATCAAGCCGGGCTTGCCACACCCGTTTGGTGGTCTCCATGGTCATCATGTCAGAAGATGCCAAATCGGACCGCCCCCAGGTGGCGGCAATCGGGTGTCGCTGCATGAATTCCAGCACAGCCTGGCAGGCCTGGCTCAGACGCCGTTCGTCCCGCGCCCAGCGCATGGCCTGGCGAATGCTGGTGGCAGACAATTGCGGAATCATGCGCGCGCATTCGACCGCAGTCAGACTGGTGCCGTGGGCCATGATGCCGGCATAGACCATCAGCAGCTCGTCGGTAGAGCGCGGCTCACGTCCGAGCATGATCCAGCTAAAGCGCACCTGGGCGTCAACGGCCAGAATCACTTCCGGCAATTGAACCTCACCGATGCGGTGATCCAAAGCCGCGCGCAGCTTGGTCACTTCTGGGTCTTCGTCCTCTGCGGGCAATGGCGACAAATGGAGTTCATCATCCACGCGCAGTACGCCACTGCGGGCTGCAGCG
The DNA here is from genome assembly GCF_055703065.1 of Hydrogenophaga sp. L310. Taxonomy (NCBI): domain Bacteria; kingdom Pseudomonadati; phylum Pseudomonadota; class Betaproteobacteria; order Burkholderiales; family Comamonadaceae; genus Hydrogenophaga; species Hydrogenophaga sp. L310. The sequence goes on from NZ_JBVPZA010000027.1 coordinate 26,476, forward strand.
GCCACCGCATCGACACCGGCAGTTACTCTGGCCAGCAAAGGCTTCAAGAAAGTGGCAGCCTTGCTGGGTAACGATAGACGGGCATAGTGTTTCTTGGACTCTGCCTGCCAACGCTCGTCCGTGAAGAACAAGCGCGCACGACCCCGAAAGCTCAGGCTGTGCTCAATCCAGACCGAGCCATTGCGCACCGCGCGGCGCAGGGCAAACAGGGTGGCCACCTCCAACGCCTGAAACGCCCGTTCCCGGTCTGGGCTGGAGATCGAAACCTGCCAGATCATTCCCAGACTTGGTGCCACCACTTCAACTGGCAGCTTTCTGGATCCTTTGAGATATAAAGCTTGCAGCTTGGCAAGGTACTCGATGGCAGGATGCTCGCCGGTGGCCTGCCAGGGCAGCTTTGCAATGGCGACGAGCAACGACCGCACGGGGCGAATTCCATCAATCAATCCCTCGCGGACCAGGGAGGCCCTGCTCGGTGGTTTGCGTTTCTGGGTTTCGGTGATCAAGGCTTCAAGACGGGCACGCAACTCAGCATCTGGCACCGCACCTTGCGCGCTCAAGGCAACAAGTTCGCCGAGCAGCGTTTTGTACATTGCGGCCCAATTGACGGTAGCGGGGACATCGGCGGCAGCCTGACGCCACAGATCGGCGATCCGGCGCTGCACCATAAGGATCAACTGGTCTGTGGTGGTGAACAGGCAATACCGAAGAAAGCATGCGACCTCCACGGTGCGCGCTGGCTCTTTGATCTTGGCTCCGGCTGAGGGCGGCCTGGAGACAAGTCGGCGCGCGTAGCGGCGCAAGATGAGATCGGGGATGTCTGCCAGGTGCTTATGAACGTCCAGCGTGTAAAGCAGGTCGATGCGCTCCAGTACCTCGCTGATTTGGCGGGTTGAGTGTTTCGCCGGTGCAGCCCATAGCCAACTCTGCTGGGTTTGTCCATCTGGGCGCAGCTCTGAAACTGAGGCTCGCCAGCGATCAAGTGTTGCTGGATCAACGCTGGCGGCGATGGCGGTGCCTGTTTCAACTTCAAGCTGGGCAAGTGCCGCCGCAATCAGTGTCCGAATTGCCCGCTCGTGCACGATCACCAGCTTGTTCTTGTACAGCCATTGACGCGCCCGCACGAGTAGCTGATCGCGGTCGGCGCAGCGCGCCACTTCGTCGCGCAGTTCACGTACCAGTGAGCGGCGCTGGTGCTCGCTCATCCACTGGAATCCAAGGACCGTGCAGGCTACTTGTTGGTGATCGAATAGCGTGCGCCCGCGTTCATACATGGCTCTCAGCGAGGCGACTTCTGGTGCTGCAATGCCAAGCTCGTTGCCAAGGTGGCGCCACAAGGCTACTGGAATTACCCGAAAGGCACCGAGCAAACGCCCACTCATGCGCAGGAAACCAATATGGAGCGCCAGACCAAGCTTGTGGGAATCACCTCGGCGTGCATTGATTGCGTCGCGCTCGGCACCATCGAAGGTGAAAAATGCCTTCATCTCGAAGTCGCTGATATCGCGGGGGAGCCCACGCATCCCCAAAAACGTTGTGTGCCAACCCTGCATCGTGAACCTCAAAAGTGGGAGGCCACCATACCCGTTTACAAAGCGAACAGGAAAGTCAATGAAATCAACGGTCTACCCAGACCACCCCCGCGCCAGTGCTAGCTTTGCGTACCGTCACTTATTGCACTGAAAACGAGGAGACCCC
>NZ_JBVPZA010000028.1:0-19602 GCF_055703065.1 Hydrogenophaga sp. L310
TGACCTTGCCCTCGTTTGGTGTAGCTCTTAGCCCGACGATTACGCGGCCTTTTTGCGCTGTGCCTCGTACCAGCGTTGCTCGAACTGCATCGGGCTGAGGTAGCCCAGCGAGGAATGAAGCCGGCGGTGATTGTAGAAAGCCATCCAGTCCATCACAGCCTGTTTGGCCTGCTCTCGCGTGGCGAACTTGTGCCCATGCACGCTGGCCGTTTTCAGGCGGCCCCAGAAGCTCTCGGTCGGCGCGTTGTCCCAGCAGTTGCCCTTCCTGCTCATCGAGGAACGCATCTTCCAGTCTTTCAAAGCATCCTGGAATTCGCCGCTGCAATACTGGCTGCCCCTGTCGCTGTGGAATATCAGACCAGTCGGCGGGCGCCGCCGCCACCACGCCATGGCCAGCGCGTCCTTGACCAGGCCCGCCTGCATGTGCGGCTGCAGGCTCCAGCCCACCACCTGACGGCTGAACAGGTCGATGACCGCAGCCAGGTACAGCCAGCCCTCGTCGGTGGCGATGTAGGTGATGTCTCCACTCCACAGCTGGTTGGGTGCCTCGGGGGTAAAGCGCCGCTGCACCAGGTCTGGTGCCACCGGCAGACTGTGGCGGCTGTCGGTGGTGACCACAAACTTGCGCTTGGTTCTGGCACGGATACCGTGCTGCTGCATCAACTTGCGCACCCTGTCCTTGCCCACCCGGATGCCCCTGGCCAGCAGTTCCTTGTGCATCCGAGGCCAGCCGTATTCCCCCTTGACCTCGGCGTGGATGGCGCGGATGTGTGCCAGCAGTGCTTCGTCGCTGTGGCGCCCGCCGGGCCTGCCAGCGATGTCCTGTGGGCGGCGCAGCCAGTTGAAGTAGCCGCTGGCGCTGACCTCCAGCACGCCGCAGGAGACGCTCACCGGGTACTGCTGCCTCATTTGGTGAATCCAGGCGTACCTCGCAGCGTGTCCTGCGCGAAGTACGCCGCGGCTTTTTTTGCGATGTCGCGCTCCATCCTCAGGCGCGCAACTTCCGCTCGCAAACGCGCTATCTCCATCTGCTCGGGCGAGACCCCCACGGCCTTGTTATCGCCCCCAGCGCCGCTCAACGCGCCTTTGGCTGCCTGGCGAACCCAATTGCCCAGACTGGCCTTGGGGATCCCCAACACCTTGGCCACCACAGCAATGGCCTGACCGGCGCTCACCTGACGGACCGCCTCCAACTTGAACTCCTGCGTGTACTGCGCACGCACCTGCTTTGCTGCTGTCATTCCTTGACTCCTTGTCGGTATTTTCAACAAGGACTAAGAACTCCACTTTTCAGGGGCAAGGTCACCCTGAAACAGGATGGCTACTAGAAGTTGTAGGTTTCATTCAGCTCGTCCCAGTCGGTGCAAGCCACACTGAAATGGGGCGGCTACTAGAAGCCGGATTACGTGGTGGTGTCGGCCAAGTCGGTGCAAGCCACCCTAGAAATTGGGCGGCTGTTGAAAAGTCATGATCCCGGTTCATTTGCCGGTATCGCTGTGAGCCATCCACCAACGGATGGCTGTTTGCTTTCGCGATACTCGAATCCCTGCCCTCCAAGGAAGCGTCCATGTTCCGTTCAGTCGACCAGGCCAATTTCCACGCCATTGTGGCGCGCCACATGGCGCAACCCGATGCGCCGCTGCTGCTGGAGGGCAGCACCGGCCTGGGCAAGACGCGGGCGCTGCTGGCCGCGGTGATGCAGGCCGCAGCCGAGGGGCGGCGCATCACCCTCGCCCTGCCCAGCCACCAGTTGATCGATCAGTGCCTCGCCTCCACCGACCTCGCGGCCACACGGCAGCCGGGCGTGAACGTGGTGGCGTTCCGGCCATCGCGGTGGTTCGAGGCGCGGGCCGACTACGTGGCCCAGCGCGAGGCGGCGATGGCGGCGCCGGTGATGCTGTGCACCAGCGCGGCGGTGATCATTGACCGGCGGCTGGGCGGCGCCTACAACGGCGCCAGCGAGCGGGACTACCTGCTGTTTGACGAGGCCGACCAGCTGCCCGACGCGGCCGCGCTGCAGAGTGACCGCGAGATCTCATCGGCCACGCTGCAGAGGCTGGGTGTGGTACCCGGAACAAGCGCTCTGAGTGCTGCGCAGGCCCTCACCAGCGTCTTGCAACACGCGGGGGCCGAACCCGAAACCCGCGCGGCGGCGCTGCTGATGCAGGACGCCCTGAACGAACCAGCTTGGTACCACCGCGTGGGCTGGACCGACGAGGGCGGCCTGATGCTGTACCACCAGATGCCAGGGCGCCTGCTCCAGCGCCTCGCCAACCGGCCGGGCGTGGCATTCATCAGCGCCACGCTCACCGTGGGCGGGCAGATGGACGACTTCAAGCGGGCGCTCGGCATCGCGCAACAGAGCGCGCTGTCGGGCGTGATCGAGCCCGAGCGCCACGGGGCGCTCGACTTTGTGGTCACCGAGGTCGAGGTGGACACGCCCGAGTGGCTGGCCCGCACCACTGCGGCCATTGAAGCCGCACAGCTGGGCGGCCCGGTGCTGGTGGCGACGCCGAGCCATGCGCTGGCGCAACAACTGGGCGGGCTGCTGCCGGGCACCACGGTGCGCCGCGCCGACGAAACCACCGGCGAAGCGGCGGCGCGCATGGGCACGAGCCGGGTCCTGATCGCGGCGGGCGCATGGGCCGGGCTGGACACCCCCGTGGTGTGGAAGAGCATCGTGATTCCGCGGGTGCCGTTTGAACGCCCGGTGGTGCTCGACGGCCAGGTGGAGAGCCGCTACGTGGACACCCGCAACACCGCCGTGCGCCGCATGCGCCAAGTGATCGGGCGGGGACTTCGTTCGCCCGATGCGAGCTGCACGGTGCACATCCTGGACAGCCGCTACACCCGGATCGAGGCCTTTGTGCCCCCGCGCTTTCGCGCGCAGTGGGCGCAGCGGCAACGCTTTTCCGAAGGCGCACGGGCGGAAGTGACGCTGTCGCGCATCGAGCGCGAACCGGCCGTGCGCAAGGCCGCGCTCGCGCACCACGGCAAGCGCTGCATGTGTTGTGGCTTCGTGCCCAAGGTGGACAGCCAGCTCGATGTGCACCACCTGCAGCCGCTGGGGGCCGGCGGCGAACGACTGACCGGTCTGGACGATGTGGCCGTGCTCTGCGCCAACTGCCACCGGCTGGCGCATTCTGAATCGCCGCCGCTGGCGCTGGCCGCGCTGCGCACGCTGCTGCTGACCTGAAGCCGGCCGCTCAAACCACGCTCAGAACCCCGATCAGCCAGGCCTCCACATCGGCCAGTTCGGTGTCGCTCACCTCATGCCCCATGGGGTAGCAATGCCAGTCCACCAGGTGCCCCATGACCTGCAAGGCGGTGCGCGCGGCCCGGGCGCGGTCGATGACGACCACCTCGTCCTGCTCGCCATGGGCCAGGAAGATCGGCAGGCGCTGGTTGGCGGCGTTGGACTCGGTCTGGAGCGTGCGGGCGCCCAGCGGCAGGTAACCCGAGAGCGCCACGATCGCGGCCAGGCGCTGGGGTGCGCGCAAACCCGTGTGCAGCGCGAGCACCGCGCCCTGCGAAAAGCCCATGAGCACGATGCGCTCGGACGGCATGCCTTGGGCCTGTTCCTGCTCGATCAGGGCCTGCACCATGGCCTGGGATTCGCGCAGGCCCGTTTCGTCCAGCGGCTGAGGGGCGTGGCGCCGGGTCTCCGGAGGCGCCGCGTCGTACCAGGCGTGCATGTCGGTGCCGTTGAGGCTCATGGTCCGCCAAGGCGCATCGGGGAACACACAGCGCACCGGCCCCACGGCAGCGAGGTCCATGCTGCGCAACAGGGGCATGAAGTCAGCGCCCGTGGTGCCCAGGCCATGCAACACGATGAGGCTGGCCACGGGCGTGGCGGCCGGGTCGCGCCCCGTCACAAATTCCTGCAGCGGGATGGTGTGGTGTTGAAAAAAAAGTCTGGCGCATTCATGCGGCCAGCATAAGCGCAGGTGTGCATCCGATGAAACGAAAACCGGCGTTCAGCGGCGCTGCGGTTGCATCCGGATGCAAACTTAACAAACAAACGCCAACTTGCCGCCGTTCACGGCGGTGGCGCGCTCAGCATGGTGCCAGAACCTGCAACAGGAAGCTGTTGAGGTCGGCCACTTCTTCCATGCACACCTCGTGCGCCATGGGGTAGCTGTGCCATTCCACCGGGTAACCCAGCGCCTTGAGCGCATCGCGAGCGGCTTCGCCGCGCTCCATGGTCACGACGTCGTCAATGCGGCCATGGGCCATGAACACCGGCAGGCCGCGGTTGGTATCGCTGATTTCAGCGCCCGTGCGGCTGGCCAACGGCAAATAGCCCGACAGCGCCACCAGCCCCGCCAGGCGCTGCGGTGCGCGCAGACCGGCGAGAAGCGACATGGCGCTGCCTTGTGAAAAACCCATGAGCACGGTGCGCCCGGCCGGCACGCCGCGCAGCGCTTCACGGTCCAGCAGCTGCTGCACGATGGCCTGCGATGCGCACAGGCCCGGTTCATCCTCGCGGCGGCCACCGGCGGGGTCGGGCGGGTAAATGTCGTACCACGAGCGCATCTCGTAACCACCGTTGATGCTGACCGGCTGCACCGGTGCGCTGGGGAAGACGAAGCGCACCGGCCCGATGGCGACAAGGTCGAGCTGCTGGGCGATCGGCACGAAGTCGCTGCCATCGGCGCCCAGGCCGTGCAGCACGATGATGCTGGCCGCAGGCTGGGCGGCAGGGTCACCGCCGGTGACGAATTCGATGAGTTCGATCGGGGGGTTGTGGGTGTTCATGCCGCCAGCATAGCGCCGGCCCGCCACTGCCGTCAGTGGGCGGCACCGGGCTCGATCAGGCCCATGGCTTCGAAGGTGGCGATGGACTGGCGAGCGCCGTCGCCCTGGGCCACCAGCAGTCGCCGGCGGGTGTCCAGCGCGCTGCGCTGGGCATCGAGCACATCCAGAAAACCCGAGAGACCGTTGTCGTACAGCACGCGGGCCTGTGCCACGGCGGCGCTGGCGGCGGCATGGCCTGTTTCCAGGGCCTGCGCGCGCTGACGCGCTCCGCTGGCCGCCACCAGGGCGGCTTCGGTCTGCTGCAAGGCCTGCAGCAGCGTTTGCCGGTAGATCTCCAGCGACTCCCGCACCACCGACTCGGCCACGGCCACCCCGGCACGGCGCTGGCCACCGTCGAACAGCGTGGCGTCGAGCACGGCTGCGATGCTGGCGGTGACGATGTCCAGCACCCCGCCACCGAACGCGCTGGAGGTGAGCGTGATCGAGCCCGGCAGGCGCAGGCGCGGGTACAGGTCGGCGCGCGCCACCCCCAGGTCGGCCGCTGCACCGGTCAGCGCCTGTTCGGCGGCGCGCAGGTCGGGCCGCAGACGCAGCAGGTTCAGCGGGCGCACCACCGTTTGCGCACCCGACAACGCGGGCAGGCGCACGGCTTCACCTCCTTCGAGCGCTGTGGGGCGCTCGCCGGCCAACACCTGCAGGGCAGCGCCTGCCTGGCGCACCCGGACGACCGCATCGGCTGCGTCTGCGGTCAGGGAAGCGGCTTCGGCTTCGGCGCGGTCCAGGTCCAGCTGCGGCGACAGACCGGCCCGCACCCGCACACGCACCACGCGCAACACCTCGGTTTGCAGGTCCAGGGCCCCGGCCAGCAGGCGTTGATCGAGCAGGGCCTCGCGCCAGGCCACATAGGCGCGCGCCGTCAGCGCAGCGACGGACAGGCGCGCGGCCTGCACCAGGTCCTCGGAGCGCAGCACGGCGGCCGCCGCCGAGCGTTCGGCCTGGCGCAAGCCACCCCAGAGGTCCAGATCCCATTCGACATCGATCGCTGCCGAGGGGTCGAGCGCGTGTGTGCCGGCGTCGCGGCGGCTGCGGCGCTCCAGCGCCAGTTCGCCGCCCACCTGCAGGCCCCGCTGGCCGCCCGCGCTGCGCAACAGGGCACGGGCCTGCACCGCGCGCTCACGCGCGATGGCGATGTCGGGGTTGAGGGCGAGCGCGCGCTCAACCCACAAGGCCAGTTCAGGATCGTCAAAACGCTGCCACCAGCGCAAGTCGGCCATCTGGGCGTCGGGCGCATCCGGCGGCGCGGCTTCGAAGCGGGTGGCCTGGTCCAGGCCGAGCGTCGGCAGGTCTGGCGCAGGTGGGGCGCTGGCGCAGGCCACCAGAGCACCACACAGCGCCAGAGCGGCCAGGTGTCCGCGCGCAGGCAGGGGCACATTCATACGGGTTCGTTCTGTTCGTTCACGGCGGCCTGTTTCATCTCGCGGGCCAGGTTTTCGGCCTGATGGGCACGGGGCTGGGCGAAACGCGCGATGCCGAGGTAGACCACCGGCGTGAGGAAGAGCGTGAACACGGCGGCGAGCGACAGGCCACCGAAAATCACCCAGCCAATGGCCGCACGCGACTCGGCGCCCGGGCCGCTGCCCAGCACCAGGGGCAGCGCACCCAGCACGGTGGAGGCCATGGTCATCATGATCGGGCGCAGGCGCGTGGCCGCGGCTTCCTGTGCGGCCTCCAGCACGCTGCGACCGGCGTCGCGCAACTGGTCGGCGAACTCCACCATCAGGATGCTGTTCTTCGCCATCACGCCCACCAGCAACAGCAGGCCGATCTGGCTGTAGATATTGACCGAGGTGCCGCTGAGCGCCATCGCGAAAACCGCCGCGGCCAGGCCGAAGGGCACACTGATCAGCACCACCGCGGCGCTGGTCACGCTTTCGAACTGCGCCACCAGCACCAGGAACACCACCAGCAGCGCAATGGCGAAGGTGATGAGCACGTCGCGCCCGGTCTGCTCCAGCGTGGCGGCATCACCGCGGAACAGCAGGCCCATGCCGGGCGGCAGCTCGGTGGCGGCGAGTGCGCGCAGATCGGTCACCGCCTGGGCCAGCGGCACACCGTCGGCGGCGACGGCACTGAGCTGCACCGCGCGGCGCTGGCCCAGGCGTTCCAGCTCGGAAGGAATGGCGGTTTCTTCAAAGCGCACGAACTGCGACAGCGGTACCAGGCGCGAGCCATCGGGTCCGCCGGCGCGCACGCTGTAGGCCAGCAGGTCCTGCGGGTCGGTGGCGCCTCGCGCGGTGGACTGCAGGATCACGGGCACCGTGCGGTCGTCCACATTGAGTTCGGCCACTTCGGTACCGTCCACCAGGGCGCGCAGCACGGTATCCAGCCCTTCGACCGGTACACCCAGGGCGGTGGCGCGTTCGCGGTCCACCTGCAGCGTGAGCTGTGGCTGCGAGGCGGTGTAGCTCACGCGCACGTCGCGCAAGCCGGGCAGCCGGTCTTCGATGGCGGCCGCGAAGGCGTAAGCGGCTTCGGCGATGCGGGGGTAGTCGTCGCCGGTGATGGCCATCTGCACGCTGCCGTCGCCACCACCCACGCCCAGGCTGTTGCCGCCGCGGATGCGCACGCGTGCGCCCGGCAGGTCGTTCAGCAGCGCCTGCACGCGCGCGGTCAGTTCGGCCTGCGATACGGTGCGTTCGCTCCAGTCGGTCAGCGGCGCAACGATCTCGGCGCGGTTGAAATCGAATCGGCCGGTGATGGTGAACAGGTTCTTCACCAGACCTTCGTCCTGCAACGGCCTCACCGCGGCCAGTGCGGCTTCGAGCTGGCGGTCGCTGTAGGCCAGGCCCACGCCGTCCGGGCCATCGAGCCGGATCGACAACACGCCGCGGTCTTCGGTGGGCGCGAGCTCCTGGTTCAACTGGGTGAAGGTGAACCCCGCGCCCACCGCCAGCAACACGCACACGCCGAAGACCCACCAGGCCCGCCCGAGGGCCCTGGCCAGCCAGCGGTCATAGGCGCCGATGCCGCGGTTGCCCCAGGCCGAGAGACGGCGCCACACCGGCCCGGGCGCGCGTGCCTCGGGCAGGCGCGAACTGATCATCGGTCCGAGCGAGAGGGCCACGAAGGACGAGATGGCCACCGCGATCGCCATCACGAAGCCGAACTCGGCAAACAGCCGTCCCGCGGCCGAAGGCAGGAAGGAGATGGGCACGAAGACCGAAACCAGGGTGGCCGTGGTCGCCACGATGGCAAAGAACACCTCGCGCGTGCCCAGCACCGCCGCAGCGCGCGGCAGCAGGCCCTGGCCGCGCCGGCGCTGGATGTTCTCCAGCACCACAATGGCGTCGTCCACCACCAGGCCGGTCGCCAGCAGCAGGGCCAGCAAGGTCAGCAGGTTGACCGAAAAACCCAGCATCCAGATGGCGCCCAGGGTGCCGATGAGCGCGACGGGAATGGCCACCACCGGCACCAGCGTGGCGCGCCACTGGCCCAGAAAAACACCGACCACGGCCACCACGATCAGCACCGCCAGGCCCAGACTGATCACCACCTCACGGATCGCACCGCTGATGAAGACGGCGTCGTCCGACACCACCGACACGGTCAGGTCGCCACTGTTCTGGTTGAGGCGATCGACCACGGCGCGCACGCCCTCGGAAATGGCCACGCTGTTCGATTGCGCCTGCCGCACCACCCCCAGGCTGATCACCGCCTCGCCGTTCAGGCGCACATAGGACGTGGCATCGGCCGGACCGTAGAACACGTCGGCCACATCGCCCAGCGCCAGGGCAGGGTTCAGGCGCAGCGCGCGCAGTTGCGCCGGTGTGGTGACCGAGGCGTTGGCGCGCACCAGCACTTCCTGGTTGCTGGATTCCAGGCTGCCTGCGGGCACGTCCACGCGCGCGCTGCGCAGCAAGGTGGCGATGTCGTCCACCGACACGTTGTAGGCGGCCAGACGCAAGGGGTCGATGCGCACCCGCATGACGCGCTGGCGCGTGCCGAACAGCGTGATGTCGGCCACGCCCTCCACCGAAACCAGCTCGGCTTCGATCTGTTCTTCCACCACACGCGAGAGCTCGTCCACCGCCAGCGTGCGGCTGGAAACCGCCAGCTGCATCACCGGATCGGCGTCGGCGTCGGCCTTGATCACGGTGAGGTTTTCCACGCCGCTGGGCAGGCTGCGCTGCACCCGCGCGACCGCATCGCGCACGTCGTTGGCGGCGGTCACCAGGTCCACGCCGGGGTTGAATTCGATGATGACGCGCAGATTGCCTTCTTCACTGGACGAACGCACCAGGTACACGCCCGGCACCCTGGAGGCGGCGCCTTCGAGCAGGCGGGTCACCTCGGCATCGAGTGTCTCGGGTGCGGCGCCCGGGTAGTTGGCAACCACCGCGACAATGGGCCGGTCGATGTTGGGCAGCTCGCGCACCTCCACCCCCATCCAGGCGCCCAGGCCGGCAATCACGATCAGCAGGTTGATCACGATCACCAGCCAGGGCCGGCGGATGGAGAGGGCGGGCAGGTCGCTGGCGCGGTCGTCAGTCATGCGGGACTGCTCTCACGATCCGTTGCCGACCACGCGCACCGGCCGGCCCGCGCGCAGGCGCTGCACGCCTTCGACCACCACCGCTTCACCCGCCTTCAGTTCGCTGTCGATCAGTACGCGGCCAGCGGTGCGTCGCACCGGGCGCGCAGCGACCTGTACCGCGTTCCCGTCGCGCACGGCCCAGACAAAGGAACCTTCGCGGCCCCATTGCAAGGCCAGTTCCGGCACGCTCACATAGGCCTGGCCGGGCAACTCGAGCTTCACCTGGAACGACATGCCCGATCGCAGCGCATCGTCCTTGTTGGGCAGCCTGGCGCGCACCCGCACGTTGCGGGTGGTCGGGTCGACACGGCTGTCGATCTCGGTGATCTCGCCATCAAAGCTTCTCTGAGGATAGGCCGGGTTGACCGCCGTCAGAGACTGCCTGGCGGCCACGCGAGACAGGTAGGCTTCTGGCACTTCAAAGTCGAGCCGCAAGTCGCGCTGGTCGTCGAGCGTGACCAATGCCGTGTCGGTGCTGACCCGGTCGCCAACCCCCACGCTGGCCAGGCCCACCACCCCTTCGAAGGGCGCACGCACCACACGATCGGCCACGGCTTCGCCCGCCTGCTTACGTTCGATCTGCGCGGCGCGCAGGGCAGCGCGGGCCTCGTCCACCACGCTCTCGGGCACCGCGCCGGTACCGCGCGTGCCTTCGTAGCGCCGCGCCAGCGCTTGCGCCGCGTCGACGCGTGCCGCCGCCAGGTCGGCCGCCAGCCGCTGGCTGCGGTCCACCAGGCGGAGCAGCACCTGCCCTGCCTTCACGCGCTGGCCGGTTCGAAAGCCGAGCTGGGCCACTTCGCCAGCCACGGCCGGGTACAGCGTGACCGACTGTCGCGCCACACCACTGCCAAGGACGTTGAGGGTGACGTTGTCGCTGGCCTCGGTGCTGGTGGCCACGATCACGGGTGGGGCAACGGGTGCCGCGGTAGGGGTCTGAGCGCGGGCAGCAACGGCTCCGTTGAAGAACAGACCCCAGGCCATGGCCAGCGCGATGAAGGGTGGTGAACGGAACAAGGTGGTGCAGACAAAAAAAGAGGCCGCTGCTGCGGCCCGTTGACCCATCACAGGACACCCGGTTGGTGCGCCGGCGCCGTGTGCTGGCAGATGGATGCACGCCCGGCACCAGAGTTCCCGTGGAGCGCCGCAAAGTATCGCACCTCGACCGCAGCGATGCGCTGCCGGTCCCGTCGGCCCCCTCGAACAGGTGAAACCCTCTAAACACCGGCACGCCCACTTGGTAAATTGGAAAGTTCACACACCCTCCAGGAGACAAGAACATGCCCAAAATCGCGCCCGACCTGCTTGCCCTGCAACGCCTCTACCACTGGGAGCAGACCGCCCCGTCCCGCGTCACCCTGACCCAGCCCATGGGCAACGGTGCCACGCAGACCTGGACCTGGGCCCAGGTGGCCGACCAGACGCGGCGCATGGCCGCCCACCTGCAGGCACAGGGCTGGGAGCCGGGTTCGAAGATCGCCATCCTGTCGAAGAACTGCGCCTGGTGGCTCATGAGCGATCTGGCGATCTGGATGGCCGGGTATGTGTCGGTGCCGCTGTACCCCACGCTGGCGCACGACACGGTGAACCAGATCCTCACGCACAGCGAGGCCAAGGCCTGCTTCGTGGGCAAGCTCGACGGCTGGGAGGGCATGAAGTCCGGCGTGCCGGCCGGCCTGCCCTGCATCAGCTACCCGCTGTCGCCGGCCGACGCGATCGCGGCCTATGACGGCTGGGACGCCATCGTGGCGCGCACCGCGCCGCTGTCCGGCCAGCCGACCCGCGCACCCGACGAGCTGGCGACGCTGATCTACACCTCGGGCACCACCGGGCGACCCAAGGGCGTCATGCACAGCTTCGACAACTTCGCCTGGGCCATCACCAGCGGCCTGAAGCGCGTGCCGATGTCGGGCGAGGACCGCATGCTCTCCTACCTGCCGCTGGCGCACGTGGTCGAGCGCGTGCTGGTCGAACACGGCTGGTTGCAGACCGGCATGAGCCTGTATTTCGCCGAATCGCTCGACACCTTTGCCGCCGACCTGCAGCGCGCACGGCCGACCATCTTCTTCTCGGTGCCACGCCTGTGGGTGAAGTTCCAGCAGGGCGTGCACCACAAGCTGCCCCCGGCCAAGCTGCAGCGCCTGCTGGGCATTCCACTGATCGGCGGCCTGGTGCGCAAGAAGGTGAAAAAAGCACTGGGACTGGACCAGTGCCGCTTTGCCGCCGGTGGCGCCGCGCCCATGCCGATGGAGCTGCTGCAGTGGTACAGCCGTCTCGGCCTGCACATCAACGAGGGCTACGGCATGACCGAGAACCTCGCGGTCTCGCACATCACCATTCCCGGCCAGAACCAGCAGGGCTCGGTCGGACCAACCTACGACGGCGTGGAACACCGCATCGACCCGCAGAACGGCGAAATCCAGATGCGCAGCCCGGCACTGATGCTGGGTTACTACAAGGAGCCGGAGCAGACGCGCGACGCCTTCACGCCCGACGGCTGGCTGCACACCGGCGACAAGGGCCGCATCGACGCCCAGGGCAACCTGCACATCACCGGCCGGGTGAAAGACCTGTTCAAGACCAGCAAGGGCAAATACGTCGCGCCCGCGCCGATCGAAGACCGGCTGGTGATGCACGAGGCGGTGGAAGCCTGCGTGGTCACCGGCGCCAACCTGGGGCAGCCCCTGGGCATCGTGATGCTCAACGCCGAGGCGGTTGCACGGACGGGCGACCCCGTCGCGCGCCGCGCGCTGGAGGCCTCGCTGGCGCAACACCTGCTGCACATCAACGCCACGCTCGACCCGCACGAACAGCTGCAGTGCATCGTGATGGTGACCAGCGCCTGGACCGTGGACAACGACGTCATCACGCCGACCTTCAAGGTCAAGCGCAACCGCATCGAAGAGCTGTACGCGAAACACTACGAAGCCTGGGAAACCGCGGGACAGCCGGTCGTCTGGTCGGACTTCTGAAACCGGCCACCGGACAAAACAGTCGGGCCATCGGGAATAAACGGTCTCGCTGCGGTGTTCACCGCGTGTCAGTCCCTGTTTAACCCCTGTTCAAGGAGCCTGCTCATGCAACGCCGATCCCTCCTGTTTTCCACCTCTGCCACCCTGCTGCTGGGGGCGTCCCTGCTCGTGGGCTGCGCCGGCCCCCGGGGCATGGGTGGTCCCGGTCACCCCGGCATGATGAAGCGCCACGGCTACGGCATGGCGGCCCCGGCCACCGCGCCCGCTGGCGCTCCCATGGTGGCCAATGGCCTGTTGACCGGCCCCAACGGCATGACGCTCTACACCTTCGACCGCGACATGGCCGGCAGTGGCAAGAGTGTCTGCAACGGTCCCTGCGCCACCAACTGGCCGCCGCTGATGGCCGGCAACGCCGCACCCGCCGGTGACTACAGCGTGGTCACGCGCGATGACGGTGGCAAACAGCTGGCCTACAAAGGCAAGCCGCTGTACTACTGGGTCAAGGACACCAAGCCCGGCGACATGACCGGCGACGGTTTCAACGGTGTCTGGCACGTCGTCAAGCCCTGAAAGCGGCCAGGTTTGGGCCCGGAAGGCGCGCTGACCCACATCCCCCGACTGCGGCGCTATGCGCGCCTGCTCACGGGGGATGCCAGCCGTGCCGACGACCTGGTGCAGGACACGCTGGAACGGGCCTGCCACAAGTGGTCGCTGTGGCGCCCGCGCGAAGACGGCAGCGGCCTGCGCGGCTGGCTGCTCGCGCTGATGCACAACCTGTACCTGAACCAGGTGCGTGACACGGTGCACGAGCGCCAGGCGGTGGAACTGGACGAGGGCAACGAGCCCAGCCACGACCCGTTCCTGCACACGCCCGAACGGCTGGACCTGGAACAGGCGCTGCGCCAGCTCAGCCCCGCGCTGCGCGAGGTGGTGTTGCTGGTGTGTGTGGAAGAACTGCCCTACGCAGAAGCCGCCCAGGTGCTGGGCGTGCCGGCGGGCACGGTGATGTCGCGGCTGTCGCGCGGACGCGAACAGCTGCGCCAACTGATGGACGGTGGAGCACCGGTTCAGACCCGGACACACCGGTTGAAGATCGTGAAATGAAAACGCCTTGCGCATGACCCCCGACAACCCCACTCCCGTGACCGACGCCGAGCTGCACGCCTGGGTGGACGGCCAGTTGCTCCCCGGGTTCGTCCCGGTGGTGTCGGACTGGCTGTTGCAACACCCCGACGCCGCCGCCCGGGTCCAGGCCTGGCAGGCCCAGCGCCTGGGCCTGCAGGCGCTGCAGCGCGGTGTGCTCGATGAACCCGTGCCGCTGGCGCTGGCGCGCGCCACCCGGCCGCGCCGCTCGCGGCCCTGGCTGCAGGGCCTGGTGGCCAGCCTGATGCTGGGCCTGGGCTTCGCGGGCGGCTGGTGGCTGCGCCCGGCCGGCTCGCCATTGGCCAGTACGGGCGAGCCGGGTTTCGTGCAGGAAGCGCGCGTGGCGCACGCGGTGTATGTGCCCGAAAAACGCCATGCGGTCGAGGTCGGTGTGCAGGAGCAGACGCACCTGGTGCAGTGGCTGTCGCGCCGCCTGGGCACGCCGCTGAAGGCGCCGCTGCTGGAAGACCAGGGTTTTGGCCTGATGGGCGGGCGCCTGCTGCCCGGCCAGGCGGGCGAACCGCGCGCGCTGTTCATGTACGAGAACCCCGAGGCCGGGCGCATCACGCTGCATGTCTCGGTGCTGCCGGGTGACGCCGCCCCGGCGCCGGCGGCGTTCCGCTTCGCGCGTGTGGGTCAGACCGAAACTTTTTACTGGATCGAGGGCTCGCTCGGCTACGCGCTCAGCGGCGACCTGCCCCGGGAACGGCTGGCGCAGCTGGCCGACGCGGTCTACCGGCAGCTGCAGCAGCCCGGCGCCCTGCCCGGCTGAGACCGCTCAGGCTTGCGCCAGCGCCTGCACGTGGTGGCGCAGGTGGTCTTCCATGAAGGTGCTGATGAAGTAATAGCCGTGGTCGTAACCGGCGTGACGGCGCAGCGTGAGCGGCTGGCCGGCCTGCGCGCAGGCGGCTTCAAAAGCTTCGGGGTACAGCTGTTCGGCCAGGAATTTGTCGGCCAGACCCTGGTCGATCAGGATGCCGCCCGGGTACGGAGCGGTCTTCTGCGCGGCCATGAGCCGGCTGGCATCGTGTTCGACCCAGGCACTCTCGTCCTGTCCCAGGTAACCGGTGAACGCCTTGTGGCCCCAGGGGCATCTGGTGGGCGCGCAGATGGGCGCAAACGCCGAGAGGCTGCGGAACACGCCCGGGTGGCGCAGCGCCAGGGTGAGCGCGCCGTGGCCGCCCATGGAGTGACCGAACAGGCCCAGGCGTTCACTGTCCAGATGGAACTCGGCCGTCACCGCCGGCAGCAGTTCTTTCAGCAGGTAACTCTCCATGCACCAGTGACCAGACCAGGGCGCCTGCGTCGCGTCGAGGTAGAAGCCGGCGCCAACGCCGAAGTCCCAGTGGTGGTCTTCGCTGTCCACGCCGGTGTTGCGCGGGCTGGTGTCGGGCATCAGCAACGCCAGGCCGAGCTGCGCGGCCAGACGCTGCGCACCCGCTTTCATGGAGAAGGTTTCTTCGGTGCAGGTCAGGCCCGCCAGGAAAGTGAGCAAAGGCACTTTTTGCCCGGCCAGCGCCTGCGGCGGCAGGAACAGCGCAAAACCCATCGGCAAGCCGATCTCGCTCGATGCGTGTTTGTAGAAACGCTGCACGCCGCCGAAGCAGCCGTGTTCGCTGACCAGTTCAAGGCGCTCAAAACCCATGGTTTTTTTCTCCGTGAGGGTGCCCGCCTTCAACGGCGGATCAGTTCCAGTATGGCGTCGGCAAAGACACGCGGCGCTTCCTGCGGCAGGTTGTGGCCCACACCGGGCAGGATGCGGTGCGACCTGGGTCCGGTGAAGCGGTGGGCGTTGGCCTGTTCCGGCTCGGCCGGCCGCACGCCGTCCGCCTCACCGTCCAGCGTGATGACGGGCACGCCGATCACCGGCTGCGCGGCCAGGCGGCGCTCCACCTCGGCCACCGCCGGGTCGCCCGGCACCAGGCCGAAGCGGTGGCGGTAGGAGTGGATGACCACGTCGACGAAATCGGGGTTGTCGAAAGCGGCCGCGCTGCGGTCGAAGGCGGCGTCGTCGAAAGCCCAGGTGGGCGACCACATCTGCCAGAGCAGCTTGCAGAGCGCGCGCCGGTCCTGCTGCAGCGCGGCGCGGCCGCGCTCGCTGTGGAACAGGTACTGGTACCAGAGCCGGTGTTCGTTGGCCGGCGTGTCCGGCACCAGGGCGCGCGCGATGTTCTGGATGTTGTAGCTGTTGACCGAGACCAGCCCCGCGCAGCGTTCGGGCCACAGGGCCGCCACCACGCAGGCCGCGCGGCCGCCCCAGTCGTAGCCGGCCAGCACGGCGCGATCAATGTGCAGCGCATTCAGCAGCGCCAGCAGATCGGCCCCCAGCACCGCCTGCTCGCCGGAGCGGGGCGTCGAGGTTTCCAGGAACCGCGTGGCACCGAAACCGCGCAGGTACGGCACCACCACGCGGCAGCCGGCGTCGGCCAGCATCGGCGCGACGTCGGCGTACGCGTGGATGTCGTAGGGGAAGCCGTGCATCAGCAGCACCGGCGGGCCGTCGACGGGCCCGGCCAGGTGGCAGGCCACCTCCAGCACGCCGGCGCGCACGCGGGTGTCGGCGTTCAGGGTGGGCAGCGCCATGGCGAGCTCAGAGGCTGAGAGTCTCTTAGAACTCGACCACCGAACGGATCGACTCACCGCTCTTCATCAGGTCGAAGCCCTTGTTGATGTCTTCCAGCTTGAGCTTGTGGGTGATGAGATCGTCGATGTTGATCTTGCCTTCCATGTACCAGTCCACGATCTTGGGTACGTCGGTGCGGCCGCGCGCGCCGCCGAAGGCCGAGCCTTCCCATTTGCGACCGGTGACGAGCTGGAACGGGCGCGTGCTGATCTCGGCGCCGGCCTCGGCCACGCCAATGATGATGCTGCGGCCCCAGCCTTTGTGGGTGCACTCCAGCGCGTCGCGCATGACCTTGGTGTTGCCGATGCATTCGAAGCTGTAGTCGGCGCCGCCGTCGGTGAGCTGCACGATGGCGTCAACGACGTTGGCGTGGTCCTTGGGGTTGATGAAGTGCGTCATGCCGAACTTGCGCGCCATGGCTTCGCGCGCGGGATTCAGGTCCACGCCGATGATCTTGTCGGCGCCCACCATCTTCGCGCCCTGGATCACGTTCAGACCGATGCCGCCGAGGCCGAACACCACCACGTTGGCGCCCGCCTCCACCTTGGCGGTGAAGATGACGGCGCCGATGCCGGTGGTGACGCCGCAGCCGATGTAGCAGACCTTGTCGAACGGCGCGTCTTCACGGATCTTGGCCAGCGAGATTTCGGCCGCCACGGTGTAGTTGCTGAAGGTGCTGGTGCCCATGTAATGGAAGATGGGCTGGCCGTCGAGGCTGAAGCGGCTGGTGGCGTCGGGCATCAGGCCCTTGCCCTGCGTGCCGCGGATCAGCTGGCAGAGGTTGGTCTTGCGGCTCAGGCAGAACTTGCACTGGCGGCATTCGGGGGTGTAGAGCGGGATGACGTGGTCGCCCTTCTTGAGCGAGGTCACGCCGGGGCCCACGTCCACCACGATGCCCGCGCCTTCATGGCCCAGGATGGCCGGGAAGATGCCTTCGGGGTCGGCACCCGAGAGCGTGTAGTAGTCGGTGTGGCAGATGCCGGTGGCCTTGATCTCGACCAGCACTTCGCCGAATTTCGGGCCTTCCAGGTCCACGGTTTCGATGGTCAGTGGCTGGCCTGCTTTCCAGGCGACGGCGGCTTTGGTTTTCATGGTCTGCGGCAATGGTGGTTGGACAACCGCACAAGCGTACCGCAGAACGACCACGCCGACCCCTGGCCCACATCGGCAGGCCGGCGCGAAATGCCCAGACCCAGAACACCGCGGAACTGGCTTCGCCAGGCCGCAGGGGTTGCCCCTGGGGGGTAGCGCGAAGCGCTGCGGGGGGGTCAATCCGTCCGTGCGCCGTCCATGAACCACTGCGCAAACAGGGCACGCTCTGCGTCGGTCAGGCCGGTGGCGTTGTTCATGGGCATGGCCTTCATGAGCACCACCTGCTGGTAGATCATCAGCGCATGCTGCTTGACGGCGGCTGGCTGGTCCAGGCGCACCCCCTTGGACTGCAGGGCTTCGCCGTGGCACATCACGCAGCGCTGCTCGATCACCGGCCTGAGTTCGGCGTAGCCCACCGTGTCGGGCACCGCCACGGCCACCACCGGCGCGGGCCTGAGCCAGACGATGAGCGCGAGCAACGCCACCACGCCCACCGCCGCGTAGGGCCAGGGGTGGGCGTTGCGGCCGAGCTTGAAGCCGTGGCGCATGACGAAGAACTGGCGGATGGCGGCGCCGGCAAACATCATGCCGATGAGGATCAGCCAGTTGTGTTCGTTCGCGTAGGTGAAGCTGTAGTGGTTGCTCAGCATGGCGAACAGCACCGGCAGCGTGAAGTAGGTGTTGTGCACGCTGCGCTGTTTGCCGCGCTGGCCGTGGATCGGGTCCACCGGGCGGCCGGCCTTCATGTCGGCCACCATGGTGCGCTGGCCGGGGATGATCCAGAAGAACACGTTGGCGCTCATGGCGGTGGCGAGCATGGCGCCCACCAGCAGGAAGGCGGCGCGGCCGGCGAACATCTGCGTGGCCGCGTAAGACGCGATGCAGACCAGCACCAGCACCAGTGCGCCGACCTTGGCGTCGCCGTTCTGCGTCTGGCCCAGGGTGCGGCAGATGGCGTCGTAGGCGAACCAGAACACCACCAGGAAAGCCAGCGCCGCTGCAATGGCGCCGGCCGGGCTCCACTGCATGATGTTGGGGTCGATCAGGTAGACGCTGGGGCTCCAGAGGTAGGAGATCAGGAACAGCGCAAAGCCGGAGAGCCAGGTGGAATAGCTCTCCCAGTAAAACCAGTGCAGGTGCTCGGGCAGCTGGGGCGGTGCGCCACCGAACTTGACCGGGTGGTAAAAGCCACCGCCGTGCAGCGCCCAGAGTTCGCCGCTGACACCGTCTTTCTTCAGCTGCTCGTCTTCGGGCGGCGTGAGGCTGCTGTCGAGAAAGACGAAATAGAAGGAGGAGCCGATCCAGGCGATGGCGACGATCACGTGCAGCCATCGCAACAGCAGGTTGGCCCAGTCGAGCAGGTAAGTTTCCATGGCACCTCAACACAAGGACGGACTTGCCGTCAGGGTTTGCGACTCACCACCGCGGGCGCTCTGAGCCGACTGAGGGCCGCGTTTGAGCGTCGATGCTGTTGAACGACGCCCGCTCCGCTGCGACCAGATCGCCAAATTGTATACACTTTTTGCAAACAGTCGTCTGCGTGATAACCCGCAGATTCCGCTTCGTTTCAGCCCTTGGCAGCCCCGGGCCGGACTAGGGCCTGTTAACACATCCGAAGTCCATCAGCGACGAGGACGAAGCTGATGAAGCCCAGGAACATGAGATCGAGTTTCTCGAAGCGCGAGAAGATCCGGCGATAACCCTTGAGCCTGCGAAACAGGCGCTCGACCTCATTGCGACGCTTGTACATCTCGCGGTCGTACTCCCAAGGTTCGATGCGCGTCTTTATCGGTGGCACCACTGGAATGAAACCCAGATCCAGTGCCAGCTGCCGTGTCTCGTTGCCTTCGTAGGCACGGTCCATCAACAAATGCACCGGCCTGCTGGCCGGCCCAAGACTGCTGAGCAGGCGCCGGCCTTCGGGTGCGTCGTGCGCCTGCCCAGGCGAGAGACAGAACGTCACGGCCGTTCGAGCATCCGCGGCAACCATATGAATCTTGGTGTTCCATCCCCCTCGGGACTTTCCGATGGACTGCGGACCGTTTTTTTTAACGCCCCCGTGCCATCGGGATGGACCTTGATGCTCGTGGAGTCGAGCGAGACCGCTTCGATCTTGATGCGCACGACCTGCGCTCGCTGCAACTCCTCGAACATGCGATCAAGTACACCGGCCTTGGTCCAGCGGTTCATGCGCGTGTAGATGGTATGCCAGTTGCCAAACCGCTTGGGCAGTCCGCGCCACTTGCAGCCATGCTCGGCCACATAGAGGATCGCATTGACCACCTGCAGGTTGCTCAGGCTGACGTTGCCACGCTGCTTGGGCAGGCAGTGCTCAATCGTGGCGAATTGCTCGGGCGTGATCTCCATGCCCCGGAGTATCCGCCGCAGTGGACGCAATCGCTATTAGTGTTAACACGCCCTAG
>NZ_JBVPZA010000029.1:0-2500 GCF_055703065.1 Hydrogenophaga sp. L310
TTAGCTGCGATCAGCTGAGCCTCGTATTATGACACAGTTTTTAGCGCTTCGTCAAAATATTTTTATATTTTGACCACCACTCAAATCATCTTCGCCGGCTGCCTTGCGACCACCGTCATCAGCGAAGCTTTCTAGTATACACCAAATTTTCCTGTTCAGAAAACTCTTACCTACACTCTTATATAAGCCAAAACCCCCAAGTACGCGAGGTACGAGGGGGTTGTGGGGTAGTAAGAGCCTGACGATGACCTACTTTCACACGGGAATCCGCACTATCATCGGCGCAAAGTCGTTTCACTGTCCTGTTCGGGATGGGAAGGAGTGGTACCAACTTGCTATGGTCGTCAGGCATAACGGGTTGTCCTTGCTGTGCTGATGCACAACAGGGACGAATTCATAGAGTTTCGAATCAGCTTATTTTGATTGCTGCCAACGATGTAGGCCAATGAGGGTTGTCCTACGGGGCATAACAATAACATTTGCACTTGGACGATTATCGTCAAAGTTATAGGGTCAAGCCTCACGAGCAATTAGTATCAGTTAGCTTAACGCATTACTGCGCTTCCACACCTGACCTATCAACGTCCTGGTCTTGAACGACTCTTTAGGGGGCTCAAGGCCCCGGCAGATCTCATCTTGGAACGAGTTTCCCGCTTAGATGCTTTCAGCGGTTATCTCTTCCGCACTTAGCTACCCGGCAATGCCACTGGCGTGACAACCGGTACACCAGAGGTGCGTCCACTCCGGTCCTCTCGTACTAGGAGCAGGCTTCCTCAAATCTGCAGCGCCCACGGAAGATAGGGACCAAACTGTCTCACGACGTTTTAAACCCAGCTCACGTACCTCTTTAAATGGCGAACAGCCATACCCTTGGGACCGGCTACAGCCCCAGGATGAGATGAGCCGACATCGAGGTGCCAAACACCGCCGTCGATATGAACTCTTGGGCGGTATCAGCCTGTTATCCCCAGAGTACCTTTTATCCGTTGAGCGATGGCCCTTCCATACAGAACCACCGGATCACTATGTCCTGCTTTCGCATCTGCTCGACTTGTCAGTCTCGCAGTTAAGCACGCTTATGCCATTGCACTATTAGCACGATGTCCGACCGTACCTAGCGTACCTTCGAACTCCTCCGTTACACTTTGGGAGGAGACCGCCCCAGTCAAACTGCCTACCATGCACTGTCCCCGATCCCGATAAGGGACCTAGGTTAGAACCTCAAACACACCAGGGTGGTATTTCAACGTTGGCTCCACAAGATCTAGCGACCCTGCTTCAAAGCCTCCCACCTATCCTACACAGATCTGTTCAAAATTCAATACAAAGCTACAGTAAAGGTTCATGGGGTCTTTCCGTCTTTCCGCGGGGAGATTGCATCATCACAAACATTTCAACTTCGCTGAGTCTCTGGAGGAGACAGTGTGGCCATCGTTACGCCATTCGTGCAGGTCGGAACTTACCCGACAAGGAATTTCGCTACCTTAGGACCGTTATAGTTACGGCCGCCGTTTACTGGGACTTCGATCAAGAGCTTGCACCCCATCAATTAATCTTCCAGCACCGGGCAGGCGTCACACCCTATACGTCCACTTTCGTGTTTGCAGAGTGCTGTGTTTTTAATAAACAGTCGCAGCCACCAATTTTTTGCAACCCGTTCGTGCTCAGATGTTCTCATCACACTACAAGGGCACACCTTCTTCCGAAGTTACGGTGTCAATTTGCCGAGTTCCTTCTCCAGAGTTCTCTCAAGCGCCTTAGAATACTCATCTCGCGCACCAGTGTCGGTTTGCGGTACGGTCAATTACAAGCTGAAGCTTAGTGGCTTTTCCTGGGACCTCGTTCAGTTACTTCGCGAGCAAGCTCGCTCGATCAACAGCCTCGGTATATGACACGCGGATTTGCCTACGTGTCGCCTACATCTGTCTAAACCGGCACATCCAACCGCCGGATAACCTATTAAGATCCGTCCCCACATCGCACTTGTAATCGGTACAGGAATATTGACCTGTTTCCCATCAGTTACGCATCTCTGCCTCACCTTAGGGGCCGACTCACCCTACGCCGATGAACGTTGCGTAGGAAACCTTGCGCTTACGGCGAGGGGGCTTTTCACCCCCTTTAACGCTACTCATGTCAGCATTCGCACTTCTGATACCTCCAGCATCCTTTACAAGACACCTTCACAGGCTTACAGAACGCTCTCCTACCACTTGCAATAAATTGCAAATCCGCAGCTTCGGTAACTGGCTTAGCCCCGTTACATCTTCCGCGCAGGACGACTCGATCAGTGAGCTATTACGCTTTCTTTAAATGATGGCTGCTTCTAAGCCAACATCCTGACTGTTTTAGCCTTCCCACTTCGTTTCCCACTTAGCCAATTTTAGGGACCTTAGCTGGCGGTCTGGGTTGTTTCCCTCTTGAGTCCGGACGTTAGCACCCGGTGCTCTGTCTCCCAAGCTGTACTCGTCGGTATTCGGAGTTTGCCTTGGTTTGGTAA
>NZ_JBVPZA010000029.1:5000-16728 GCF_055703065.1 Hydrogenophaga sp. L310
TCACGACTGTCTTACAAAACCGCCTGCGCACGCTTTACGCCCAGTAATTCCGATTAACGCTTGCACCCTACGTATTACCGCGGCTGCTGGCACGTAGTTAGCCGGTGCTTATTCTTACGGTACCGTCATTAGCCCGAGGTATTAACCCAGACCGTTTCGTTCCGTACAAAAGCAGTTTACAACCCGAAGGCCTTCTTCCTGCACGCGGCATTGCTGGATCAGGCTTGCGCCCATTGTCCAAAATTCCCCACTGCTGCCTCCCGTAGGAGTCTGGACCGTGTCTCAGTTCCAGTGTGGCTGGTCGTCCTCTCAGACCAGCTACAGATCGTCGCCTTGGTGGGCCTTTACCCCACCAACTAGCTAATCTGACATCGGCCGCTCCAATCGCGCGAGGCCTTTCGGTCCCCCGCTTTCATCCATAGATCGTATGCGGTATTAGCACAGCTTTCGCTGCGTTATCCCCCACGACTGGGCACGTTCCGATGCATTACTCACCCGTTCGCCACTCGTCAGCACCTTGCGGCCTGTTACCGTTCGACTTGCATGTGTAAAGCATGCCGCCAGCGTTCAATCTGAGCCAGGATCAAACTCTTTAGTTCGATCTTGAATTTACTCATAAAAACGGAATTGAAGTGAACTTCACTTCTATTCTCATGAGCGTTTAAAGTCTTGCGACTTGGACTCTTTCGAGTCCGTTTTCGCAATCGCCTTCAAACGCCCACGCTTATCGGCTGTATGTTTTTAATGATCCTGCAAAACCTCCACAGCACTTGCTGCTTCCGTCTGCTTGCTTAGCTGCGATCAGCTGAGCCCACGATTGTACAACGATTTTTGCCGCAACTGGAAGACAGGCTAAATTTTTAACGTCCACCATGTTTCCACGGGAACTGTCACTGCGGATTCAAGCCTGTAACACCCTGAGGCGCGTTGAACGAGGGGGTGAAGTGTAGCGGACTACTGCGGAGCGGCTCCCGATAGACCGGCAGCGGGCTCGTCCGCCCAGACCTCTTATGGGCCGGCTGTTGATCTGATCGGCAATGGTTTCGATCTGCTCCTGGCGGTTGCCCGGGAGGACGGTGCCCTTGGGCAAGTACTGGCGCACCATCCCGTTGGTGTTCTCGATAGAGTCGCGTTGCCACGGACGGAATGGATCGAAGACGTGCACTGCGATGCCCGTGCATCGACTGAGCACAGTGTGCATCGCCATCTTGCAGACGTGGTCGTAAGCCACGCTCAGGACCATGGGCGCTGCGGTGTCCAGCAGTTTGTCAAAGAAGGCCTGCATCAGGCTGTCTGCGCTGGCGGGTTTGAACTCGGACAGCTCGAACGAGCTTGGCCATCTGCTGACGGAACTCAGCCAGGTACGGCGGCCGGGCGTGCTGATTGCGGGGAAAGAGAAGCGCACACGACCGCAAACGGCGGGAGCAACTGTGCCGCTACATCACCCGGCCGGCGCTGAACTTCGGGCGGCTTCGGCTTAACGACGCAGGCCAAGTGAAACTGAAGCGCGAGAAGCCGTGGCGCGATGGCACCGCGCAACTGATCATGAGCCCGCTGCAGTACATGCAGCGGTTGGCGGCTCTGGTACCGCGG
Source organism: Hydrogenophaga sp. L310 (assembly GCF_055703065.1). NCBI lineage: Bacteria > Pseudomonadati > Pseudomonadota > Betaproteobacteria > Burkholderiales > Comamonadaceae > Hydrogenophaga > Hydrogenophaga sp. L310. The sequence continues at coordinate 6,594 of NZ_JBVPZA010000029.1, forward strand.
CCGAGGCTGCAGCTAATCCGGCTTCATGGCATGCGTTGCATCCAACGCAAAGCAGTGGGCGCTGGTGGTGCCGAGGTTGGGAGAGGACCTTTGATCGTCAGTCGACCTTAACGGGCGTTCCGTTCATGAGCGGACACTCCAACGCTACCCGAACTGCGAGCTGCTCGCGCAGGGCGCGCAGCCCGTCGATGCGCGCGTCGATCTCCTGGAGCTTCTCGGCGAGCATCTGCACAATCGCAGGGCCTGGCTCCGCCGCGCTCCAGACGGCCGGCAGCTTGTTGCCCACTGAAACAAGCCCGATTCCTCACCATCATGAAAGCCAGCGCCTGGTACGACCTGGTCGTCACTTGGCCCTTTGCCACGCCCTGGACGTTTGCGCTGCTCTACGGTACGTTGACGTCCATCTCGCAAGCGCTCGACCTGCCAGGCACCATGCACCCCTTGGACGCGACGAGCACGCTGTTCGGCAACCTGCTTGGATCGGTCGTGGTCGTGTGGTCCCTGGCTCGAATCCTGTCCCCGAGCGTGCGCCTGGGCCGCCTGGATGGTGTGGCGCGATTCCTGTTCGCAGCCTGGCAAATCAATGCTGTCCTGAATGGCGCCGGCGTTATCGTGCTCGCCTTCACTGCAATTGAAATTCTGTTCGGTGTTCTGCAGTTCCTCCCGGTTGAGGAAGAAAACACTGCAGGCTCTTTCCAAATGAAAACACGCGCTCCCGGCCTCGCGGCTTGACACGGCGGTCGGGAAAGCGCTGGATTTTCTGGTGCGGTCGTTGAGACGTTTCTAAGTGCCCTAGGAACGTTCAACTCACAGCGGGCAGGGCCGCCTGCGCGACGAATTCCGAACCAGCCGCTGGTACCAGCCTCACCGAAATGCCTCAAACAAGGCCGATCAGTTCCAGTGGCCTCTTGCATTCGACCTCATACCGTGAATGGCACCGTTTCGGTCTGTCGAACGCTGGGCAATCACTCGCCTGGAGTGCGGCCCAAGGAGCTCACCTGCGCTACGTGCAAACCCATCCGACCAAAACCGACATCGTGCCGACGCTTTCGGACACAATGGCCCACAATGCGCAGAATCGTACTCACCGGTGTACCACCGTTCGAGGTGCAGGACCTTGCAGGTCCACTGGAAGTGTTCGCCCAGTGCGACTACGAGATCGAACTGGTATCGCCTGAGCGTGATGGCTCAACCGCTATCAACCGGGGGCTGCGAGTCACCGGCGGCACCGACTTCCGCACGTTTGATCGTCCCATCGACACCCTCTGGGTGGTGGGCGGACCCGAGGCCCCCTCGGGCCGCTACGACCAGGCCTATCTGAGCTGGCTGAAAGAGATGTCGTTGCAGGCGCGTCGCGTCGGAGCGAGCTGCCTCGGCACGTTCGTCCTCGCCGCGTCGGGCGCGCTGGAGGGCCGGCGCGTGGTCACGCACTGGCAGTGGTGCGACCACCTGGCGGAGCGCTACCCGGGCGTCGAGCTCGTGCGCAGTTCGATCTTCGTGAAGGACGGCCACATCTACACCTCCGCCGGCATCACCACCGGCATCGACCTGGCATTGCTGTTCGTCGAGGAGGATTTCGGCCCACGCAAGGCTTTCGCAATCGCGCAGTGGCTCGTGCTTTTCGTACGGCGGACCGCGAGCTACTCGCAGATCAGCAAGCTGCTCGCGCTGCAGTCCAGCTCGATCAAGCCGTTCGACGACCTGGAGAACTGGATCTTCGAGCACCTCGCTGAGGACATCAGTGTCGAACGCATGGCCGCCAACGTGCACATGAGCGCGCGCCAGTTCACGCGCGTTTTTCGCAGCGAGAAGGGCACAACGCCGGCGCGCTTCGTCGAGCGTGTCCGAGTCGAAGTGGCGCGCAGCCTGCTCGAGGCGTCAGGGGTGGGCGTGAAGTCGGTGGCCGCCAAGTGTGGTTTCGGCAGCGCCGACTCGATGCGGCGCTCGTTTCTGCGTGTGGTTGACACCACGCCCAGCGAGATCACTGGAGCGCACCCCACAACGGGCATATCGCACCGGACGTAGGGACAACACGCCAGCTGGTGGCTTGGCGCAAAGTGTCGGACAGTTGTCGCCCACGGCTCGGCGCGATTGGTGACCATGGCATGGACGGTTTGGCACATCTGCCCAACCGCATTCGATGGGGGAGCCCCCGCCATGAGATCCGACACCCATGCCGAGCACCGCGCGGTGCACGCCCACCCTCACGGTGGGCATCCCTCAGGCGCCAGGCGTTGCGGGCCACCTTGCACGGCCTTGCAGTCTGTGAGGTAGGCGGGTTACCAAGCGCGCCGCGTGTCCGTTGCAACAGCGCAGACGGGCGATCAGGAGACCGAGCGCCGTGAAAGCGAGGCGCGGGCATTGCGGCGCTCGCTGTTCATAGCGGCCACCCTCACCTTGCCAGTTTTCATCCTGGAGATGGGCTCCCACCTCATTCCCGCCATGCACCATTGGGTGATGGGGGTTCTGGGTCAGCAGACGAGCTGGTACCTGCAGTTCGCGCTCGCCACCCTCGTGCTGTTCGGTCCGGGCCTGCGCTTCTTCCAGAAGGGTGTTCCGGCTTTGCTGCGCGGCGCCCCCGACATGAACTCGCTGGTTTCAGTCGGCACGGCAGCGGCGTATGGCTATTCGCTCGTCGCAACTTTCATCCCTGAGGTACTGCCTGAGGGCACCGCCAATGTCTATTTCGAAGCCGCTGCGGTCATCGTGACCCTGATCCTGCTGGGACGCCTGCTGGAGGCGCGTGCCAAGGGGCGGACCTCGCAGGCGATCAAGCGGCTGGTCGGACTTCAGGCGAAGACCGCGCGGGTCAAGCGCAACGGCACCGCTGTCGAGATTCCGCTCGATGAGGTGAAGGCCGGTGACGTCGTTCTCGTTCGTCCGGGCGAGAAGATTCCAGTCGATGGCGAGGTCGTCGAAGGCGCATCCTATGTTGACGAAAGCATGATCACCGGCGAGCCGGTGCCCGTTTCGAAGGGGGTGGGCGCCGAAGTTGTCGGCGGCACCATCAACAAGACGGGCGCTTTCAGTTTCCGCGTCACCAAAGTCGGCGCCAACACGGTGCTCGCACAGATCATCCGCCTCGTCGAAGAAGCGCAGGGCTCCAAGCTGCCGATCCAGGCGCTGGTGGACAAGGTGACCATGTGGTTTGTCCCGGCGGTGATGGCTGCGGCCACGCTGACCTTCCTGGTCTGGCTGATCTTCGGCCCTGATCCGGCGCTGACCTTCGCCCTCGTCAATGCGGTCGCGGTGCTCATCATCGCCTGCCCCTGTGCCATGGGGCTGGCCACGCCGACTTCGATCATGGTGGGCACGGGCCGCGCGGCCGAGCTCGGCGTTCTCTTTCGCAAGGGCGAAGCCTTGCAGGCGCTGCGCGATGTGAGCGTCATCGCGCTCGACAAGACGGGCACGCTGACCAAAGGACGCCCCGAACTGACGGACCTCGTCCCCGCCAAGGGATTCGAGTACAACGAGGTGCTCGCACTCGTCGCCGCGGTGGAGACCCGCTCCGAGCACCCGATCGCCGAAGCGATCGTCGCAGCCGCAAAGCAGCGGAACATCACGCTCGCACCCATCGAGGACTTCGACGCGACACCGGGTTATGGCGTGTCGGCCAAGGTCGCCGGTCGGACCATCGCGGTTGGCGCTGACCGGTTCATGACGCAGCTCGGCCTTGATGTGTCGAGCTTCCTGACAACCGCCCAGCGTCTCGGCGAGCAAGGCAAGAGCCCGCTTTACGCCGCCATCGACGGCCGCCTGGCGGCGGTGATCGCGGTCGCTGATCCGATCAGGGAAACGACGCCCGAAGCCATCAGGGCGCTGCACGCCCTCGGACTCAAGGTCGCGATGATCACCGGCGACAACGCAGCCACGGCTGCCGCGATCGCCAAGCAGCTCGGCATCGATGAAGTCGCGGCTGAGGTCTTGCCCGACGGGAAGGTCGCGGCACTGAAGAAGTTCCGGATCCATGGCGCGCGGGTCGCCTTCGTGGGCGACGGCATCAATGACGCCCCTGCGCTCGCAGAAGCGGATGTTGGGCTCGCCATCGGCACCGGAACCGATGTGGCGATCGAGGCGGCTGACGTGGTGCTGATGTCGGGAGACCTGCGTGGCGTGCCGAATGCCATCGCTCTCAGCAAGGAGACGATCCGCAACATCAAGCAGAACCTTTTCTGGGCCTTCGCCTACAACGCCGTGCTGATTCCGGTCGCGGCCGGCGCGCTCTACCCGTTGAACGGCATGTTGCTTTCGCCAATCTTCGCCGCGGCTGCGATGGCCCTCTCGAGCGTCTTCGTGCTCGGCAACGCGCTGCGGCTCAAGCGCTTCAGGGCGCCCATGACGGTAGAAGCCCGCACTGAGTCGGCATCGCCCACGCCACGCCTGGCACATGGGCATTGATCCCGTGCCGAAGCAACGCCTGGCCTATCACCCCAACAAGATGAAGGAAGCCCTCATGGTCAGCGCAACTCATCCGAACGTCATCATTTACACGACACCGACCTGCCCGGACTGCCGGATGCTGAAGGCGTGGCTGGAGAGAGAAGGGATCACGTTCGAAGAACGCGACCTCACCTCCCCCACGATCATGGCGGAAGCAAAGGCGCGCACCGGTGTGCGCGTTGCACCCATCACCCTGGTCGGAGAACAGGTCTTCTACGGCACGTTCCCGTCGCAAAGGCCGGGCCTGTCTGAGGCACTCGGTCTGTCCCTCACCACACGAAAGCGCGCGCCATGACGAAGCATGTCGATATTCGCCAGGCGGGACGCGTCATCGCCGTGCCGCAGGGCGTCACGATCCTGGAAGCGGCGCTCGCCGACGGCATTGCCTATCCGCATGGTTGCCGCTCCGGCCGGTGCGGGGCCTGCAAGTCCCGCCTCATCAGCGGTGAAGCAGACCTTCTCGATCACAGCCGTTTCGCTCTGTCGGCCGAGGAGAAGGCGCAGGGGCTGATCCTCGCCTGCCGCGCGATCCCCACAACGGATGCGAGCGTAGCGTGGTTGGACGGTGCAGAGGAAACTCCGTCCCATCCGCGCCGCCGTCTGAGCTTTCGTGTGACGACGATAGAGGACGCTACACACGACATCAAGCGCATCCAGCTCGCTATTGACGAGGACGTCCCTCTGGTCTTTGCTGCGGGCCAATACGCTCGACTCACGTTTCCGGGCGCACCCACCCGCGACTATTCGATGGCAAGCAGGCCAGGTGAGCGAGAGCTCGAATTCCACATTCGTCGGGTGCCAGGTGGGGCCGCGACCCATCACATCCACGCGCAGCTGAGGGTTGGCGATCCGGTGTGGGTCGAAGGTCCGTTCGGCTCTTCCTACTTGCGCGAGCAGCATACGGGGCCGATCCTGTGCATCGCCGGAGGCTCGGGACTTGCGCCGATCAAAGGGATCGTCGAGGCGGCCATTGCCGGCGGTCTGAAGCAGCCGATCCATGTCTATTTCGGCGCGCGCAACACCCGAGATCTCTATCTCGTCGACCATTTCGAAGGTCTGGCGCAACGGTACCCCAACCTGACCTTCACGCCCGTCCTCTCCGATGCTCAGTTGGATGCGCGCTGGCGCAGTGGCTTCGTGACCGATGCGGTTAACAAGGACTTGCACGATTTCGATGGCTGGAAAGCCTATGTGGCCGGGCCACCACCCATGGTGGAAGCTGCCATGCAGATCTGTACGGCACGCGGGCTGCGGTCTGAAGACCTGCATGCGGATGTGTTCTTTACGCCCGAAGAATCATCGGCGCGAAAGCAAGCACCTGGTCATTCGGACAATGTTGCAAGAGCCCCACGAGGGCGTCGGGGAAGCCCTTGAGCCCGTCAACACAGGCGATAAAGATGTCCTGCACGCCCCGGTTTCGCAGCTCTGTAACCACCTGCAGCCAGAACTTGACACCTTCGGTCTGCGCCAGCCACAGGCCCAGCACCTCCTTCTCGCCGGCCAAGTTGATGCCGATGACCAGGTACACCGCCTTGATCCGCACCGCACCCTCGTACCCCTTCACGTGGATGCAGTCCAGGTAGACGATGGGGTAGATGGCGTCCAGCGGGCGGGCCTGCCAGACCTTGACCTCTTCGCTGACGGCGTCCGTCACAATGAAATCAGGCTTGGCGAGACCTCGGCGCCGTACATCTCCTGCGGGTGGCTCTGAATCTCGCGCACCGTCATGCCGCGGGCGTACAGGGAGATGATTTTGTCGTCGAAGCCGTTCCAGCGGGTCTGGTGCTTGGGGATGAGCTGGGGCTCGAAGCTGCCATGGCGGTCGCGGGGTACTTCGATGAGCAGTTCGCCGAACTCGCCCTTGAGGGTCATCTTGCTCTTGCCGTTGCGGGTGTTGCCGCTGGCGTTGGCCACGGCTTCATGGCGTTCGTGGCCCAGGTGCTCGGTCAGCTCGGCGTCCAGGGCTTTCCCCACCAGCAGCTTGGTCAGCAGCTTGAGCAGGCCGTTCTCGCCAATCAGGTCTTCAGGCTTCTTGTGGTCGGCCAGCAGGCTGGCCAGCAGTTCTGCACACCCTCGGGAGAGACGACGACCTAGAGACCGTTGCCTCCGCCGCTGACCTTGTAGGCCCGCTCGCCAGGCTGCAGTTCTCGCAGTTTGGCTTTCGTCAATCCGTGGCGCGCCCTCGCGCTCGCCATCCCAATCCGCGCCCGTTCCGTCGAGGTGTCCATGAGATCTCCGATCCGTTCCTTGTCGCAGGACCGAGATACCGTCATGGGGTCTGACGGTATCACTGCAGGCCTGCCAGCTAAGGTGCCCGGTTACCGTCAAGTCAACCGTCAGAACGCCTGGGACGCCCTGGGATTCGATGGGACGCCGTTGGACGCTAAGTCCTTGTCCCCACAGCGAAATCGGGTTGTCTTGGGATGCTCGGAAACACCTTGGGACGATATTGGGTCATTCCCACTCGATTATCTATAGTCACAAAACCATGTTAAATATCAATGACTTACAATACGGCAACCAACTAATGCCATGAATAATGCCATGCTCAGATCAAGAGGATGAACACTGCCTTCGCTGTTGACGGGCAATGGCCTGCTCCAGAGTCTCCCCAGGCTGCCATCCGTACAGGTCGCGGACGCTCTTCGTTCTGGCATGGCCGGGAGGCTTGAACTCGTAGCCGGCAGCAGCCATCTCGGCGGCCATGTCCTCGGTGATGAAGAACGGTTCGTTTTCTTCGTTCAGTTTCATGCTGACACCATAGCGACGTTCTAAAAACCAGAAGTCTATCCACCTCCCTCCCAGCCGATCAGTCAAGGGGTCGCCTCAGAAAACGGAAAATAAAGCACGCTAAGCCGGTTGCAGCGGTCGTAGCGGCCTGAACTTGCCCGCGCCGATCTTGGCGCTGCTGCGCCAGAGGTAATCGCCGGTGAGGTTGATGTGCTCCCAACCGAGCGGCGACAGGTACTGCAACAGCGCGTCATCAACGGCATGGCCGTTGCCACGCAGCGCGTGCGCAGCCCGTTCCAGATAGACCGTGTTCCACAACACGACGGCAGCCGTTACCAGATTGAGGCCGCTAGCCCGGTAGGGGTCTCCTCGTTTTCAGTGCAATAAGTGACGGTACGAAAAGCTAGCACTGGCGCGGAGGTGGTGTTGGTAGATCGTTGATTTCATTGACTTTCCTGTTCACTTTCAAATCTGCGATTCGTGGCGTCAAACCGTGGTCGGTTTCATCCATTGGTGCCAGTTATCGATGCATTTGGCCGCGAAGGCAGGATTTGGTCAGCATAGCGGTCAACCGGGAAGCGAAACACACCCCGCAAGTTGATGCTCTCCAGCCTGGTGGGCGCAATCTTCCCGATCAGTTCCGGTGGAATGACCTGGCGGCGGTTCGACCAGCGATCCAGGACCGCCTGCATCTGTGAGGTATTCCACGCCATCACGATGTTGGCCATCAGGCTCAACGCATCGGCCACAGCCTGCATTTCATCGACACGTTTGGCCTGCGCCGGGCTGATCCGGCCGGTATAAATGGCGCGCTTGAGGGCGTTAACAGCCTCGCCCCGATTGAGCACCCGGCGCAACTCGTTCCTGAAAGCGTCCTTGACAAAGTAGTCAGCCAAAAACGCCGTACGCAGCAACCGCCCCAATTGCACGCCAGCCTCATAGATTGGATCGCCCTGGGCGGCAGAACCGAACCGCGCAAGAGCTGCCACCGCACTGGCATGTCCGCTCATGACCGAGGCTGCCAGGTGCACCAGACTATCCCAATGCTTTTCGATCAAAGCGACGTCGACATTGGCTTCGCACACCGCAGCGATTTCTGCGGGCACTTTGGTGCCGCGTGGCACAAAGAGGTGGCGCTGTTTGAGTTCCTTCAACCGCGGGCAAAGATCAAAACCAAGCAAACGGGCATGTGACATGGCAAAGTCGGTGTAGCCATGGGTATCCACAGCAAGCTGGCTGGTCTCCAGCTTTTCTTGGCGGATGACACCTTCAATGGCCACGCCCGCCTGGCGCTCATTGAGCACAAAGGGCTGCGCATGGAAGATGCCCCACCGGTCTTTTACATGGGAGTAGATTCCAATGGAAGGTGTGTTGCGCCGAGGATCAAGCCGGGCTTGCCACACCCGTTTGGTGGTCTCCATGGTCATCATGTCAGAAGATGCCAAATCGGACCGCCCCCAGGTGGCGGCAATCGGGTGTCGCTGCATGAATTCCAGCACAGCCTGGCAGGCCTGGCTCAGACGCCGTTCGTCCCGCGCCCAGCGCATGGCCTGGCGAATGCTGGTGGCAGACAATTGCGGAATCATGCGCGCGCATTCGACCGCAGTCAGACTGGTGCCGTGGGCCATGATGCCGGCATAGACCATCAGCAGCTCGTCGGTAGAGCGCGGCTCACGTCCGAGCATGATCCAGCTAAAGCGCACCTGGGCGTCAACGGCCAGAATCACTTCCGGCAATTGAACCTCACCGATGCGGTGATCCAAAGCCGCGCGCAGCTTGGTCACTTCTGGGTCTTCGTCCTCTGCGGGCAATGGCGACAAATGGAGTTCATCATCCACGCGCAGTACGCCACTGCGGGCTGCAGCGGCCACCGCATCGACACCGGCAGTTACTCTGGCCAGCAAAGGCTTCAAGAAAGTGGCAGCCTTGCTGGGTAACGATAGACGGGCATAGTGTTTCTTGGACTCTGCCTGCCAACGCTCGTCCGTGAAGAACAAGCGCGCACGACCCCGAAAGCTCAGGCTGTGCTCAATCCAGACCGAGCCATTGCGCACCGCGCGGCGCAGGGCAAACAGGGTGGCCACCTCCAACGCCTGAAACGCCCGTTCCCGGTCTGGGCTGGAGATCGAAACCTGCCAGATCATTCCCAGACTTGGTGCCACCACTTCAACTGGCAGCTTTCTGGATCCTTTGAGATATAAAGCTTGCAGCTTGGCAAGGTACTCGATGGCAGGATGCTCGCCGGTGGCCTGCCAGGGCAGCTTTGCAATGGCGACGAGCAACGACCGCACGGGGCGAATTCCATCAATCAATCCCTCGCGGACCAGGGAGGCCCTGCTCGGTGGTTTGCGTTTCTGGGTTTCGGTGATCAAGGCTTCAAGACGGGCACGCAACTCAGCATCTGGCACCGCACCTTGCGCGCTCAAGGCAACAAGTTCGCCGAGCAGCGTTTTGTACATTGCGGCCCAATTGACGGTAGCGGGGACATCGGCGGCAGCCTGACGCCACAGATCGGCGATCCGGCGCTGCACCATAAGGATCAACTGGTCTGTGGTGGTGAACAGGCAATACCGAAGAAAGCATGCGACCTCCACGGTGCGCGCTGGCTCTTTGATCTTGGCTCCGGCTGAGGGCGGCCTGGAGACAAGTCGGCGCGCGTAGCGGCGCAAGATGAGATCGGGGATGTCTGCCAGGTGCTTATGAACGTCCAGCGTGTAAAGCAGGTCGATGCGCTCCAGTACCTCGCTGATTTGGCGGGTTGAGTGTTTCGCCGGTGCAGCCCATAGCCAACTCTGCTGGGTTTGTCCATCTGGGCGCAGCTCTGAAACTGAGGCTCGCCAGCGATCAAGTGTTGCTGGATCAACGCTGGCGGCGATGGCGGTGCCTGTTTCAACTTCAAGCTGGGCAAGTGCCGCCGCAATCAGTGTCCGAATTGCCCGCTCGTGCACGATCACCAGCTTGTTCT
>NZ_JBVPZA010000030.1:0-16065 GCF_055703065.1 Hydrogenophaga sp. L310
CATGGTCTCGTGTGCAAATGGTGGGCGCCCCGTGCTGGCAACCGGCGCGGCCGCTGCAATCAGCGCAATGAGTTCGCGCCACGGCACCACCAGCTCCATCTCGTCGAGGAACACAGCCTTGCGCGTGCGCCTCGTGCTCAGGTTCAGTCCCAGTTCCGCTTGTTTCTTCATGACGCCATTGTTCCTCGCCTCGCACCTTCAGACCATCGGGGACTGCACGGGGTTTTGAACACAATCCCTAAGAACATCTTTACCGCGCGTATAGTAGATATCAAGATAATCTTTGTCTTCGAGCTTGTAAGTGATTGACTTGTAGGGCTGACCGTGAATACGGTAAATCTCCCTGAGTGAAGCCCCGCGTCGAATACCTGAATCTGTCGCGGCGTTTGATACGGGCGTTGAATCGCCAGTAGCAATACGGAAACTAATGCCGAGAAGTCGCCCGTTCCGATCTTCCAGTAGTGATAGACCATCATTCACGTACTCATAGTTGCGCGTATAGGCAATATAATACGTGTCGTAAATTTCCCGCGATATATTCGCAGAGTTCCACCCGCTGTAGTTGTCCTCGGTAACCTTTTCAGCAGGTCCAAATCGTTCAACAACCGATTTTGCAGGCTGGCCGAGAAAGAAGCGCTCACTCCCTTCTTGAAACCCGAGATTCTGTCCGGTGACGATGACGAGCGAGCCTGCACTCGATGCAACGGAGTGTGTAAGCACAAGCAATAGCACGGCCAAAAATGCGCGCTTCAGCATACAGCCTACAAGTTTAGTGAAAGAAAAGAGGGAGTAAATATTGTCCGAGAAATAACGAACAACGTTTAAACGCCACGAAACGACATGAGAAACCAGCATGGAACTCCCTTTGCGGCTGATAAACCTTGTTGAACTGGGCCGCGCGAAATGGCGGCGTGCTTTTCTTCTGAAGGGGCAGTGTATGTTTCAACTACCGATTCGGGCAATACCTGAGACCGCTTGACAGTCCTGTAGTGTGCTGGCAACCACGATGGTGCGAATGATTGCAGGTCCATCCGAGCTTTCGCATCCCACCTCGATCGGCCAGGCTCGTTGAGTGACCGCTTAAGGGGGTATTGGCGATTGTCTGCTCAGGGTCGCAACCGGGCACTCACTCTTCGTGATCTAGGAACGTGGCGCAGGAAACGGCAGCGGCTGCCCGATGTTCAGTTTGGGCATCGCCGCTTCGAACAGGGGATGAACCGACCACCGGCCAAGCCAGCCCTTCAACGCCAACAGCGGCAGTTCCCCAAACCACCCCGGCTCCACCGCCGCAAACTGCCGCACAAACGGAAAGATGGCGATGTCGGCCGCGCAGGGGGACTGGCCACCCAACTGGCCGGTGCGGTGCAACTGCGAGTCCAGCGGCCTCAGCAACACGTCCAACGCCTGCTCGCGGTGATGTACCTTTGAATCAACGCCGTCGAAGCGCTCGGGGTATTTGTACCGGTCCAGGTGGTGTTTGAATCCGCCGTCGCAGACCGCCAGCAGCTCCAGGTTCACCGCACTTTGCGCGCGCGCCCACCAGCCATCGGCATCGCCAGTTTCCAGGAAGGCCCAGCGCATGATGTCCAGGCTCTGCTCCAGCACCTGGCCATCGGGCAGCCGCAGAACGGGCACCGTGCCCTTGGGTGAGAGGGCCAGCATTTCGGCGGGCTTGTCGCGCAACACGATCTCGAACGCGTCGAACGCCACGCCCGCCTGCAGCAGGGCCAAACGCGCGCGCATGGCGTAGGGGCAGCGGCGGTAGGTGTAGAGCAGCGGGGCGGCTGCGGATTCGAGCGCTTGCAAGTGGTTTCCCCTCATACCATCCAGCGGCTCATTGTCCACACTGGCGCTCTTGCCGCTCAACGAAACAGCTGCGCTTCACCAAAGTCCCCCACCGGTTGCAGGTGGGTCACCAGCTGCCCGTCCTGCACGGTGTGGACGTAGTAACCGGGTGGCTCGAAGATGAACGAGGGCGGGCTGTCGGGCGCCAGGCCGAGGGTGATCTGGTGCGCGGTGGACGGCGCGGTCATGACCACGGTGCCGCCGAAGCGGCGGGTGATGGGGCGGTGCAGGTGGCCGCAGAGGATGCGTTCGACCTGCGGGTGCAGGGCCATCAGCGCCTCCAGTTCGTCGGCCCCTTCGCGCAGGCCCATGCCATCCATGTGGCGGATGCCGGTGGTGAACGGGGGGTGGTGCATGGCCACGACGGTGGGGGTGTCGGGCGCGGCCTCCAGTTGCGCGCGCAGCCAGCCCAGGCGGGCGGCGCACAGGCTGCCATGGGGCTTGCCGGGCACCACGGTGTCGAGCGCGAGCAGGCGGCGGCTGCCCAGGCTCGCGGCATACAGCGCGAAGCCGGACAACGCGGGTTCGTGCGCTGTGCTGCTCAGGTAGCCGTGGTCCGCAAACGCCTGGCGCAGGCTGGGCACCGCGTCGTGGTTGCCCGGCATCAGCAGCACCGGGCAGGGCAGAGGCGCCAGCAGTTCCCGCAGGTGGGCGTATTCGTCCAGCCCGCCGCGCTCCACCAGGTCGCCCGTGATGAGCACGTGGCTGGGCGGGGCCGGCAGGGCACGGACATGCGCCACGGCGCGCGCCAGGAACGCGGCCGTGTCCACCTGGCCCATGAGCAGCCGACCTTTGGCCACGATGTGCGGGTCGGAGAGTTGAACGAAGCATTCGGACGTGGTGGCGGTGGTCATGAAGGGCACTCCCCTGTGTGGTTCTGGCGTGTTCATCTGAACACAGCGGTTTGACACGTGTGTGTCACGAGCGGCTTACAGAATTTCAAGTATGGAATCTTTAGACGTTCACATGAACACCAAAGAGGGGGATGTCTTTTCACGTGACCAGTCCATCGTGGATCTGGTGAGCGCGAAAGGGCTGGTCGACATTCACGATCTGGCGGAGCAGTTCGGCGTGACACCCCAGACCATCCGCCGCAGCGTGAACCGCTTGTGCGAACAGGGGCTGCTGCGTCGCGTGCATGGCGGCGTCACGCTGCCCGCGTCGGTTTCCAATTTGCCATGGGACACGCGCCAGGTCCAGCAGCTCGATGCCAAGCGCGCCATCGCCCTGAAGGTGGCCGCGCTGATCCCGGACGGCAGTTCGGTGTCCATTGGTCTGGGCACCACGCCCCACCAAGTGGCGCTGGCCTTGCGCGGCCACCAGGACTTGCGCGTGATGACCAACAGCCTGCGCGTGGTGCTGGCCCTGGCCGCTGCGCCGGGCGTTGAAATCCGCGCGGCCGGGGGCGCGCTGCGCCTGCCCGACATGGACGTGGTGGGCGAGGCGGCGGCGCAGTTCTTCAGCAACTTCAAGACCGACTTCGCGGTGTTCGGCGTCGGGGGCATCGACGAAGACGGCGCCTTGCTGGACTTCGACCCCGCTGAGGTGACGGCCCGCGAGGCCATGCGCCAGAACTGCCGCAGCGCCGTGCTGGTGGCCGACCTCACCAAATTCGGCCGCGCGGCCGTGGCCCGGGGTGGCTCGCTGGGCGCGATGGACCACCTGGTCACCAACGGGCGCCCGGCCGAGCCGTTCAGCCAGCTGGTGGAGCAGGCGCCGCGCCACCTGCTCCTGGCGGAGGGTTTGCTGTGAGCCGGGTGGTGCTGCACAACGTGAGCCGCCGGTTTGGCGCGCACACCGCCGTGGATGGCGTGAACCTGGTGGCCGAACCGGGGGAGTTCGTGGCGCTGCTGGGGCCATCGGGCTGCGGCAAGAGCACCACGCTGCGCCTGCTCGCCGGTCTGGAGCCCTGTGATGGCGGCAGCATCCACATCGGCGGTGTGGACCTCACGCAGGCGCCACCGGCCCAGCGTGGCGTGGCCATGGTGTTCCAGAACTACGCGCTGTTTCCGCACCTCTCGGTGGCTGAGAACATCGTGTTTGGCCTGAGCGTGCGCCGCGTGCCTGCGCCTGAGCGCCAGCGCCGGCTGGCGCGCGCGGCCGAGTTGCTGGGCCTGGGGCCCTACCTGGACCGCAAGCCCTCGCAGCTCTCGGGCGGGCAGCGCCAGCGCGTCGCCTTGGGCCGCGCCATCGTGGCCGAAGCGCCGGTGTGCCTGATGGACGAACCGCTCTCCAACCTGGACGCCCAACTGCGCCAGCAGATGCGCGCCGAAATCCGCGAGCTGCAGCAGCGCCTGGGCATCACCATGCTCTACGTCACCCACGACCAGACCGAGGCCATGACCATGGCCGACAAGGTGGTGCTGATGCGGGCCGGCAAGGTGGAGCAGCAGGGCAGCCCGCAGGATCTGTATGGCCAGCCGCAGACCAGCTTCGTGGCCGGCTTCATCGGCTCGCCGGCCATGAACCTGTTGCCCGCTGCGCTGCTGCAGCCAGGCCACCCGGACATGCTGCTGGGCGTGCGCCCGGAAGACATGGCCATCGCCACCGATGCGCCGCTGTTGCAGGCGCGCGTGGTGGCGGTGGAGTACCTGGGCGCCGAGAGCCTGGTGATCTGCGAGGTGGGCCCGGAGCGGGGTCAGGCGACGACGGGTCAGTCGCTGGACCCGTCGGGCGCCAGCGGCCCGCACCGGCTGGTGCTGCGCACCGGTGCCCTGCCCAAGCTGCCCCGGCGCGGCGAGGTGATGGGCCTGACCTGGCCTGCCGACGCGGTTCATTGGTTCAGCCCGAGCGATGGCCAGCGCATCACCGGCCCGTCACCCGTGGCACACGGGCCGTAGCCCTTGCTTCATCCCTTCGATTTTTCCCTTGTGGCCACCCGGCCGATTTCCACCAACCGCACTCAGGAGAGTCACCGTGAAACCCTGGAAACATGCCCTTTGCCGCCTCAGCGGCGCCTTGATCGCTGCGGCCGCCATGTCATTGCCGGCGGCTGCTCAAGAGCTGAGCTTCTATTACCCCGTCGCCGTGGGTGGCCCGGTCACCAAAGTCATCGACGAGATGGCCGCCGACTTCGAGAAAGAAAACCCCGGCATCAAGATCAAGCCGGTGTACGCCGGCAGCTACCAGGACACCGTGACCAAGGTGCTCACGGCCGCCAAGGGCGGCGACGCACCGCACATCGCGGTGATGCTCTCCACCGACATGTACACCCTGATCGACGAAGGCGTGGTGGTGGCCATCGACGACCTGCTGAAGGCGCCTGAAGACAAGGCCTGGCTGAAGAGCTTCTACCCTGGCTTCATGCAGAACAGCCAGACCGGTGGCAAGACCTGGGGCATCCCGTTCCAGCGCTCGACCATCGTCATGTACTGGAACAAGGAACTCTTCAAGCAGGCCGGCCTGGACCCGCAGCGCCCGCCGCAGAACTGGGCCGAACTGGTGGAGTTCGGCCAGAAGCTCACGCAGCGCGATGCGGCCGGCAACGTGAGCACCTATGGCGTGCAGGTGCCGTCTTCGGGCTTTCCGTACTGGCTGTTCCAGGCCTTCACCACCCAGAACGGTGTGGAGCTGATGAACGCCGCCGGCACACAAACCTATTTCGACAAACCCGAGGTGGTGCAGGCGCTGCAGTACTGGGTGGACCTCTCTCGCAAGCACCAGATCCACCCGGCTGGCGTGGTGGAGTGGGGCACCACGCCGAAGGACTTCTTCGAGCGCAAGGCCGCCATGATCTGGACCACCACCGGCAACCTCACCAACATCCGGACCAACGCCAAGTTCGACTTCGGCGTGGCCATGCTGCCCGCTGGCAAGCAGCGCGGCACGCCCACCGGCGGCGGCAACTTCTACGTGCTGAACAAGACCACGCCGGCCGAACGCGATGCCGCCGTGAAGTTCATGAAGTGGGCCACCACGCCCGAGCGTGCAACGAAGTGGGCGATTGCCACGGGTTATGTGTCGGTCACGCCCGCGTCGTGGGAAACCGACACCATGAAGAAGTACCTGTCCGAGTTCCCGGCCCCCACCGTGGCGCGCGACCAGCTGAAGTACGCCAAGGCCGAGCTGTCCACGCACGAAAACCAGCGCGTGACCAAGGCGCTGAACGATGGCCTGCAGGCCGCGCTCACCGGCAGCAAGACGCCTGAGGCCGCGATGCGCGACGCGCAGCGCGAAGCCGATCGCATCCTGCGCAGCTACCGCTGATTCGCTGCAGGCGCTTCCAGGTCGATTGCACATGAACACCCGTCGGCAATCCGTCACCGGCTGGCTGCTGTTGCTGCCGGCGGCGGTGCTGCTGGCGGCCTTCACGCACTACCCGGCGCTGGCCACCTTCTGGCACAGCTTCTTCACCACCCCGCGGGCCAACCGGTCGGCGCGTTTCGTGGGGCTGGAGAACTACGGGCTGCTGCTGGAAGACCCGGTGTTCTGGACCGCGCTGACCAACAACGCCTGGTACGCGCTGGGCACCATCCTGCCGTCCATGGCGCTGGCCATCGTGATGGCCCTGTGGGTGAACCGGCAGATGGTGGGCCGGGGCTGGGTGCGCCTGGCCTACTTCACGCCCACGGTGTTGCCCATGATCGCCGTGGCCAACATCTGGCTGTTTTTCTACACACCCGACTACGGCCTGCTGGACCAGGTCCGCAGCCTGTGGGGTGGTGCGCCGCACAACTGGCTGGGCTCGAACGAGACCGCGCTGGGTGCGGTGGTCGCGGTGGCGGTGTGGAAGGAAGCCGGCTTCTTCATGATCTTCTACCTGGCGGCCCTGCAGCAGCAGTCGCCGGAACTGCGCGAAGCGGCGGCGCTGGAGGGCTGCAACCGCTGGCAGTTCTTCTGGCGCGTCACCTTCCCGCTGCTGATGCCCACGACCCTGTTCGTGCTGGTGAACGCGGTCATCAACGCCTTCCGGCTGATCGACCACATCTTCATCCTCACGCGCGGCGGGCCGGACAACGCCAGCTCGCTGCTGCTGTTCTACATCTACGAGGTGGGCTTCAAGTTCTGGGACGTGTCCTACGCGGCCGCGCTGACCGTGGTGTTGCTGCTGGTGCTGGCGGTGGTTGCGCTGTTCCAGTTCGGGGTGCTGGAACGCAGGACGCACTACCAGTGAACACCCACAGGCCGCCGGCATGCTGAACCCCACCCGCTTCGACAACGCCCTGAACACATGTGGCGCGTGGCTGCTGGCCTTGCTGTGGCTGCTGCCGCTGCTGTACGCGGTGTGGTCGGCCATTCATCCCACCGAGTTTGCGGCCCGCTTCGACCTGCTGGCACCACTGACCACAGACAACTTCAGCAAGGCCTGGAACGCCGCGCCGTTTCCGCGTTACTTCCTCAACACCTCGGCGCTGGTGCTCGCCATCCTGATCGGGCAGATCGTGCTGTGCACGCTGGCGGCCTACGCCTTTGCCCGGTTTGAGTTTCCGGGCAAGGACGTCGCCTTTGCGCTGGTGCTGGTGCAGCTGATGGTGATGCCCGACGTGGTACTGGTCGAGAACTACCGCAGCATGCACCGGCTCGGTCTGGTGGACACGCTCAGCGCCATGGCCTTGCCCTACATGGCATCGGCCTTCGGCATCTTCCTGCTGCGCCAGACCTTCAAGACCGTGCCCCGGGAGCTGGAAGAGGCCGCGCGCATCGAAGGCTGCGGCAGCTTCGGTGTGCTCTGGCGGGTGTATGTGCCGCTGGCCCGGCCGGTGTACCTGGCCTATGCGCTGGTGTCCATCAGCCACCACTGGAACAACTTCCTGTGGCCGCTGGTCATGTCCAACTCGGTGGAGACGCGGCCGCTCACCGTGGGCCTGTCGGTGTTCGCCAGCACCGACCAGGGCATCGACTGGGGCATCATCAACGCCGCCACCCTGATCTCCAGCGCGCCGCTGCTGCTGGCGTTCCTGCTGTTCCAGCGGCAGTTCGTGCAGAGTTTTCTGCGGGCGGGGATCCGGT
This sequence comes from Hydrogenophaga sp. L310, assembly GCF_055703065.1. Taxonomy (NCBI): domain Bacteria; kingdom Pseudomonadati; phylum Pseudomonadota; class Betaproteobacteria; order Burkholderiales; family Comamonadaceae; genus Hydrogenophaga; species Hydrogenophaga sp. L310. The sequence goes on from NZ_JBVPZA010000030.1 coordinate 7,795, forward strand.
AGCCCCCGCCGGGCCGGCGTACCATCCCCCCATGACCCAAGACACCCAAGACCCGATACACGAAGACCGCGTGTGGAGCGACGAGCACTGGACCGCGCGCGTGATCAAGAACGAAGACGACGATGGCTGGGCGGTGGCCATGTTCCTGGACGGTCAGGTTGAGCCCGCGCTGGTGGGCCCCTGGACCATGGGGCGCAACAAGAAGGACCCCAAGCCGCTGGACACCAGTGCGTTCAACACGCTGGTGAAGACGGCCAAGGAAGTGATCCGCCGTTCCGAGCAGCAGCGCCACGCCGAGCTGAACAAGAACGTGAGCATCACGGTGGGCGGCCAGCGCATCCGCGTGGAGCTGGCCATCGTGCCTGATGAAGAGGGCGCCACCGCCACGCTGCGCGCGGTGAACGAGTTCGACGAGGAGCTGGCCCGCGTGCCGGTGTCGCCCGGCTTCAAGCTGAACGTGAACAGCGCCGAGGCCTGGGTGGTCTCGGGTTATGAAAGGCCACTGAAATGATCGACGGACTGATCGCCGGCCGCCTGATGGGTGACGCGTCCCGCCGCGTGGACAAGGCGGGCCGCACCTATATCGTGGCGCGCGTGCTGGCGCGCAACAAGATGGACGAGGAGTTCATCGTCAACGTGATCGCGTTCGACGAGGCGCCCTGCGCCGCACTGCTGGCGCTGGCCGATGGCGAGGCGCTCACGCTCTCGGGCGCGCTCACGCCCAAGGTGTGGACCGACAAACAGGGCATCGCCCGCCCGAGCCTGGACCTCATCGCCACGCAGGTGATGACGGCCTACCACGTGAGCCGCAAGCAGGCGGCGCTGGGCGGGGCGGACGGCGAGGCGGTGTAGGCGGGCTGGGCGTCGTTCGTCAGCGCTGGAATGCCGGGCGTTCGGGCCAACGTCCAGGCAGTGCCCGAAATGCTTGAGCCAGCGCAAGCAACGCACCCAGGGTTTCGGGGAAACTTGGTCCATGGATCTCAGTGAATTGGGTATGGATGCCTGGCTCGCACCCAGCATCAGCGAACTGGCGGCGCTGGACCTGTCGGCCGCCCGGGTGACGGCGGTGGACCGGGGCCGCTACCTGGTGCGCAACGAAGCGGGCGAGGTGCCCGCCGAGCTGACGGGCAAGCTGCTGCACCTGGCCGAAAGCTCGGCCGATCTGCCCTGCGTGGGCGACTGGGTGGGCGTGCGTTACCGCGATGGCGGCACCCAGGCGAGCATCCACACGGTGTTGCCGCGGCGCTCGTTCCTGCGGCGCAAGACCGCGGGCCGCGATATCGAGGTTCAGATGATCGCCGCCAACATCGACGCGGCGTTCATCGTGATGTCGTGCCACTTCGATTTCAACCTGCCCCGGCTGGAGCGCTACCTGGTGATGGCGCACGACGGACACATCGAGCCCGTGGTGCTGCTGACCAAGACGGACCTGATCAGTCCGGAGGCGCTGGAGCCGCTGATCGGGCAGATACGGCGCGTGGGCGTGGACGCAAAGATCGTCTGCGTCAGCAGCGTGACCGGCGCGGGCGTGGAGCAGGTGCGCGAGCTCATGACACCCGGCAAGACGTACTGCCTGCTGGGCTCATCGGGTGTGGGCAAGACGACGCTGATCAACCGCCTGCTGGGCGACGGCGATCTGGCCACCCGCGAGGTCAGCCACACCGGCGAGGGCCGCCACACCACCACGCGGCGCCACCTGATCGTGCTGCCGCACGGCGCGCTGTTGATCGACATGCCCGGCATGCGCGAGCTGGGCCTGCTGGGTGCGGGCGAAGGCATCGAAGACAGCTTCGCCGACATCGCCGCGCTGGCGGGCCAGTGCCGGTTTCCCGATTGCACGCATGGCAGCGAGCCCGGCTGTGCGGTGCGCGCGGCGGTTGAGCGGCACGAAATCAGCGAAGCGCACCTGCGCAACTACCTGAAACTGCGCAAGGAGTCCGAGTTTCACGAGCTCTCGCTCACCGAGCGGCGCAACAAGGACCGGGCCTTCGGCCGCTTCATGCACAGCTACAAGAAGCAGAAGGGTGGCCCGGACCGGGATTAGCGCCGGATGCGGTGCCCGGTCTTGAACACCCACCACACGACGGTCAGGCAGGCGAGCATGAAGGCCAGCGTCATGCCGGTGCTGACGGCGATGTGCACGTCGGCTGCGCCGTAGAAGGCCCAGCGCAGGCCGCTGATGAGGTAGACCACCGGGTTGAACAGTGACACGGTCTGCCACAGCGGTGGCAGCATGTTGATGCTGTAGAACGCGCCGCCCAGGAAGGTGAGCGGCGTGATGATGAGCAGCGGAATCACCTGCAGTTTCTGGAAGCTGTCGGCCCACAGGCCGATGATGAAACCGAACAGGCAGAAGGTGATGGCGGTGAGGATGAGGAATCCCACCATCCACACCGGGTGCGCAATCTCATACGGCACGAACAGGCGCGCGGTCAGCAGGATCAGCAGGCCCAGCGTGAGGCTCTTGGTGGCCGCTGCGCCCACGTAACCCAGCAGCACCTCGACCCAGTTCACCGGCGCGCTCAGCAGCTCGTAGATGGTGCCGGACCACTTGGGCATGTAGATGCCGAAGGCGGCGTTGGAGATGCTTTCGCTCAGCAGCGACAGCATGAGCAGGCCGGGAATGATGTAGGCGCCGTAGCTCACGCCGCCGATGTCGCCCATGCGCGAGCCGATGGCCGAGCCGAAGACGATGAAGTAGAGCGAGGTGCTGAGCACGGGCGCGATGATGCTTTGCGCCCAGGTGCGCAGGGCGCGGTTCATCTCGAACTGGTAGATGGCGCGGACAGCATGGAGGTTGAGGCCCATCATGTTCAGGCCTCCACTTTCTGTTCGTGGACCAGGCTGACAAAGATGTCTTCGAGGGAGCTTTCGCTGGAGCGCAGGTCCTTGAAGTGGATGCCGTGTTCGCCCAGCGCGGCCAGCAGCTCGGCGATGCCGGTGTCGTCTTTCTGGGCGTCGAAGCTGTAGGTGAGCGTGAGGCCGTCGGCCGTCAGCGTGAGCGGCCAGCGCGCCAGCGCCTCGGGCACAGTGGCCAGAGGCTGCTGCAGCGTGAGTGCGAGCTGCTTCTGGCCGAGCTGGCGCATGAGCGTGGCCTTTTCTTCCACCACGATGAGTTCGCCCTTGCGGATGACGCCGATGCGGTCGGCCATGTCTTCGGCTTCTTCGATGTAGTGCGTGGTGAGGATGATGGTGGTGCCGGCCTCGCGCAGCGCACGCACCATGCGCCACATGTCGTGCCGCAGCTCCACGTCCACACCCGCGCTCGGTTCGTCCAGAAACAGGATCTTCGGCTCGTGCGAGAGCGCCTTGGCAATGAGCACGCGGCGCTTCATGCCACCCGAGAGCGCCATGATCTTGCTGTCTTTCTTGTCCCAGAGCGAGAGGTCTTTGAGGATCTTCTCGATGTAGGCGGGGTTGGGTGCCTTGCCAAAGAGGCCGCGGCTGAAGCTCACCGTGGCCCACACGGTTTCGAACGAATCGGTGTGCAGTTCCTGCGGCACCAGGCCGATGGCGGCGCGCGCGGCGCGGTAGTCGCGCACGGTGTCGTGTCCGTCGGCGATCACGGTCCCTTCGCTGGCGTTGACCATGCCGCAGATGACGCTGATGAGCGTGGTCTTGCCGGCGCCGTTGGGGCCGAGCAGGGCAAAGATCTCGCCGCGGCGGATGTCGATGTTGACGTTTTTCAGGGCCTGGAAGCCGCCGGCGTAGGTCTTGTTGACGCCGCGCACGCTGACGATGGCGTCGGCGGTGGCGACCGCGACAGGGGATGGGGTCATGGTGTGCTGGTGGTGGGTGGTCGGCTGCCGCACGGGTCCGGGTCTTCCGGGACGGTGACGGCAGCGGTCATGGCCCTGCACTTTATACAGGTCCGGGAACGGCCTTGCAGCGCCGGGGGTGAGCGCACGCGCCGGCTCGAAAAACCGGAAGCAGGGAGGCGCGGCAAGGCGGTGGCTTTCCTCGCGACGCCGGGTGCTTCGATCCGGACCTTGTCCGTGCTGCGTCCGGATTCGCCGTCCCGCAGAGGTCCAACCATAAAGTCTATCGAATCCTCGTCGCCCGTCTGTGCGTTGGCGCACGGACGACGCCGGTTTCGGGCCCCATGATGTCTCAATGATCTGCCACCCTTCCACACCCCCGCCTGCGAGAACGCGCGATGCCGCACTCTGGACGGCACTTTCCCGCTGGCCGGAAGTGATCCGGGTCTGCGATGGGCAGGGCCGCACCCCGCACCGCAACCCGGCGACGATCGCCATCGAGGAGGGTGAGCGTGTTGCCAACCTGAGCCGATTGTCTGGTTGCCTGACTCGGGTGGTCTGATTCAAAAACAACTCTCGTCAAAGGCCTCCCATGTTCAAAAAACCCCTTCTACCCTTTGCGATTCTGGTCCTGAGCCAGGGCGTGTATGCCCAGCAACCGCCGAGTGCCGGCAGCCAGATGCAGCAGATTCCGCCGGCCCCCACGCTGCAAAGAGCCGAGCCCACCATCCGCATCGAGCCCGGCACAGCGCCCGCAACGCCGGCTACCGACGCGGTCAAGATCACCGTCAACAGCCTGCAGGTGACGGGCGCGCGCGCCTATCCCGAAGCCGAACTGCTGGCACTGACCGGGTTCATGCCCGGCAGCGAACTGACCCTGGCCGACCTGAACGCCATGGCGCTGAAGATCACCGACCGCTACCGCAGCGATGGCTATTTCGTGGCCCAGGCGTATCTGCCCGCCCAGGAGATCCAGAACGGCGCGGTCACCATCGCCGTGATCGAGGGTCAGTATGGCGCGGTGACCGTGCGCAACCAGAGCACGCTGTCCGATGGGCTGATCCAGAGCCAGCTTGAGGGACTCAACAGCGGCGATCCGATCGTCATCGAGCCGATTGAAAGACGCCTGCTGCTGCTGTCCGACATTCCGGGCGTGAAAGTCAGCTCCACCCTGGCGCCGGGCGCATCCGTCGGAGCTTCCGACCTGATCGTTGACGTGGTGCCCGGTGATCGCATCACGGGCAGCATCGATGCCGACAACGCCGGCAACCGCTACACCGGCGAATACCGCCTGGGCGCCACGGTGAACCTGAACAACCCGGCGGGGCTCGGCGACGTGGCCTCGCTGCGCGTGCTGACGACGGGCTCGGGCCTGAACTATGCACGGGCGTCCTATCAGATGCAGTTCGGCAAGGCGACGGCTGGCGTGGCGTACAGCTGGCTGGGTTATGAGCTGGGCAAGGAATTCAAGTTCGCGCAGGCCACCGGGACGGCCAGGGTGGCGAGCGTGTATGGCAGCTACCCGTTGATCCGTTCGCGCAACACCAATCTGTACGCCGGTCTGGCCTTTGACGCCAAGACGTTCCAGGACAAGCGGCCGCTGAACCTGGACATGCCGGTGGAAGACAAGAAGGCCCAGGTGCTGATGGCCAGCTTGCGCGGCGAACACCGCGACAGCCTGGGCGGCGGCGGGGTGAGCGGCTTTTCGCTGACCTTGTCAACGGGCAACATCGACCTGGAAACGCCCGGCTTGATGCGCGCCGACGCGCTGGCGCAAACCAGCGGTCACTTCAACAAGCTGGGTTTCAGTGCCATGCGGCTGCAAAGCGTGACCGATACCGTTTCGCTGTACGCCGGCATCAACGGCCAACTGGCCTCGAAAAACCTCGATGTCTCTGAAAAGATGGCGCTGGGCGGCATGTACGGCGTGCGGGCCTATCCGGAAGGCGAAGCCTATGCGGACGAGGGTTATGTGCTGACGCTCGAAGCCCGGATGCGGCTGCCCACCCCCGACCAGTTTCCCGGGCAGCTGCAGCTGATCGGTTTTGTCGATGCCGGCAGCGTGACCATCAACAAGAACCCCTGGCCGGGTTCCGGGCCGAACAGCAGAACGCTGAGCGGCGCCGGCGTGGGCCTGAACTGGTCTGAGTACAACAACTATCTGGTGAGGGTGTTTTACGCCCGCAAGCTGGGCAACGAAATGGCCACCTCGGCGCCCGACAAGTCGGGCCGGTTCTGGATCCAGGCCGTCAAATATTTCTGAGCCCGTCCAGCGCAGGCCGGGCCTGCGCTGATGCCGGACAGACGCCGCTTTTTTGAAGAACACGCGAAAGATCACCATGAACCTCATTCACCGCTCCATCTGGAACGACCGGACCGGCACCTTCGTGGCCGTTTCTGAAATGGCCCGCAGCGCCGGCAAAAAAATCTCGTCCTGCACGGCCGGGTCGGGCGCTGGCGGCCGCTTCAGGCTGAAGGTCCTGGCCTTTTCCCTGCTGCTGGTCTGCGGAGCCAGTGTCTATGCCCAGCCCACGGGCGGCATGGTGACGGCTGGCAGCGCCACCATCGGTGGCACACCCGGCAACATGACGATCACCCAGACCTCGTCCAACGTGGCGATCAACTGGCAGAGCTTCGGCATCCAGTCCGGGCAATCGGTTCAGTTCGCGCAGCCGGGCAGCAGCTCGGTGGCGCTGAACCGGGTCATCGGATCGGATCCCTCGAACATCCTGGGCAGCCTGTCGTCCAACGGCAAGGTGTTCCTGGTCAACCCCAACGGCATCCTGTTCGGGGCGGGTGCATCGGTCAACGTGGGTGGCCTGCTGGCGTCCACGATGGCCATCTCCGATGCCAACTTCATGGCCAACAACTACACCTTCTCCGGTGCGGGCGCGGGTTCGGTGGTGAACCAGGGCTCGATCAACGCAGCCGACGGCGGCTATGTTGCCCTGCTGGGTGCGAATGTCAGCAACCAGGGTGTGATTGCCGCCCGGCTCGGCACGGTCGCTCTGGCGGCCGGCAACGCGGTCACGCTGGACATGGCGGGCGACAAGTTGCTCAACATCACGGTGAACCAGGGTGCGGTGAACGCGCTGGTGGACAACGGCGGCATGATCCAGGCCGACGGTGGCCACGTGCTGATGACCACGCAGGCGGCGGGCAGCCTGCTGGCAAATGCCGTCAACAACACCGGCATCATCCAGGCGCAGACGATCCAGAACGTCAAGGGCACCATCATGCTGATGGGCGGCATGGAAACCGGTGTCGTCAACGTGGGGGGTACCCTGGACGCGTCGGCGCCCGCAGGTGGCAACGGCGGCTTCATCGAAACGTCCGCGGCGCATGTGAAAGTTCAAGACAGCGTACTTGTCACCACTGTTGCACCGCAGGGTCTGACTGGCAAATGGCTGATCGACCCACCAGATTTCATCATTGGCGAAGGCGGCGACATCGCTGGCTCCACCCTTGGCACCGCGCTGGAGACAAACAATGTCACCATTCTCAACAGCCAAGGCTCCAGCGGCACGAATGGCGATATTGTCGTCAACGACGCGGTTAGGGATGATGTTCAAAACCGGAGCGGTGAAGGGCGTTGAGCGCATGGATCTCGCGACATGAAACCGCCGTGCCCGTTTCGATCAGTTTCCACCGTTCAAAGGTCGATTTACCGGCCTTTCGGGGCCTCATCGAGGCCCATGGGCGCGTTGCAGGCGCACTCATCCCTGCGCCTTCTGCAAAAGCCGGTGCCGCGCCATCCACAAGTTGGAAAGTGCGAACAGCGTGTGCAGTTGCGCCGTGTTCTTGACCAATCCGCGGTAGCGCACCTTCACAAACCCGAACTGGCGCTTGATCACCCGAAACGGGTGCTCCACCTTGGCCCGGATGCTGGCCTTCACATGTTCGAGCTTGTCCATGATCGCGCCCATGGGCGTGCTCTTGTCCAACGCTTTGCGTTTGCCCGGGCGCATGGCCACGTGCCAGTTGGCATTGATCGCCTGCGTCTCCTCGCGCTTGGCCACACCCTGGTAGCCTGCGTCAGCGAACACATCGCTCTCTTCACCATGCACCAGCGCGCCGGCCTGCGTCACATCGTTGACGTTGGCCGCTGTGCCCACCACCGTGTGCACCAGTCCCGAATCGGCATCCACGCCAATGTGCGCCTTCATGCCGAAGTGCCATTGGTTTCCCTTCTTCGTTTGGTGCATCTCAGGATCACGCTCGCCGCTGCTGTTCTTGGTCGAGCTGGGTGCTGCGATCAGCGTGGCGTCGATGGCTGTGCCGTTCTTGAGCAGCAGCCCTTTGGCGGCCAGCGTGCTGTTGACGGTGGCCAGTATCTGCAGGCTGAGTTGGTGCTCTTCGAGCAGGTGGCGAAAGCGCAGGATGCTCACGCGATCCGGAATGCGCTCGCTGCCCGAGAGACCAGCGAATTCACGGTACAGCGGCGTCTCGAACAGGGCTTCTTCCATGGCCAGGTCCGACAGGCCGAACCACTGCTGCAAAAAATGAATGCGCA
>NZ_JBVPZA010000031.1:0-15817 GCF_055703065.1 Hydrogenophaga sp. L310
TGCGCATTCATTTTTTGCAGCAGTGGTTCGGCCTGTCGGACCTGGCCATGGAAGAAGCCCTGTTCGAGACGCCGCTGTACCGTGAATTCGCTGGTCTCTCGGGCAGCGAGCGCATTCCGGATCGCGTGAGCATCCTGCGCTTTCGCCACCTGCTCGAAGAGCACCAACTCAGCCTGCAGATACTGGCCACCGTCAACAGCACGCTGGCCGCCAAAGGGCTGCTGCTCAAGAACGGCACAGCCATCGACGCCACGCTGATCGCAGCACCCAGCTCGACCAAGAACAGCAGCGGCGAGCGTGATCCTGAGATGCACCAAACGAAGAAGGGAAACCAATGGCACTTCGGCATGAAGGCGCACATTGGCGTGGATGCCGATTCGGGACTGGTGCACACGGTGGTGGGCACAGCGGCCAACGTCAACGATGTGACGCAGGCCGGCGCGCTGGTGCATGGTGAAGAGAGCGATGTGTTCGCTGACGCAGGCTACCAGGGTGTGGCCAAGCGCGAGGAGACGCAGGCGATCAATGCCAACTGGCACGTGGCCATGCGCCCGGGCAAACGCAAAGCGTTGGACAAGAGCACGCCCATGGGCGCGATCATGGACAAGCTCGAACATGTGAAGGCCAGCATCCGGGCCAAGGTGGAGCACCCGTTTCGGGTGATCAAGCGCCAGTTCGGGTTTGTGAAGGTGCGCTACCGCGGATTGGTCAAGAACACGGCGCAACTGCACACGCTGTTCGCACTTTCCAACTTGTGGATGGCGCGGCACCGGCTTTTGCAGAAGGCGCAGGGATGAGTGCGCCTGCAACGCGCCCATGGGCCTCGATGAGGCCCCGAAAGGCCGGTAAATCGACCTTTGAACGGTGGAAACTGATCGAAACGGGCACGGCGGTTTCATGTCGCGAGATCCATGCGCTCAACGCCCTTCACCGCTCCGGTTTTGAACATCATCCCTAGACGCGCTGAATTGGCGTTTGCTCCTTCAGTGGTTTCGCAGTCACCTTACCAGCGACGGTTTAGATCATGGACTCGGGCGCTTGAAGCGTTCGTCGAATGGGCAAATTCTGCGGACACAATGATCGCTCTCCCAAATGTGGCCGACGGACCCAAGAGTCGCACTGCGCGGGATCCTTCCTTGCGCCTCCGTTTTAAGGTCCTGCTCCGCGATAGATTTACTTGTTGCCGCTGTGGCAGAAGTCCAGCTACCACTCCTGGCACAGTGCTTCACGTTGACCACGATGAACCTTGGAGTGCCGGAGGAGCTACGGTGCTGGAAAATCTCAAAACGCTCTGCTCTCGCTGCAATATCGGCAAAAGCAATGTGCTCTGATGTTGTTCGACAAAATTGACGGGGAATGCTGGTGCAAAGGATAAACGCAGGTGATCGAGCACTTGGTGAACCCTCTGATCACCGCTGAACGTGCGTTTTTTTCCTGGTTTCTATCCCCGCGGCCGCACCCGCCACCAAGCCACCGCTACCAACACCGCAAACCCGGTGTAAGCCGCCTCAAACACCCACCAGGGCGCGTCCCAATACAGCAGGCGCGATAGCCAGTGTTCGATGAAGCCCTCGCGGTAGCCGCCCTGTCCGGCCAGGCGCCGCAGGTCCTGCTCCCACACGGTCAGCGGGCAGAGCTGGCCGAGCCAGGTCTGGGCGGCGATGTACACGATCAGCCCCAGGTGCGTGAAACGCAGGCCGCGGTGGTGCACCCAGCGCCAGCCCAGCGCGCCGCCGACGAGCACCAGCGGCAACAAGGCGACCACGAACAGCACCACGCCCACGTGCAGCGTGAGCAGGGCGTCGGCGAGCAGGCCGGCGGTGGTCGCGTTGATGCTCATGGATGGGGTGGTTCGTGGGCAGAAAAAAAGCCGCTCACGCACGGGGCGTGGCGGCTGTCACGCATGACCTGACAACGCAGGCGGCGTGGGATCTGTTGAGCGGTTTACTGCGAGATGTGCATGTATTCCGAGACCACTTTCCAGCGGTTCTCCTGCAGCTGCGACAGGCGCGTGGCGTTGCTGCCCAGGCGCTTGGTGGGGCTGAAGGTCATCTCGGCGCTGCCGAAGATGTCGGGCGGCACCTTCATGGTGTCCATGGCCTTGATGAAGCTGTCGGTGGTCAGGCTGGGGCCGGCCTTGCCGGCGGCCTTCAGGAAGGTGTCGACCAGGCTGTAGCCATAGACGGAGAACACGGTCGGGTCTTCGTTGAACTTGGTCTTGTACTTGTTGGCCCAGAAGCGGATCGGTTGCGAGGCTTCGTCGGTGTAGGGGTTCTGCACCGTCATGGTGGCGTACAGGCCGTTCATGGCCGGGCCGCCGAGCTTGTGGATCAGGTCGGTGTAGGCCGCGCTGGAGCCGATGAAGGTGGGGTTGAAGCCCAGGCGCTTGGCGGTGGCGATGCCGCCGATGGTCTCGCGGATGATGGTGCCGAGCACGACCATGTCGCACTGTTCGGAGGCCAGCTTCTGCATCTGCGAGGCGAAGTCGGTGGCGCCGCGCTTGTACGAGGTTTCCACGGCCAGCGTCATGCCGATGGACTTCAGGCCTTCTTCGGCGCCGCGCTTGACTTCGAGGCCGAACTCGTCGTCCTGGTACATGGTGCAGACCTTCTTGGCGCCCTTGTCCTTCACCAGCTTGGGCACGGCGATCTTCATCTGGTCGTAGTAGGTGGCGGCGAAGCTGTACTTGAGCTTGTGGAAAGGCTCATACATCTCGCGCGCGGCGGTGACCGGGAAGAAGTTGATCACGTTCTTCTGGAACTGCACCGGCATGGCGGCCATGTTCTGCGCGGTCCCGATGTGGCCGACCATGGCGAAGATCTTGTCCTGGTTGACCAGCTTCTGCGCGGCCAGCACGGCGCGGCGCGGGTCGTAGGCGGAGTCTTCCACCAGCAGCCGGATCTTGCGGCCGTTGACGCCGCCCTGCTCGTTGACTTCGTCCACGCGCAGCATCATGCCCAGGCGCACCTGCTTGCCGAACCCGGCGATGGGGCCCGACAGGTCCTGGATCGAGCCCAGCACGATTTCGTCCTTGCTCACGCCCTGCGACTGGGCGAACACGGCGCTGGAGGCCAGCACCAAGGCGGTGCCGAGCAGGGGAATTCGGGTTTTCATGGGCTTGTCTCCTTGGGGTGGTCGGGGTGGTGAGGGGTCGGTGGCCGGGTGTCAGCTGTACATGGCGTCGATCTGGTCCGCGTATTTCTGTTGCACCAGCTTGCGTTTGAGCTTCATGGTCGGGGTCAGCTCTTCGTCTTCGGCGCTGAGCTGGGTATCGAGCAGGAAAAACTTCTTGATCTGTTCCACGCGGGCAAACTTCTTGTTGACGCGGTCGATCTCGGCCTGGATCAGCGCCTGCACCTCGGGCGCGCGGGTGAGGCTGGCGTAGTTGGAAAACGGCACGTCGTTGTCTTGCGCATACTTCTCCACGTTCTCCTGGTCGATCATGATGATCACGGTGAGGTAGGCCCGCTGGTCACCGATCACCACCGCATCGGTCACGTAGGGCGAGAACTTCAGTTCGTTCTCCAGCTCGCTGGGCGTGATGTTCTTGCCCCCTGCGGTGATGATGATGTCTTTCATGCGGTCGGTGATGCGGAAAAACCCTTCCTCGTCGACCGTGCCCACGTCGCCGGTGTGCAGCCAGCCGTCTTTGTCGATGGTCTCGGCGGTTTTCTCGGGCAGGTTCAGGTAGCCCATGAACACGTTGGGGCCACGCACCAGGATCTCGCTGGTCTGCGGGTCCAGCCGCACCTCGTTGTAGCTGGCTGCCGGGCCGATCGAGCCGGGCTTGATGCGGTCCGCCGGGATGCCGGTGGAAGCGCCGCAGGTCTCGGTCATGCCCCAGACCTCCAGCATGGGCACGCCCAGCGCCAGGTACCAGCGCACCAGGTCGGGCGAAATGGGTGCAGCGCCCGTGACGAGGAAGCGCGCGCGGTGGATGCCGATGAGCTTGCGCACGTTGTCCAGCACCAGCAGGCGCGCCAGCTGGAACTGCAGGCGCAGGCTGCCGGGCACCGGTTGCCCGGCCATCACCCGGTCGGCCACGCGCTGGCCGACGCCGATGGCCCAGGCGTACGCGGCCTGCTGCAGCCGGCTGGCCTCCTTGAGCGTGATCATCACGCCCGAATAGAACTTCTCCCACACGCGCGGTACCGCGGTGAACACCGTGGGCGCGATCTCGCGCACGTTCTCCGGCACGGTCTCGGGGTTTTCGACGAAGTTGAGTTTCGCGCCGGTGTAGAGCGAAAAGTATTCGCCACCCATGCGCTCGGCGATGTGGCACAGCGGCAGGAAACACATGCACTCGTCGTGCTCGTCGCGTGCGATCAGCGTGTTGTAGCCGTGCACGGTGTAGACCAGACCCTGGTGGCTGTGCATCGCACCCTTGGGCTTGCCGGTGGTGCCCGAGGTGTAGACCAGGATGGCCAGGTCTTGCGGCCGGCAGGCGGCCACACGGGCCTCCATCTCGCCAGCGTGGGTCTGCGCATGCGCGCGACCCAGCTCGCGCAGGGCGTCGAGGCCGATGACCTGCGGATCGTCCAGCTCGTGCAGGCCTTCCATGTCGAAGACCACAATCTTCTTCAGCCGCGGCAGGTGCTGGCGCACCTCCAGTGCCTTGTCGAGCTGTTCGTCGTCTTCCACGAACAGCACGGTGGTGCCCGAGTCCTCGCAGAGGAACTGCACCTGCTCGGCCGCGTCGGTGGGGTAGATGCCGTTGGACACGCCGCCCGCGCTGAGCACCGCCAGATCGGCCAGCACCCATTCCACGGTGGTGTTGGAGAGCACGGACGCGGTCTCGTGGGGCGCAAAGCCCAGCGCCATCAGGCCGTGGGCGATCTCGCGCACCGCTTCCGCCGTCTGGTTCCAGGTCCAGCTGCGCCAGATGCCGAACTCTTTCTGCCGCATCCAGACGGTGGGGCCGCGTTTCTGCACCGCGTTCCAGAACATCGCGGGGATGGTGTCGCCGGACAGCACGACCTCGGTCTGAGGCTGGATGTGGGACAGATCCCAGAGGTAGCTCATGTCAACTTTTCTCCGGAGCGAAGTGCACGAACTCAGAACGCGGCGGAACCGGCTTTGCCGGGCCGCACCGCGTTGCCCCCTTGAGGGGGTAGCGCGAAGCGCTGCGGGGGTGTTCCAAAGTCATCTCCAGTTCTTCTTTTTCTTCCAGCGCCGGTCGGCCCGCACGCCCGCCTCTTTCATGCCGAGGTAGAACTCCTTGATGTCGTCCTTCTCGCGCAGGTGGGCGCAGGTGTCTTCCATCACGATGCGGCCGTTCTCCAGCACGTAGCCGTAGTCCGACGCGTTGAGCGCCATGTTGGCGTTCTGCTCCACCAGCAGGATGGTGGTGCCGCGCTCGCGGTTGATGCGCACGACGATCTCGAAGATCTCTTTGGTGAGCTTCGGGCTCAGGCCCAGGCTCGGTTCGTCGAGCAGGATCAGGTCGGGGTTGGCCATCAGGGCGCGGCTGATGGCCAGCATCTGCTGCTGGCCGCCCGAGAGCAGGCCCGCGTCCTGCAACGCGCGCTCGCGCAGGATGGGGAAATACCCGAACACCAGTTCCATGTCGCGCGCCACGCCGTCGCGGTCCTGGCGGGTGTAGGCGCCCATGAGCAGGTTGTCGCGCACCGAGAGCAGCGGGAACACCTCGCGCCCTTCGGGCACATGGCTCAGGCCCTGCTGCACGATGTGGGCCGGGTCCTGGGCCGTGATGTTCTCGCCCTTGAACTCGATGCTGCCCTTGCGCGGGTCGATGATGCCGCTGATGGTCTTGAGGATGGTGGTCTTGCCCGCGCCGTTGCTGCCCAGCACGGTGGCGATCTCGCTGCGCCGCACCTGCAGGCTCACGCCGCGGATCGCCTTGATCGGGCCGTAGGCGCTCTCGACGTTGAGCAGCTTGAGCACCGCGTTGTCGGTCACGGGCGCGGTCATAGACCCCCCCCGCTTGTCGCTGCGCGTACTGCGCTGCCCCCCAGGGGGGCTTGCGAACCTTGGGGCGGCCCGGCGGTTCTCATGCTGTCGTCCCCACATGGTTTTCCCGCCGCAGGCTGGACACGTCGTCCACCGTGCCGAGGTAGGCCTCGATCACGCCGGGGTGGTCCTGCACCTCGGCCGGCGTGCCGGTGACCAGCTCTTCGCCCATGCTCATGGCGAGCACCCGATCCGAGACCTTGGACACCAGCGACATGTCGTGTTCGACCATCAGCACCGTGATGCCCAGATCGTTCTTGATGTCGGCGATCCAGAACGCCATGTCCTCGGTCTCCTCCACGTTCAGCCCGGAGGACGGCTCGTCGAGCAGCAGCAGCTTCGGTTCGGTGCACAGCGCGCGCGCCAGCTCCACCACCTTGCGCACGCCGTAGGGCAGGCCGGCGATCAGCGATTCGCGGTGGTGCTGCAGGTTCAGGAAGTCGATCACCTGCTCGACCTTTGCGCGCGCCTCGATTTCGGCGGCGCGGGTCTTGCCGGTGAAGAGGATCTCGCTCCACAGGCCGGTCTTGCGGTGGGTGTGGCGCCCGATCAGCAGGTTCTGCAGCACCGTGGCGTGTTCGAACAGCTCGATGTTCTGGAAGGTGCGCGCGATGCCCAGGCCCGCGATGCGGTGCGGGGGCTGCTCGGTGAGTTTGAGCATGCCGTCCGGGCCGGCGTAGTCGATGCTGCCGGTGGTGGGCGTGTAGATGCGGCTGATCAGGTTGAACACCGTCGTCTTGCCAGCGCCGTTGGGGCCGATCAGCGTGAACACCTCGCCGCGCTTCACATCGAAGCTCACGTTGTTCACCGCCAGCACGCCGCCGAAGCGCACGCTGAGGTTCTGGGCCGAGAGAAGGATGTCGTCGGTCATTTCAGTCTGTCCGATTTCTGGAAGGTCTTCTGGCGCTTGAACATGCCGCGCCGGTAGAACGGGAACAGCTGGATGTAGGCGCGCACCTTGAGCCAGCGCCCGTACAGGCCCATGGGCTCGAACAGCACGAAGGCGATCAGCACCAGGCCATACACGGTGCCCTGCAGGCCGGCGGCCTGGCCGATGGCGTCGGGCAGGTAGTCCTTGCCGAGAGCGATGAGCTGCGGCATGACGATGAGGAAGATCGCACCGAGGAAGGCGCCGTGGATCGAGCCCAGACCGCCGATCACCACCATCAGCAGCAGGTCGATCGACTGGATGATGCTGAACTGTTCGGGCGAGAGGAACTGGATCTTGTGCGCATAAAGTGCCCCGCCGATGCCGGCCAGCGCCGCCGACAGGGCGAAGGAGAGGGTCTTGTAGCGCGCGAGGTGGATGCCCATGCTCTGCGCCGAGATCTCCGAATCGCGGATCGCCACAAACGCGCGGCCGGTGGAGGATCGCATGAGGTTGACGATGGCCAGCGTGGCGAGCACCGTGACCACGAGGCAGAGAAAGTAGAACTCGTTGGTGGAATCCAGCTCCCAGCCGAACATCGAGGGCGGCATCACCGACAGGCCCGAGTTGCCGCCCGTCACGCTTTCCCAGCGTGCCATGCCTTCTTCGACGATGAAGCCGAATGCCAGCGTGGCCATGCCGAGGTAGATGCCCTTGACGCGCAGCGCCGGCAAGCCCACCACCATGCCCACCGCCGCGGCCAGCAGGCCCGCGCAGGCCATGGCGATCGGGAAGGGCACGCCGGCGTTGACCATCACCGTCTCGGTGTAGGCGCCGACGCCGAGAAAGGCCGCGTGGCCGAGCGAGAACAGGCCGGTGAAGCCCGCCAGCAGCATCAGCCCCAGACCCACCACGGCGTAGATCAGCACGAAGGTGAGCTGCGCCAGCCAGTACTCTTCGATCACCCAGGGCGCCATCAGCAGGAACAGGCCCAGCAGGCCGTACCAGAACACATGCCCGCCGTGTTTGGCGAGCCGGATGTCCTGGTTGTAGTCGGTCTTGAAAATGAAACGCATCTGTTCAGACCTTTTTTCGGAGCGTTTCACCGAACAGGCCGTTGGGTTTCAGCACCAGCATGATCAGCACCACGATGTAGGGCGCGATGTCCTTGAATCCTTCGGGCAGGTAGAAGCCCGAGAGCGACTCGACGATGCCGATGATCAGCCCGCCGACGATGGCGCCGGGCAGGCTGCCGAAACCGCCCACCACCGCCGCCG
This sequence comes from Hydrogenophaga sp. L310, assembly GCF_055703065.1. Taxonomy (NCBI): domain Bacteria; kingdom Pseudomonadati; phylum Pseudomonadota; class Betaproteobacteria; order Burkholderiales; family Comamonadaceae; genus Hydrogenophaga; species Hydrogenophaga sp. L310. The sequence continues at coordinate 8,116 of NZ_JBVPZA010000031.1, forward strand.
GAAAGGCCTTCAGGCCGATGAAGCCCATGTTGGCGTGCACGAAGGTGATGGGGGCGAGCAGCAGGCCGGCGAAGGCCGCCACGCCAGCGGCCAGACCCCAGACCAGGCCGTTGAGCCGTTTGACCGGGATGCCCATGTAGTAGGCCGCCAGCTGGTTTTGCGATGCGGCCTGCATGGCGAGGCCCAGCCTGGAATAACGGAACATGGCGAACAGCCCGGCGCACAGCAGGCCGGTGACGGCAATGACGACGATCTGTTCGGCCGATACCACCAGCGTGCCCAGGCGCAGCACTTCACCCGCATACGGCACCGGCAGTGTGTGCGTGTCGGTGCCGATGTTGGGGATCATGGTGATCACGCCGCGCAGCACATAGCCCACGCCGATGGTCAGCATCACGATGGAAAAAGCGGGCTGGCCGAGGATGGGCCGGATCACCAGGCGTTCCAGCGCCACGCCGAAAGCGCCCATGCCGATCACCGCCGCCGGCACCGACAGCCAGAACGGAAAGCCCAGCAGCGTCATGGTGAGCAGACCGCCGAAGGCGCCCACCATCATCAGGTCGCCCTGGGCAAAGCTCACCGTTTCGGTGGCCTTGTAGATCAGCACGAACCCCAGGGCGATGAGTCCGTAGATACAGCCCTGGGCCACACCGCTGATGAGCAGTTGCAGCAGTTGCACGCGGTTCTCCTGTGAGGTCGGATGCCTTTGTCGTCCCGGCCGCTGCAGCAGGCTTTGAGACACGTCTACCCGACGGTGTGCGCTGTTTATAGCTGCCTTGTTTGTGGGCGTTGCTAGGGGTTGACCCGGGCCACAGTCGCGCAGGCGCCATGTCTTGCACTGCAGCATCGGGTTGGTGAGGACATGCATACCCCTGAGCCGGGGCGTCACACGCGTCGCACGGGGATGGGGCACCGCGGCAGCACCGGAGAGGCCCCGGTCGCACCGCGCCAAATGGACCCGCACCGGCCGCAGCGGGTGCCCATCATGGGCGCATGCATGTTTCTCCGAACGATGGCACCGAGGTGCTGGTGCTGCAGCACCTGAACGACGACGGCCCGGGCTACCTCGGCCAATGGCTCGACGAACAGGGTGTGCGCTGGCAGGTGCGCTGCACCGAAGCCGGCGACGCCTATCCGGCGTCGGTGATGGGCTTCAAGGGGCTGGCTGTGCTGGGCGGCGCCTGGAGCGCCAACGATGACCGCCCTTCGCTGCGCCTGGCCGAAGCGCTGATCCGTGAAGCCGACGCGCTGGGCATTCCCGTCATCGGCCACTGCCTGGGTGGCCAGCTCATCGCGCGCGCGTTTGGCGGGCGGGTGCAGACACTGGCGCAACCCGAGATCGGCTGGCTGCCGATGCGCCACAACGGCAGCGAGACCGCCCGCGCCTGGCTGGGCGATGAAGCCGAGGCCACGGCCTGCCAGTGGCACCACGACAGCTTTGTCGAACTGCCGTCGGGTGCCGAGCTGATCGCCAGTTCGCCGGCCTGCGCCCACCAGGCCTTTGCCCTGCGGCAGCACCTCGCGATGCAGTTCCACGTCGAGATCACGCCGCAGAAGATCAGCGACTGGATGGCGCACCCCGGCGAAGCATATCCGGCAGCGTTGCTGCTGCACCCGGGCAGTGTGCAGGGCGCTGAGGCCATCGCCGAGGGGACTGAGCGCCACCAGAGCGGCAGCGAGGCTCTGGCCGGCCGGATTTATGCGGAATGGCGAACGCGCTGGCGCTGAAAAGTCCACCCGGAACGGGTTCTTCGCTGGCCAGATTCGTATTGAAGAATTTGCTTCAGTACAATTTCATTGCCTTAGAGCACTCCTGATCGCGCTGCGATCACACCGTTCCACGCCGTCATGAAGAGGGTCACATGCTGAATCCGGAACTGCTTGATCGCTTGCGGGCGCAAGGCTGGAAGCCCCGCCAACTGGGTGGTTTCATGGGGCATGCCGGACCCTTGTGGACCTGCCGAGAGGGGGCCGGCTGGGTGTATGGCCTGCTTGCCGAAGACCAGCATCTGAATCCCGCCAGGGTGGTACACGGTGGCGCCTTGACCACGTTGATCGATCACGTGCTGAGCACGGTCGCCTGGGAGGCGTGCGACCGCATGCCGTGCGTGACCGTGCAGCTTGACACGCACTTTATGGCCGAGGTCCGGGCAGGGCAGTTTGCCCAGGCCCGGGCGAACATCACGGCGCGCACCAGCAGCCTGGTCTTCATGGAGGGGCTGGTGCAGGTCGATGACCGCCCCGTGCTCGCAGCCCGCGCCATCATGAAAGTGCTGCGGCCCGCACCCGCCCGGTGAGCTTTCGTGGCCCTCGGCCACGTTGAAGCGGACGCGCCAGATGCCTGGGGCTCCACGCCCATGCCCCTCGTCCTTCGCGCTTCTTACGAATCCGCCCGGTTCGATTTTCTTCCCATCTGATGCGGTTTGATCCCTGATGAAGTCCGTCGTTGACGGTGTCTCTCTTCGTCCATTTTTTGTCTTTTTCATAATTGTCTATATACAAAACAATGTGCCATTTTACAAAAGCAGAAAACACGACAAGAATTCATCCACACCAGACGAACGACACACATCATGAAAAAACTGACCGACTACACCAGCTACGCCGACGCCCAGGCCCACTTCTCCAGCGACAGGTTGTGGGAGCTGTTTGATGGCAATCGCGAACACCTGAACATGGCGCACGAGTGCGTGGACCGGTACGCCGATTCGGGCCGCGAGGCGCTGATCGTGGTGCACGCCGAAGGTCCCGACGAGGTCATCACCTTCGAAGAACTGGCCGCGGATTCCTCGCGCTTCGCGCACCACCTGGTGTCGCAGGGCATTCAGCCCGGCCAGCGCGTGGCGATCATGCTGGAGCCCTCGCGGGCTTTCTACGTCGCCATGTTCGGCGTCATCAAGAGCGGCGCGATCGCGGTGCCGCTGTTCACGCTGTTCGGTCCCGACGGCATCCGGCTGCGTGTCAACGACTGCCAGCCGGCGCTGCTGGTCACGAACGACGAGAAGCAAGAGGTGGCCAGGTCCATCGTTGGCGATGCTGGTGTGCTGGTCTTCAACGCCGACTTCCTGTCGTCCATCCAGCACCTGCCATCGACTTTCGAAGTGAAGACGCGGGCCGACGACCTGGCGGTGTTCCAGTACACCTCGGGCACCACCCGCGAACTGCCCGACGCCGTCAAGCATTCGCACCGCGCCCTGGTCACCCTGATGGTGGCGGCGCTGTACGGCACCGGTCTGCGCCCGGGTGACCGCTTCTTCTGCCCTTCGTCACCCGCCTGGGGTCACGGGCTGTGGCACGGAACGCTGGCACCGCTGGCCCTGGGCCTGACGGTCGGTGCCTACAGCGGGCGCTTCAGGCCCGAGCGGCTGCTGCAGGCGCTCTCGGAACACCGCTTCACGAACATGTCGGCCGCGGCCACGCACTACCGCATGATGAAGAACAGCGGCGTCGCCGACCGCTACAGCTACGCCTTCGAGAAGCTGTCGTTCACCGGTGAGCCCATCGACGACGAGACCGCGAACTTTGTGCACCAGACCTTCGGCCTGGAGGTCTGCAGCATGTACGGCACCACCGAAATCGGCGTGGTGCTGGCCAGCTATCCCGGTGCGCCGGATTTCCGGGTCCAGCGGGGCTCCCTGGGCAAGCCCGTCCCGGGCACGCGGGTCGAGGTGCACGACGCCGACGGCCAGCTGTGTCCCGTCGGCACCACCGGGCAATTGATGGTCCAGCGCCGTGGCCAGTGGATTCCCACCAAGGACCTGGGTCGCATCGACAGCGCGGGCTATTTCCACCACGGTGGCCGGGCCGATGACGTGATCATCTCGGCCGGCTGGACCATGAGCGCGGTCGAGATCGAGAACGTGATCCTCATGCACCCCGATGTGCTGGAGGCGGCCGCCATCGGCGTGCCCGACGCCGTGCGCGGACAGGTGGTCAAGGCTTTTGTCGTGAGCGCCCGGCCCGAGTCCGAGGCCTTCACCGAAGAGATCCAGGACCTGGTCCGCCACAAGCTGAGCCAGCACGAATACCCGCGCCACGTGGCCGTCGTGCCCGAGCTGCCCAAGACCCCCGCCGGAAAAGTGCACCGCAAGAAGCTGCGCGAGCAGGAACTCGCCGCCGCAGTTGCGACGGCGGCCTGATTCCCAACCCCATTCGTTCACCCATTCACCCAACCACCCCAGGAGACAACATGTCCAGTACCGAACCCCGCCAGTTTCCCAAGATCACCGAAAGCGGCCTCGACGAATTGCGCGAGCGCATCGGCGTCAAGATCGGCCACACCGTCGAACCCTGGTGCCATGAGGCCACGCGCGACAACATCCGCCATTACGCCCACGGCATCGGCGACGACAACCCGCTCTGGTGCGACCCCGACTACGCGGCCAAGAGCCCATACGGCGGCATCGTGGCGCTGCCCAGCTTCCTGTTTTCGACCAGCCGCATCGTCTCGGGCTACGTCGGTGGTCTGCCGGGCGTGCACGCCATGTGGTCGGGCGCCGACTGGACCTGGCACAAGCCGGTGCACCGCAACGACGAGATCCACACCGAGGCCCATCTCAAGAGCCTGGTTGAACACCAGACCCGCTTCGCCGGCCGCGCCGTGCAGCAGACCTACCACGTGGACTTCTTCAACCAGTCCGGTGACAAGGTGGCCGAGGCCGACAGCTGGTGCTTCCGCACCGAGCGCGACCACGCCCGCGAGCAGGGCACCAAGTACACCGAGGCCCGGTCGAGCGCGCCGCGCCGTTACACCGATGAAGAGCTGGGCGAGGCCTACCAGCTGTACCGCGACGAAGAAATCCGCGGTGCCACGCCGCGCTACTGGGAAGATGTCAAGGAAGGCGAAGCCCTGCCCGTGATGTTCAAGGGCCCGATGACGGTCACCGGTTTCATCGCCTACGCCCAGGGTTGGGGCGGTCTGTACATCCGCGCCAACAAGCTGGCCTGGAAGCTCATCGACCAGCACCCGGGCGTCGGCATCAAGAACCGCTTCGGCATCCCCGACTGCCCGGAGCGTGTGCACTGGGAAGAAGACTTCGCCCTCGAAGTGGGCGCACCCGGTGCCTACGACTACGGTCCGGAGCGCACCTCTTGGCTCACCCACCAGCTCACCAACTGGATCGGTGATGCCGGCTTCCTGCACAAGGCCAGCTGCAAGATCCGCCGCCACAACCCCGAAGGCGACATGCTGTTCATCAAGGCCAAGGTCAAGCGCAAGTTCATCGAGAACGGCCAGCACATGGTCGAAATCGAGCAGGAAGCCCGCAACCAGAACGACGAGCTGTCGGTGGTGGGCAGCGGCATCGTCATCCTGCCTTCCAAAGGCTGAATGCCATGACCACAACCGCCAGTGGCGCACTGAAAGGCGTGAAGGTGATTGACCTCACGCGGGTGCTGGCGGGACCGCTGTGCACCCAGATGCTGGCGGATCACGGTGCCCAGGTGATCAAGGTCGAGCCGCCTTCGGGCGACGAGACCCGGGGCCTCGGGCCGCCGTTCGACGGCGACGGCAACGCGGCGTATTTCCTCGCGCTCAACCGGGGCAAACAGGCCATCAGCCTGGATTTGTCAAAGCCGGAGGCGCAGGAAGTGCTCCACCGCCTGCTGGCCGACGCGGATGTGCTGGTCGAAAACTTCCTGCCGGGCACCCTGGAGCGCTGGGGGCTGGGCTTTGAGCAGACGCTGGCGGCCCGCTACCCCCGCCTCATCCACTGCAGCATCACCGGCTTCGGCAACGACGGTCCGCTCGGCGGGCTGCCGGGTTACGACGCCGTGCTGCAGGCCCTGTGCGGCCTGATGAGCATCAACGGCGACGAGTGCAGCGGCACCACGCGGGTGGGCATGCCGATCGTGGACCACCTCACCGGCTACGTGGCCCTGACCGGCATCCTCATGGCGCTGGTGGCGCGCCAGGCCAGCGGAAAAGGGCAGCGGCTGGAGGCCACCCTGTACGACACCGCGCTCAGCCTGCTGCTGCCGCACGCGTCCAACTGGTTCGCGTCGAAGGACTCGCCGCGGCTGCTGGGCAGTGCACACCCGAACATCGCGCCCTACGACAAGTTCAGGGCGCAGGACGGGGAGCTGTTCATCGGCATCCTGAACGACGCGCAGTTCCGTCGCCTGGGCGTCTGCCTGGGACTGGACCAGCTGCTGGAGGACGAGCGCTTTGCCTCCAACAGCCAGCGCGTGGCCAACCGCGCGGCGTTGAAGGCCGTGATTGAAGCGGCCATCCAGGACCGGGCTTGCGAGTCCTTGTGCGAAACGCTGATGCGCTCGGGCGTGCCGGCCGGCGCGGTGAATTCGGTGCCGCAGGCTCTGGCGCATGCGCACTGCGAACACCGCGACATCGTCGTTCGCCGCGGGAACTACACCGGCCTGCGATCTCCCATGAGGCTGCTCGGAACCCCGGGCGCTCCGGGCGTGCGCCCCCCTGGCTTTGCCCAGGACACCGAAACCATCCTGGCCGGGCTTGGCTATGCAAAGGAAGACCGCCAACGATTACGAGAAATGGGTGCCGCCCCCGGGCCCAGAAGCTAGGAGGCTGCGCGGCAGAAGCGCCATGAGGTTTCGAAGGCTTGGTAAATTGTGGGCATGGCCGCAAGTTACCTCCCCTACGAACCCCAACAGCAGCGACTGCTGCCCGACGCACTGCAAGACTGGCTGCCCGAAGGGCACCTGGCGTACTTCATCAGTGACAGCGTCGACAGCCTGGACCTGAGCGCGTTTCACGCCCGGTACGCCAAGGGCGGTCCGCGCAATCAACCGTTTCACCCGGCCATGATGGTCAAGGTCTTGATCTATGGCTACGCCACGGGTACCTTCAGCTCGCGCAAGCTGGCGGCCAAACTGCACGAAGACGTGGCACTGCGTGTGCTGGCGGCAGAGAACTACCCGGCGCACCGCACGCTGTCGGACTTTCGGGCACTGCACCTGCAAGAACTCTCGGCCTTGTTCGTGCAGGTCGTTCGCCTGGCGCGCGAGTGCGGCCTGGTCAAACTGGGCACCGTGGCGGTGGACGGCACCAAGCTCAAGGCCAATGCGAGCCGTCACAAGGCCATGAGCTACGAGCGCATGCTCAAGGCCGAGGCCGAACTCAAGGCGCAGATCGACGGGCTGCTCAACCGAGCGAAGGCGGCCGACGATCTGGAGAAGAACGAGCCCGACATCGACATCCCCAGCGAGATCAAGCGCCGGGCCGACCGGCTGGCCGCGATCACGGCGGCCAAGCTGCGGCTGGAGCAACGCCAGAGGCAAGCTGATGCGGCCCGTGGGCGCAGCCAGGACGACCAGCGCAAACCTCGGGACAAGAATGGAAAACCCAAGGGCGGGCGCTACAAGCGCGACTTCGGTGTTCCCAAAGACAGCGCCCAGGAGAGCTTCACCGACACGGACAGCCGCATCATGAAGCGCGCCGGTGGTGGCTATGACTACAGCTACAACGCGCACACCGCGGTGGACGAGACCGCGCAGATCGTGGTGGCGGCTGAACTCAGCAACAACGCTGCCGACAACGACCGCCTGCCCGTGTTGCTGGCGGCGGTGAAGGCCACCCTGGGCGATGACGCCAAGCAGGTGCTGGCCGATGCGGGGTTCCGCTGTGAGGCGGTGTTTGAGCAACTCAAGGGCAGCCCGAGCGAGTTGATCGTGGCGCTGGGCCGCGAGGGCAAGCAGGACCTTGAGATCGACGCCCAGAAGTACCCGC
>NZ_JBVPZA010000032.1:0-12500 GCF_055703065.1 Hydrogenophaga sp. L310
CATGGTCTCGTGTGCAAATGGTGGGCGCCCCGTGCTGGCAACCGGCGCGGCCGCTGCAATCAGCGCAATGAGTTCGCGCCACGGCACCACCAGCTCCATCTCGTCGAGGAACACAGCCTTGCGCGTGCGCCTCGTGCTCAGGTTCAGTCCCAGTTCCGCTTGTTTCTTCATGACGCCATTGTTCCTCGCCTCGCACCTTCAGACCATCGGGGACTGCACGGGGTTTTGAACACAATCCTTAGCGTCTGCTGACATTTTTGCTTTCTGGGTCAGTCTGGTGCCAGTTTCAGATCTGATGAACACAGGCCAGAGCATCTCGCCCGATCTGTTGCGCAAGCGTCGCATCAAGAAATTGGCAGAGACCACCGCAAGGCAGGCACCGCCCAGATTTCCAGATTTCTTGGTTGCTGCTCGGCCTTTTTCTGATAGCTCGCTGCGAGCAAGATTTGTCTGCGAATCCAGCATGACCAAGATGCCCGCCGCGCCAAACAGTGGCCAACATGCCTTCACCGAGAGAATGCCGTGCAGCAGACATCCACCCTACCATCCGATACACACGATCAGGTAACGATCGTGTTCCTGCACATGCCATCTGTCATGCAGATGACGGGCCTCGGTCGACCAACGATCTACAGGCTCATGGCCAATCAGCAGTTTCCCTGCCCGGTTCGACTTGGGCCTGGCGCCGCAGCGAATTGGATCTATGGAGCCAAACACGCCCAGCGGCATCGCACTGAGCGGACATACTCAGCCCAGCCAACTGTCGAGCCCACCAGGGACGCGCAGACCTTCACTGCGACGGCCCGACGTCGAACCACTGCGGCAGTCAAACCTGTGACCTGCGTGGCTTCAATGCAGCTGTCGCTGACGGTGGGTGCTGCCAGGCGTGCTCCCTTTGACTGCCACGAAGCGGCTGTTGGGCACGGCGCCGCGCCACCGACCGTTTCCACATCTCATGGACTGGCTGCACCGACACGTGGTCGTAATTGATAGATCAATCGTGAGAGGCTGCGCTACCGCGGCGCCGGGGCGGCCGCCTTCAACAGCTGCGATGAGAAGCAGGTCTGGGCCAGTGCTTCCGGCCATATGCGGACGGCCACCCGTATCGCGGCAACGGCCACCGTGGGAAGCACGGCGGCTGTTTCGCCGTCATTCACCTCCGACCAAACTCCGGTTCCATATAATTTTCAGAACCGATGACGCCCTCCGATCCGATCAAAACACGGACAAACTCGAACATCTTGTCTGCCACACACAGCCTCCTTGTCGTCGACGACGATCCTTTGACCTGTACACGGGTCAAGGCCTACTTTGAGCGGGAAGGCTATTGCGTCCGAGTGGCTGCCAATGGCGATGAAATGTGGGACTGCCTGCACCAGCACCCCACCGATGTGGTGCTGCTGGACATCGGCCTGCCCGGACGTGACGGTCTCGAGCTGGCGCGGGAGCTGCGCGCCCACAACGCCAGCATCGGGCTCATCCTGGTGACCGGCCGCAACGACGACATCGACAAGATCGTGGGCCTGGAGTCCGGTGCCGATGATTACGTCACCAAACCCTTCAACGCGCGCGAATTGCTCGCGCGGGTCAAGATCGTCCTGAGGCGCCTCCGCCCGGTGTCGACAGCGGGCGCGTCCGGGCTACAACGCAAGCTGGGCAAATGGACGCTGGACCTGGCGCAGCGCAAGCTCTCCGCGGCGGATGGGCGCCAGGAGATTCTGACCCGGGGCGAGTTTGACCTGCTGGCCGCCCTGGCCCGGCACCTCGGGACTGCGGTGGAGCGCGAGCGCCTGATGCAACAGGTTTTCCACCGCTCGTGGGACCCGAGCGACCGCACTGTCGATGTGCTGGTGGCCCGCCTGCGCGAGAAGATGGAAAAAGACCCCCGACACCCGGAGCTGATCGTCACCGTCCGGGGCGTCGGTTACCTGCTGGCCGACAACGCCGCATCCTGACGCCCTTCTTCGGAGGGGCCCAGCCAGCGTTCCAGCGCCTCGATTCCTTCGGGAATGGCCTCCAACAGCTGGCTGATCAGCAGCGGAAGCTGCGCCGCCGTCAGCATTCCTTCACCGTCCGCGTCTTCCAGACGTCGGCAGGCCTGCATGACACGCAGAAGCCCCAGGTTGCTCGCTGCACTGCGCAGCTGGTGGGCGGTCCGTCGGATCTGTTCGGCGTCGGCGGCCTTCGCTGCGTCTTGCAGTGATGTTGCAGACGCATCGGAGGCTTGGCGGAACAGGCTCAGCAACTGCCGCAGGACATCGAGCCCGAGGTCCTCGCTCTCCTGCGCGAGATAGGCCTCGTCCAGCGTTGGGGCATCGCCTGCCGCTGCCACGTCCTTGACCAGTGGGGTGGGTGTTGGGGCACCCGTCGGGGGTGAGGAGGACTGCAGCGCCCGAGCCAGTGCACGCGCAAGTTCGCCGCGCTGAAAAGGTTTGCTGAGAAAGCCCACCATGTTGGCAGAGGCCGGGTGTTCGAGGATGTCAGGCGTGACATGTGCGGACATGCCCAGGATGGGCAGTGCCCGCCACCGGCCGCCGTCGAGGGTGCGCAGCGTCTGGGCGACTTCCAGCCCCGAATCGCCGGGCAGGCTGATGTCCATCAGCACGCAGTCCGTGTGCCCCCCATGGCGCAGCAAGTCGATGGCAATGGGGCCGCTGTCGGCCAGCCGAACCCGATGGCCCAGTGCTTCCAGGTAACGCTGGCAGACGATGCGGTTGATGTCGTCGTCCTCCACCACCAGCACATCCAGCGATGGGATTGGGTCGGTGATATCGGGCAGTGGAGCCAATGAAGCCCCCGCCGCAGCAGGCTCGAACGGCAGTTCGAAGCCGACTTCCGTGCCCTCCCCGACCGTGCTCTTGAGCCACAGGCGCCCCGCCATCAGTTCCACCAGGCGTTGGCAGATGGCCAGGCCAAGCCCGGTTCCGCCGTGCCGACGATGCGCCGTGTCCTCCACCTGGACAAACGGTTTGAAAACAGCCTCCTGCTGATCAGTCGGAATGCCAATACCGGTGTCGAGCACCTGAAACTGCAGCCTCAACGCACCCGTCGGGTCGTCCGCTGCACGCACCACTTTCACCGTGACTTCGCCTTCGTCGGTGAACTTGATGGCGTTGCCGATGGTGTTGAGCAGGATCTGGTTGAGCTTGCGTCGATCGCCCACAAGCCGCTCGGGCACGTCATCGGAAATGTCGCGCACAAGTGCCAGGCCCTTGCTGCGCGCCGCGACGGACTGCAGGGCCAGCATGTCGTCGATGACATCCCGTACCGCGAAGGACTCCCGCATGATTTCCAGCTTGCCTGCCTCCAGGCGGGAAAAACCAAGCATGTCCTCCAGGGTTTCCAGCAGGGTGCCGTTGGCGTACTCGATCATCCGCAGGTACTCGCGTTGACGATCATCCAGCGCGGTGTCGCGCAGCAGGTGCACGCTGCCGCTGACGCCGCTGAGCGGCGTGCGCAGCTCGTGGCTGAGGCTGCCGAGAAACTCGTTCTTCGCGCGGTTGGCCTCCTCGGCCTCGCGCCGTGCCTGCGCGTGCAGCGCGACTTCGCGCTCCAGCAGTTCGTTGCTGCGGCTGAGTGCTGCGGTGCGGTCCTGTACCTGCTGCTCCAGTTGCTGCTGGTGCTGGCGCAGCGACTTCTCCAGGCGTTGCCGCTCGATCGCGTGCTCCCGGAACTGCTCCAGCGCCTGCACCAGCGGCAGCAGCGGATCGTGGCGGGCCACCGGATGGGTGATCGCCACGCTGTGATCGCCGGCCATGAGTGCCCGCATGGCGTTTTCCATGCCTTTGAGCCGACCCAGCAACTCGTAACGCAGGATCAACCAGAGCGTGGCCAGCAAAGTCAGCAAGAGGACGCCGGCGACGGCCAGAAAGCCCACGGCTCCGCGGGCGATCGCGGTACGCGAGCCTGTGCCCACCTGAGCCATGGCCTGCTGACTGGCCTGCAGCAGTGCAGCCCCTTGTTCGTTCAGGCGCAGCGCCAGGGCAGCCCCCGTATCCCGCTCAGCGGCCAACTGTCCGTCGAGCGTCACGCGCCGAGCCTGCAAGGCAAACAGGCCCTGGGGCGCCAGTGCCGCCTTCAGCACGTCGACATGTCGCTGCGCGGTGGCCTTGCGGGTCGGGTCCCGGAAGTCCTGCAGCCGATGCGACAGGATGGCCAGGTCGGCCGAAAAATCTCTGCTCAAACCCCGCAAGGCCGGCGATGTGGGGGCTCCCTCCACGCGATCGAGCGTGGTCTTGAGCCGGAAGCAAACGAGCTGCAATTCGGACATGCGCTCCATGCGATCGATGTCCACCTCGATCAGGCGGTCCAGCGACTCGAGGATCTCGTCCCGGCTGGCGCCGCGCTCAACCATGGGGTAGAGACTGGACACGGTGGCCGCGGAAAAGGTCGAGGCGTTCGCCGCCAGCGCCTCCGCCAGCAGCATCAGCTCGGCCACTGCCCGGTGCAGCGCCTCCTGGGCCTGGCGAATCTCGCCTTGCACCTGCTGTGACTGCCGCGCCTTGCTGGCCTGCAATCCGAGGTTGGTGTGCATCTCCTGGACCGTCACCGCCAGCGCCTGTTCCAGCTGGGGCTCGAAGTCCTGCTGTTCCAGGCGCTCCAGCAGGTTGCGCACCTGGGCCAGTTGAGCGTCGCCCTGACGCTGAAAGGCATCGACCTCATCGACGGTTTGCGCGCGCCGCAGCTGATCAACCAGCGCCAGGCTGCGGTTGTTGAGCTGGGTCACCGCACCGACCGCTTCCAGTGCCGGCACCGTGTTGTCGATGATGCGGCGCTGCAGCCCGACCACCTGGTTGAAGCTGAGCCAGGCGGTGGCCGCCACCGCCGCTGTCAGCAGCGCGCCCACGGCCAACGCCAGCCCGATCTTGCCGATCAAGCCCAGTCGGCGATCAAGCCGATTGATCCAGGGGAGCATCATTTCCAATCCAACATTCGCGTGCCGACCGAAGTCATCTGTCATGCTATTCTGATCCGGAAACCGGCTTACAGTCCGCGGGCATGACGTCCACCTTTTTTTCCCTTCACCAGTTGCGACGGCCAGCCGCTGCCTTGTGGGGCCTGTGCCTGGCCTGGTCCGTGGTGGTCTCACCGGCTGCAGCCCAACCCATCCTGAGCTGGGAACCGCCATTCAAGGCAGCCGCGCCCGTGCGGGCCGAGCACACGCCGGCCGCGCCCGCCCGCCAGTCCTGGGTGCTCTGCGTGGTGGTGCCGCACATCAAGGATGCGTATTGGCTGGGCGTCAACTACGGCATGGTGGAGGAAGCGCGCCGCCTGCGCGTGGAGGTGCGATTTTCCGAGGCCGGCGGCTATGCCCAGTTGGCGGTCCAGCGCGCCCAGATCCAGGCCTGCGCCTCGGACCGCCGCGTGCACGCCCTGATCATCGGTGCGGTCTCCCGTGATGTCATGACCCCGCACCTGCGCCAGCTGACAACGCGCATGCCCGTCATCGGTACCGTCAATGCCATCGACGACGTCGGCATTTCGGGCAAGGTGGGCGTGGACTGGGACGAAATGGGCCGGGCGGCTGGCCGCTTTCTGGTCAGCCAGACGCGGGGTGACGGTCCTCCAGTGCAGGTGGCCTGGTTCCCGGGACCGCGCAGTGTCAGCGAAGGCGTGGACCGCGCCTTTCGCCAGGCCATCGCCGGCAGCCGCGTCGTCATCCGCACGACGGCGTGGGGCGACACCGGCAAGGCCGTGCAGCGCAACCTGCTGCAACAGGTGCTCGACGATCACAAGGACCTGGACTTTGTGGCCGGCAATGCCCTGATGGCGGAGGCCGCCATCAGCGTGCTGCGCGAGCGCGGCCTGCAGGACCGGATCGGCATCGTCTCGACCTACTTCACGCCGGCGGTGCATCGGGGCATCCTGCGGGGCCGCATCCTCGCGGCCCCCACCGATGCACCCGTGCTCCAGGGCCGGATGTCGATCGGCCTGGCGGTCGACCTGCTGGAGCGGCGGCCGACCCGCCGGCACTTTGGCCCGGTGATTCGCACGGTTGAGCAGGGCAATCTGGGCGAGCTCAACATCGACGAGTCGCTGCCACCACCCCTGCTGATGCCCCAGTTCTACCACCGGCCCGACACGGCGAACTGACTCACCGCCCGTTAACGCGGTTAACAAAGGCACGGCACAGCACAACAAATCCGAGCGCGTCATTGATCTGCGATTCCTAGCATCAGGACATACCCCATCGGTCTGTTTTATTTGCAAGGAGATCCATCATGACCATTACCCGACGCGGCCTTTTGAAGGCATCGGTGGCCTCGGCAGTGACTGCCAACGGCCTGACCTGGTTCGCAGCTGACGAAGTGTTTGCCGCCGACACCCAGGTGATTCCCAGTGCCAGCCACTGGGGCCCATTCAAGGCGGTGGTGAAGAACGGCGTTCTGGTCGGCATCCAGCCGCTCAAGGACGTGGACGCCACACCGACCACCATGCTCACGGAAGGCCTGATCGGCCGTGTCTATCACAAGACCCGTGTGAAGTACCCGATGGTGCGCAAGTCCTATCTGGCCAACCCCGCGGGTGACACCAAGCCTCACCTGCGCGGCAAGGAACCCTTCGTGCGCGTGAGCTGGGAACAGGCCTTGGCGTTGACCTCCGACGCCATCCTGCGCACGGCTGAGAAGCACGGCAACGAGGCGGTGTTCAGCGCTTCCTATGGCGGCTGGTCGCACGCCGGTCTGCTGCGCCCGCAGGTGCTGCAGGGCCGCCTGTTCGGCCTGATCGGTGGTCATTCGGTCACCACCGGCGACTATTCGGGCGGTGCTTCGCAGGTCAGCCTGCCGCACATCATCGGCGACATGGAGGTGTACTCGCCCCAGACTTCGTGGGAAGTGATGGCCGAGCACACCGAGGTCATGGTCTGGATCGGCTGCGACCCGTTCAAGAACAACCGGATCGAGTTCACGGTCGCCGACCACCAGATGGCCCCGCGCTGGATGAAGATCAAGGAGCGCGGTGTCAAGTTCATCTCGATCAACCCGCAGTACACGCCGACCGACGATGCGGTCGGCTCCGAGTGGGTCAAGATCGTTCCGAACACGGACGTGGCGCTGTTCTCGGCCATGGCCCACCATGTCTACACCACCGGCAAGCACGACAAGGCCTATCTGGCCAAGTACACCGTGGGCTTCGACAAGTACCTGGCCTACCTGCTGGGCAAGGATGGTGACGGCACGCCGCCCAAGACTCCCGAGTGGGCCGCCAAGATCACAGGCATTCCAGCCGCCAAGATCGTCGAGCTCGCTGAGCTGTTTGCCTCCAAGCGCACCCAGTTCGCTGGCGCCTGGTCTCTGCAGCGCGCACAACACGGCGAGATGACACACTGGGCGATCATCAACTTCGCAGCCATGCTCGGCAAGATCGGCAAGCCGGGCGAAGGCGTGGGCTTCAGCTGGCATTACGGTGGTGGTGGCATGGCGCAGTCCAACGCCATCATGCCGGTCGGCTTGTCGCAGGGTCGCAACCCGATCAAGGCGCGCTGCCCGGCCTCGCGCATCAGCGAGATGCTGATGAACCCCGGCAAGGAATACACCCGCGACGGCACTACGCACAAGTATCCGCTTGTCAAGCTGATCTACACCGCTGGCAACAACTTCATGTCGCACCAGCAGAACACCAATGAGTTGCTGCGTGCGATGAATCAGCAGGTCGAAACGGTGATTTGCCAGGACCCCTGGTGGTGTGCCTCCTCGCGCTTCGCCGACATCGTGCTGCCGGCCACATCGGCGCTCGAGCGCGACGACATGAGCACCGGCGGCACCTACAGCAACGACAAGATCTACGCGATGCGCCAGGTCATCAAGCCTTACGGCGAGAGCCTGGATGACTTCGAGATCTTCCGCCGCCTGGCGGCAATGATGGGTGTCGAGTACGGCTTCACCGAAGGTAAGTCGGTCATGGACATCCTCAAGGCCTCGTACGCAGCGACCGGCCAGAAAGTGCCGTTCGACAAGTTCTGGAAAGACGGTATCGTGCGCATCGACGTCCCCGAGAAAATGCGCAAGTGGGTGCGTCACGGCGATTTCTACACCGACCCGGTCAGGCACCCGCTGCATACCAAGTCGGGCAAGATCGAGCTCTTCTGCTCCGAGATTGCGCGTTTCAACGTGTCCGACTGCCCGCCGGTCCCGAAGTATCTGGAGCCGTCCGAGTTCCTGGGCAACGCCAAGCCGGGTCAGGTGCACGTGGTCAGTCCGCACCCCTACAACCGGGTGCACTCGCAGATGGCCAACGCCGACGTGCGTCTGGAGCAGAACGTCAAAGGGCGCCAGCATGTGCTCATCAGCGTCGAAGATGCCGCCGCCAAGGGCATCAAGAGCGGTGATCTGGTCGAGTTGTACAACGATCGTGGCGCACTGATTGCGGGCGCGGTGGTCACCAACAAGATCATGAAGGGTGTGGTCAGCCTCGAAGAGGGCAACTGGATCCAGCTCGATTCCAAGGGTCGCTGCAACAGCGGTGCGATCAACATCATCACGACCAGCGTCGCGTCGAGCGGCCTGAGCCAGGCCACCAGCGCCAACACCTGCATTGCCAACCTCAAGCGTTGCGATGACGCCGAGTCGGTCAACCGCGCTTACGAGCCGCCAGCGATCGAAAGGGTGGAACAACGCAAGCTGGATGTCGATGCGCTCAAGCTCACTGAGCGTGCCGCCATCGTGAAGGGCGCGACCATGGGCGCTATGGTGCCGGGAGAGAAGCTGTTCTACGAGCGCTGCACCGTGTGTCACGTGCCGCGCGAGCCGGGCGACTTCACCAAGAGCCAGTGGCACGGCATCACGCAGAGCATGTTTCCGCGGGCAGGGCTGGACGATCTCCAGCGCAAGGTGGTGCTGGACTTCCTGGAGAAGAACGCCAAGGACGCCATCGTGCCCTGACGCTCAGCGGCGCGTTGCATTGGAAGTGTCGGCGCTGCGCCGCCACTTCCGCTTCACAAAGCGAACACAAGACCATGAATATATTTGGCATCACAGGTCACTCGGGCATGGGCAAGACCACCCTGCTCGAAAAGCTGATTCCCGAGCTTCGCTCCCGCGGGCTCACGGTCTCTCTGATCAAGCACAGCCACAAAGACATCGAGGTGGATCGTCCCGGCAAAGACTCCTACCGGCTGCGGGAGTCCGGGTGTACGGAGGTCATGCTGCTGGGGCACAACCGCTGGGCACTGATGCACGAGTTGTGCGGCGCCATCGAACCACCACTGGAGTACCTGCTGGCACGTCTTCAAACGTGTGACGTGGTGCTGCTGGAAGGCTTCAAGAGTGGCGATTTCCCGAAGCTGGAGGTCTGGCGAGCCGCGTTGAACAAGCCGCCGCTGGGCAGGGACTGGCCGGGAATTGTCGCGACTGCCGGTGACGCATTGCATCTGCTACCGCCCGATACATTCAAGCTGGAACTCTCCGATACCAAAGCGATAGCGGACCTGGTGTTGAGGAAAGGCCGGCCCGTTGCTGAATTCTTGGAAACAGATCTTGCAACCGCAATCTCCGAACCTGAAGCGCGTGTGATGCAGCAAAACAATTGATATAGCCCCCAGGAAAGCCAAAACCCCCAAGTACGCGAGGTACGAGGGGGTTGTGGGGTAGTAAGAGCCTGACGATGACCTACTTTCACACGGGAATCCGCACTATCATCGGCGCAAAGTCGTTTCACTGTCCTGTTCGGGATGGGAAGGAGTGGTACCAACTTGCTATGGTCGTCAGGCATAACGGGTTGTCCTTGCTGTGCTGATGCACAACAGGGACGAATTCATAGAGTTTCGAATCAGCTTATTTTGATTGCTGCCAACGATGTAGGCCAATGAGGGTTGTCCTACGGGGCATAACAATAACATTTGCACTTGGACGATTATCGTCAAAGTTATAGGGTCAAGCCTCACGAGCAATTAGTATCAGTTAGCTTAACGCATTACTGCGCTTCCACACCTGACCTATCAACGTCCTGGTCTTGAACGACTCTTTAGGGGGCTCAAGGCCCCGGCAGATCTCATCTTGGAACGAGTTTCCCGCTTAGATGCTTTCAGCGGTTATCTCTTCCGCACTTAGCTACCCGGCAATGCCACTGGCGTGACAACCGGTACACCAGAGGTGCGTCCACTCCGGTCCTCTCGTACTAGGAGCAGGCTTCCTCAAATCTGCAGCGCCCACGGAAGATAGGGACCAAACTGTCTCACGACGTTTTAAACCCAGCTCACGTACCTCTTTAAATGGCGAACAGCCATACCCTTGGGACCGGCTACAGCCCCAGGATGAGATGAGCCGACATCGAGGTGCCAAACACCGCCGTCGATATGAACTCTTGGGCGGTATCAGCCTGTTATCCCCAGAGTACCTTTTATCCGTTGAGCGATGGCCCTTCCATACAGAACCACCGGATCACTATGTCCTGCTTTCGCATCTGCTCGACTTGTCAGTCTCGCAGTTAAGCACGCTTATGCCATTGCACTATTAGCACGATGTCCGACCGTACCTAGCGTACCTTCGAACTCCTCCGTTACACTTTGGGAGGAGACCGCCCCAGTCAAACTGCCTACCATGCACTGTCCCCGATCCCGATAAGGGACCTAGGTTAGAACCTCAAACACACCAGGGTGGTATTTCAACGTTGGCTCCACAAGATCTAGCGACCCTGCTTCAAAGCCTCCCACCTATCCTACACAGATCTGTTCAAAATTCAATACAAAGCTACAGTAAAGGTTCATGGGGTCTTTCCGTCTTTCCGCGGGGAGATTGCATCATCACAAACATTTCAACTTCGCTGAGTCTCTGGAGGAGACAGTGTGGCCATCGTTACGCCATTCGTGCAGGTCGGAACTTACCCGACAAGGAATTTCGCTACCTTAGGACCGTTATAGTTACGGCCGCCGTTTACTGGGACTTCGATCAAGAGCTTGCACCCCATCAATTAATCTTCCAGCACCGGGCAGGCGTCACACCCTATACGTCCACTTTCGTGTTTGCAGAGTGCTGTGTTTTTAATAAACAGTCGCAGCCACCAATTTTTTGCAACCCGTTCGTGCTCAGATGTTCTCATCACACTACAAGGGCACACCTTCTTCCGAAGTTACGGTGTCAATTTGCCGAGTTCCTTCTCCAGAGTTCTCTCAAGCGCCTTAGAATACTCATCTCGCGCACCAGTGTCGGTTTGCGGTACGGTCAATTACAAGCTGAAGCTTAGTGGCTTTTCCTGGGACCTCGTTCAGTTACTTCGCGAGCAAGCTCGCTCGATCAACAGCCTCGGTATATGACACGCGGATTTGCCTACGTGTCGCCTACATCTGTCTAAACCGGCACATCCAACCGCCGGATAACCTATTAAGATCCGTCCCCACATCGCACTTGTAATCGGTACAGGAATATTGACCTGTTTCCCATCAGTTACGCATCTCTGCCTCACCTTAGGGGCCGACTCACCCTACGCCGATGAACGTTGCGTAGGAAACCTTGCGCTTACGGCGAGGGGGCTTTTCACCCCCTTTAACGCTACTCATGTCAGCATTCGCACTTCTGATACCTCCAGCATCCTTTACAAGACACCTTCACAGGCTTACAGAACGCTCTCCTACCACTTGCAATAAATTGCAAATCCGCAGCTTCGGTAACTGGCTTAGCCCCGTTACATCTTCCGCGCAGGACGACTCGATCAGTGAGCTATTACGCTTTCTTTAAATGATGGCTGCTTCTAAGCCAACATCCTGACTGTTTTAGCCTTCCCACTTCGTTTCCCACTTAGCCAATTTTAGGGACCTTAGCTGGCGGTCTGGGTTGTTTCCCTCTTGAGTCCGGACGTTAGCACCCGGTGCTCTGTCTCCCAAGCTGTACTCGTCGGTATTCGGAGTTTGCCTTGGTTTGGTAAGTCGCCATGACCCCCTAGCCAAAACAGTGCTCTACCCCCGACGGTAATACTTGAGGCACTACCTAAATAGTTTTCGGAGAGAACCAGCTATTTCCAAGTTTGTTTAGCCTTTCACCCCTATCCACAGCTCATCCGCTAATTTTGCAACATTAGTCGGTTCGGACCTCCAGTACCTGTTACGGCACCTTCATCCTGGCCATGGATAGATCACTTGGTTTCGGGTCTACACCCAGCGACTGAATCGCCCTATTCGGACTCGGTTTCCCTACGCCTTCCCTACTCGGTTAAGCTTGCCACTGAATGTAAGTCGCTGACCCATTATACAAAAGGTACGCAGTCACCCCTTTCGAGGCTCCTACTTTTTGTAAGCATGCGGTTTCAGGATCTATTTCACTCCCCTCCCGGGGTTCTTTTCGCCTTTCCCTCACGGTACTTGTTCACTATCGGTCGATGATGAGTATTTAGCCTTGGAGGATGGTCCCCCCATATTCAGACAGGATTTCTCGTGTCCCGCCCTACTTTTCGTTAGCTCAGTATCACACAGGTCTTTTCACGTACGGGGCTATCACCCACTATGGCCGTCCTTTCCAGAACGTTCCGTTAAGTCTTGTGCTATCACTAACAGGCTCTTCCAATTTCGC
>NZ_JBVPZA010000033.1:0-14940 GCF_055703065.1 Hydrogenophaga sp. L310
CGGCGGATTCAAGTCTGAAGTGCAACACCCTGGGGTTCAATGAACGAGGGTGGAATGTTGCGGGCTGTTGAGCAGGAGTTCTCGATAGACCGCCAGCGGGGATCGTACGCCCAGACCTTTGCGAGGTCGGTTGTTGATCTGATCGGCAATGGCATCGAGTTGCTCCTGGCTGTAGCCTGAGAGATCGGTGCCCTTGGGCAGGTACTGACGCACCAGCCCATTGGTGTTCTCGTTGGAGCCGCGCTGCCATGGGCTGTGCGGGTCGCAGAAGTACACCGCGATTTCCGTGCGGCGGCTGAGCTCCTTGTGCATCGCCATCTCCCGCCCCTGGTCGTACGTCATGCTCTGGCGCATGGGCGCTGCGATCCCCAGCAGCTTGTCAGAGAAGGCCTGCATCACGTTGGCTGCGCTGGCAGGTTTGAACTCAGGCAGTTTGATGAGCATGAGCAGCCTGCTGGTGCGCTCGACCAAGGTGCCCACCGCACTGGCGTTGGCCTCTCCCTTGATGAGATCGCCTTCCCAGTGGCCCGGAAACTGCCGATCCTCAATCTCAGGCGGACGCAGGTGGATGCTCACCATGTCGGGGATCTGACCGCGCCGGTCTTGCCCTTTGCTGCGTGGCACGCGCTTGTTGTGGGCGTGGCGCAGGGTGGCGATCAGCTCGCGCTTGAGCTCGCCCACGGGCTGGGCGTAGATGCAGTTGTAGATGGTCTCGTGTGACACGCGGTGCTCATGGCCTCTGGGGAGGATGCAGGCCAGTGTCAGGGCAATCTGTTCAGGCGACCAGCGCTCGCCCAGAAAGTGGCGCATCAACCCGAACAGGATGCCATCGCGATGGAGCTTGCCCTGTGGGCGGCCTTGCAGGCGTCGCCGTCGGGCGCAGGCACGCGCTGTGGTGCTCGCGTAGCCTGCGGGCTGAGCGTTGCGCCGCAGCTCCCGGCTGATGGTGCTTGGTGAACGACCCAAGACTTGGGCCATGGCGCGAACGCTGTACTTTTGCTGGGCCAGACTGGCCAGGGTCACGCGGTCTTCAGGCTGAAGCTGTTGATAGCGCTTGGATGGGGTGCTTTGCATCTGCGGACCTTACTCGGTGGCAGGTGTTGCACTTCAGACTTGAATCCGCCCACCCTATTTAACAACATCAATATCGAAGCCATATGAAACTATCAGAAGACGACATTCAAGGTATTGGCATGCTGCTTTCAGCATTGAAAAATCATCAGCTTGATATAGTCAAGGCCAAGTCCACAAATCAATGGAGAGACCTAAATGCCGAAGACCTTGATTTCGTAGTTTCGGAAAGCTCCTCTGATATTGATATCACTCTTGAGGACAACTATTTTAACGAAGGCAACAAAACGATTCATACGCTTTTAAGCTATTCAATGCTTTATTCAACACCAGAAATTTTTGGTGTTTTGCTATCAGACTATGAGTTAAATCCAAACATTCCACTCGCTATCAAATTCTTTGATGTACAGAATGGTGAAGATATTGAAGCTTTCGAGATCTCCGACATCACTGCTTTAATTATTGCGATTAAAGAGGGTCTATATGATATGGCAAGAACACTACTTGAACATGGTGCAACTCCAAACGGGGCTTGGCATGCACTAGGTCAGGTATCGATGAAAAATAGCCGAGCTATGGAGGATCAATTCTTTTCACTTCTACTTCACTACGGCACCGATCTGAGCCATGCCGTGTTTGAGTATCTGAGTGGCATCGGCATCGACACGGAGGATTTCGAGCAAGCTATCCAGCAGGAGGACATACTTCCACGAATCGAGAGTGCGCTAGTTCGATTCAAAAAAGTTGGTGCATGCACAAAATCTCCAAGACCTGGAGAATGCTTGGCGCACATTGCCGCAAGGCACCCAGCCTTGCTGAACTGCGTACAAAGATACTTCAGTCTTCCACCCATAGACAATGAAATTGCTCCACCATTGCTTCTTGGTCACATCTGTCCTACGACTCTAAATATCCTCAAAAGATCAGGGCATGATTTGCTCAAAAAGGATGCTTTCGGAAACTGCCTACTGCACAAATGGGCACTAGAAATGTGTGCAGCATACGATTCAGATGAGTTAAACAATGAAGTCATGCGATCTTTTGAGCAGATCGTAGCCACCAAACTTAATATCGATGAGTTGAACAATCGCAAGCAAACCTCACTACATCTTGCTGCACTTTACAAAAGCTCGATTGCCATCGAGCTCCTTCTGAGCAAGGGGGCAGATCCTAACGCAAAAGATATAAACGGACTAACACCATTTGCATATGCACTCATCTCAAACACGGTTGAATCCGAACTAGACGAAAACGACTACAACTACGTTTTTGCCGATGATATAGACGAAGAAGTGCTCGTTGTTGAAAAACTCATGGACAAAGGAGTCAATTTGGACATGGCGACCAACAATGGTATTGGCCTATCTGAATTAGTTGCGACATCGAAGGATTTCATATTTTCAAAAGTTACTTCTCAAGCAAGTCAAAAATACAGAGAAATTTTTCAATCAGCGAGACGCTCACCAGCCTCGGGGAAAATTTACTTCTATTCAGAAATGAATACGACTGCCATTGCGGGCTATATGTATTGCGGAGACACAAATGTTATTGCAAAGAGAGGTTAATATTCGCCCTTGCACCCCCCGCAGCCCGCATGAATGCTGGTGTTCCGTCGTGATTCCAGATGGTCAGAACTCAAGATTTTGATTCCAATAGTTTTCAGTTTCAGGGAGTTTTTGATGTTCGCCCGCCCCACCACCGAAGACTTTTTGCGCGCCCGCTTGGAACATATGATCGACCTGCGCTAGCCACTGGCGGTGCTGACTTCGCACATGCCCTAGCAGGCGCTTAAAGCGCGGGTAGCCCAGACCTTCTCCCGCCGCGCCCGACCCCGTGAACCGCTGCCCGACCTGGGCCTCTTTGGCGAGTAGATCGAACGCAGCGCGCGCCCGAGCAACGCCGGAGATCCTTGGCAGGTACTGGCGCACCAGTCCGTTTGTGTTCTCGTTGGAGCCACGCTGCCATGGTCTGTGCGGGTCGCAGAAGTACACCGAGATGTCCGTGCGGCGGCTGAGCTCCAATAGCTTCAGACTGATACGGCTCACCTGTTCTGAACAAGCCATGCTCGCGCGAGGTGTCATGGCCCTAGCTGTATGACCGACAGCTCTTGGTCGATCATCCGTATGCCCGCTCAGGGTCGCGGGTTGCCGCTCGCTTCAGAGTGAAGCGGTCATCGGTCGATGGCCGCCTGCAGCGCCCGGTGAGCAGCGAACGCCGCGAGTGTGGCTTGGTCGGGTGCACCGTAGTCAATGACCTTCAGGGGCGTCTTGGCCAACCAGAGCGATTGCGCCAGCAGCGTTCGATCCGGGAAGTCGAACAGCCCGACTTGAAGCTGAAATGCCAAGTCGTTGAGCGATCCCAGGACTCTGCGGTTTGCCGTCTTTCCAACAGACCAATGTTGCATTGCACCGCGCTCGGCAGTCGCTTCGTCCGCTGAAACGCCGATGGCGGTGAGCATCGGCTCCAGGGCCTCGCAGAGCCGCTGGACGAGGGCTCGACCATCCCGTGCCGGCACCACTATGGGCAGCAAGCTTCGCTCGCTGACAGCGAGCACCACCTGGATTCGGCCAACGCGGATCATATTGGCGTACCAGTCTCCGAGGACTGTGTCCGGCGGTGCCGACTCTGGATCAGGCATGGCGTTCAGCCGGTCGAGGAGCTTCTGGGTGCAGCGGAGGACAAACACGGTGATGAGACGGGGAGACAAATGCCAAGTATCGACGCTGACCAATGTTTCCTTTCGGCGGTAGTGCGGTCATCCCTTTCCTGGACCAGAATGGTCGGTGATGAACGTCCCCGTCGCTCAGGACTCAAGTTCGAGTGACTCAGTGCAGCCTTGGAGCCACCTCCATTGCCACCAGCCCACCCGGCGCCCGCAAAGACCATCGATTGACCCCCTGCGTTTCAGCTCCACTCCGGCCGAAAGCACCTTGCATCCACCCCAACGCAAGACCACAATGTGCTTTCAAATTTTCACGAGCCACCTAGAGAGGATCTGTCATGAGCACCGCCGATCTGCGCCGGATCTGGAACGACAGCACCCGCCTGTTCTTCGCGCCGCTCGTGGGTGCGGTGACGGGTGCTGTGAAGGAATTCCAGCGGGTGAATCGCGAGGTAGAACTCAACCGCCATCAAGCGATCAATCAGAAATCCGACTGACACCGAGGGTGCCCCGGCACCGGTCATAACCCGACAGCACCTCGCCAGGCTGGTCTTTGAAATGCACCAGAGCGGACAAATTTGTCCGCTCGCCCAGAACTCTCAACCCTCCCACAACCCATCCCAGAGGGCCAGCATGCGCGGCCCGCCGGGCAGTGCTCTGAGCGCCTTGCGGTCCTCCACCCACAGCGCCAGGGTGCCGCGGGAGTCGGGATCGAAGTGGATGCGGGTGAGCCAGGAACGCTGCTCTCCATGCCGACGCAGGCGCCCGGTCCTGAACATCCAGAACGCCGAGTCGCTCATCTGGAATCGGCTGGCCAGCATCTCGCTCTCCCACAGGTCACCCAGGCCGCAGAGGTAGACCACCTCCGGCCGGGCCGCCAGGGGTTCGGATGCTTCCCCTCCCCCCTCGGCAATGTCCGGCGGGGTCGGCTGCGCCGACTGTGCGGACTGCAGGACGATGTCCAGGTTGTCGTTGAGCTTGCGTAGGGCCTTCACGATCTCGTTCATCTGGCGCAGATTGGCGTGCGTCGCTTCGAACCAGCGCCGTGTCTGGGCCTCTCGATGACAGCTCCGGCGCTGGCCACTCGTGTAGCTCTCGTCGGCCAGGGTGGTGAGCGTCACCAGCGTGGTCTGTTCATCACCCAGCGGGGTCTGCGACAGCAGGTTGACCGCGTGGCTCAGGCCATCGATCGAAAACCATTCGGTGCCACCATCCCAGCGTTCAGGCCCTTCCCCGTGGATGTGGAGCCGGAAACCGCTCAAGAGCTTGTGCAGGCTCTTCTCGATCTCCATCGCACGCCGGCGGTCTGAAAACAGGGCCTTGAGCGAACTCTCTTCAGCGATGTGCTCGGCGTCGGGCAGACCGCGCGCACGCACCTGCGGGTCCACACTCACACCGATCTTGAAGCGCGGCGAGAGGCGGTGCACCAGCAGGTAGACGTAACACGGTGTCGGGCGGGTCGTTCGAGCCGGCTTTCTAGCCGGTGCGCGGCGCGAACCACGCTCACAGCTGGGCAGTTGCGCTTCCTCGTAGTGCCAGCTCATGCGGGATTGGGGCATCAGTTTGTACATGACATTCACTCCTTGGGCTGGCTGGCAATCACTTCTGCGCAGAGGGTGCGTGCCGACACACAGACGTAGCGCTTGCCGCTGGCCCGATGCTCCAGGATCAGCTCGTCGCTCACGGGTGCGACCAGGGCGCCTTCGAGCCGGTAGGTGGCCGTGCTGGTGAGCACGGTGACCACCGGCAGCTGAAGCAGACTGCCCGGACTGTCCACGCGCATGGCGATCAGGGAACCGGCGGTAGTGCTGTCTACGACCTCGGCGTCCTGGGCCAGCGCGTCCTGGTACGTCAGGTACATGCCCGTGCCGGCCAGGGCCGCCAGCGTCATCAGCACGACCATGTCCCGGAAGAACTTGCGGTCTTCCGCGCTGGCGGCGGTAGGGGTAACTGTGTCCATCTTCATGTTCTTGTCCTTTCCTGGTTCAGTTTTTCAGGTCGATCACCTGGGTTCCCCACGGGTAGGTGATGCGTTCGCTCCACAGGTGCAGCACGGTGAGCAGTCGGGCGAACTGCTCGCCATCGACACCATCACCCGCCGTGGCGCCCAGCAACAACGCCCGGAGCAGCCTGCCCTCCTGGGGTACCTGCCGGGCCAGGAAGTCCAGATCGGCCCGCAACATGCGGCGCCGGGCTTGCCGGACCTCGTGCAGACGGACCCTGGGGGTTCCGCGTTTGGCCACCTCCACCGGGTGTGCGCACCAGAAGTGCCCGCAGGCGTAGAAAAAGCCGGCGGCGTGCATGACGGGCGCTTCGTCCAGCAGCACGTCGGGTGCGACCGAGCATTGCCAGGCCAGCTGGGTGGACAGCTCGAACGGCGTGACCTTGCCCGTGCTGCGGCTCAGCGGATGCAGATGCCTGCCGGCGCGGGCGTCGTGCACCTTGAAGTAGCACTCCAGGTTGAAGTCGGTCTCGAAGATCGCGTCCATGAACGCGTCGATCTCGGGATGGCCGCAACGGATGCGGTAGGCCACCACGTGTTCCCGCAGCAAGGCCAGCTGGTGCAGCTTCATGCGGTGCGGGGTCATGCCCTGGAACAGCTCGCCGATGGCCAGCAGTTCGCTGGCGCTGGGCACGCGGCTGTGGTTCCAGTGGGCCAGCTCGCGGGCGTTCTGCGCGCCCTTGGCGGAGGCGTTCTCTCCGCCTGCCCTTCCTCCCTCTCCGGCTCTTTTGCGCGGGCGGGGTTCGGGCTGCGGGGTGTTGTCGGTGGGTGTGTTCATCGGATGCTTTCTACAAAGGGGATCGGTTGCTGAACCGAGGTGCAGCGGAGATGAAGGGGTGACGCTCAGCCTTTCGGCTGGGTGCTGACCATCCAGACGAAAAAGCGCTGGCGCACATCGAGGGCTGTGGCCGGCTGGTCGGTGCTGGACAGCAGGCTGATGGCGACGTCGTCGGTGCTCGCCATGCATTCACCCGGTGGCGAACCCGGTCGGTTCGTATCGGTCCAGCTGAGCTCCAGCCACTCAGGCACCAGACTGCGCACGACATCGGGTGTGGCCACCTGTCCGGCGAGGGCGCGCAATGCGTCGTCGCCGGCCGGGTTCAGCCCTTGCAGCAGGATCCACAACCCCTCGTGCACCGGCAGCAGCACGGCGCCATCCAGTGCAGAGAAGCACACGATGTGCTCGGGCCTGGGGGCTGGCTGCGCGGCGGCAGCGGGCTGCACAACGGCTGGTGCCGGCGCGCTCTCGGCATCCTCGGGTCTTGGGTTCGGGTCCGCAGAGGAAGCCCCGACCTGCAGGCTGTGCAGGAGATCCGAGGGCGCGATCACCAGATCAAAGACATCGTGCGGTGCTTGCAGGCAGATGGTCCAGGCGAACCGGTTCACCTCGCCCCAGAAGGTGTTCATCACATCGGGGCTGAAGCCATCGGTGTCCGACGGATCGAGGTAGAGGAAGGCCTGGGCCTGCAGGTGGTGGCGTTGCACGGTTTCACTGCCCGTGCGCCTTGCGGGGACCAAAGGAATGGTGGGCTGGACAGCCGTCTTGAACTGCCGACCGTGTCGAGCCGGCTTCTTGTTGAGTTTCTTCTGGGCGGCTGGCTTGAGCAGGCGCCGGGGCACCTTGGATCCAGTGGTTCTGGATGAACGTGGTTTGGAAGTCATGTGATGGCTCGCTTTCCGGGATGACTGGTGAATGGGTGAATGAATGGGGTCGATGGGCTGTTTTCAGGCAAGGCTTCGCCCCGCCCTGCTCTTTGGGCGTTTGGCTTTGGGTGGCAATGGCAAGGTCGAAAGACTTCTCCCGACTGCAAGGTCACGCTGCAGCGGTGATCAAGTCCTCCTGCGCCTGAAGGGGAATTTCAGGATCAGGGAGGAAGATGCTCTGGCGCGTTCACGTTCGAACTGGTCATAGCTTCAGGCTCGCATGGCAATCGTCAATGTCAAATCTGGGTCAGGTCAGCTCTCGCGGTGGAGTCCACCGTGCAACTGCCCTCTTGCTCTCCAGACCGCTGCTCCGGGCAAAGCTCCGCCCTTCCCTCTTGCACGCCATGCTGTGACGTTGGCAAGAGGGTTCAGAAGTTGGGGGCTGGGGTGGACCTAGAACCCGGCGCGAGGCATGGCCGGGCTCGGTGTCCTCTTCCCTCCGCACGGTGGTGGACCTTGCCCTCCATCCGATCCATGTGGTTTCAGACGACGGTGAGCGGCGGCGTATCCGCGGGGCTTCGGCACGGGGCTGGGAAGCTGTTCTGATGCCGGTACAAAGGATTCCTGCTCGAGTGAGTTCCCGTGCTCGTCAAGGACATGCTCCGTGATGCGCGCCAGTGGTGCGGTACCGATGCGACTCGCCAGCAGCCGCTCCATGGCCGATCCGTCCTGTCGTGTCATGTTGGGCACATACCGGCTGTAGGTCTTGAACAGCATTTCGGTGCTGGTGTGGCCCAGTTGTCGAGCGATCCATTCCGGGGCTTCTCCCGCTGCCAGCCACAACGTCGCCGCTGTGTGCCGGGTCTGATACGGGCGCCGCAGTTCGAAGTCCAGGTGGCGCAGCAGCGGGTACCAGACACGTTTGGTGAAATTCGTGTTGTCCAAGGGCTGTCCCAGCAGGTTGCAGAAGACGTACTCCGACACCGTGCCCGTGATCTTTTGCTGCCGAAGCATGGCTTCGTACACGGGCTGGCTCATGCGGATGTCCCGCTGGCTGCCGTCGGTCTTGGTGTAGTCGTCTTCACCCAGGACGTGGGTTTCTCGCACCAGTATCAAGCGGTGTTCAAAGTCGATGTACTTCCACTTCAGACCATTGATTTCTCCGGTGCGCATCCCCGTGAGAAAGCGCACCTGCAGGTAGTCCTTGAAGTCTGGTCTGACGGTGGCCAGGATGGTCTGGACCTGGTCCAGCGAAAACGGCTGCACATCGGATTTTTTGACGCGCAAGCGCTTGAGGTTCAGGGCCGGTGACGTGAACTCGAGCCGGTCAGCGGCTTCGGCAAGGATTTGCCGGAGCGTGCCCATGATTTCGTTGATGCGCTTGGCCGACAAACCTGCTTTGCCACCCCGTCCCGGCTCCTTGGCGAGGGCCGCACGAAAAGCAAGAACGTCGGCCTTGGTGATGCTGGTGATCACCCTGTTGGAGAAGTAGGGCTTTATGCGGCCGTCCAGCGTTGAAAGCAGCGAGCGAATATGGCTACGACGCCATTCGATGCTGTGCTCCTGGACCCACTGGTCGGCGAACTCACTGAAGGTGGGGCCTGTGGCTATTGATGGTTCTTCCGCGCCGCTGCCGTTTTCTGGTACCCGATCAGGCGCTTTGCGATCAGAACGAAACCTTTCAGCCATTGCACTGCCCGGGAAGAAGTCCGCGTAGACAAATCGCCCTTCCTTGATCGCATCGCTCATTTTGTCCACCACCGCCTGAACCCGTTTGCGGTTGGCTGGTGAATCCATCAGCGCTGTCTGCTCACGACACCGAACGCCCTTGTAAGTGAAGTCGATCTGGAGCTTTCCTGTTTCCTTTCGGGCAACAACCTTAGCCATGAACCATTGCTCCGTTGGCCATGGGAATGCCACTGAAGCCAACTGGCTGGGTAGCGGACGGCACCTTCATGTCCCGTTCAATGGTTTCCCAAAGAAAAAGGATCTTTCGACCGCCAAATGGGCGGAAATAGTGCACGCCCTCCAGTAGGACACTGTCCTTCAGACGCTCCCTGATCGTCCGCGGGTCGTACTTGATCTTGTCCGCAAGTTCTTCAGTCGTCAGATACGTATGCTCTGTCATCGTGCGCTCCTGTATGATGAACGAATCAAGTGATGAATATTTTTATCACTTGCTGCATATCTTACACAGCCTCGATGACTTTTCAAGTCATTTGATCAATATTTTTATCATTCGACGCCTTCTCGCATCATGATCAGGTTCAAGCTGGGGGAGATGATCGAGAGGCGGCAGTTCAACGAAGCTCGCCGGATCACGATCAGTGAGATTGCGGCCAGCACAGGCCTCAACAGGATGACTCTGTCCAAGATCCTGAACCAACGGGGATATGGCACAGGTACGGAAACAATCGACAAACTTTGTGCGTACTTCGGATGCCAGGTTGAAGACCTGATGGAGCACGTGCCTGATGTCGAGAATGTGTCACCCGAGTAAGGCAACTCAGCGATGAGACCGAGGGGAACAAGCGAACGTCTGGCGTTGGCTTACATCAAGTCATCAACCGTCAATCCGTACTGGGCCATGGTCTTCTTGATGTCATCGATCACGGAAGCTCGCTGCGCGCCATCGTCATCCTCGGCCGCTGCAAAAAACGTGCTGGCACTTCGAAGCAGTTCCTGGTAGCGCTGGTCACTCAGTTGCTCTGCACTTGCCCTCTTAACTTGGCGGCTCTGACTGGTCTTCATTGCCGGAGATTATCTCGTCGGACGGCAGCAGTTACCCCTTCGTGCCCGGTCGCCATCAGAAAATCGAAAACTGGCATGCCGCGCAGCTGTCGGAAAGAGCAGCCGCAAGCTGACTGTCACGAAGTGGCTTATGGGCACGGCGAACGGCACTGGCTCGGACGGAGCCTATATGTGGTACTGCGGTCATAGGGCTTCCGTGATCGGGCTGGCGCCGCTTGATCGTCCGCTTTCCATCACTCGGGCCCGCGGTACCTTCCCCAAGCAGCCCGAGAGGTCCTGGCCATCGACAACCGCAGTGCAGCGACTGGAGCCGGTCGCCGGCGGCGGTTGTCCTCACGCTGACTGGCACCAAGCAGTCGTCGGGCATCGTCACACGCGAAGTCATGAATGTCGGCTGTATGGGGTACTGCGGACATCGGACTCCCTCGACCCGGATGGCGCGGCACGACGGACCGCTTCCCCATCACCTGGACTGGCGGTACCAACCCACTACCGCCCGTCGCTAGAACCAGCCGGTCGCCCTAGAGCGGGCGTTCAGCGACTGACCGACTAGACTCAATTGGATAGAGAAGCCAGGAGGAGAAATGCTCGGTTCCGCAGACATCAAAGTTCGGCCGCTCAAGTTGGCGCTCATGGTCGACCCGAACAGCGCCACACAGGTACGCGAAGCCATCCGCTTGGCTTGCACTCAGTGGGGTGGCATGTTTTTTCCGATCATCCCCGTGCACAAGCGCATGCCAGCCAGTTGGCGTGATGGGCCATTGAAGCCTCCTCCGGCTCAGAGCGTGGTGAAGGGGTACCTCGACGGATTTGATCCAGACATCCTGGTCCAGTTCGGAAAGGAGCTCCCCAAGTACATCCTCGACACGAAACTGGAGGTTCTCAAACCGGGTGATATCTGGAGCGGCGGTCGAAATATAGATGCGAACGAACCCGCTTTCGGGATTGGTGTGCTCGATGTTCTTCTGGACATTTACAAGGAACACTTCAAGTTCAAGGCAAAGTATCCGCTTAAGGCCATCGTTCCCGTTATTCCCAAGGCGCTAGGGCTATTTTGGGCCAGCGTCTTCGGCGAGTACCCAGCGCATATTGCCAAAGCTATCGACAGGGAGTTTGCAGACGCCTTGGATCTCTCAAAGCCGGAAGTACGCGCAGACAACTTTCGCGAGCTGACCGACGGGAACGTGCTCTTTCCAAGGCGTATCACTCAATGGGCGATGCGCGTGCAAGGAGGTGTCGGCTTTCGCGGAAGCGCCTCGGTCTTCTTCATGGACGCTTCGAAAGTGGAGGATGTCATCGATTATTGGAACCTTAGAGCCTCTGGACGTCCGGTTCTCCCGTTGCCAAAGCAGTTCCTCGAGGTTGGGTCCTTCAAACAGGTCGTAGTTGAATATCTCGACGAACATCGTCGTCCTTGGGGGGATGGCGGCCGTGGCTTCGATGTTGCAAGCTTGATTCGAAGCCGCCACAGCACGATGGACGAGATGCAGGTATTTGCGAAGTCCCTGGCGCTGCCGTCAGCGGACGGCCAGCAGGGTGCCGCGACATCACAGATGTCCCTTCAGCATTGGTATCCAAGGCTGTGGGACGAATGGGCGCGAGGCAAGGAAGGCGGCGTTGCCGACGTGTATGGCGAGGACGACGAAACCATCGACATCGCGGGAGAAGAGGACTTGTCCATTCGGCTCAAGTCTTTGATTCCGTCGTTCGGTCGCGAGAATTGGTTCCGGAGCAATGGTCGATGCGTGAACGAGTTCGACTTACGCCTCTACGGCGCTGATGAACATCTGGCCGAGGTCTATCCAAAGGTCGAGGGCGACCAACTCCTACATGCCATTACCGGCAATATCGGCCGGTTTGGCGAGTGGCGCGTAGGACGTCATGGCCTGGTCCGGATCGTCCGCAGCGTTTCGGGCGAGTCGCGCAAGGCCCCCGCGTCGGAGAAGATCTTTTTCGCCTGGCTGAAGGATCGCGGCTGGGAGGCGAAGCTCTCAAGTCCAGGCATTCTGGCCAAGCAGATCTACAAGCGCGTCGGCGGCCTTGTCAGCATGCTCGCTAACAAGGACGTCCTAGCTCTGATCGAGCACATGAACGGAGGAACGGTCAGCAGGGACGGCGCGCAGAAAGACGACAGGGTTGTCGCTGTGCGGGAGGTATCTGTTGCCGACGTAAAGAGAAAACTGAACGCTCATCGCTACGAATGGTTTGTTCAGAAAGGTATTTTTAAGCTCGGTCTGCAGACGAAATGCCCCAATTGCCAGCGAAACAGCTGGTTTGCCATGGCGACGCTGAAGGAGGAGTTTGACTGTCCCAAGTGCTTGAACACGTTTCGCGCCGCGGGAAATATTGATCAAGGGCGGAGTGGGAGTGGCTGGTTCTATCGGACGGCTGGTCCCTTCAGCGTGCCGAACTTTGCGGACGGTGCGTTCTCGGTCCTCCTGACGCTGGAGGCACTTGCTGGGCGGGGAGCTTTGTTGCGTCGGAGCACATCCGTTCCGAGTTTTGAGGCGACGTCGCCGGGCAAGGTGGCCCTTGAGGCTGATCTCGCCATGTTTTGGCGAGACGGGAGCTATGGCAATGAAACCGCCGGGATCTTGTTCGGTGAATGCAAGAGCTATGGGCTCTTTAAGCCCAAGGATTTTCAGCGCATGCGTTACCTCGCCGAGACTTTCCCCGGGGCGATTCTGGTTTTCAGTACGCTGCGCGAGAGTCTCACCAAGGAGGAAATCGCCGCGCTTACTCGTCTCGCAAAGTTCGGGCGCAAGTACTGGAAGGCTGGGAGGCCCCTGAATCCCGTGCTGATCCTCACGAGCGCAGAGTTGTTGACATGGGAGCGCCCTCCCCGTTGCTGGAGTGAAGAACTGCAGAAGCGATTCCGGAATGTGCATTCGCTCATGGAGCACTGCAACGCCAGCCAGCAGATATACCTCGGGCTGCCGTCGTGGCAAGAAGACTGGGAGGCAGCGTTTGAGCGACGCCGGCGAGTGCGTGAGAAGAGGAGCGAGGGCTAGGAGTGCGCAGAATTGTCCGGGCTGACCGAGATGCGGGGCTCGGGCGCAAAAGACAACCTTCCCGAAAGCTGCCCATCGCGACGGGCAGCTCCTGACCGTCAGTAGCAGTTCGTGGACAGTGCCGAGGCCTGGCTTTGGTTGGCGAGAGCTCTGGCAGCGAAGGTCCTGTTCCCGGCACTGCCGCGTGCTCACGCTCCCGGCCATGAGCCGACGGAGATCGGATCAAGAAGCTGACGCTCAATGACATAGTTCAGCTGCGTGGTCGGCGCTGCAACGTGCTCTCACATATGAAGAAGAGCCACAAAGATGCAGGTCTCGCTAAGAATGGAGTTCATTGGCGAAGTCGTTAGTCGCCCCTGAAGAATCCCCGGAACCCGCATAAACACAGGGCTTTCGGGGTGATTGCGGGTAGCCGGAACTCCCAGTTTGATTTCCAATAGGGGCAGTTTTCTGGGAGTTCTGCCGTGCTGTTTGCCTGCCCCGCCACCGACGATTTCTTCCGCTCGCGCATCGATCACATGATCGATCTGCGCCATCCGCTGGCGGTGTTGGCCTCGCGCATGCCCTGGCAAGAGATCGAAGCGCGGGTGGCTCAGGTCTTCTCCCGCAAAGGCCGCGCTGGTGTGGTCATGCCCGACCTGGACCTCTTCGGTGAGCAGGTGCAGCGTGCAGCAGTGGCCAGCAACGCAGGACGCCCCCGCATACCGCTGCGCATCATGATCGCGCTGCTGTACCTCAAACACGCCTTCAACGAGTCCGACGAGGGTGTCGTCGAGCGCTGGGGCGAGACGCCGACCTGGCAATTCTTCTCGGGCCAGGCGTACTTTGAACACCACCGCCCCTGCGACGCCACCACCCTGATCAAGTTCCGCCAGTTGCTGGGCGAAGAAGGTGTGGAAGAACTGCTGGCTCAGACCATCAACGTGGCCGTGGACCTCAAGCTGATCAAGCCGCAGGAGCTCACGCGCGTGATCGTGGACAGCACCGTGCAGCACAAGGCCGTTGCGCATCCCACCGACAGCCGACTGTTGGAGACGGCGCGCGCCAAGCTGGTGGAGGCGGCCAAGGACGCCGGCATCGAGCTGAAGCAGACCTTCGCCAAGGAAGGCCAACACCTCAGCCACAAGGCCGGGCGCTATGCCCACGCCCGCCAGTTCAAGCGCATGCGCCGGGCCATCAAACGCCAGCGCACCATCGTCGGCCGACTGCAGCGCGAGATTGATCGCAAGGCCAGCGCCATCGGGGCTGCCGTGCGGGATGCGCTGGGCGAGACCTTGAACAAAGCCCGGCGCATCGTGGCCCAGAGCGGCCAGCGCAAAGCCGCCGAAGGACAACCCAAGCTCTACGCCTGGCACGCGCCCGAGGTGGATTGCATCAGCAAAGGCAAGGCCAAACAGCCCTACGAGTTCGGGGTCAAGGTGGGCATCGCCAGCACCTTCAAAGGCAACCTGATCGTGGGCGCCCGGGCGTTCCACGGCAACCCGTACGACGGGCATACGCTGAGCGAGCAACTGGAGCAGGCCACGATCCTGATGCAGGACAGCAGGGCAAAACCAGTGACGGCGTTCGTCGACTTGGGCTATCGGGGTGTGGATGCGGACAACCCGGATGTGCACATCGTGCACCGGGGCAAGGCCAAACGGATCAGCGAGCAGGAGCGACGCCAGCTCAAGCGGCGCCAGGCCATCGAACCCATCATCGGCCACCTCAAAGCCGATCACCGCATGGACCGCTGTCACCTCAAAGGTGAGCGGGGTGACCGGCTGCATGCGGTGCTGTGCGCTGCCGGTTTCAACATC
>NZ_JBVPZA010000034.1:0-5000 GCF_055703065.1 Hydrogenophaga sp. L310
CCGCACAGCGCAGCGATGGATGCCAAGTTGAAGACACCCGAAGGCAAGGCTGCCTACCGCAAGAGGAAGTGGATCGTGGAGGCGCCCAACGGGTGGATCAAGAGCGTGCTGGGGTTCAGGCAGTTCAGTCTGCGGGGACTGGACAAGGTCAAGGCCGAGTTCAAGCTCGTGTGTCTGGCACTCAACTTGAGAAGGATATGCAGTTTGCGCGGCACTTGAGGGAAAACGGGGCATCTCGGGCCGCGAAACGGAGCGTTCTGACCCGCACAAGGCCGACACACAGACCACGCCAAACAACAGGAACGATCAAATCACCCGAGGCACCGCGCAGTTGCCCCCCAAATCAGCCCGCGAGACGTTCTGCCACGCAGACTCCTAGCGGAACGGTCTGTTACAGCGGTAGACTGGTTCTCGATGAACGCCGGGACCAGCGCCGCAGAACAGATCCGCATGCATCTGCAGCGTGTGGCGCATCTGCGTGAGCAGGCTCACGATGCCGGCCTGGCCAGCGCCGTGCACCAGGTCAAGCAGCTGCAGGCGAGGCGCTTTCGCGCCACCTACGCCGACTTTCTTGTCCAGCCTCGCTACGCGGAAGCCACCCGTTTCTTCCTTGATGAGCTCTACGGTGAGCACGACTTCACCGAGCGTGATACGCAGTTCGGGCGCATCGCGGGGGCCATCGAGCGCATGTTCCCTGACGCCGTGGCGGAGCTCGCGGTGGATCTGGCCGAGACCCATGCGCTCACCGAAACGCTGGACCACCAACTGGCCACGCACTGGTTGGCGCAAGACAGTTCTCGCAGCGAAGCCGAGCGCTATGTGCGCAGCTGGCGCCTCACCGGTGAACGCCCGCTGCGCGACCGGCAACTCTCGGTGGTGAAACACATGGGCCGCGAACTGCAGCGGCTGACCCGGATGAGGTCCCTGTCCATCGCGCTCAAACTCATGCGAAAGCCCGCGCAGGCGGCCGGCCTGTCTTCTTTGCAACAGTTTCTGGAGAGCGGGTTTTCGGCTTTTTCCTCCCTGGGTGATGCCCAGGCGTTTCTGGCGACGATCAACGAGCGCGAACACGCATGGATCGATACCCTGTTTGATGCTGCGCCAGACAGCTGCCAGCAGGTGCTCGCCGACGAGCTGGCGCGGGCCTGAGTCGTTTCAGCGCCCTCTGTGCTTTGGGTGACACGGTCCTAGGGCTGGCCCTGTGTGCCAACGCGGTTCTGCCCGCCAGAATGCTCCCAGACCAACACCCGTCATGAACATGAACCGTCCCTGGCTGTCCCACTACCCCGCCGGCGTTGCACACGACGTTCAACCCGAGCAATACCGCTCACTGGCCACCCTGCTGGAAGAGTCGCTGCGAAAGAACGCGCGACAACCCGTGTCCGTGTGCATGGAGCGCTGGATGAGCTACGGCGAGCTCGATCAACACAGTGCGGCCCTGGGTGCCTGGCTGCAGGCCAAGGGACTCGCGCCGGGTGCTCGTGTGGCCATCATGCTGCCCAATGTGCCGCAGTTCCTGGTGGCCATGGCGGCCGTGGTGCGCGCGGGCTACACGGTGGTCAATGTCAATCCCCTGTACACCGCGCGTGAGCTGGAACACCAGCTCAAGGACTCCGGCGCCGAGGCCATCGTCATCCTGGAAAACTTTGCCCACACACTCGAAGAAGTCATCGACGTCACCCAATTGCGCCACGTGGTGGTCGCCAGCCTGGGCGACCTGCTCGGCTTCTGGTATGGCCGCTGGATCAGTTTCGCCGTCCGGCATCTGGCGAAGCTGGTCCCCGCTTACAAGCTGCCAGTGACCGGCGTACTGGGACCGCGCACCATTTCCAGCTTCCGCCAGGCACTGGCCGAAGGTAGCAGCCAGACACTCAAACCCAGCCTGGCCCAGGCCGATGACATCGCGTTCCTGCAGTACACCGGCGGAACCACCGGCCTTTCCAAAGGCGCGGTGCTCACCCACCGCAACATCATCGCCGCTGTCTTGCAAGCCGAGGCCTGGTTCCAGCCCGCGCTTGCGCGCGTTGGTGATATCCGCGTGGTCAACGCCATCGCGGCACTCCCGCTGTACCACATCTTCGCGCTCACGCTCAGCCTGCTGACCATCCGCTGGGGAGCACACATGACCCTGATTCCCAACCCCAGGGACGTGCCCAAACTGGTTGAAACACTGAAGCGCCGCCCGTTTCACTTGCTGCCGGCGGTCAACACCCTGTTCAACGCCCTGCTGCAGAACCCGCAGTTCCGCCAGCTCGATTTTTCCAGCCTGGCGCTGTCGCAGGCGGGCGGCATGGCTGCTTCAGAGTCAACCGCCAAGCAATGGCTCAAGGTCACTGGCTGCCCCATGATTGAAGGTTGGGGCATGAGCGAAACCTGTGCCATTGGCACCAACAACCCGGTGATCAACCGCGACTTCACAGGCACGATCGGGCTTCCCTTGCCCGGCATCGCCATCGCCATCAAGGACGACGACGGCAACAACCTTCCGCTGGGCACCCCCGGGGAAATCTGCATTCAAGGACCCAACGTCATGACGGGCTACTACAACCAGCCCGAAGAGACGACTCAGGCGTTCACGGCAGACGGGTACATGCGCACGGGCGATGTCGGCATCATGGACGAACGGGGCTACACCCGGATCGTGGACCGCAAGAAAGACATGATCTTGGTTTCCGGCTTCAACGTCTTTCCCAACGAACTGGAGAACGTCATTGCCATGTGCCCCGGCGTGCTGGAATGTGCCGCCATTGGCGTGGAAGACGCGAAACAAGGCGAAGCTATCAAGGTGTTCGTGGTGCGCAGCGATCCAATACTGGGAGAGGAAGACGTGGCCCGGTACTGCCACGACAACCTCACCGGCTACAAACGCCCCAAGTACATCGAATTCCGCGACGAACTCCCCAAGACCAACGTCGGCAAGATCCTGCGGCGCGCGCTGCGTGCGCCGGTCTGACGGACCTCTCAGGCCAAACATACCCATGATTGAAGCGCCTTCTGTCGCGGAAACCCTCAAGGCGGTGGGCGCCACCGTTTTCGAACGGGGGTGGCTCTCGGCCAACAACACCTTGATTCGAGGCGAGGGTCCCACGGCACTCGTCGATTCCGGCTATGGCAGTCATGTCAGCCAGACACTGGCTCTGGTGACCGGCGAGCTTGCTGAGACGCCGCTGGACGTGTTGCTCAACACCCACCTCCACAGCGACCATTGCGGGGGCAACGCTGCGCTGCAGCACAGGTATCCCCAGCTCATGACCTTGATTCCGCCAGGGCAGGCCGACAGCGTCGCCAATTGGGACCCCGTCGCGCTGACTTACACACCTACTGGCCAACAATGCCCTCCTTTTCGACACCAGGGTTTACTGCTCCCGGGTCAAGAACTGCAGCTGGGCTCCTGGCGCTGGCAAATACACGGGGCGAAAGGTCATGACCCGCATTCGATCATCCTTTTCCAGCCCGACCATCGGGTTCTGATCTCCGCTGATGCCTTGTGGCAAAACGGATTTGGTGTCGTCTTCCCAGAACTGGAAGGACTGTCCGCGTTTGAGGAAGTGGGAGAAACACTGGACTTGATCGAAAGCCTGAAACCGCAGAGCGTGATTCCGGGCCATGGCAGCGTGTTCCAGGATGTCGGGCCAGCGATCACAAGAGCCCGAAGCCGGTTAGCGCAGTTCACCCGTTCGCCGGAAAAGCACCATCGACACGCGGTCAAGGTTTTGATCAAGTTCCGATTGCTGGAATGGCGAACAATAGCGCGAAACGATTTGCTGACGTGGGCCAGAAATACGCCTTATCTGAGCAACACGATGCCGCCCGACAGCGATCAACAACAAATGGAATGGCTGGATCGCTTGCTCACAGAATTGGAAATCAGCAACGCACTGCGGTTGGACGGCAATCTGGTGATCAACACTTGATTGATACCAAGCCGGCTCGCCAACAGGTGTGACTAACAGACCCTGAAAAGCCAAAACCCCCAAGTACGCGAGGTACGAGGGGGTTGTGGGGTAGTAAGAGCCTGACGATGACCTACTTTCACACGGGAATCCGCACTATCATCGGCGCAAAGTCGTTTCACTGTCCTGTTCGGGATGGGAAGGAGTGGTACCAACTTGCTATGGTCGTCAGGCATAACGGGTTGTCCTTGCTGTGCTGATGCACAACAGGGACGAATTCATAGAGTTTCGAATCAGCTTATTTTGATTGCTGCCAACGATGTAGGCCAATGAGGGTTGTCCTACGGGGCATAACAATAACATTTGCACTTGGACGATTATCGTCAAAGTTATAGGGTCAAGCCTCACGAGCAATTAGTATCAGTTAGCTTAACGCATTACTGCGCTTCCACACCTGACCTATCAACGTCCTGGTCTTGAACGACTCTTTAGGGGGCTCAAGGCCCCGGCAGATCTCATCTTGGAACGAGTTTCCCGCTTAGATGCTTTCAGCGGTTATCTCTTCCGCACTTAGCTACCCGGCAATGCCACTGGCGTGACAACCGGTACACCAGAGGTGCGTCCACTCCGGTCCTCTCGTACTAGGAGCAGGCTTCCTCAAATCTGCAGCGCCCACGGAAGATAGGGACCAAACTGTCTCACGACGTTTTAAACCCAGCTCACGTACCTCTTTAAATGGCGAACAGCCATACCCTTGGGACCGGCTACAGCCCCAGGATGAGATGAGCCGACATCGAGGTGCCAAACACCGCCGTCGATATGAACTCTTGGGCGGTATCAGCCTGTTATCCCCAGAGTACCTTTTATCCGTTGAGCGATGGCCCTTCCATACAGAACCACCGGATCACTATGTCCTGCTTTCGCATCTGCTCGACTTGTC
Organism: Hydrogenophaga sp. L310; assembly: GCF_055703065.1. Classification (NCBI taxonomy): domain Bacteria; kingdom Pseudomonadati; phylum Pseudomonadota; class Betaproteobacteria; order Burkholderiales; family Comamonadaceae; genus Hydrogenophaga; species Hydrogenophaga sp. L310. The sequence goes on from NZ_JBVPZA010000034.1 coordinate 4,834, forward strand.
AGTCTCGCAGTTAAGCACGCTTATGCCATTGCACTATTAGCACGATGTCCGACCGTACCTAGCGTACCTTCGAACTCCTCCGTTACACTTTGGGAGGAGACCGCCCCAGTCAAACTGCCTACCATGCACTGTCCCCGATCCCGATAAGGGACCTAGGTTAGAACCTC
>NZ_JBVPZA010000035.1:0-5503 GCF_055703065.1 Hydrogenophaga sp. L310
TGGAGATCGTCTGGCGCGTGATGCTGCCCACGGCCATGCCTGCCTTGCTGGCGTTCTCGATCTTCTCGGTGGTCTGGCATTGGAACGACTACTTCTGGCCACTGCTGGTCATCAATTCACCCCATCTGGCGACGCCGCCGTTGGGAACCATGTTCTTCCGCAATGAGGAAGCAGGCAGCGCGTTCGGTCCGCTGATGGCCGGCACGGTGCTGATCACGGCGCCGCTGGTGCTGTTGTTCGTCGTCGCGCAAAAGCGCTTCATCGAAGGTGTGACGCTCACCGGCGTCAAAGGTTAAACCGCAAGGAATCAAGCAATGAAACAACTGTTTAAGAAAACCGCCGCACTGGCCGTGTTAATGACCACCGGCCTGGCACAGGCTCAGCAACCGACTGAGATCGTGATCGACTACGCGTACGCTGATCTCTTCAAAGAGGTCCATGAATCAATCGCAAAAGACTTCATGGCGAAGTTCCCCCAGTACAAGGTCACGTTCCGTGCGCCCACGTCTGACTACGAGGTCGCGGCACAACAGGTTCTGCGCCAGGCCGTCACGGGCCAGCTCCCCGATGTGTCTTATCAGGGCCTCAATCGTCTGCGCGTGTTTGCCGACCGTGGGCTCGCTGTCGACCTGACGCCCTTCATCAAGGCGGAGAAGGGCTGGGCGGGGATGGGTTACGACCAAGCGTTGCTTTCACTGGGGCAAGTCAAGGGTCAGCAGGTCGGCATCGGCTTCGCGCTGTCTACACCCGTCATCTACTACAACGCCGACCTGATGCGCAAGGCGGGCGTGGAGCCCGATCGCTTTCCCATGAACTGGGATGCCATCATGAACGCGGCCAAAAAGTCGAAGGCGGCAACGCCCGGCACCGAGAGCCTTCACGTCGAGTGGGACATCACGGGCAACTGGATGTGGCAGGCGCTGGTCTTCAGCAACGGCGGCACCATGTTGACCGCCGACGAGAAGAAGGTGGCCTTCGACGGCCCCGCAGGCAAGGCCGCCATCCAGACACTAGAACAGCTCGTCAAGCAGGGTGAGATGCGCAACATCTCCTATTCGGCCGCCTCGCAGGACTTCGTGAGCGGCAAGCTCGCGGTACTGGCGACAACCACTGCGCGCCTGGGCAGCATCACGAAGCAGGTGGGAGGCAAGTTCGAGATTCGTACCGCCCGCATGCCCGTTGCCAAGGACGGCCGACTGCCGGCCGGCGGCAATGCAGCGATGATGTTTTCCAAGGATCCTGCCAAGCAGGCCGCTGCTTGGGAATACATCAAGTTCGCCACCGGCCCGCTGGGCGCGACGACCATGGTCAAGGCAACCGGCTACTTCCCGGCCAACACGTTGCCAGCGACCGACCCGAACCTGCTTGCGCCCTTCTACAAGGCAAACCCCAATCATCTGACCGCCATCGCGCAGATGCCGGTACTCACCGCCCCGTACGCGTTTCCGGGTGACAACGGCTTCAAGATTACCGACGTAATCAAGGATCACCTCCAGACCGTGGTTTCGCAAGAGGTGCAACCCGCCGTTGCCCTTAGCAAGATGAGCAAGGCCGTCCAGGCATTGCTGCCGCGCTGAGTGCAAGGCACGACCATGCACAAGTTCATCCACATCACGGACATTCATCTTGTCGAGCAGGGTCGCGCCCTCTACGGCCATATATTTTCCAATTTCAACCACCACAGAGAAGACTAGATTCATGAAAAACATTACCGCCATTGCCATGGCCGGTTTGGCTGCATGCGCGATCACCCCGGCCATCGCCCAAAGCAATATCACCCTGTATGGCATTATCGATACAGGTGTGGCGCGTATCGACGATGCGGGCGGCTCGGGCTCTACGCTGCTGCGCAGCGGCAATCTGCTGACCTCGCGCTTCGGCTTTCGCGGCACCGAAGACCTGGGCGATGGCCTCAAAGCCATCTTCAACCTCGAAGCCGGACTCAACTCCGACACCGGCGCCACCTCCACTCCTTTCTTTGGACTACAGTCCTGGGTCGGCCTGCGCTCGGCCAGCTTCGGCGACCTGATGGCCGGCCGCATGCCGCCCAGCATCAGCGACGTCTTCATCGCCTCCACCCAGGCTCCCTATCTGGGCAACGCCACCGCCGCCGTCGACGGCGCGGGCACGGCGGCAGGCTCATCCCTGGCGCGCTTCAACAACATGATGGGCACGCCCGTGGACAACGCGATCAAGTACCAGTCGCCAAGCCTGGCCGGTTTCAAGCTCCATGCCATGACCGCATTCGGCGAGGTTGCCGGCACGGCCTCCGCGGGCCGCATTCTGTCGCTGGGCGGCAGCTATTCAAGCGAGCACATCGAGGCCGGCCTGGTCTACCACGAGCGCCGCTGCACCGACTCGGGCGGCTGCGCCGTGGGCAAGGACAAGGACAAGATCCTGGGCCTGGGCGGCTCCTACAAGCTCAACGGCGCCCGCTACGGCATGGTCTATACACGCCAGCAAAACGCCCTCAATGTGCGCGGCAACGATGCCGACGTATTCACCACGTTCGCGCGCGTTCCGCTGAGCACCCAATGGATCGTGCAGGCCGGCTTCCAGTACCTGAACGACAAAACCGCGCTGAACCAGGATGTGCGCCAGTACAACCTGGGCGCCAACTACCTGCTGAGCAAGCGCACCCAGCTCTATGCCCTTTACTCGCACCAATCGGTGAAGAATGGCGGCAAGGCCGGCATGTATTGGGTCACCTCGAGCGACGGCAAGCAAAACCAGTTCAGCGCCGGCATTCTGCACGCCTTCTGATCCGCGCCGCCAGCAATTTTCCAAGGGTTTGGGGCATGCAGGTCATGCCCCTTTTTTCATCGCCGGGCCGCCCCAAGATGAAAAGCCCCTCCTGGAGGGGCAGCGACCACACGCAGTGGGGAGCGTGGGGAGCCAGAACAAGCTGGTGATCGTGCACGAGCGGGCAATTCGGACACTGATTGCGGCGGCACTTGCCCAGCTTGAAGTTGAAACAGGCACCGCCATCGCCGCCAGCGTTGATCCAGCAACACTTGATCGCTGGCGAGCCTCAGTTTCAGAGCTGCGCCCAGATGGACAAACCCAGCAGAGTTGGCTATGGGCTGCACCGGCGAAACACTCAACCCGCCAAATCAGCGAGGTACTGGAGCGCATCGACCTGCTTTACACGCTGGACGTTCATAAGCACCTGGCAGACATCCCCGATCTCATCTTGCGCCGCTACGCGCGCCGACTTGTCTCCAGGCCGCCCTCAGCCGGAGCCAAGATCAAAGAGCCAGCGCGCACCGTGGAGGTCGCATGCTTTCTTCGGTATTGCCTGTTCACCACCACAGACCAGTTGATCCTTATGGTGCAGCGCCGGATCGCCGATCTGTGGCGTCAGGCTGCCGCCGATGTCCCCGCTACCGTCAATTGGGCCGCAATGTACAAAACGCTGCTCGGCGAACTTGTTGCCTTGAGCGCGCAAGGTGCGGTGCCAGATGCTGAGTTGCGTGCCCGTCTTGAAGCCTTGATCACCGAAACCCAGAAACGCAAACCACCGAGCAGGGCCTCCCTGGTCCGCGAGGGATTGATTGATGGAATTCGCCCCGTGCGGTCGTTGCTCGTCGCCATTGCAAAGCTGCCCTGGCAGGCCACCGGCGAGCATCCTGCCATCGAGTACCTTGCCAAGCTGCAAGCTTTATATCTCAAAGGATCCAGAAAGCTGCCAGTTGAAGTGGTGGCACCAAGTCTGGGAATGATCTGGCAGGTTTCGATCTCCAGCCCAGACCGGGAACGGGCGTTTCAGGCGTTGGAGGTGGCCACCCTGTTTGCCCTGCGCCGCGCGGTGCGCAATGGCTCGGTCTGGATTGAGCACAGCCTGAGCTTTCGGGGTCGTGCGCGCTTGTTCTTCACGGACGAGCGTTGGCAGGCAGAGTCCAAGAAACACTATGCCCGTCTATCGTTACCCAGCAAGGCTGCCACTTTCTTGAAGCCTTTGCTGGCCAGAGTAACTGCCGGTGTCGATGCGGTGGCCGCTGCAGCCCGCAGTGGCGTACTGCGCGTGGATGATGAACTCCATTTGTCGCCATTGCCCGCAGAGGACGAAGACCCAGAAGTGACCAAGCTGCGCGCGGCTTTGGATCACCGCATCGGTGAGGTTCAATTGCCGGAAGTGATTCTGGCCGTTGACGCCCAGGTGCGCTTTAGCTGGATCATGCTCGGACGTGAGCCGCGCTCTACCGACGAGCTGCTGATGGTCTATGCCGGCATCATGGCCCACGGCACCAGTCTGACTGCGGTCGAATGCGCGCGCATGATTCCGCAATTGTCTGCCACCAGCATTCGCCAGGCCATGCGCTGGGCGCGGGACGAACGGCGTCTGAGCCAGGCCTGCCAGGCTGTGCTGGAATTCATGCAGCGACACCCGATTGCCGCCACCTGGGGGCGGTCCGATTTGGCATCTTCTGACATGATGACCATGGAGACCACCAAACGGGTGTGGCAAGCCCGGCTTGATCCTCGGCGCAACACACCTTCCATTGGAATCTACTCCCATGTAAAAGACCGGTGGGGCATCTTCCATGCGCAGCCCTTTGTGCTCAATGAGCGCCAGGCGGGCGTGGCCATTGAAGGTGTCATCCGCCAAGAAAAGCTGGAGACCAGCCAGCTTGCTGTGGATACCCATGGCTACACCGACTTTGCCATGTCACATGCCCGTTTGCTTGGTTTTGATCTTTGCCCGCGGTTGAAGGAACTCAAACAGCGCCACCTCTTTGTGCCACGCGGCACCAAAGTGCCCGCAGAAATCGCTGCGGTGTGCGAAGCCAATGTCGACGTCGCTTTGATCGAAAAGCATTGGGATAGTCTGGTGCACCTGGCAGCCTCGGTCATGAGCGGACATGCCAGTGCGGTGGCAGCTCTTGCGCGGTTCGGTTCTGCCGCCCAGGGCGATCCAATCTATGAGGCTGGCGTGCAATTGGGGCGGTTGCTGCGTACGGCGTTTTTGGCTGACTACTTTGTCAAGGACGCTTTCAGGAACGAGTTGCGCCGGGTGCTCAATCGGGGCGAGGCTGTTAACGCCCTCAAGCGCGCCATTTATACCGGCCGGATCAGCCCGGCGCAGGCCAAACGTGTCGATGAAATGCAGGCTGTGGCCGATGCGTTGAGCCTGATGGCCAACATCGTGATGGCGTGGAATACCTCACAGATGCAGGCGGTCCTGGATCGCTGGTCGAACCGCCGCCAGGTCATTCCACCGGAACTGATCGGGAAGATTGCGCCCACCAGGCTGGAGAGCATCAACTTGCGGGGTGTGTTTCGCTTCCCGGTTGACCGCTATGCTGACCAAATCCTGCCTTCGCGGCCAAATGCATCGATAACTGGCACCAATGGATGAAACCGACCACGGTTTGACGCCACGAATCGCAGATTTGAAAGTGAACAGGAAAGTCAATGAAATCAACGATCTACCAACACCACCTCCGCGCCAGTGCTAGCTTTTCGTACCGTCACTTATTGCACTGAAAACGAGGAGACCCCT
>NZ_JBVPZA010000036.1:0-5379 GCF_055703065.1 Hydrogenophaga sp. L310
CACCTCAAAGGTGAGCGGGGTGACCGGCTGCATGCGGTGCTGTGCGCTGCCGGTTTCAACATCCGCTGGTTGCTGCGCATGATCGCCAAGAAGGGCATCACCTTCTTGCGATCTGTTTTTTTGTGCCTGCAGCAGGCCCTGTCCCAAGGCCGGTCTTGGCTGGCGTCTGTCATGGCGCTGGGCATCGGGACAGAAAACACCTGGCTATCGGCCCGTCGTTCCCCGCGCTTCCACCCTCTGGATGTTCACGCGTCGGCTTCTGCTTGAAATGAATATTTCAGGGACGACTACTTGGCGTTGCACTTCCTAGGACCAAAGGTGCAGCCTAACCGCTCGATCGAGCTGACATGCCCTGGCAAGCCGGGTCATGCAGTTCATGTCAAACGTTGAACGCCGGCCTTTCTGAAAGTGCGATGGCCGTAAATGGCCCAGACTGCCAGTTCACGCCCCACAATTCGTTAGACATCACAGCACCACAGTACCGCATGTCCCGCGCATCAAATACCTTCATCAACTCCATCGAAGACGCGACTACGCTTCTTAGCCATTTTGACGTCCTGCATAAGCAGAATGCCGAGACAGCCGAGGTTCTAAAGCGCGCCGGTCTTGTCATGTCACTCACAGCATGGGAAACCTACGTAGAAGATCGCGCAACAGAGGCAGTTTCGGCCAGGCTGAAGGCTGTAAATGGCAGTCCAATCGGAACCTTCGTGAACAACAAGCTCACTGAGGAGTTAAAGCGATTCCACAACCCGACATCAGAGAAAACCAGAAAGCTATTCCTCGACTATTTGCAAGTCGATGTTTGCGCGGGCTGGAAATGGCTGAACTATGATCCTTCGACCGCTAGAAAGACGCTTGACGAACTCATCAGCCGCCGCGGCGATGCAGTCCACCGCTCGAAGCCGACAACCGCAGGCGCACCGGCACCTCATTTGGTCAAGCGTGATGATTTGGAGAAGGCCATTCGGTTCCTTAAGGGCCTTGTAGAGGCAACTGAACGCGCGCTCGACGGCGAGTGATGCCCCCAAAACCTCGGTGTGCTCAGCGGCAAGGCGCCAGTCCAACTGGTGGGGAGCAGATCAACCCTGGGGTCCCACGTATTGGTCCCCTAACTGCCAAGCAGTGAGGGGGCGGTTGTGAAAAGTCGCGTAGTCGCCCTTACGAAGTGGCTCGCTCAGCCAGAACTTGCCATCGCGGAAGTCAGCCTGCCGGCGATCCAGCAGCCGGTGGAGGTCGGTACGAATGGACGAGCCTACGCCGTGCGGCGCAGTGCCAATGCGCGCCGGTCAACGCCGACGTTAGACGTCCCACTTGCATCTAATGGAAGCACTGCTACTCGCTAAGGATCAAAATGCTTGCCCCTAGTCTTACTACCATAGGTGCCGGCTTGTTGGCCGACGTTTGTTCATTTGGTTGGCCGGAATCGATATCCCTTGAGTTCAAGCGCGATACTCCAGGGAACAGCGACAAAGACAAGCACGAACTGCTCAAAGACGTCAGCGCCCTTGCAAACGCGGATGGTGGAGATATTGTTTTTGGGATAAACGAGGCGGACGGCGTGGCCTCCGAATTGGCTCCAATCACTTCGGAGGCAGCTGATGCCCTCACCCGACGCATTAATCAGACAATCGAATCCGGAATTGAGCCTCGAATACTAGGCATGCAGTTTTTACCAGTGGACGTTGCTGGAGGCTACATTCTTGTCGTTAGGGTTCCTGCGTCTTTCCTGGGGCCGCACACGATCAAAGTAAATAACAACAGACGGTTTGTTATGCGCAATGGAACCAGCACTTCAGACATGACTTTCGATCAAATTCGCCTTGCATTCGATCGCACCGCCACTCTGGCCGAACAGGCGCGGCGCTTAATACAAGAGCGCAATGAACTATTAAAGCAACGGCAGACGCCCAAACCCCTCATCGTTGGCCCAATCAAGGCCGTTCACTTTGTTCCGTTGAACGGCATAGCTGGCAAGCAAAAGCCAAACCTTCAAACGATCTACTCCACAGATTTCATCAAGTTACTGGAGCCTGACTGGGGCGGAGGAAGCAAAGTATTCAACCTCGATGGTGTAGTTGTCTATCCAGCAGGCCGATCCGATGAAGGGCACTACGGCTATGCACAAGTGCTTCGCAGCGGAGCAATGGAGTCAGCATCTCTTGGCGGCGGAAGCTACCAGCGGCACCCATCTGAGGAAGAGAAGTTTTATGTTTGGTCTCTAGACATGACCAAATACTTTAGGGGGCGAACTGCTACTTTCCTCAACTTAGCCAAAGAACAAGGAATTTCTGGCCCTGCAATCATTAGCTTCTCACTGTTGCACGTCGCCAACTACGAGCTGGGCATTGATTCCATCCGCATGTTTCGCAATAGCCCCAAGGCGGACAGAGATCATCTGATCGCACCTGAGCTATGGATAGATAGCCTTGAGACGGCAAACGTTGACGACGTAGTGCGCCCCTTGTTGGACACGTTGTGGCAAGGTTTCGGTATCGAACGTTGCCTCGACTTCAACGCAAACACTGGCGCGTACCAACCACGCCCCGGCTAAAAGAATGGTACGTCTAACTGTCGGTTCAACGCGGACGCCAACACTGGCCATGCCTTTGGCATTTTCATGACCAGTGTTGGTGCCCTCCGCCTTCGGCTCCGGCGCCGGTTGACCTGGGCGTTGAACGACTGCTTTCCCCTTTGGGCACAGACCGCTTCTGGCCGGGACTGACAGGGAACGGTCAAACCCGGTAGCGGTCCTTGGTCATTCACCGAATCGAAGGACCGCTGTGACGAGCATAACCATCGCGAGCCGAACCGCAGCTGCCATGTGGCAATGGGCCTCATAGCCGCCATCCGGGTTGCAGCGTTCGGCAGGTCCGGTGAAGTCAAACGTGAACGCCAGAGTAGACTGGCAAAGTGATCTGCTGTCCCGATCGGCGATCTCGGTGAGGTGTCTCGGTCTTGGTCAGGTTTGTCGAATCTGATATGCCTGCTCACCGACCCGCCTGCGTGAGGTAACTGGTTGATTAAAAACACTTTTCGGAGTTGGCATGAGATTTGTTTAACGACTGTCGTTGTCGTTATCTAGTGATTTGCCGATTTAAATCGAAGTTGAATCTTTGCCGGAGGAATCATGAAGTTGCGTACTTGGAAACAACTCATTTTAGCTGCTTGTATTGCAATCGGTCTATCCGGCTGCGATCAAACTTCACTCACAAAGGTTCCAGAACTAGAACGGGCGGTAGCGGATCAAAGTGCACGCATCGCCGACATCGAAAAGAAACTGCAAGACGCTGAAACAAAACTATTCCTTTTGGAACTCGGAAAGGACCGATACAAAAGCGCTATGTTTGATCCTGCGGCAGACGAGGGGTTTAGTCGCATTGATACATCCGTCGGCACGTTCGCCATATCAATTGAGGAAGTTAGGCCACACGCAGATGGTGTAAAAGTGCGCCTGCACGTTGGAAATTTGACCAACGCAACGGTCAGTGGCGGCAAGTTCAATGCGAAATGGGGCCCGCGCATGGCGAAGTCTGACGTAGCGAACTGGACATCAAATTATGCAAATTGGCAAAAATCATTATTGGAAAAGGAATCGAGTTTCACAGAGGAGCTACGACCAGGCACTTGGAATAATCTGACACTCACTTTGCCGGGCATACCTCCAGAGCAGTTCGGGCATTTGGAGCTAACTCTTGATACCAGCCAAATCAAACTATTCACAGCGAAGTAAAATGTCCGACAAAGCGCTCCAACTGACGGTCTTGCTTTCGCTTCGCTGCGGTAAGCTCGCCACTGAGCATGGGTGTAATGTGTTTTGGCGCATGAAATGAGTATCAACGAAACTGAAAAAATGTCAGATCGTGATGGGTTCTGGGGGCACTGTGCAATAGCTAATTTGTTACTTGAGCATTGCGAGATTAACCCACACACAAAACACCACATTAGAGGCGCTATTCGAGAGGCGACGAAAAAAGTCACACCTATAGCAGGTAAAGGAAAGGATATTGCTCCAACTATCAGTGCTCTAGCCTATGAGCAAATAAAGCAAGGCAAACTGACAGGGTTAGTTCTCGAACATGCAGTTCCGGTTAGCTATATTAACGATTTAGTGTTAAGGCAAAAGGGCCATTCAACTGCTGAAACAATCGCACAAGTTATTCTTGAGTGGACCGCACTAACTGTTATTACTTTTGATGAACACGAGAAACTTTCCAAATTGAAGCTAGGGAATTCTATGCCTGATGGCTGGGATTGCAAAAATAAGTATGCCAGATACATATTTGCGAATATCGACGTGCGAGATATCAGCTATAAAGAAGCTGTAAAGACCCATAAAATGCAGGTTACGTCGCCCTTCGGGCTGGGGCGTTGAAAGACTGCATCCCCATTTGACGGCCGACCTCTCCTAGCCGAAAAGAGAAGTCTAGTATCCGATACTAGCCATCAATATTGGATCTTTTCGCTTACCGTTATAACCGCCTGTCGCCCTCCTGACGAAACTATCCAGCGTCGTATCCTGGGCAGGGCGCAAATCTCAAGGCGCGTTCAAACTGATTGACCAGTGGAGTACGCTCTATTAAGAAGAACTTCAGATCGTCCGTGCCCGTCCTAGACATGAATTCAAGCATGTTCTTGGTGGTATTCGATGCCAGCGCCACAAGTGCCGACCTCGACTTCTCAAGGCATTCCGGCACCAAGAGAATCTCGACATCTCGCTGGATCGTCTGCATCGAGGCAATAGGTCCTAGCAAAGCGGATCGATCAGCAGCGATGCCCAACTGTTCGGCATCAATCCATCGCCGATAAATGACCAGCAACGGAAGTGCTTGGGCGGGCGCCTTCTTGATCGGATTGGGAGCAACGTAGGTACCCTTGGCCGGCGCCGCATATCCCATACGTTGTGGATCTGTGGGTTCGCCGCAAGGAAAGTCCTGGAAGGAGATGTGTCCGCTTGGCGTGGTGCATTTGAAGACAGCGAATGTTGACCCGGTGTATAGAGTAAGCACGGTCATCAGCCAAAAATTCAAGAGTTTCATTGCACAAGCATAAAAAAGAGAAGGAGCTCGCAGAAATTCTACGGGCTAACGAGTCGTCCCTGAAATATTCATTTCAAGCAGAAGCCGACGCGTGAACATCCAGAGGGTGGAAGCGCGGGGAACGACGGGCCGATAGCCAGGTGTTTTCTGTCCCGATGCCCAGCGCCATGACAGACGCCAGCCAAGACCGGCCTTGGGACAGGGCCTGCTGCAGGCACAAAAAAACAGATCGCAAGAAGGTGATGCCCTTCTTGGCGATCATGCGCAGCAACCAGCGGATGTTGAAACCGGCAGCGCACAGCACCGCATGCAGCCGGTCACCCCGCTCACCTTTGAGGTG
>NZ_JBVPZA010000037.1:0-5327 GCF_055703065.1 Hydrogenophaga sp. L310
GCTCTGCAGATCCACCGTTTCGTTCATGGTCGCCATCATCCCCGATGGGTGGTGGCGCTGACTATCGGCATATTCACGAATTGAACGGTACCCAGCGGGCGTTCAAGATCACAGCACCGTGATCACAGCGCCTTCCCCCAGGCGTTGCCAGGGCAAGCCTGTGACCAGTGCCTGCAGTTGCTCGGCGCTCAGCGTCAGTCGGGGACCCAGGCGCTCATCGCCCCAGACAAACTTGCCCTGGTTCAGGCGCCGTGCGGCCAGCCAGACCCCAAAGCCATCGTGCACCAGCACCTTCAGGCGGGTGGCGCGCGCATTGGCAAACAGGTAAGCGTGGTGCGGTCGGGCCGCGCCAAAGACCTGGACCACCCGCGCCAGGGCCGTCTCGGGGCCGGCGCGCATGTCCAGCGGTTGCGTGGACATCCAGACCGCATCGACCCGGATCACCGCAACACCTCGCGCAAGAGCGCCCCGCACTGGCCCAGTGGGCACTGCAGGCTGACCACCAGTTCGCCGCGTTGCAGGCGCACCTGGACTGGCGCAGATGGCGGCGGTAAAGGCGGGGATGGCGGTAATGCAGCCAGCGCCTGCTCGTCATGGGTGCTGGCCGCCATTGCCGTGAGCGGCAGCGAGATGAAGCCGGGCTCAGCATCCGCACAGACGCCCGGTTGAGCGCGCACAGGGCCCGCCTCCCGAATCCATCGGTGCACCATGTTCGCGTGCAGCCCGTGCGACAAGGCCACACCACCGACACTGGCCCCAGGCTGCGCGCACGCTGCCACCAACTGTGCCTTGAACGCTTTGCTGTATTCACGCCGGCGCGGCCGGCCTTCGCTTGAAAACTGTTCCATCGTCTCCACGATCCTCCAATCGTGGACACGATGCCCGCTTCTCACGGCGCTTTCAATATGGGGTCACCGGACGGATACGATCATCCAACTCGCGCAGAGCCTGATCGATTCGCAAGACCAGTTGCACGGCGTCGCCTTTGCGGCCACGCCCCGAGCGCCCGATGTGCAGGCAGAAAATTCGAGTGTGGTGCCAAGTATTCCCGATGGGCAGGTACACGCCCCGTCCAATGGCGCAGGAAAGGTAAGCGATGAAATTGGCCGCGATGGCATAGGGATTGGTTTCCGTGCCCTCGCCGCCAGCACAGGCCACCTCGCCAACCAAGCCGTAAAGGCAAGACCGGTGGGGGTGCGGCGCATTTCGATGGATGCCAGCTCCTGAGTTCGCAAAAGGCGAAACCTCATCGAGGGAGGAGCCGAGCGGAGGACCTGATACATCCTCCCTGGGCATTCCAGGGCCCTGCATTCACTACTTGTCCAGAGCCGTGGCCTGGACGATCCCCGAAAACTCGCGCAGGATGTCGGGGTTGTTCTGCGACAGGAACCGGATCACGGCTTCGTTGTCCAGCAGTTTCGTCAGATAGCCCCTGGCCAGCACCAGGTTGAGGACGTCCTGCCCGTACGACTGCTCGACCAGCTTGAACTGACTTTCCAGGTTTGCCATTTCGCGCTCCATCTTCGCCATTTGATCGGCGGTGACACCTTTGACTTTCTTTGGGCCTCCCTCGTTGACCAGCATGTTTGGGGGCGTGGCCGCCAGCAAGGCCTGGGCGTAGGACACCGTGATGTTGTTGGTGGCCACCATCAGTTCGACGCACTCGACCTGGCGCGTCGGTTTGAGCTTGCGCAGGACCGGACTCAGGTTGGCCGAAAAGTGCTTGTCTCGGAGCAGTCGAACAGCCTCCGCGCAGATCCCGTCCAGCAGGTTGATCTTCTTGGTGATGTGCTCCAGGTCCAGTTCCAATGATTTCGCCAACCGAGCCGGTGTGACGCCACGGTCCACCGCCCGCCGAATCATGAAATGTTCCTGGATGGTCGACAACCGGTTGATACGGTTGTTGTAGGTGTAGCTCTCGTCGTCCTTGGCGATCAGGCATGGAGCATCAGTGAAGCCCAATTCCTGCAAGGCAAACATTCGGATGTGCCCGTCCAGCAGCAGGTGCATACCACTGGTCCTGTCTGCTTTGGCGATCGTCAGGGGTTCGATCAGGCCAACGGCATCGATAGAGGAAATGATCTGCTTGAACTTGCGCGAACTCATGAGCCCGTCAGGGGCTTTGCGAGAGGGCAACAGTTTTTCGAAGGCCACTGTAATGGGTTCAGGGATGAATCCCAGGTTGCTTTGCGTCATGAGGCGTTTCCTGCGGGCCAGACGCGTTCAGCAATGTATTTCGGCAGACTATCCAGCCCCTCGGCGCGCAGCAGGTTTGTGAAGTTCTCATCGGCCATGAGTTGACGCATGGCTTCAGCCACGAAGAGCAGTCGCTGCTGGGCGAATTCCGCTTTCTTGACCATGAGCTTTTGCCGTTCGACCTCGTGCTGGTACGTCCTGATCAGGCTGGAGGACGTCACGTCCGGGACCTTGCGCGGCGCCCCCCTTGCGATGGACCGCCCCAGCGATCGGCGTTTTTCGATGACCTTGCGCGCCTGGATCAGGTGGTTGCCGCGCAATTGGCCGTTTTCATAGGCCTCTTGCAAGGCCGCCTGGATGTCCTTGTCATTACTACCAGCCCCTGCGATGGCCAGCGCAGCGTTGAGCGGGATGCGGCCACTTTCAACCGCAATCAGTAGCCGCTCCTCACCGTTTTTGAGTAACTGCAAGATGCCATGAACGTAGTCCTGGCCCAGCCCCGTCTTTTGGGCGATGGCCTTTTTGTCGTAGCCCTGATCGCGCATCTGTTCGATGCCCGCCAGCAACTCCAGGGTTCGCCCCTGGCGGCGGGCGATGTTTTCAGCCAGGCTCATGATGAAACCGTCTTCGTCGCTGACATCGACGACCATGGCCGGGATGGTGGTCTCGCCCAGGGACTTGAAGGCCTTGAGCCGACCTTCACCGCAGATCAGCAAGAATTTCTCCCGGCCATCGCCGTCCTTGCGCGGCGTGACCGTGATCGGCTTCTTCAAGCCAATGTTCTTGATGTTTCCGACGATGTCATCGAAGATTCGACCATTGCGGTCGCGCGGATTGAGGACTTCGATCTTGTCGATCGGAATCATCTGGAGATTGCTGGACGGATGTTCTTTGCTCATGCGGCCCTCCTGACGCGGGTACGTTCTGCCATGCCGTGGAGATAGTCCAGGCTGTCAAAGCGGTAGCTCTCGAACTCGATGCCGTTGTGTTCGGCCAGGCTGATGCGTGGCAGGCCGAAGTCCAGGCGCGGGAGCAAGTAGTAATCCAGTGGAGCTTGGTTCGGTTGGTCCAGGCGCACGGCCACCGTGATGTCAGGTGCCAGACTGGTGTCGAAGCGAACCTTCCAGCGCAGACGCCCGCTGTCGTGGGTTTGGCACCGGGCCAAAACGACCGAAATGCTGAACTCCCGGTTCACCGTCAGCAGGTCGGTGGCCGGGTCTCGCACGACCGTGCCACCGAGTTGCGCGATGGCTCGTTCGGTCTGGCCGATGATTTCCGGGTGCAGCTTGCGCAGGAACTTGTTGACCTCCAGGAACTGGTAGTCCCGATCGGGGGTGAAGCCCACCGCTTCGTAGGCCCGGATCAGGCTGCCGAAGCGGTGGATGTAAGCGGCGGCCGACGGCATCCCTTCGGCCTCATCGATGATCAGACCCGACAAAAAGCCACGATGCTGGTAAAGGTTGCGCAGTTTTTCGATCAACTCCTCGCTACTGAAACGGTGCGCCCGGGCCCGGATGATGCCTTGAGCCATGTAGAACACCTCCGGCGGCACGATCGCCTCGAAGGCGCCTTCCTTCTTGATCCACATGTCCGGCTGGTTCGTGATCCGGTGTTTTTTGAGCTTGAAGGAGATCCGGTTGTAGACGTTGTTGCCGATGTACTTTTCGTTGGTCAGCACCTCGCGGACAGTGGCCCGGGTCCAATCCCGGTCCAAGTCGGTACGAATTCCCTGGCCATTGAGTCGGGCCGCGATTTCCGACTCCGGTATGCCGCCATCGATGAACCACTTGTAGATCTGGTTGACCGTCTGTACCTCGGAGTCGGGGCCTGGCATCAGGATCACCCGATCCGTTTGCAGGCTTTTGTGCTCTCCGCGAGTCAACTCACTTTTGACGGAGCCACTCTGGTCGATCAGGACGCGGCGCAGGCCGTAACCGGCCGGGCCACCTTGGCGGTACCCCAATTCGATCAGGCGGCACTGCCCGGCAAACACCTTGGCGGACAGTTCCCGGCTGTACTCGCCCGCCATGGCACGTTTGACACCTTTGACGATGGTGGAAACCGGTGAGCCGTCGTTTTCAAACTGTTCGGCCACGTAGGTGACGTGGATGCCAGCGCGGCGACAGATGTACTCGTAATAGGCGCTTTCATCAGCGTCCTGGAACCGACCCCAGCGGCTGACGTCGTATACCAGCACCATCTGGAAGTCGGTGGTACCGGACTCCACGTCCTTAATCAATTGCTGCAGCGCCAGCCGCCCGCCAATGTTCAGGCCGCTTTTGCCTTCGTCGGCATAGGTCCGCACGATCTCGATGCCGCGTTGAGCAGCGTACTCGCGGATCTTGTCGGCCTGGTTTTCGGTCGAGTACTGTTGGTGCTCGGTCGACATCCGGACGTATTCGGCGGCCCGGAACAAGGCAGGTTGGTCTGGCTTTCCACTTTCTGATTCTTCTGATTGCATAGGGACCGATCACACAATTTTTGATTGGTGCTCTCGGGCCCTGCGTTTCACTTCATCTGTAGCTGTGGCGCCGGTGGTTGCCAGCGTCGAGGTACCGTTGAGGCGGTTGCCATGCAGGTGTTCGAGAGCTCATTTGGGCGCAACGGTAATACCCGGCATGTGAGATGACCATCACGTCCTCTCTTTGCACGCGTCCTTTTTGCAGGGACATTCCACGCGCGCCGGGGTGATTTCCGCGATCCAGACGTCACTCTTTGCAGACGGTTCTTGCTGGAACTTGATCCAGTACAGGCCGGATAGTGGGGTGCCTTTGGTCACCACGGTCGCCACCGGTGCTGGGCTACTTTTGTCAGTCTGGCTCCTGTACGTTCGCCAGTAATCAGTCGTCCCTGAAATATTCATTTCAAGCAGAAGCCGACGCGTGAACATCCAGAGGGTGGAAGCGCGGGGAACGACGGGCCGATAGCCAGGTGTTTTCTGTCCCGATGCCCAGCGCCATGACAGACGCCAGCCAAGACCGGCCTTGGGACAGGGCCTGCTGCAGGCACAAAAAAACAGATCGCAAGAAGGTGATGCCCTTCTTGGCGATCATGCGCAGCAACCAGCGGATGTTGAAACCGGCAGCGCACAGCACCGCATGCAGCCGGTCACCCCGCTCACCTTTGAGGTG
>NZ_JBVPZA010000038.1:0-4981 GCF_055703065.1 Hydrogenophaga sp. L310
TACTGGAATTACCCGAAAGGCACCGAGCAAACGCCCACTCATGCGCAGGAAACCAATATGGAGCGCCAGACCAAGCTTGTGGGAATCACCTCGGCGTGCATTGATTGCGTCGCGCTCGGCACCATCGAAGGTGAAAAATGCCTTCATCTCGAAGTCGCTGATATCGCGGGGGAGCCCACGCATCCCCAAAAACGTTGTGTGCCAACCCTGCATCGTGAACCTCAAAAGTGGGAGGCCACCATACCCGTTTACAAAGCGAACAGGAAAGTCAATGAAATCAACGGTCTACCCAGACCACCCCCGCGCCAGTGCTAGCTTTGCGTACCGTCACTTATTGCACTGAAAACGAGGAGACCCCAACCAGCGCGTGCCCACGTTGAATTGGCTGTGTTCGGGATGGCGGATCTCGTTCCACAGGGCGCGGCAGCGCTCACTCAGCCAGGCATTGAGTTCGACAAAGGAACTGAAGCGATGTCGGGCCGCCTCGATCCAGATGCGCCGACGGCTGTACTGCACGTTCTTCTCCACGCGCCCCTTCTCCCAGCCCGCCGCGACGTTGCAGAAGTCAGGGTCGTACAGGTAGTGCGCGCACATCACCGAGAAGCGCGCGTTGACAGTGCGGCCCTTGCCCTTGTGGACCTTGTCGACGGCGGTAAGCCCCGCTGCTTCAGGCCGCCCCACGAAGACGCAGACAAGTCGACTTAAAGGCAGCTTCAGACTGATGGCAGAAGTTTTAGGCCGCCGCGCTACTCGTTTGTACCAAAGCTGAAAGCATGCATCCGCGACATTGATAGGTCAGGCGACCGTGCCGGCACTTGCAAACCTCGACGGCGGCGATGTATTTGGCCCCATAAACTGACTGCTGAAAGTCGGCAATCAGGATGACGACAGGGGTACCGCATAGATCCTCAAGTGGCGAGCGGCGGCTGCCGTACGCACATGGCGCAAAGCGCCTTTGTGCGCAGCATCTAGGTTTCTCTGAACGTCGATGACATCAAGCCGGCAGGTTTCGTCTTGACGATGGCGGCGTTTAATCAAGCATTGGATCCGCCTGGATCCGCCGTCATTTGGCTCGTCGACGACCTAAATGCGCGTTTGGTGCTCGATCCGACGAACTGAAGATTACCCGCCAAGGCCAAGAAGCTTGCACTCGCCAAAGCTCTGCAGTTCAGGATTTCTTTCGGAAAATGACGACGTGCTGCCACGGCAGCCTCGCGTCTGTACGCACCCACTGCAACGGCAGGATTTCCGCTTCCCGGCGGATCTGCCTTTCCGTCATCTTGTGCAGCTGCTTGATCTGTACTGCGGGATCTTCCGCCTTGTACTCCACGAAAACGACCCGCCCGCCGGGCGCGAGCGACTGCACCACACTCCTGAGCATCTCATACGGAGCAGACAGCTCGTGATACACGTCGACCATGATCGCCAGGTCGACGGACCCCGGCGCCAGACGGGCATCGTTTTCAGTACCCAATGAAGGCGTGATATTGCGCATGCCTTCGGCTTCCGCAGCCTGGCGCAAAAGCGCGACCATCTCGGGTTGCACATCGACCGCCAGGACTCTGCCGGAAGGGGCGACCAGGCGCGCCATGCGACGGGACAGGTAGCCGGTACCAGCGCCGATGTCGGCAACCACCATGCCTGGCTTCAACTCCAGCGCATCCAGGAGAAGGTCGGTACGTTCTTCCTTCTCCCGTTCCTGGCGTTCGAGCCATGGCGCTCCTTGCCACCCCATGACCTGTGCGATCTCGCGACCCAGGTAGCGTTTGCCGATGCCGTCGGCGCTGGGCACTCCAGCGACGTACGCTAGCTCTTGCGCTTGCGCCGGAAAGCTGCCGGCACCAAGCAGCGATCCCAAAACCCCAGCTAAAACTGCAACGTTCCGAAAGAGTGTCATGTCAATCCAGTCAATCTCAGACAGGCATTTCGAAGTGGCCTGAATCTGCAGGTCAAGCCCTGCCGTCGCATTTGTCGCTGCAATGAAATGGGAACAACAGGGAGACTTATTTGACCCAGGTAGCAATCAACCAGTTTCAAATTTCGAAGACCCGCAGTTGGCCGTTTGGAGTCATGGCCCTCACAGATCTGGAACACAAAAGCACGTTAGCACCGCTTTCGCAAGGTAAAGCGCTTCGATTCTGCTCGGAGAGTGCCATTAGGCCAGCAGCAGGTTTCGCCCGCGGCTCACGTGTAAAGCCCGTGTAATCATGCCGCGAATACTTCACATAAAAGGGGAACCTGCGAGAACAGTTCAGTAGCCTCAATCAACCGCAAACTCGCATGGATGCTGGATTTTTCCAACTTTTTGAGATTCTTTAGAAATCGAGGTAGCGAAGACTCTTAATTCGTAGGTCGAGTTGTTGGCGCCGACTGGAGAGTGAGCCAACGGGGGTGCGGCACCGACAGCTATTTCCTCGGGTCGAAGCCTTTCGTGCAGCGTGCGCAGCGCTCGCGGCGCACGCTGGGCGTGCCCGTCCGGCAGGTGCACTACGATTTCTTAGGGCCCGCTTCGGCCCTTGATTGAGGCTTGAATCGCCTGCAGAGTCGGCAGGATCGACTTCACGGCACTGGACCAAGGGCCGCCTCTGCATCCGCGCCTACGCGCCTAGCCAGAATCTCTCGCTGCGATCGAGAAAGTCATGCAGGTGCACGATCACCGAATCGTCGTCGAGCAGGACGACGGCGTACTGTGGTGGCTCGAAGCTTCCCGGGATGTCTTCGGATTCCCCAAGGTGCAGTGCCACCTGATGGTTGGTACCGCGCAAAGTCGAGAAGGGGATGCCGCGCCAGGTGCCCGAGATGGGCCGGTGGATGTGGCCGAAGAACAGGTGCTTGATGCGATGCGCGTGGCCCTTCAGTGCTGTCAGCAACCATTCGTTGTCGACCAATCCGATTCGATCCGCGACCGGGATGCCAAGGTGGAATGCCGGATGATGCATGAACAGGAGCACCGGTGAATCATCCTCCGCCAAGCGCTGGGAAAGCCAGTTTGCCCGTTGCTCGCAGAAGACGCCGCAATGCGTTCCCGGTTCGTTGGTATCCAGAAACAGACCCCTGAACCTCCCGATGGCCTGCTCGTACTGGACGAACCCATTGCTGTCCACCGGCACCTGTGGGAAGCGCTCGCGGAAGTTGGTCCGGCTGTCGTGGTTGCCGAGAATCAGATGAACCGGCATTGGCAACCGCGCGCATTGCTCCGACAGCTGGCGGTAGGCGTCCGGGTGCCCGACATGTGCGAGGTCGCCCGTGATCACGCAAGACGCTGCGTCCGCGTGCTCGGCGATCACGCTGTCGATGCAGCGCTCGAACCGTTTGCCGGGGTCATGGCCGTAGAGGGCGCGACCCTGCTCGACAAGATGAATGTCCGTGATGTGGATGAACTTGTGCATGGTCGTGCCTTGCACTCAGCGCGGCAGCAATGCCTGGACGGCCTTGCTCATCTTGCTAAGGGCAACGGCGGGTTGCACCTCTTGCGAAACCACGGTCTGGAGGTGATCCTTGATTACGTCGGTAATCTTGAAGCCGTTGTCACCCGGAAACGCGTACGGGGCGGTGAGTACCGGCATCTGCGCGATGGCGGTCAGATGATTGGGGTTTGCCTTGTAGAAGGGCGCAAGCAGGTTCGGGTCGGTCGCTGGCAACGTGTTGGCCGGGAAGTAGCCGGTTGCCTTGACCATGGTCGTCGCGCCCAGCGGGCCGGTGGCGAACTTGATGTATTCCCAAGCAGCGGCCTGCTTGGCAGGATCCTTGGAAAACATCATCGCTGCATTGCCGCCGGCCGGCAGTCGGCCGTCCTTGGCAACGGGCATGCGGGCGGTACGAATCTCGAACTTGCCTCCCACCTGCTTCGTGATGCTGCCCAGGCGCGCAGTGGTTGTCGCCAGTACCGCGAGCTTGCCGCTCACGAAGTCCTGCGAGGCGGCCGAATAGGAGATGTTGCGCATCTCACCCTGCTTGACGAGCTGTTCTAGTGTCTGGATGGCGGCCTTGCCTGCGGGGCCGTCGAAGGCCACCTTCTTCTCGTCGGCGGTCAACATGGTGCCGCCGTTGCTGAAGACCAGCGCCTGCCACATCCAGTTGCCCGTGATGTCCCACTCGACGTGAAGGCTCTCGGTGCCGGGCGTTGCCGCCTTCGACTTTTTGGCCGCGTTCATGATGGCATCCCAGTTCATGGGAAAGCGATCGGGCTCCACGCCCGCCTTGCGCATCAGGTCGGCGTTGTAGTAGATGACGGGTGTAGACAGCGCGAAGCCGATGCCGACCTGCTGACCCTTGACTTGCCCCAGTGAAAGCAACGCTTGGTCGTAACCCATCCCCGCCCAGCCCTTCTCCGCCTTGATGAAGGGCGTCAGGTCGACAGCGAGCCCACGGTCGGCAAACACGCGCAGACGATTGAGGCCCTGATAAGACACATCGGGGAGCTGGCCCGTGACGGCCTGGCGCAGAACCTGTTGTGCCGCGACCTCGTAGTCAGACGTGGGCGCACGGAACGTGACCTTGTACTGGGGGAACTTCGCCATGAAGTCTTTTGCGATTGATTCATGGACCTCTTTGAAGAGATCAGCGTACGCGTAGTCGATCACGATCTCAGTCGGTTGCTGAGCCTGTGCCAGGCCGGTGGTCATTAACACGGCCAGTGCGGCGGTTTTCTTAAACAGTTGTTTCATTGCTTGATTCCTTGCGGTTTAACCTTTGACGCCGGTGAGCGTCACACCTTCGATGAAGCGCTTTTGCGCGACGACGAACAACAGCACCAGCGGCGCCGTGATCAGCACCGTGCCGGCCATCAGCGGACCGAACGCGCTGCCTGCTTCCTCATTGCGGAAGAACATGGTTCCCAACGGCGGCGTCGCCAGATGGGGTGAATTGATGACCAGCAGTGGCCAGAAGTAGTCGTTCCAATGCCAGACCACCGAGAAGATCGAGAACGCCAGCAAGGCAGGCATGGCCGTGGGCAGCATCACGCGCCAGACGATCTCCA
>NZ_JBVPZA010000039.1:0-4098 GCF_055703065.1 Hydrogenophaga sp. L310
CATGGTCTCGTGTGCAAATGGTGGGCGCCCCGTGCTGGCAACCGGCGCGGCCGCTGCAATCAGCGCAATGAGTTCGCGCCACGGCACCACCAGCTCCATCTCGTCGAGGAACACAGCCTTGCGCGTGCGCCTCGTGCTCAGGTTCAGTCCCAGTTCCGCTTGTTTCTTCATGACGCCATTGTTCCTCGCCTCGCACCTTCAGACCATCGGGGACTGCACGGGGTTTTGAACACAATCCCTAGGCTTGGCCAAGGGCACCAAGGCATGCACCTTTCAGGCCTCAACCTGCTATGTCAATGGTGACCCCGAGGTGCACCCGCAAGTAGAAAGCTATTGGGGGCGCGTCAACCCGTTCGGTTTACGGTCTTGTACCCAATCCAATCCGGTTCAGTGATGCCTCGCCCGATTACCGCCAATAAACCTCTGAAACATTTATGCAAATCGCCATTGCAGGTACAGGCTATGTCGGCCTGTCCAACGCCGTTCTCCTCGCAGTGATCTTGTCGAACCGTCAATCCGAGTTTCCGGCAGATGTAGCAGACAAGGTCTATACACGCGATCTGTTTGGCAAAGACCGATTCTTCACCTGAAAGGCAACATGAAAACTGCATTGATCACCGGCATCACCGGACAGGACGGCGCTTACCTGGCCGAGCTGCTGCTCGCCAAAGGCTATACGGTGTACGGCACCTACCGCCGCACCAGTTCCGTCAATTTCTGGCGCATCGAAGAGCTGGGCATCCAGAACCACCCATCCCTGCACCTGGTCGAGTACGACCTGACCGACCTGGGTTCGAGCATCGCGCTGGTGCAGAAGGTCCAGCCGCACGAGATCTACAACCTGGCCGCGCAGAGCTTTGTCGGCGTGAGCTTCGATCAGCCCAGCACCACGGCGCAGATCACCGGCATTGGGGCCCTGAATCTGCTGGAAGCGATCCGCCTGGTAAACCGCAAGATCCGCTTCTACCAGGCCAGCACCTCCGAGATGTTCGGCAAGGTGCAAGCCATTCCCCAGGTGGAGGACACGCCCTTCTATCCCCGCAGCCCCTATGGCGTGGCCAAGCTCTACGCGCACTGGATGACGGTGAACTACCGCGAGAGTTACGACATCTTCGGCAGCAGCGGCATCCTCTTCAACCACGAGAGCCCGCTGCGTGGGCGCGAGTTCGTGACCCGCAAGATCACCGATGCCGTGGCCAAGATCCAGCTGGGCCAGCTCGACTGCCTGGAGCTGGGCAACCTGGATGCCAAGCGGGACTGGGGCTACGCCAAGGAGTACGTTGAAGGCATGTGGCGCATGCTGCAGGCGGATGAGCCCGACACCTTCGTGCTGGCCACCAACCGCACGGAAACCGTGCGCGACTTTGTGCGCATGGCGTTCAAGGGCGCGGGCATCGCTGTGGACTTCCGCGGGCAGGCCGAAGACGAGACCGCTGTGGACAGCGCCACCGGCAAGACCGTGATGCGCATCAACCCGAAGTTCTACCGCCCGGCAGAGGTGGAGCTGTTGATTGGTAACCCGGCAAAGGCCAAAGCCACACTGGGCTGGGAACCTGCGACCACGCTGGAGCAACTGTGCCAGATGATGGTGGAAGCCGATCTGCGCCGTAATCGGGCGGGGTTTTCTTTTTAACCGCGGCCTTGAGCGCCATACTATTTCCTTTTAATGCACGGAGTTATACAACCAACTCTTCAAGAGATTTGGAACTCCATGAAGGCCAATGACATTGAACGGTAAAAATGCGGATCATACACCAATCGCCGAATATCGATCAGCGACTTTGGCGGTGGTCATTTTGTCTGCTATATTTTACCTCCTGCTCTCGCTGAAATTCGAGGGCCCCACATACTTACAGGATGAGGTCGGCTATCTGGCGAAAGCGGCCTTCTTTTCGGGAAAACCAATAGATGCAGCATCCAGCTATCATGCCGGATACAGCATCCTACTGTCCCCTCTGTTTTTGCTGACATCTGAGATTTCAAAAATCTGGGTAGGCGTGGTGGCATTAAATACAGGCTTATGGATCGCCAGCCTGGTTATGACTCACCGATTGATACCACTCTTATCTCCCAAAACACCTCCCCTAGGAATCTTGGCCGGAGTTGCCGGTATGGCCAGCTACCCGGCGTGGCCGATATTGACAGGCTATGCATTTTCCAGCCCATTATTAATAGCGGTATTTTTGTCGTGCATTCTCTTGCTCAACAAACTGGTCAACAACGAATGGCGCTCACCAACAGCTTTAGCCATTTGCGCCGGGTTTGCATTCTGGATCCACCCCACGGGTCTTGCAATCATAGCGGCACTCACAGTGGCACTGGTATCGACTGCACCCAAAACAAAACGATTAAGACTGCTAAGTCGATTCATTCTCACCACTGGGTTCATGGTGTTGACATACAAAGGGTTCATTCACCCATGGGTTAATCAGCTCATGACGCCTCATGGATTTGAGCCGATTACGCACTACAAAAGTTACACCGAAGTACTAATTTCGCTATTAGACCCAGCGATCATAGGCAGAAGTATTCTTCGCATGGCAGGAGAGTTCGCGTATTTGACCATAAGCACGCTGGGGATATTTATATTAGGCGCATGGAACCTAATACAATCAACACATAAGGACTTCAAATCTGCGGAAGGCATTTTAGGCATATTCAGTCTACTTGCGATGATTGGCGTTGCAACTATGGCTGCCATTCAGCTTGAAACCTTCGAAACAGCAAACCAGATTCAGCATTGGCAATATGGACGATATACTGACACAGTATTGCCCCCAATACTCGCCGTAGGATTCGCCAAGATCACTGAAAACCGGGGGAAAATTTGGGTTCTGCTTGGGGCAAGTGCTACGCTGATATCTTTAATGGCTTCTGGCTGGGCCCTTGACCAATGGGCTCATGCAACACCTGCCAACAATATTGTTACAACACCTGGATTCTGGCCGCAATACATCAATACGCAGAGCACATTCGGCGGATTCAAGTCTGAAGTGCAACACCCTGGGGTTCAATGAACGAGGGTGGAATGTTGCGGGCTGTTGAGCAGGAGTTCTCGATAGACCGCCAGCGGGGATCGTACGCCCAGACCTTTGCGAGGTCGGTTGTTGATCTGATCGGCAATGGCATCGAGTTGCTCCTGGCTGTAGCCTGAGAGATCGGTGCCCTTGGGCAGGTACTGACGCACCAGCCCATTGGTGTTCTCGTTGGAGCCGCGCTGCCATGGGCTGTGCGGGTCGCAGAAGTACACCGCGATTTCCGTGCGGCGGCTGAGCTCCTTGTGCATCGCCATCTCCCGCCCCTGGTCGTACGTCATGCTCTGGCGCATGGGCGCTGCGATCCCCAGCAGCTTGTCAGAGAAGGCCTGCATCACGTTGGCTGCGCTGGCAGGTTTGAACTCAGGCAGTTTGATGAGCATGAGCAGCCTGCTGGTGCGCTCGACCAAGGTGCCCACCGCACTGGCGTTGGCCTCTCCCTTGATGAGATCGCCTTCCCAGTGGCCCGGAAACTGCCGATCCTCAATCTCAGGCGGACGCAGGTGGATGCTCACCATGTCGGGGATCTGACCGCGCCGGTCTTGCCCTTTGCTGCGTGGCACGCGCTTGTTGTGGGCGTGGCGCAGGGTGGCGATCAGCTCGCGCTTGAGCTCGCCCACGGGCTGGGCGTAGATGCAGTTGTAGATGGTCTCGTGTGACACGCGGTGCTCATGGCCTCTGGGGAGGATGCAGGCCAGTGTCAGGGCAATCTGTTCAGGCGACCAGCGCTCGCCCAGAAAGTGGCGCATCAACCCGAACAGGATGCCATCGCGATGGAGCTTGCCCTGTGGGCGGCCTTGCAGGCGTCGCCGTCGGGCGCAGGCACGCGCTGTGGTGCTCGCGTAGCCTGCGGGCTGAGCGTTGCGCCGCAGCTCCCGGCTGATGGTGCTTGGTGAACGACCCAAGACTTGGGCCATGGCGCGAACGCTGTACTTTTGCTGGGCCAGACTGGCCAGGGTCACGCGGTCTTCAGGCTGAAGCTGTTGATAGCGCTTGGATGGGGTGCTTTGCATCTGCGGACCTTACTCGGTGGCAGGTGTTGCACTTCAGACTTGAATCCGCC
>NZ_JBVPZA010000040.1:0-3201 GCF_055703065.1 Hydrogenophaga sp. L310
GAGGCCACCATACCCGTTTACAAAGCGAACAGGAAAGTCAATGAAATCAACGGTCTACCCAGACCACCCCCGCGCCAGTGCTAGCTTTGCGTACCGTCACTTATTGCACTGAAAACGAGGAGACCCCGTCTCTGGCTGCGCAGGCGGCGGCAGTGCTCGGCGAATGCCGCTGTGATCAGGTCGTGCTTGGTCCGGAAGAAGTAGGTGACCGCCGCCAGTGACACCTCGGCACGCGCCGCGATCTCCCGCTGCACCACGCGGTCCGCGCCCTTGCGGGCAATGGTCGAGAGCGTGGCGTCAAGGATGCGCAGCGCAGTCTCATTGGTCTGCGCCCGCTCGCGAGCGAAGGCGTCGATGCTGGCCCGGGCATCCGCCTTGCGCGTGACCGACGGCACGATGGGCTGCCGGCCCAGGCGGGCATGCAGCCGCGCGGTTGGCGTCGTGATCCAGGCGGAGCGGGCCGCCGGATCGGTCTCGCACAGCAGCAGGCCCGTCAGCCCCAGGGCAAGATCGGCCCAGGCTTCTGCCGCCACGGGGCCGGCGTCGAACTGGCGCGCGAGCCCGCACCAGAACTGCCGCTCCTGCGCGACCTCCTGCTCGGCCGCTGGCCGCAGCTGCGGTTCGCGCCCCGTGCTCACCTCGAGCTCCAGTTCGTCCCGCAGGGCCAGGATCTTGCGCTGCTCGCCCAGCCGCATCTGCAGCAGGGCGGCGACCATATCGGGCAGCTCCACCCAGGCGGGCATCTGCTCGAGGCAGCGCGCCAGCGCGTCGGCGCGTGCGGCCTCCATCCTGCGGCCCAGCTCCGCGTGGACGGCGAGCAGCAGCTGCTCGCGGCCGCCGAAATGGTAGTTGATCGCGGACGGGCTGCCCCCGGTCCGGGCGGCCAGGGACCGCGCGCTCAGCTCGGCGAATCCCTGCTCGCAGGCCAGTTCGAAGGCGGCTTCCGTCAGCCGGTCGGCATGGGCCGCGGTCGGCATCTCCGTGAACACCTGACGTCTCCTATTTTCGTTTGTTCGCTGCCCCTTGGACAGTACATCCGTTCCAATTCTATCCAAAGTACCCATTCAACTTGCCATGAATTGGCCCATAAAACCATTACAAGTCATCAATCCGTCATGGGGTGACCTTACTGTACATACGTTCTAAACACAGTGCGAAGTGCCGGCGTGGGGTCGATTTCGCCCTTTCTGTCAAAGGTGCCGCCATGCAAGAGTCCGCCCGTTCCCATTCCCGCTTCACCGTCGCCGTCGTGCCCGACACGCAGAACTATGTGAGCTACCGCAACCAGCGCGCGGCGGGCTTCCCGTTCAACGCGCGCGAGCTGCTCTGGGACATGATGCACTTCATCGCCCGCAACGCGGTGGGCAATGGCGGTGAGATCGCTTTCGCCACCGCGCTGGGCGACATGTGGCAGCACCAGATGAGCGCGGACGTGGACGCAGCTCATGCGCGGCGCGGCCACCGGTCCATCGTCAGCCCCTTGCTCGCAGACCACGTGGCGCCTGCGCCGGAGCAGGTGCTGAACATCGAGATCCCCGCCGTCAGGACGGCCTACGAGATCCTCGCCGGCCAGTTGCCCTTCTCCGTGGTCCCGGGCAACCATGACCACGATCACATGTGGGCCGACGCCGACTACCCCCCGCAGCCCGGCGCGATCGACTTGCACCGCCTGGACCTGGCCAGCGTGGGCAGCATCCATTGCGGCTCGCTGGAGAACTGGACGCGCAACTTCGGCGCCCAGACGCCTTTCTTCAAGAACCAGCCCTGGTATGTTTCCTCGTTCCGGCAGGGCGCCAACAGCGCCCAGATCTTCACCGGCGGCACCCACCGCTTCCTGCACCTGGGCCTGGAGATGTCGCCCGACGGCGAGGTGGTCGACTGGGCCGAGTCGGTTCTGCAGGCCTTTCCCGGGGTGCCGACCATCGTGTCCATCCACGAGTTCCTCAATCCCCGGGGTGAGCGCCAAGCCGCGGAATGCCTGGACCTGTCCCGCCTGGACCCCGAGCGCCACACCCCCGACCGGCTCTGGGACAGCCTGATTTCCCGCCATGACCAGATCCTGGCGGTGCTGAGCGGCCATTTCCATGGCGTGCGCCACCGCGTCGACCCGAACCAGCACGGCAACCAGGTGTTCCAGTTCCTCAGCGACTACCAGGGCCGCAAGCAGTCGCTTCGCGGCACTTTCCCCGACGCCACAGTGATCGACGGCATCGGCGACGGCTGGCTGCGCCTGATGGAGTTCGATCTCGACGCGCAACGGCCGCGCCTGCGCCTGCGGGCCTACTCGACCTACTTCAAGGCCTACGCGTCCGATCTGCCCCAGTACGCCGCTTGGTACGGCCACGAGCATCCCGAAATGTCGGAGGCCGAGTTCCGGGCACTCGACGACGTCGAGTTCGACCTGGTCGACTTCCACACCCGCTTCGAACGCGCCCGCGTCGACGGCGAAACCGCCAACGAGACGCAGATGGCCCAACGCGCTTGAGCGTTTCCCTGCTCCCCTTCTTTCCAAAGGCATCATCATGATCAGAAAGACTTTCCTTCTTGGCGCGGCCGCCCTGGCCGCCACCGTGTCGCTGCCCGGCCGCGCAGGCCCCGTCCCGGCGACCGTGGACAAGCCGGTGACCATCACCTTCTACAACTACAACCTGGCCACCGCGGGCCTGGGCGCCGATGGCACCCGCAAGCTGCTGCAGGAGTTCATGGCGGCCAACCCCAACGTCAAGGTGAACGCGGTCGGCGTGAACGTCGCGCAGCTGATGCCCCGCTTGCAGGCCGACGTGGCTGCGCAGCGCCCGCTCGACGTGGCGTTTTCGGGCTACGCAGAGTTTCACAGCTGGATGGCCGCCCGGACATCGACTCAGTCAACGGCGGAGACGAACGACCATGTCTGACATCCAGATTTCCGGCCTGACCAAACGCTTCGGCAACGCTGCCGTTCTTCAGGAACTCGACCTGACAGTGCGCGACGGCGAATTCCTCACCCTGCTGGGCGCGTCCGGTTGCGGCAAGTCCACCTTGCTGAAGCTGATCGCCGGCCTGGACACGCCCGACACCGGCACGATCCGCATGGGAGACCGCGACCTGCTCGCCCTGTCACCCAGCGCACGGGACTGCGCGATGGTGTTCCAGTCCTATGCGCTGTACCCGCACATGACCGTGCGCGAGAACATCTCGATGCCGCTGGTGATGCGCGGCCTG
>NZ_JBVPZA010000041.1:0-2913 GCF_055703065.1 Hydrogenophaga sp. L310
CGGCGGATTCAAGTCTGAAGTGCAACACCCTGGGGTTCAATGAACGAGGGTGGAATGTTGCGGGCTGTTGAGCAGGAGTTCTCGATAGACCGCCAGCGGGGATCGTACGCCCAGACCTTTGCGAGGTCGGTTGTTGATCTGATCGGCAATGGCATCGAGTTGCTCCTGGCTGTAGCCTGAGAGATCGGTGCCCTTGGGCAGGTACTGACGCACCAGCCCATTGGTGTTCTCGTTGGAGCCGCGCTGCCATGGGCTGTGCGGGTCGCAGAAGTACACCGCGATTTCCGTGCGGCGGCTGAGCTCCTTGTGCATCGCCATCTCCCGCCCCTGGTCGTACGTCATGCTCTGGCGCATGGGCGCTGCGATCCCCAGCAGCTTGTCAGAGAAGGCCTGCATCACGTTGGCTGCGCTGGCAGGTTTGAACTCAGGCAGTTTGATGAGCATGAGCAGCCTGCTGGTGCGCTCGACCAAGGTGCCCACCGCACTGGCGTTGGCCTCTCCCTTGATGAGATCGCCTTCCCAGTGGCCCGGAAACTGCCGATCCTCAATCTCAGGCGGACGCAGGTGGATGCTCACCATGTCGGGGATCTGACCGCGCCGGTCTTGCCCTTTGCTGCGTGGCACGCGCTTGTTGTGGGCGTGGCGCAGGGTGGCGATCAGCTCGCGCTTGAGCTCGCCCACGGGCTGGGCGTAGATGCAGTTGTAGATGGTCTCGTGTGACACGCGGTGCTCATGGCCTCTGGGGAGGATGCAGGCCAGTGTCAGGGCAATCTGTTCAGGCGACCAGCGCTCGCCCAGAAAGTGGCGCATCAACCCGAACAGGATGCCATCGCGATGGAGCTTGCCCTGTGGGCGGCCTTGCAGGCGTCGCCGTCGGGCGCAGGCACGCGCTGTGGTGCTCGCGTAGCCTGCGGGCTGAGCGTTGCGCCGCAGCTCCCGGCTGATGGTGCTTGGTGAACGACCCAAGACTTGGGCCATGGCGCGAACGCTGTACTTTTGCTGGGCCAGACTGGCCAGGGTCACGCGGTCTTCAGGCTGAAGCTGTTGATAGCGCTTGGATGGGGTGCTTTGCATCTGCGGACCTTACTCGGTGGCAGGTGTTGCACTTCAGACTTGAATCCGCCTTCTTTAACTGGTACATTCTAGGCTTTGCAGGATGCCTCGTCGCATTCATTCATCCACAATACACCATGTTTCCCGTATGGATTTCTGCAGCATCTATATCACTATGGACTCAATTTAATTGGCACAAAGACACCTACGAAAACTACAGCAGGCCAACCGATCTACCCGCTATCATCAAAAAAAACTACGGCATCGGGACATGCATTGGGATTGATCGAGGCGACCTCCAAGACCTATCGATGCTGCAAAGCGAGAGATTGAATTTGTATTCAATACATCTCACCAACATGAATTACAAGCGCATGACCCCGGAGCAATGGTTTCAGGAGTGTGATGGACCATATCTGACGTATCGCCCCCAAGTGTTAAATGGCCATGCACAGGCGATTCCTTTTATTAAAGAGACGGATAGTGGACTTTATCTAATTGAAAGAGCTCAACGCCTACAAGCGCCGCCTTACAAACTTCCGGAATATCCACGATCCCTGATGATCGGAAAAATAAACGACAAGGATTTTCTTTTAAAGACCACATTTATCAGGACTCCGCATGATCTGAGTCGTCACACACAAGTAGGGACACCAACGAATAATGGCCTCAGCAGCACTGGTAAACAGGGCTATCTATTTTATGGCCCCTATATGCCAGTGAGCCGTGGGAGCTACCGGCTGGAATTGAGCGTCACGACCTCTGGTACAACAGGCCTAGTCTTGGATGTTGTAAGTGACCTCTCAAACGAAGTGCACTGGCGAAACAATATCTGCCAAACAGGATGTTCGGCTAAAACGCCCATTACTGATCACTTTACCTTGAGCCACGATACTAAACTCTTAGGGATGATGTTCAAAACCGGAGCGGTGAAGGGCGTTGAGCGCATGGATCTCGCGACATGAAACCGCCGTGCCCGTTTCGATCAGTTTCCACCGTTCAAAGGTCGATTTACCGGCCTTTCGGGGCCTCATCGAGGCCCATGGGCGCGTTGCAGGCGCACTCATCCCTGCGCCTTCTGCAAAAGCCGGTGCCGCGCCATCCACAAGTTGGAAAGTGCGAACAGCGTGTGCAGTTGCGCCGTGTTCTTGACCAATCCGCGGTAGCGCACCTTCACAAACCCGAACTGGCGCTTGATCACCCGAAACGGGTGCTCCACCTTGGCCCGGATGCTGGCCTTCACATGTTCGAGCTTGTCCATGATCGCGCCCATGGGCGTGCTCTTGTCCAACGCTTTGCGTTTGCCCGGGCGCATGGCCACGTGCCAGTTGGCATTGATCGCCTGCGTCTCCTCGCGCTTGGCCACACCCTGGTAGCCTGCGTCAGCGAACACATCGCTCTCTTCACCATGCACCAGCGCGCCGGCCTGCGTCACATCGTTGACGTTGGCCGCTGTGCCCACCACCGTGTGCACCAGTCCCGAATCGGCATCCACGCCAATGTGCGCCTTCATGCCGAAGTGCCATTGGTTTCCCTTCTTCGTTTGGTGCATCTCAGGATCACGCTCGCCGCTGCTGTTCTTGGTCGAGCTGGGTGCTGCGATCAGCGTGGCGTCGATGGCTGTGCCGTTCTTGAGCAGCAGCCCTTTGGCGGCCAGCGTGCTGTTGACGGTGGCCAGTATCTGCAGGCTGAGTTGGTGCTCTTCGAGCAGGTGGCGAAAGCGCAGGATGCTCACGCGATCCGGAATGCGCTCGCTGCCCGAGAGACCAGCGAATTCACGGTACAGCGGCGTCTCGAACAGGGCTTCTTCCATGGCCAGGTCCGACAGGCCGAACCACTGCTGCAAAAAATGAATGCGCA
>NZ_JBVPZA010000042.1:0-1878 GCF_055703065.1 Hydrogenophaga sp. L310
CATGGTCTCGTGTGCAAATGGTGGGCGCCCCGTGCTGGCAACCGGCGCGGCCGCTGCAATCAGCGCAATGAGTTCGCGCCACGGCACCACCAGCTCCATCTCGTCGAGGAACACAGCCTTGCGCGTGCGCCTCGTGCTCAGGTTCAGTCCCAGTTCCGCTTGTTTCTTCATGACGCCATTGTTCCTCGCCTCGCACCTTCAGACCATCGGGGACTGCACGGGGTTTTGAACACAATCCTTAACAATGCGTTTGATGCTGCACCCATCATCACGCTGACCAATGGCAGCGTCACTGCCGGTGAGGATCTCGCGAATTTCGGTGTTCCACGCGGCCTGACACTGATGGCTGGTCTCGCTGGGAATGGACCGGGGCCTGCGGGCGGCACCGTTCAATTTATCAATGGCGGTTTGGCGGCTCAATGCCGTTTTGCATGGAACTTGACCTTCAACTCCGATGCGTGGTGAGGCCTGCGAAGCGCGGCGCTGCGTGCTCGAACGGGTTGGCTGGAAGGTGCTTGAGCTTGGACAGGCGCAGGTACGCAATGGCGATGAAGTTCCTGCTCGTTCTGAATCCGCGTGCGGCCCGCTTGGCGTTTTGCATTAGCCCATTCATGGCCTCCACAAACGCGTTGCTGCGTCCTTGCTGCATGCCCGCGATGACGCCTTCAAAGTGCGTCTTGAGCGTGCGTGCGAGCCGCTTGAAGGGCTCCAGGCGCGAGCGCATGGCCCAGGCGATCCAGCGCCCAAGTCCCGTGCGCGCCACCTCCTCGCTCTGACTGTGCGCCGCTGTCTCATACACCTCCCGCAGCGCCCCCTTCATGCGCCAGGCCCGTGCGCTTTGCAAGTTCGTGCGCTGCAGGGCGTACATCGCCTGTATGTGCCGCTGATTCCAGCTCGCATGGTGCGTGCGCATGGCCCAGCTCAGACTGCGCCTGCTGGCGCGGTCCAGCTCGCCCAGCGCTTGCGCCACGGCGTTGGGTCGGCTTTTGAATTCGGCCGCGCGCACCTCATCCATG
The DNA here is from genome assembly GCF_055703065.1 of Hydrogenophaga sp. L310. Lineage (NCBI taxonomy): Bacteria > Pseudomonadati > Pseudomonadota > Betaproteobacteria > Burkholderiales > Comamonadaceae > Hydrogenophaga > Hydrogenophaga sp. L310. The sequence goes on from NZ_JBVPZA010000042.1 coordinate 1,017, forward strand.
GCCTTGCCCGCCAGTGCCGCCACATGAAAGCGGTCATAACAGATGGCCGCCTGCGGCAGTTGCTGCTGTGCCCCCTTCAGGTAGGCCGCACTCATGTCCATGCTCACATGGCTGATCGCCTGGGCGCTGCCGCCATGCTCGGACAGGTCTTTGGTGAAGGCATTGACCGTCTGGTGATCGCGTCCCTCGGTGACAAAGAGCAGGCGCTTTTGCTGCAGATCGTGCACGGCCGTGACGTATTCGTGGCCCTTGCGCAGACTGGTCTCGTCAATGCCGATGTGGCGCACGCCGCTCATGTCGTCCTTCTGACGCGCAAGCTTGACGTAGTGGTCAATGCGCCGCCACAAGGCTTTGGCGTCGGCGCGCAGGTGACGGGCCGCGTGGGCCACGGGCAGTTCTTTGCACAGGCTCAGCGCCAGCGCTTCAAACAGCAGCGTGAAGCCGCTGCCCTCGCGCGCCCAGGGCACCGGCACCTGGCTGGTCTTGCCGCAGGCGGTGCAGGCTACGCGGGGTATGGCCGCGTGCAGCCAGGCCTCGAACTGGAAGAAATCCAGATGGCGCCACGATCGCTCAATGCTCTCGTGGATGCCTTGATCGGGTGCGCCGCAGTGTGGGCAGGTCAGACGCCGCTCGGTGCAGACCACTTCAAAGTCAATGCGTTTCTTGGCGGTGCTCAACTCGGCGCGCTCGACACGCCAGGGGGCTTGCAACCCAAGGGCTGCGGTGAACAGGGCTTCGGTGCTCAGGCTCATGGTCGGTTACGAAGTTGTCAGGGTGGCGGCAACCAGAGTATCCAGCAACCTCACTCACTCACCACGCATCGGAGTTGAAGGTCAAGTTCCATGCAAAACGGCATTGAGCC
>NZ_JBVPZA010000043.1:0-1196 GCF_055703065.1 Hydrogenophaga sp. L310
CGTACCTGCGCCTGTCCAAGCTCAAGCACCTTCCAGCCAACCCGTTCGAGCACGCAGCGCCGCGCTTCGCAGGCCTCACCACGCATCGGAGTTGAAGGTCAAGTTCCATGCAAAACGGCATTGAGCCCGTCAACCGTCCTGAAATGCAAGAAAACAGATGCTCAAAGCAGCTCGCCAGAAAGAAATCGTCGCCCTTTTGCAAGGGGGCGGCGTCGTCGAAGTCAGCGTGCTGGCGGAGCGTTTTCAGACATCGCCGATCACTGTCCGCCGTGACCTCATCGAATTGCAGGAGCGTGGCGTGCTGGCCCGCACGCGAGGGGGCGCGATTCCCGGCAATGAGGTGTATGCAGAGGGTTGGGCGCGGTACGAGAGTGTTAGCTACGCGGAGCGCGAGAGGGAAAACTACCGCGAGAAACGAGCCATCGCGGAGCTGGCCGCGCAATCAGTGTCGGACGGCGACTGCATCCTCATCAACGGCGGTACCACGTGCAGGCACCTCGCGGAAGCTCTGCGAGGTCATCACCACCTTCATGTCGTCACCAACGGACTGACCGTCGCCATGGAGCTGGCCAAGAGCAGAAACGCCACTGTCCATCTCCTGCAGGGCACCGTGGACTTTCAGAAGATGACGAGTGTGGGCCGCCTCGAAACAGGTGCATTCGAGGACATCACGGTCAGAGCGGCCTTCCTGGGCGTCCACGGGATCTCCGCGACCGGGGGCATCGGCATGCTGACGCCCGAGGAGTCAGCGATGAATCGAGCCTTCGTGGACGCGGCCCAGTCCGTCAATGTCCTCGTCGACTCCTCCAAGTTCAAGGCGCAAGCAATCTTCAGGATCGGGGTCTCCTCGTTTTCAGTGCAATAAGTGACGGTACGCAAAGCTAGCACTGGCGCGGGGGTGGTCTGGGTAGACCGTTGATTTCATTGACTTTCCTGTTCGCTTTGTAAACGGGTATGGTGGCCTCCCACTTTTGAGGTTCACGATGCAGGGTTGGCACACAACGTTTTTGGGGATGCGTGGGCTCCCCCGCGATATCAGCGACTTCGAGATGAAGGCATTTTTCACCTTCGATGGTGCCGAGCGCGACGCAATCAATGCACGCCGAGGTGATTCCCACAAGCTTGGTCTGGCGCTCCATATTGGTTTCCTGCGCATGAGTGGGCGTTTGCTCGGTGCCTTTCGGGTAATTCCAGTA
>NZ_JBVPZA010000044.1:0-625 GCF_055703065.1 Hydrogenophaga sp. L310
AAGTGAACTTCACTTCTATTCTCATGAGCGTTTAAAGTCTTGCGACTTGGACTCTTTCGAGTCCGTTTTCGCAATCGCCTTCAAACGCCCACGCTTATCGGCTGTATGTTTTTAATGATCCTGCAAACCTCCACAGCACTTGCTGCTTCCTTCTGCTTGCTTAGCTGCGATCAGCTGAGCCTCGTATTATGACACAGTTTTTAGCGCTTCGTCAAAATATTTTAGGGTTTACGCTAACTTATCTTGAACCGCGCCGGGGGTTAGCCCTCTGCGCTTCGCCGACTATTTGGTTGCTTGCCGCTAGGCGTTGCAGTGATCAGCGAAGCCTTGCAGTATACGTCAGTTTTTGGCGCCTTGTCAAAGCACCTCAAAAAAATTGAAAAAGATGGCATCGCCGGGCTGTGGCCTCCAACTTGCCAGTCGGCTTGGCGGTGGGGCCCTGAGGGAAAGCGGGAACTGTGGCCTAGGAGCTTGCGCGGCAGAAGCGCACTGAGGTCGCGAAGGCTTGGTAAATTGTGGGCATGGCCGCAAGTTACCTCCCCTACGAACCCCAACAGCAGCGACTGCTGCCCGACGCACTGCAAGACTGGCTGCCCGAAGGGCACCTGGCGTACTTCATCAGTGA